>NZ_QQXK01000020.1 GCF_003575975.1 Galactobacter valiniphilus | reverse complement strand
ATCAATTTGTTCCATGGCTATCGCTCACATCGCCCTCACGGGGTGAGGACGGCAAGCAACACCATTTCAAATAAAAAACGGTGTCAACAAACTTGGCACACTATTGAGTTCTCAAACAACGAACACCCCACCAGCTACCCCCAGCCCAAACAACCAGGATCACTACAATGAAGCTTCTGTGTCATCCGTTCGTTTTGGTATCCCAGAACGTCGTGGCGACACGAGAAGACTCTACACGGATTCCTGAGACGGGCAAAATCGGACCCTCCCACAGCTCGCGCAGCGCCCGACCGCCCACCTTCCCCGAGATTCCGCGAATTTTTGACCCAACACCCGGCCGGGCGCCACCCATTCACCGCCGAAAAGTACCCGATTCACCCCGAAATGTGAGGCAGGTCACTGGAATCTTCCAGTTCGTGCCGCGAGGAGCGGCGACCGCAGGCTTCGGGCAGCGCGAGCCGGGCACTCCGCACATCACGCGCGGCTCACCGGAGCGCGCGGCCGGCTACCGCGCCTTCCCCTGGTGTCCCGTCCTCCCGACCGTCGCTCCCCCACAACGCAAGAAGGGCGGCCCACCGATGAGTGGGCCGCCCTTCTTGCATCCCCTCTCAGAGGAGCCCCGCCGGCAGCGGCGGTGGAGCCAGGAACTGTCCCGGCTCCGGCGTGGATCAGACGCCGGCCTGGCCGCGCTTGCGGGAGATCTCGTAGAGCGTGATGCCCACGGCCATCGAGGCGTTGAGCGACTCCATGGCGGAGTCGATCGGGATGGAGACGATCTGGTCGCAGTTCTCGGAGACCAGGCGGGAGAGGCCCTTGCCCTCGGAACCCACCACCACGATGACCGGCTCGGTCGCCAGCTCGAGGCCCGGCAGCAGCACGTCGCCGCCGCCGTCCAGGCCCAGCACGTAGTAGCCCTGGGTCTTGGCGGTCTTCAGAACGGAGTTCAGGTTCGTGGCGCGCGTGACCGGCACGCGAGCGGCGGCACCGGCGGAGGTCTTCCACGCGGTGGCGGTCACGCCGGCGGCGCGGCGCTCGGGGATCACCACGGCCTGCGCGCCAAAGGCGGAGGCCGAGCGGATGATGGCGCCGAGGTTGCGGGGATCGGTGATGCCGTCCAGCGCAATGACGAGCGGCGGGTGGGCTAGGTGACCGGCCTTGTACTGACCGGCCAGGCGCTGCAGCGTGTCGGCTGAGTCCTCGTACTCGTACGGCGGCACCTGCAGGACGACGCCCTGGTGCACCGACTCGTCGGTCATGCGGTCAAGCTCGAGGCGGCTCTGCTCCAGCAGCGGGATGCGGCGCTCGGCGGCGATCTTCAGGATGTCACGCACGCGGTCATCGGTCTCGAGGCGCGTGGCCAGGTGCAGGGCCTTCGCCGGGATGTCGGCGCGCAGCGCCTCCAGCACGGAGTTGCGGCCGGACACGTATTCCTCGGCGCGCTTGTTGCGGCCGGTGTGGCGCTTGGGGGCCACGCCGCCGCCGGGACGCTTGGCCTCGGCGCGCTCCTTGAGCATCTTGGCGCGGTGGGCCTTGTGGTAAACGCGATCCTCGGCCTTGGGCGTGGGGCCCTTGCCTTCCAACGCCTTGCGGCCGAGCCCGCCCGTGCCCTTGAGGGGACCCTTCTTGTTGCGTGGTGCCTTCTTGGGGGCGGACATGCCTGACCTCTCGTCGGTAAATCTGCGCGCCGGTGGGCGCGGCACCAGTCTACGCAAGCCGACGCGCCTTGCGGCGGCGCACGTGTTCCGCGTCACGACAGCGTGCTGTCAAGTCGCTGAGTCGCAGACACAGCACGACGTCGGGCACCACAACCTCCCCCGCATGCGCAAAGGGTGTTTGGCGCGAGTAAAACTCGCGCCAAACACCCTTTGCGCATGCACGGCTGGGAAGGCCGCTCCGGCGGGGCGCTCAGTCGCGCTTGAGCGACCAGCTGGCGCCCTGGGCGCCGTCGGCCACCTCAATCCCGGCGGCCGCGAGCTCGTCGCGGATCGCGTCGGAGGCGCCCCAGTCCTTGGCGGCGCGGGCGGCCGAGCGGGCCTCGAGGCGCGCCTGGATCAGCACGTCCAGCGCCGTCTGCGTCGCGGCGTCCGCCTCGGCACCGCCCGCGGGCAGCTCACCGAGGCCGAGCACCTCGAGCATGGCCTCCACCGCGGTGACGGCCTGCGCCGCCGCCTCAGCATCGCCCGCGTCCACGGCCGCGTTTCCGGAGCGCACGGTCTCGTGCAGCACGGCCAGGGCCGCGGGCACATTGAGGTCGTCGTCCATCGCCGCGCCGAAGGCCTCGGGAACGGTGCCGCCAACAAAGCCGAAGTCGCCGTCCTCGGGAAGCACGAGGGCCCAGGCGCGCTCGCGGAAGCGATCGATGCGTTCCACGGCCGCCCCGGCCTCCGCGAGCGAGGAGGGCGAGTAGTCGAGCTGCGAGCGGTAGTGCGCCTGGCCCAGGAAGTAGCGGACCACACGAGCCGGCGCCACCGCCAGCATCTCCTCGGGGGAGATCGTGTTGCCGATGGACTTGGACATCTTCTCGCCCTCGTACGTGACGAGGCCGTTGTGCATCCAGAAGGTCGCGAAGGCGTCGCCCGCCGCCGTGGATTGGGCCAGCTCGTTCTCGTGGTGCGGGAAGCGCAGGTCAAGGCCGCCGCCGTGGATGTCGAACGCGGCGCCAAGGTACTTGTGCGCCATGGCGGAGCACTCGAGGTGCCAGCCCGGGCGGCCGCGGCCCCACGGGCTCGGCCACGAGGCGGTCTCCGGCTCGGAGGCCTTCTGCCCCTTCCACAGCGCAAAGTCACGCATGTCGCGCTTGCCGCGGGGATCGGCGTCGGCCGCGTCCATCATGTCGTCAACATGCTGGTTGGTCAGGTCGCCGTACGCGTCGTAGGAACGCACGTCGAAGTACACGTCGCCCGAGTCGTCCAAGGCCGGGTAGGCGTGGCCGGCGTCGATGAGGCGCTGGATCAGCTCGTGCATCTCGGTGATGTGGCCCGTGGCGCGCGGCTCGTAGGTGGGCGCCAGCACGCCGAGCGCGGCGTAGGCCGCGTGGAAGGCCTGCTCGAAGCGGTACGACAGCGCAAACCACGGCTCGTCGGCGTGGTAATCCGGGCCCAGCGAGGCCGGGTCCTCATAGGAGAGGCGAGACTTCTCGAGGATCTTGTCGTCGATGTCCGTCACGTTGCGCACCACCGTGACCTCGAGCCCGCGGTGCGTCAGCCAGCGGCGCACGAGGTCGAAAGCGACGGCCGAGCGGACGTGGCCCACGTGGGGCATACCCTGCGTCGTGGCGCCGCAGTAGTAGAGCCCCGCCTTGCCGGGCTCGAGCGGCTCGAAGTCGCGCAGTTGCTGGGTGCGGGTGTCGTAGAAACGCAGGCTCACGCGCCCAACGTTAGTGCAGGTGGGCAAGGGGGGCGAGACGCTCGGCGGCCTGCCCGACGGCGTGGGGCCGGTTTTACGGTCCCCCGCACGACGGCGTGGGGCCTGCTTAGCGGGCCGGGCGCAGGAGCGCGACGGCGCGAGCCGAGATCCCGGCCCCCTCGCCCTCGAAGCCCAGGCCGTCGCTCGTCGTCGCAATGACGGAGACGGGGGCGCCGGCGACGGCGCTCAGCGCCGCGTCGGCCTCGGCCCGGCGAGGGGAGAACTTGGGCCGGTTGCCCACGAACTGCACGCTGATGTTCTCGATCTCGAAGCCCGCCTCGCGCACGAGGCGGCAGGCCTCCCCCAGCAGGCGGGCGCCGGAGGCCCCGGCGTACTCGGGCCGCGAGGTGCCGAAGTGCGTGCCGAGGTCGCCGATGCCGGCGGCGGAGAAGAGCGCATCGCAGGCGGCGTGGGCCACGGCGTCGCCGTCGGAGTGCCCGGACAGCCCGCGCTCCCCCGGCCAGTGCAGCCCGGCCAGCCACAGCTCGGTGCCCTCGTCCTCGCTGAAGGCGTGGACGTCGATGCCCAGGCCGATCCTCGGGCCGCCGGGCGCCGCAGCCGGCGCCTCCACGTCGAAGACCTCGTCCGGCCCGGGGCGCAGCTCGGCCAGCAGGCGCTCAGCGCGCTCCAGGTCGCGCGGATGGGTGATCTTGAAGGCGCGTTCCTCACCTTCCACGACCTGCACGATCGCGCCGGCGGCCTCCATGAGCCCGGCGTCGTCGCTCACGTCGCCTCCCGCCGCGGAGGCGTGGGCGCGGCGCAGGAGCGAGGCATCGAAGCCCTGGGGCGTCTGCACTGCGCGCAGCCGCGAGCGCTCGGGCGTCGAGGTCACGCGGCCCTGGCGGTCGACGAGCTTGATGGTGTCCACGACGGCGAGCCCCGGCACCACGGCCACGGCGCCGGCGGCTAGGGCCCCGGCCACGCGCTCAAACTGGGCGGTCGAGGTCAGTGAACGCGCGGCGTCGTGCACCAGAACGCGCCGCGCCTCGGGGACGGCCGCCAGGCCGGCCGCGACGGAGGCCTGGCGGGTCTCCCCGCCCTGCACGCCGATCACGTTCACGCCGGGCCTGGCCGCGGCGGCGACGGTCGCGTCGAGCCGGTCGTCGCCCGGGGGCGTCACGACCACCACGGTCGCCGCGAGCGCGGGGTCAACGGCCACGTCGAGCGCGTGGGCGAGCAGGGGCCGACCGGCCAGCGGCACGAGGGCCTTGGGCGCGCCGGCGCCGAGGCGGGTTCCCTGGCCGGCCGCCACCACGATGATCGCGGTGCGGGCGGCGGACGAGGTGCTGGCGGGCTGCGGAGTACTCACGCCTCCCAGCCTACGCACCGCCCGGCGCCCCGCGCTCTCAGCGAGGCGCACGCAAAGGGGCCCGCACCGAGCGAATCGGTGCGGGCCTCCTCGATGACTGCGTGGGCGGTGCCTACTTGGTCGCGAGGACCTCGTCCAGCACGGCCCCGGCCTCGTCCTCTTCGAGCTTCTTGGCCAGGGCCAGCTCGGAGATGAGGATCTGGCGCGCCTTGGCCAGCATGCGCTTCTCGCCCGCGGACAGGCCGCGGTCGTTCTCGCGGCGCCACAGATCGCGGACGACCTCGGCCACCTTGTTCACGTCGCCGGAAGCCAGCTTCTCCAGGTTCGCCTTGTAACGGCGGGACCAGTTGGTGGGCTCCTCCACGTGCTCGGCGCGCAGCACCTCAAACACGTGGTCAAGACCCTCCTGGCCCACCACATCGCGCACGCCGACCAGGTCGACGTTTTCTGCGGGGACCTCGATCGTCAGATCGCCCTGGGCGACCCGAAGCTTGAGGTACATCTTCTCCTCGCCACGGATGGTGCGCATCTTGATCTCTTCGATCATTGCGGCACCATGGTGGGGGTAGACGACCGTCTCTCCAACCTCAAAAACCATGTGGATAATCCCCTTTCCAGACCACCCAGTTTAGCATGCGGGGCCGCGCAGGACGAGGGGTGAGCCGCCGGCACCCACTGCGCCCATCGCGAAACGCGCCGCGCACGGCGCCGCGCAACCGTGTCAACGATCGGCCCGCGCGTTGACTACACTGTGTAGAAGATCGGTGTCCACTCGCACCCAAGCGCGCCCGGACCCGAGACCCCGTCGTCCACTCTCGAGGAGCGATCGAAGTGAAGAAGTACCGCGCCCGTCAGGCTGCCGCCGCCGCAGCACTGGCCGTCCTGGCCCTTGGCGCGTCCGGTTGTGGCGCCATCAACGATCAGGCCACCACCATCCACTACGACGCCTCCGACGGCATCGGCATCTGGGGCACCGAGGTGCAGGTGCGCAACCTCATGCTCGTGACCAACGGCGCTGACAAGCCCGCGCGCTTCATCGGCCAGGTCTCCAACGAGTCCGCCAAGGACTCGACGCTGAGCATCAAGGCCGGCGAGAAGACCATCGAGCTGCCGGTCAAGGCCAAGTCCAGCGTCAACCTGCAGGACGAGCAGTTCGCCGAGCAGTTCACCATCCCGGGCTCCGGCGCCGACGCCGGCCTGGACAAGACCACCAACCCGGGCCTGAACTTCAAGGTCTCCATCACCACGGGCAACGACGCGGCCAAGTCCGTCAACGTCCCGGTCGTGGACGGCACCCTGAAGGAGTACGCCCAGTACGTCCCGGGCGGCTTCGACGAGTCCAACGCCGAGCACCTCAAGCCGAGCGAGGCCGCCGAGTCTCACTGACTCGCCCCGCACAGCGTAGCGAAGGGCTCCCCACCGTCACGGTGGGGAGCCCTTCGCTGTGTGGTGATCGCGGCGCGTTGGACGGGCCGCCGCGCGCTGGAGCGGGCCGCCGCCGCTGGGGCGGGCCGCCGCCGCTGGGGCGGCCTCCAACGCCCGACGGCGGCTCCTCGCCTCCCGCTGGGAGGTGAGCAGCCGCCGTCGAACACTGGGAAAAGGGGGCGTCAGCCCTCGAACTTGTAGCCCAGGCCGCGCACCGTCACGAGGTGCGCGGGGCGGGCCGGATCCGACTCGATCTTGGAGCGCAGGCGCTTGACGTGCACGTCGAGCGTCTTGGTGTCCCCCACGTAGTCGGAGCCCCACACGCGGTCGATGAGCTGGCCGCGGGTCATGACGCGGCCGGCGTTGCGCAGCAGCATCTCCAGCAGCTCGAACTCCTTCAGGGGCAGCGCCACGCGCTCCCCCGAGACCGTGACGACGTGGCGCTCCACGTCCATGCGGACCGGGCCGGCCTCCACGGTGGCGCTCACCAACTCCTCCGGCTCGCCCTGGCGGCGCAGCACGGCGCGGATGCGCGCCACGAGCTCGCGGGCCGAGTACGGCTTGGTGACGTAGTCGTCGGCGCCCAGCTCGAGGCCCACGACCTTGTCGATCTCCGAGTCCTTCGCCGTCAGCATGATGACGGGGACGTTGGAGCGGGCCCTGACCTGGCGGCACACCTCGGTGCCCGGCAGGCCCGGCAGCATGAGGTCGAGCAGCACTAGATCGGCGCCGTGCAGATCGAAATGCCGCACGGCCTCCTCCCCGTCCGCCACCACGTCCACGTCGAAGCCCTCGCGCTGCAGCAGGTACTGCAGCGGATCGCTCAGGGACTCTTCGTCCTCCACGACCAGGATGCGTGTCAACGTTGCTCACTTTCCCCGGCGGCGACGCCGCCGGCCCTCGATGCGACGACCTCGCGGTCGTCCTCCCGCTCCTCGATCTCGGGGAGACGGACGGTAAAGGTGGATCCCTGACCCGGCTGGGACCACAGCGTGACCTCGCCGCCATGGTTGGCGACGACGTGCTTGACGATGCTCAGGCCGAGGCCCGTGCCGCCGGTGGCGCGCGCCCGGGCGGCGTCCACGCGGTAGAAGCGCTCGAACACGCGCTCCTGCTCGTCCGGGGCGATGCCCGGCCCCTGGTCGGTCACGGAGACCGTGACCAGGCCGTCGCGCCGGCGCAGCCCCACGCCGACCGTGGTGTCGGCCGGTGAGTAGCGGATCGCGTTGTCGATGAGATTGCGGAAGGCCGTCATGAGCAGGTCGCCGTCGCCGTAGACCCAAGCCTCCTCGGCGCCGCCGACGCCCACGCGGACGTTGCGCTCTCCCGCGATGATCGAGGTCCGGTCCACCGCCTCGTCCAGGAGCTGGCGCACATCGACCGGCTTGCCCTTGACCACCACGTCGGTGCCCTGCAGGCGGGAGAGCTCGATGATGCCCTGCACCAGGGCGGCGAGGCGCTTGGATTCCTTCTCCAGGCGGCCCGCGAAGCGGTGGACGGCGGTGGGATCCTCCGCCGCGTCGTCGATCGCCTCGGCCAGGAGCGACACGGCGCCGACGGGCGTCTTGAGCTCGTGGGAGACGTTGGCAACGAAGTCGTTGCGCATGGCTGCCGTGCGGGTGAACTCCGTGCGGTCATCGGCCAGGAGCAGGATGTGTTCCCCGCCCAGCGGCGCGGCGCGCACGTGCACCACGATGGACCCCTGGCCCACGGGGCCGCGGGCGAGGTCGAACTCGCCCTCCTCGATCACCCCGTCCGCGCGCACGCGGCGCACGAGCTGCGAGAGCTCCTGATGCACCAGGGAGTGCCCGCGCACGAGCCCGTACGCGTAGGCGGAGGGGTTGGCCCTCACGACGCCGTCCACATCGTCCACGAGGACGAAGGCCCGACCGATGACGGAGAGCACGTCGGCGGCGCCGGCGGGCAGCTCCGGCTCGTCGTCGGGCAGGGAAAGCACCCGGCCCGCGCGGGCGTGGCGGTACGCGGCAAGCCCGGCGACGCCCAGGGCGAGGCCGACGACGCCGGCCACCACGGCCGTGATCAGATGCAGGTCCACGTTCGCTAGCCTAACCAGCCCCGCAAGGGGCTTTTGGCCCGAGATGACGCCGCAGAGCGCTCGTTCACCTGATGTTCACCCAGCCCCTTCCTTTGCTTCACCTCCGACTGTGAGAGTTGTTCACGCCGGACGGGCGTGTGCCCGGATTCGGCGCCGCTGACAACGAAAGGACGCGCGCGTGCGCAAGGTTTTTCAGGCCGAGTTGCAGACCATTGGTGAGGATCTCGCGGAGATGACGTCGCTCGTGGCCGATGCCTTCGAGCGCGCTTGGGAGTCGTTCACGACGGCCGACACCGAGCTGGCGCAGGAGGTCATCGCCGCGGATGCCCGCATCGACTTCAAGCAGAACCAGCTCGACGAGCGCGCCATCGACGTGCTCGCGCTGCAGGGACCCGTCGCCTCCGATCTGCGCATGATCGTTGGTTCCCTGCGCATGTCCGCCTCGCTGGAGCGCATGGGCGATCTCGCCCGTCACCTGGCGCAGCTGACGCGCCTGCGCTTCCCGGATCCGGTCGTCCCGGCGTCCGTGCTGCCGACCTTCTCGGAGATGGCCCGCCTGGACCTGACCATCGCCCGGGACCTGGGCGAGCTGCTGGAGACCCGCGACCTCGCGGTGGCCCGCCGCATCATCGAGTCGAACAATCAGATCGACGAGCTGCACGCCTCGATCTTCCGCATCGTCGCCACCCCCGAGTGGAACGAGACGGCGCCGACCACGGCGGACACCACGCTGACGAGCCGCTACCTGGAGCGCTTCGGCGATCACGGCGTCTCCGTGGCCCGCAAGATCACCTACCTCGTCACGGGCGAGTGGGAGCCGGGCCTGAACCTGGACCTGCCGATCGACTGATCGCGTCCTAGAACGCTAGCGACGCCACGAGGGCGGCTCCCCTGTTGGGGGGAGCCGCCCTCGTGGCGTTGTGCTGTGGTCCGAAAACCAGCGCCCTTCGGTGCCGCGTGCGGACCGACTGGTCAGTACGCGGACAAGGTAGGAAGGCTGGTGGGCCCGGGTGCGGTGCCCGACGGCGGGTGGTCACCACCCGCCGTCGGGCACCTGGATCAGGCCTTGCCCTGGTTGGCGACGGCGGCGGCGTTGGCCGCGGCGGCCTCCGGATCCAGGTAGCGACCACCCGGCACGGTGGGCTGGAAGTTCTCGTCCAGCTCGTACACGAGCGGGATGCCCGTGGGGATGTTCAGCGCGGCGATGTCCTCGTCGGAGATGCCGTCCAGGTGCTTCACCAGGGCGCGCAGCGAGTTGCCGTGGGCCGTGACCAGGACCGTCTTGCCCTGGCGCAGGTCTTCCTTGATGGAGCCCTCCCAGTACGGGAGCATGCGCTCGAGCACGTCCTTGAGGCACTCGGTGCGCGGGGCGTCCTCGCCGAGCGCCGCGTAGCGCGGGTCGCCGATCTGCGAGTACTGATCGTCGTCGGCCAGGGCCGGCGGCGGCACATCGTAGGAGCGGCGCCAGACCATGAACTGGTCCTCGCCGAACTCGTCGCGGACCTGGGTCTTGTCCTTGCCCTGCAGGGCGCCGTAGTGGCGCTCGTTCAGGCGCCAGCTGCGATCCACCGGGATCCACAGGCGGTCGGCCTCCTCCAGCGCCAGGTTGGCGGTGAGGATGGCGCGGGACAGCAGGGAGGTGTGCAGGACGTCGGGCAGCAGGCCGGACTCGCGCAGCATGGCGCCGCCGCGGCGGGCCTCCTCGCGGCCCTGCTCCGTCAGCTTCACGTCCACCCAACCGGTGAACAGGTTCTTCTGGTTCCATTCGCTCTGGCCGTGGCGGAGCAGGATCAGCGTGTGGGTCATGCCCCCAGTCTATTCAGTGCGCCGCCGCCCCGGGGCCCACGTGACGCGCCACTAGACTGTCCCTCGTGGTGCACAAGGCGAAGGGTTTCAGCGCGTCGGCGCGAGGCCCCCAGGGCAACCCCACGCGCGGCACCACCCACACCCAGCGCATGCGCCGCGTGGACCGCTGGCTCCTCGCCTCCCACGCCTCCGCGCTGCGGCACGGTTCGCCGCTGTTGGTGGATCTGGGCTTCGGCGCCGCGCCCGTCACGACCGTTGAGCTCTTCGAGCGGGTGCGCGCCCTCAACCCGCGCGCCAGGGTCACGGGTCTCGAGATCGATCCCGAACGCGTGCGCGAGGCCTCCCGCGCCGCCCGCGAGGGCCTGAGCTTCGCCCACGGCGGCTTCGAGGTGCCCACGGCCGAGCGTCCCGCCGTGATCCGTCTCTTCAATGTCCTGCGCCAGTACCAAGAGGCCGACGTGCCGGAGATCTGGGAACGGCTCACCTCCCGCCTGGCTCCCGGCGGCCTCGTCGTGGAGGGAACCTGCGACGAGCTCGGGCGCCGCGCCGCCTGGGTGGGCCTGGACGCCTCCGGCCCGCGCACCCTCACCCTCGCAACGCAGCTCGCCTCGCTCGAGGCGCCCTCCGATCTGGCCGAGCGCCTGCCCAAGGCGCTCATCCACCGCAACGTCCCCGGCGAAAGGGTGCACGCCCTCTTCAAGGCCATGGACGCCGAGTGGGCGGCCTCCACCGCCGTGGCCCCCTTCGGCCTGCGCCAGCGATGGCGCTTCATGGCCGCCCGCCTGAAGGCGGCCGGATGGGCCGTGCTCGACGACGATCACCGCTGGCGGCAGGGCGAGCTCACCTTCGCGTGGGAGGCCGTGGCGCCCTGAAAGGGGGCGCCCGCACACCAGGCAACCACCCGCCGTCGTGCAACCTTCAAGCAACGTACGAGGGGCCGCACCGTGCCCGGTGCGGCCCCTCGCGGGTGTCTTCGGTGAGGCGCGGGCCTCCGCGGCTCAGTACCAGCTGCTCCCCTTGCCGGAGACGGCCGGCTTGACGTCGGCCAGGTAGACGCCGGCGCCCACGGCGGCGGCGATCATGAAGATGGAACTCGGCGACATGAAGATGACGCCGACCGCCGAGACGATCGCGGCGACGCCCGTGATGCCCATCCAGGCCGGCTTGCTCAGCTTGCCCATGGCCGGGAAGTTCGCGGCCGGGCGGCGCAGGCAATCGACCAGGGCCCACACGCTGATCACGGCAACCACCACGCCGGCAGCCATGTAGAGCCAGAAGCTGGCGATCTGAGCAATCATCATGCCGTCAGTCTAGTCAGGCCGCGCCCGCGGTCCCGGCGGCGGCGCGCAGGCCCCGCTGCAGATCCGCCCAGAGATCCTCCACGTGCTCGATGCCGATGCTCAGGCGCACGAGGCTCACCGGCACGGCCTCCGGCTCGCCCGGGTGGCGACGGCGGCGCTCCACGAGCGACTCGACGCCGCCCAGGCTCGTGGCCGGGGTGAACAGATCGAGCCCGCGGACAAAGCGCACCGCCGCGTCCTCGCCGCCCTCGAACTCGATGGAGATCACGGCGCCGAAGCCGCTCATCTGGGCCGCGGCGCGCGCGTGATGCGGGTGAGAGGCCAGGCCCGGATACCGCACGCGGGACAGCGCCGACTCGGCCTCGAGCCGGGCCGCGAGCTCGGCGGCGCTCGCCTCGGCGCGATCCAGGCGCAGGGCCATGGTGCGCAGGCCGCGCAGGGCCAGCCACGCCTCGAAGGGGCCGGGCACCGAGCCGGCGAGGGTGCGGCGCCCGGCCAGCCTGGTCCGCAGGGCGCCGTCGGCGACGACCACGAGACCCATGAGCACATCGGAGTGGCCAGCGATGAACTTCGTGGCGGAGTGAACCACCACGTCGGCGCCCAGCTCCAGCGGGCGCTGACGCAGCGGGGTGCTGAAGGTGTTGTCCACCACCACGAGCACGCCGTGCTGCTTGGCGGCCGCGACCAGCGCGGGGACGTCGGCGACGTCGAGGAGCGGGTTGGTGGGCGACTCGAGCCACAGCAGATCCGCGCCGGGCAGGGCCGCGATGACGTCCTCCGTGTTGGCGGGATCCACCTCGCGCACGCTCAGGGCGCCGTCCTCGGCCAGGGTGCGGGCCAGCCCCACCGTTCCGTTGTAGGCCGAGGCGGGGACCACCACCGTGCCGCCGATCGGCACGAGCGAGAAGGCGGCGCTCACGGCCGCCATGCCGGAGGCGTAGGCCAGGGCCGGATGATCCGAACCCTCCAGCTCGGCGACGGCCTCCTCGAGCGGCTCCCAGCTCGGGTTCGTGTACCGCGCATAGACCCGATCCCCCGGAGCTGGAGCCCCGTCCCCCACGAACGTGGACGAGAGAACAATGGGCGGATTCAGTGGCGCATCCGCGTTTCGCTCGGGGCGGCACAGGGCCACGACGACCGTACTCGGGTGCAGGGAGGAAGAGTCGGCAGAGCTCATGCGCACAGCCTAGGACCGCCGCTAGCGCGCGGGGTGGCCCGTTACGCTGGGGAGGTGAGTTCTTTCCCGCCTGCCACCCCCACCGCCCCCGAGTCGGGCCCCGGTCTCTTCGTGACCTTCGAGGGCGGCGACGGCTCAGGCAAGTCCACGCAGGCCGCGCGCCTGACCACGGCCCTCGTGAGCGCCGGTGAGCGCGTGGTGCGCACCCGCGAGCCCGGCGGCACCCCGCTCGCAGAGACGCTGCGCTCCCTGGTCTTGGAGCACGGGCATGGCCCCATCGACGCCCGCACCGAGGCGCTGCTCTACGCGACGGCCCGCGCCTCCCACGTGGACCAGGTCATCCGCCCGGCCCTGCGCCGCGGCGACGTGGTGGTCTGCGATCGCTTCGTCGACTCCTCGCTCGCCTATCAGGGCTTCGGCCGCGATCTGGGGCTGGACGAGGTCTCCGAGCTCAACCGCTTCGCGACCGGCGGGCTCTCCCCCGACCTGACCTTCCTGCTGGACATCTCCCCCGAGGACGGCCGGGCACGGCGCACCGCCGGGCGCCGCGACGAGGACCGCCTCGAATCCGAACCCGATGCGTGGCACGCCTCCATCCGCGAGGCCTTCTTGCAGCTCGCGGCCGCCGCGCCCGAGCGATTCGTGGTCATCGACGCGACCCTGTCCCAGGACGAGATCACCGCGCGGATCACCGACGCCGTCACCACGCTGCGCCGCACGCGCGCCGAGGCGGCGGCCGGGAGCGCCCGATGAGCGTCTGGGACGATCTGCCGGGGCAGGAGGGCACGGTCGCCACGCTCACCAAGACGGCCCAGCTGGGCAACCCCACGCATGCGTGGCTCTTCACCGGCCCGCCCGGCTCGGGCCGCAGCAACGCCGCGCGCGCCTTCGCCGCCGCGCTCGAATGCGAGGCGCCGGCCGAGCAGCCCCGCGGCTGCGGCGTATGCGAGGCCTGCCGGCTGGTGCTCGGCGGCGCCCACCCCGACGTCGCCATGATCAGCACCGAAAACGTCAGCTACGCCATCGCCGATGTGCGCGAGCTGATCGGCAAGGCACAAGACAAGCCCTCGCGCGGCGACTGGCGCATCATCGTCATCGAAGACGCAGACCGCATGACCGAGCGCACCACCAACGTGCTGCTCAAGGCCATCGAGGAGCCGCCGCCGCACACGGTCTGGATCCTGTGCGCGCCCTCCCCCGCCGACGTCCTCGTCACCATCCGCTCCCGCTGCCGCGGCGTGAGCCTGCGCGTGCCAGACACCGCCTCCGTCACCGAGCTGCTGGTGCGCCGCGACGGGCTGACGCCCGAGCAGGCGGCCTTTGCCGCGCGCGTCTCGCAGGGGCACATCGGCGTGGCCAGGCGCCTCGCCCGCGACGAGGGCGCCCGCACGCGCCGCGAGCAGGTCGTGGCGCTGCCGTTGCACCTGCCCACGCTTCCCGCCGCGATGGAGGCCGCCGCCCGCTTCCTCGAGCTCACCACGGCCGAGGCGGAGTCCGAGGCCTCCTCGCGTGAGCAGGCCGACGAGGCGCGGCTGCGCGCCCAGCTCGGCCTCGCGCCGGAGGAGGCCATCCCGCCGCAGCTGCGCAGCCACTTCAAGGGCCTCGCCGACGCCGCCAAGCGTCGCGCCCGCCGCGGCACCACGGACGCGATCGACCGCGCCCTGATCGACCTCACGACCTTCTTCCGCGACACGCTGACCCTGCAGCTCGGGACCGCGCAGGAGCTCGTGAACGAGCACCTCGGCGAGCCGCTGCGGCGCTACGCCGCCGGCACCTCCGCCGCGCACTCCCTCGCCGCGATCGACGCCATCGCCGTGGCCCGCCGCCGCATCATCGGCAACGTGCAGGCGCTGCTGGCGCTCGAATCGCTCATGACCTCCCTCATCGCCTCGCCCCGTAACGGAGCCACCTCGTGACACCCCCGCGCTCAGCGTCCGCCCGTCCTTCCCGTGCCCCGCGCCGCCCGTTCCGGGCGCTCGCGGCCGGCCTGGCCGCCGTCGGGCTCTTGTTGGCCAGCTGCACGCTGCCCGGCACGTCCCAGCCCTCGGCGTCCGACGGCGCGGGGGACGCGGCAGCCACGCCCGCCCCGGCCGGGCTGGAGAGCTACTACGCGCAAAAGGTGACGTGGGAGGACTGCAACGGCGGCTTCGTGTGCGCCAGCGTCCAGGCACCCCTCGACTACGAGAAACCGGACGGCGAGCGGATCAAGCTCGCCCTCATCCGCGAGCGCGACGCCGTCCAGGGCCGCCAGTCCCTGGTCATCAACCCCGGCGGGCCCGGCGGCTCCGGCGTCTCCTACCTGCGCAACGGCGGCGCGTACTCCTTCGGCGAGGACGTCAGGAACGAGTACGCCGTGGTGGGCTTCGACCCGCGCGGCGTGGGCGAGTCCACTGCCGTCAAGTGCCTCAGCGGCAAGGAGAACGACCAGCGCCGCGCGGCCGCGTCCATCCCCGCCGACGAGGCCCAGGTGGGCGAGCTCCTCCAGGACTCCTCCGCCTACGCCAAGGCCTGCGAGGCCAACTCCCCCGCCGGCCTGCTGGGGCAGCTGGGCACCAAGAATGCAGCGCGCGACCTGGACATCATCCGCAACGCCTTGGGCGACGCGAAGCTGAACTACCTCGGCTACTCCTACGGAACCAAGCTCGGTGCCACCTTCGCGGAGCTCTTCCCCGCCACCGTGGGCCGGCTGGTGCTGGACGGGGCCATGGACCCCTCGCTCGACGCAGACGCCGTGGGCGGTGCCCAGGCCGAGGCCTTCGAGCGCGCGCTCGACCTGTTCCTGCAGGACTGCGTGGACGGCGGGGCCTGCCCCTTCCCGGGCACGGCGAGCGAGGCCCGCGCGGCGCTGACGCAGTGGGTGCACGGCCTCGAAGCCTCGCCCCTGGACCTGCAGGACGGGCGCGTGTTCACGGCCTTCGACGCCGTGCAGGCGATCCTGCTGGCGCTCTACGAGCCGCGCAACGCGCCGCGCGTGACGCAGGGGCTGGCCTCGGCGATCCAGGACGGCGACGCCACGGACCTCATGGCCCTCGCCGACCTCTCGAGCGACCGCGCCGAGGACGGCAGCTACTCCAACACGAACGACGCGTTCACCGCGATCAATTGCCAGGACTACTCGCACGGGGACGGCAATGCCGCCTCGATCCTCGCGCGCGGCAAGGAGTTCGAGAAGAAGGCGCCGTTCTTCGGCCGCTACATGGGCTACGACGACGCGTGCTCGCAGTGGCCCGCCGCCCAGACGGAGGCACCGGCCGCGATCAAGGGCTCGGCCGATCTGGCCCCGATCCTCATCGTGGGGACCACGGGCGATCCCGCGACCCCTTACGCCTGGTCCGAGGCGCTCTCGAAGCAGCTGCCGAACTCGCGCGTGCTCACGTGGGAGGGAGAGGGCCACACGGCCTACGGGCGCTCCAATCAGTGCGTCGCCGCGGCGGTTGACGCCTTCCTCGTGAAGGGGACGCTGCCGGAGTCCGGCGCGCGCTGCTGAGGGGCCGGGCGCCGCGTGGTGACCTCGTTTTGACCGAAGCGGTTTGCACCCGGTAAGGTTTTCTCCTGTGGCCGCAACGCCACAAACGGTGATCTTTTGACCACCGGCCTCCTTAGCTCAGTCGGTAGAGCGTTTCACTCGTAATGAAAAGGTCGCCAGTTCGATTCTGGCAGGGGGCTCCACTTCGAAGGCCCGGAACCGCATCGGTTCCGGGCCTTTCGCGTCCCTGGAGGCCCTGCTCCGCCCCCCACACACACCGCGTACTGACCAGTCGGTCCGGCCCTAGGCCACCGGGAGCAAAAAATCGGACCAGCCGCCGCGCGGTGAGCAGGAGGACGCTGCGCGCTGCCTGGTCCGATTTTCGCCTCAGTCGGGGCCCGCGAGCGGACCTACTGGTCAGTACGCGGACAAGGGGGAGGCACATGCCCGACGGCGCGGGGTCGGGTTGCGCCGTCCAGGCCCCGCGCCCCTCGGGCGCGGCCGCCCGGAAACAACCGGAAACACAAGGTCCGCGAACGGCTCACCGGGGTGAGCCATCCGCGGACCAGATGAGCCAGACGCGGACCACGTGGCCCGCGCACGGCGAGGATCAGGCGAAGTCGGCCTCGGCCGGGTCCGAGGCGATGCGGCCCTCGGCGCCCTTGTCCAGGCCGTCAACGAGCGCCAGGTCGGCGTCGGAGAGCGTCACGGCGAGGGACTCGTAGTTCTCCACGATGCGCGAAGGCGTGATCGACTTGGGGATCACCACGGAGCCGCGCTGGCGGTGCCATGCGAGGACGACCTGGGCCGGGGTGGCGCCGATGCGCGCACCGATCTCGGCGAGCACGGGCTCCTCCAGCAGGCCGGAGCCGTTGCCGAGCGGGGACCAGGACTCGTGCAGGATGCCCTTGTCGGCGCAGTAGGCGCGCAGCTCGTTCTGCGGGAAGTACGGGGGCGTCTCGATCTGCAGCATGGCGGGAGTGACGCCCGTGGCCTCGATCAGCTCGTCCAGGGTCTCGGCGGTGAAGTTACAGACGCCGATGGTCTTCACGCGGCCCTGCTTCTGCAGCTCGACGAGCGCCTTCCACGTGTCGACGTAGGTGCCGCGCTTGGGCTGGAGCCAGTGGATCAGGTAGCAATCGAGGGTCTCGAGGCCGAGCTTCTCCATGGAGACCTCGAAGGCGGCGAGGGTCTTCTCGTAGCCCTGCTCGGAGTTCCACACCTTGGTGGTCACGAAGATGTCCTCGCGGGCCACGTCGGTGGCGGCCAGGGCGCGGCCCACGCCGGCCTCGTTGCCGTAGATCGCGGCGGTATCGATGTGACGGTAGCCGGCGGCCAGCGCCTGCTGCACCACGTCCTCGGCCACGTCGTCCTTGACCTGCCACACGCCGTAGCCCAGCTGCGGGATCGTGTTTCCGTCGTTAAACGTCAGTTCGGGGGAAATGAGTTCGCTCATGCCCCCATCCTGTCACTGCCAGGCGTTCTCCGCCTCGGAGACCCTCGCCTCGACCGTATCGACGCGGCGCGCCACCGTGGCGAGCACGGCGGCGGGGTCGGACTCGAAGCGGGACATGGCTGCTGCCTGCGCCGCCGTGGCTGCATCGTTCGCCGCGCGGGAGAGGGCGCGGTGCACGGGTTCCACGGCGCCGGGGACGTCGGAACCGTCCACGGGGTGCTCGCGGTGCCCGCGGGCGCACACCGTGCGCACGCGATCCACGAGCTCACCGAGGCGGTCGGCCTGCGGCAGCAGCAAGGCGTAGAGCGCGTCGTCCTCCGTGCCCTCGAGCACCTGGTGGAAGCGGTCGATCGCCCGGCGGAAGCGGTCGTGGTCCACCCGCCAGAGGCCGAGCCCCAGCTCGCGGTCCTCGGAGCGAGAACCGCGCAGCGCAGAAAAGAGACCCATGCGCATTAGCCTACAGCCGCGTCACGAAAGGTCCGTGGCCGCAAGGCGACACGAGGCTCTCGCGCAACCACGCGGCGTCGGGCCTTCAACCACGCGCCCGACGCCGCGCGGTTCAGGAGAGCACGAAGCGCAGGGTCCGCACGGACAGGGGCGTGAGGCCGAGCCGCACGGCGCGGTCCTCGCCCACCGAGACGGCCTGCGGCGCGTCCTCGAGCAGCGAGACCTCGTGCACGGCGCTGAAGGGCACATCCAGGCGCACCTCGGCGGCGGCGTGGTGGCCCGTCGCCTCGTGCACGCGCACGATGAGGTCGCCGGAACGATCGGCGGCCGGCTTGACGGCGTCGAGCAGCACGCCCTCGCCGCTCACCGTGACGAGCGGCTCCACGGGGTGGGCGCCGCGCACCGCCCGACGCGGGGCGTTGAGCCCGTGGGCCAGCTCCGTGGCCGTGAGCTCGGTGCCGCCCAGCTGCAGCGCGTAGCGGTGCTCGTGGCGGCCCTGGTCCGTCTCGGGGTCCGGGTAGCGCGGGGCGCGCAGCACTGACAGGCGCAGGGTGGTGACCACGCCGGCGCCGTCCAGGACGTCGCGCGTGACGTCGAAGCCGTAGCTGGAGTCGTTGGCGAGGGCCACGGCGCCGTCGCGGTCCGGGACCATGACCCAGCGCTGCATGGAGGTCTCGAACTTCGCGTTCTCCCACGAGGTGTTCACGTGGGTGGGGCGGGAGGCGAAGCCGAACTGCGTCTCGGCGATCGACTCCTTGGCCCACACGGAGAGCGGGAAAGCGAGCTTGAGGAACTTCTCACGCTCGTTCCAGTCCGTCACCTGGTGCACGCGCACCGAGGTCTCGGACGGGCGCAGCGTGAAGGTCTGCGTCAGCTCCGAAGAACCGAAGCCCCGCCGCAGCTCCAGGCGCGCCTCGCCGTCCTCGACCCAGGCCCGCGGGCCCTGCACCTCCGCCAGGTCGGTGACGGTCTCGCGGTAGAAGCGGTCAACGTCCCAGGCGTCCCACTGGTTGGGGAAGTCCTGGTGCAGCTGGAAGAGGTTGCCCGGCCGTCCGGGCACGGCGTAGTCCCGGCCGCTGCGCAAGTCCACGGCGTGCACCAGCAGCCCGGCCGCGTCGAAGCCGAAGCTGACCTGCTCGTTCTCCAGGTACGTCACGCCGTCGGCCTCGCGCACGGAGGACGCGCTCGGGTCCTCCAGCGCCTCGGACACGGCGCCGGCGGCCACCCCGTCGGTGAGGAAGGAGGTGGGGTTGGCGCTCAGCTCCAGCTGCCCCTCCCCCACGAGCGCGCGCAGGGAGGCCTCGATGATGGCCTCCAGGCGCGCCGCGACGTCGGCGTAGGTCGCCACGGCCTCGCGGTGCACCCACGCGATTGAGGTGCCCGGCAGGATGTCGTGGAACTGGTGCGTCAGCACGATCCGCCACAGGGCCTGCAGCTCCTCGTGCGGGTACTCGAGACCCGCCCGGATCCACGCGGCGGTGGCCCACCACTCGGCCTCGACCAGCAGGTGCTCGCTGCGGCGGTTTCCGGCCTTGGTGTGGTGCTGGCTCGTCGTGACGGCGCGGTGCAGCTCGAGGTAGAGCTCCCCCACCCACACCGGCGCGTCCGGCACCTCGGCCGCGGTGCGCTCGAAGAACTCGTCCGGTGACTCCCAGCGCACCTTGGGCGCGCCGTCCAGGTCGCCGAGGCGCTTGACGCGTTCGAGCATCTCGCGCGTGGTGCCGCCGCCGCCGTCGCCCCAGCCCACGGGCGCGATGGAGCCGCTGGCCCGCCGCGCATCGCGGAACTGCCGCTCAGCGCGGGCGAGCTCGTCGCCCAGCAGCTGGGCGTTGTAGGTGTCCATGGGCGGGAAGTGCGTGAGCACCCGCGAGCCGTCGATCCCCTCCCAGAAGAAGGTGTGGTGCGGGAAGGTGTTGACCTGGTTCCAGGAGATCTTCTGGGTGAAGAACCATTCGAAGCCCGCGCGCCGGATGAGCTGCGGCAGCGCCGGCGAGTAGCCGAAGGAGTCCGGAAGCCAGACGCCGCGGGAGCGCTTGCCGAACTCCTCCTCGAAGAAGCGCTGCCCCTCGAGGAATTGGCGGACCATGGCCTCGCCGGAGGGCATGACGGTGTCGGACTCGACCCACATGCCGCCGAGCGGCTCGAAGCGGCCCGCGGCCACGGCCGCCTTGACGCGCGCGTAGACCTCGGGGCGGTGCTCCTTGAGCCAGGCGTACTGCTGGGCGCTGGACATGCCAAAGCGGAAGTCGGGGTCCAGCTCCAGGAGCGTGGTCATGCTCGACATGGTGCGGGCGACCTTGCGGATCGTCTCGCGCTGCGGCCAAAGCCACGCGGTGTCGATATGGGAGTGCCCGATCGCCGCGATGTGGTGGCGGACCTGGCCGCCGTGGGCCGAGAGCACGGGCGCGAGCTCCGCGCGCGCCGCCGCCGCCGTCCCCGCGATGTCGTCGAGGAGCAGCACGTTCAGGGCGTTGTCGATGCTCTCGAGCATGACGGCGCGCAGCGAACCAGCCGGCTGCTGTTCCTGCAGCTGCAGGAGCAGCTCGAGGTCCTCCACGAGCGCCGCGACCTCGGGCCGGCGCACGGCCAGCTCGGCGCGCACCAGGCGGTACAGCGGCGCCCGCGAGGCCGTGGCCAGGTCACCCTGCTGCGTGGGCAGGAAGGGGTGGCGTTCGAGCAGGATGGGGTTGGAGGCCGCCTCGAGGTACAGCTCCACCGAGCCACCCGGCCCTGCCTCGATGGGCACCCACTGGTTGCGCGGGTTCAGGGCCTTGAGCGGCGTCACGTCGGGGCGGTAGACGAGCGCCTCGCACTGGAAGCCCGGAGTGTCGGCATCGAAACCAAGGTCAACGACGCCCTCGTACTCGAGCCCCGCCCAGCCCTCCGGCACGGTGCCGCGCAGGCGGAACCAGGTGGTCCCCCACGCCGGGCCCCACGCCGATCCGAGCTCGAACGGCGCGTACTCGAGACCGGGCCCCAGCGCCGGTTCGATGGGTTCCCCGGGCAGTTCGGCGGCCTCCAGCGTGAGCTGAACACGCTCGCCGTAGATCTCCGGGCGGATGCGCTCGCCCAGCACCCGGCGCGCCCTCCCAGTGGTCAGATTGCTCTCGTCGTGCACGGTGGTCCCTTCGGAAACGCCCCAGCGATGCCCCTCATCACTCGGATGGACCAAACTACCGCGAAAGCGCAACGGGAGGGCCGCAACGCGACCCTCCCGCCGTTTTTTCTCACGCTGTTCAGCAGCAGCGACCCTCCGGATGGGCGTCCTGGTGCGCGTGATAGGCGCGCCAATATTCGCGCTCGCTCAGGGGTTCCGCGCCGGCGTGGTGGCGCGCATGAAACTCCAGGTAGCGGGCGTAGCGGTCGCCACCCAGCACGGAATTGAGGTAGCGCCCGACGCCGCGCAGGAGCGTGAGCGGGCCCCTCGCCTCCCGGCGCGGGGCCGGGGAGGCGGCGCTCACCGCTCCCCCTCGGCCCCGGCGCCGGAGCCGCCGGAACCGGACGCGCCGTCGCCCGAGCCCGAGCCCCGCCCGGCGGAAGCCGGGCCGTGCGCGGAGGCCGGGCTGCCGCCGTCGTGCGTCGACACGCCCGCCTTGTAGGCGGCCCACTCACCCTCGAGCTCGCGCTCGGCGGCGGAGGGAACCAGCCCCGCCGGCGCAAAGATCGCGGACGGGACAAACGGGTCCTCGGTCGTGTCGCCCTGCGGGCCGCGGAACTGGCGCAGCGTGACCACCACGGCGGTCGCCACGACCGTCAGGGTGAGCACGAGGAACACGATGGAGAGCGTGCCCTGGACCGTGGTGTTGCGGACCACGGCCTCCATGGCCGCAGTGTCCTTCGCGGCGCCGAAGCTGCTCTTGCCGTCGGCGAGGGCCTGGCGATAGGCCGCGTTCTGCGCCCAGTACCCGATGGAGGGAAGCGGCGAGAAGATCTTCTGCCAGGACGCGGCGGTCGTGACCACCACGGTGAAGGCGAGCGGCACGGCAACGATCCAGAGGTACTTGAGCTGGCCGCGCTTGGCCACGATCGCCATGACCACCGCGAGCGCGATCGCCGCGAGCAGCTGGTTGGAAACGCCGAAGAGCGGGAAGAAGGTGTTGATGCCGCCGAGCGGATCGGTCACGCCGAGGATCAGGATGTAGCCCCAGCCGGCCACCATGATGGCGGTGGCGATCCAGGAGCCGAGCTTCCACGAGGTGTCCTTGAACTTCGGGATGAAGTTGCCCACCGCGTCCTGGAGCATGAAGCGCGCCACGCGGGTGCCGGCGTCCACGGCCGTGAGGATGAAGAGCGCCTCGAACATGATGGCGAAGTGGTACCAGAAGCCCATCATGGCGGTGCCGCCGAACCACTGCTGCATGATGTGCGCGATGCCCACGGCCAGCGTGGGCGCGCCGCCCGTGCGGGAGACGATGCTGGATTCGCCCACGTTGGCGGCGAGGTCGGTGAGCTCCTGGCCCGTGACGTGCACGCCGGTCAGGCCGAGCGAGTTCACGAAGGCCACGGCACCCTCGACCGTGCCGCCCGTCGCGGCCACGGAGGAGTTCATGGCGAAGTAGATGCCGCGGTCGATCGAGAGCGCGGCCACGAGGGCCATGATCGCCACGAAGGACTCCATGAGCATGCCGCCGTAGCCGAGGAAGCGGGTCTGGCGCTCCTTCTCCACGAGCTTCGGCGTGGTGCCGGAGGAGATGAGGGCGTGGAAGCCGGAGAGGGCGCCGCACGCGATCGTCACGAAGAGGAACGGGAAGAGCTGGCCGGAGACCACCGGGCCGTCGTTGCGGAAGGCGAAGTCGGAGACCTTGGGCACCTCGAGGGTGGGGTGCACCACGAGGATCGCGATCGCCAGCAGGGCGATGACGCCGATCTTCATGAAGGTGGAGAGGTAGTCGCGCGGGGCCAGGAGCAGCCACACGGGCAGCACCGCGGCCACGAAGCCGTAGATGATGATGGCCCACGCGAGCGTGGTCTTGTTCAGGTGGAAGAACTCGGCGCCCCACGCGGACTCGGCGACCCAGCGGCCGGAGATGATCGCAAAGAGCAGCAGGACGAAGCCGATCACGGAGATCTCCATGACCTTGCCCGGGCGGATCCAGCGCAGGTAGACGCCCATGAAGAGCGCGATCGGGATGGTCAGGCCCACGGAGTAGACGCCCCATGCGGATTCGCCGAGGGAGTTGACCACCACGAGCGCCAGGATGGCGGTAATGATGATCATGATGAGGATCGTGGCGATGATCGCGGCCGTGCCGCCGATGACGCCCAGCTCCTCGCGGGCCATCTGGCCCAGGGAACGTCCGCCGCGGCGCATCGAGAAGAACATGACCAGGTAGTCCTGCACGGCGCCCGCGAGCACCACGCCCACGATGATCCAGATGGTGCCGGGCAGGTAGCCCATCTGGGCCGCCAGGATGGGGCCAACCAGCGGTCCGGCGCCGGCGATCGCCGCGAAGTGGTGCCCAAAGAGCACGCGGCGGTCGGTGGGCATGTAGTCCTGGCCGTTGTCCTTGACCTCGGCCGGGGTGGCGCGGAAGTCGTCGGGCTTGACCAGCTTGCGCTCGATGAACTTGGCGTAGAAGCGGTAGGCCACGAGGTAGGTGCACACCGCGGCAAAGACGAACCAGACGGCGTTGATGCTCTCGCCGCGGTTGAGCGCGAGGACCGACCAGGCCACGGCGCCGAGCAACGAGATCGCGACCCAGATCGCGATGCGCAGCGGCGTGCGGCGGCGCTCCTCGCGGTCAAGGACCTCTGAGTCCACGCCGGCGGGAGGCCGCCCGGCGGTGTGGGTGGATGCATGGGACATGCGGGTGTCCTCCTCGGTGCGGTGATCGGTGCGTGACGACGCGCAGGTCACCCATTGGTGTGACCTATCAGCCTCGTAGCGTACTCCGGTCTGACCACAGCACAAGGGCTTCGGCCCCGACACCCCGTCACACGCGCAGCAGCACCTTGCCCCGATGCTCGCCCGAATCGAAGTACGCGTGCGCCTGATCCGCCTGGTGCAGGCCGAAAACACGGTCCACGTCGGTGCGGATCCGCCCCGCCTCCACGAGCGGCCAGACCCGCTGGCCCACGGAGGCGATGATCGCCGCCTTCTCCTCCTCCGGCCGCGAGCGCAGCGCCACGGAGAAGATGCCACCCTGCTTGTTCATGAGCGCGCGCAGGTCCAGCTCGCCGCGCGTGCCGCCGGTGAAGCCGATCGTCACGATCCGCCCGCCCACGGCGAGCGCGTCAACGTTCGCGGCCAGGTACTTGGCCCCCACGACGTCCAGGATGACGTCCGCGCCGGCCCCCGCGGTGATCTCCTTGACCCGCTGCACAAAGTCCTCGGTGCGGTAGTCGATGGTGTGCTGAGCGCCGTGTGCGCGGGCCCAGGCCAGCTTCTCCTCGCCCGAGCCGGTCGCGATGGTGTGCGCTCCAAGCTCGCGCAGGTACTGCAGGGCAAAGCTGCCGATGCCGCCCGAGCCGCCGTGCACCAGGACCCACTGGCCCGGATGCGTCTGGACGGTGTGGGACAGGTTGGAGACCACGGTGCAGGCGACCTCGGGCAGGCTGGCCGCCGCCTCGAGGCTCACCCCCTCGGGAACGTGCAGCACCTGCGCGCTCGAGACGGCCACGAACTCGGCGTAGCCGCCGCCCGAGAGCAAAGCGCAGACCTCCACCCCGTCGGGCCAGAACTCCTCGCTCACCCCGCGGCCGCGCGCGGCGATGGTCCCGGAGACCTCGAGCCCGGGGATCTGCGTGGCCCCCTCCGGCGGGTTGTAGTGCCCCTGGCGCTGGAGCACATCGGCGCGGTTGAGGCCGGCGGCCGCCACGCGGATGAGCACCTCGCCCGGCCCCGGCTCGGGGACGGGCACCCGTTGGACCTTGATGACCTCCGGCCCGCCAGGCGCCGTGAACAGCGCGGCATTCATGGTGGAGGGGATCGAGTCCGGCGGGGGTAGCAGTCTCATGTGCCCACCGTGCCACGGCGAGGGCGGCGCCACCAGTTCTTGAGGGCTGTGGGTCGTTGAAAGGCACGACGGCGAGCGCTCGCCTTGGGCGGGCCGGGCCCGGGGCCCGCGGGGCCGGGGCCCGCGCCGGGCTTGGACTCCCCGCCGCCCGCCGGCCCCCGCGCTCGCCCACCCGGCGCCCCACCCGGCCACCCACCCGGCGCGCACCGGGCGCGGGAGGTGAGCACCCGACGTCGGGCAGGAGAACTCTGTGTTTCCCCTGCCCCATGCATCACGGTGTGATCTAAGCTCGGACTCGTCACGCTCTCTCCCCCAGGAGGTCTCCCATGCCCGGCTCATCCGGCGTCCTCAAGGCCGGTGTTGGCCTCGGCGCCAGCGCCGCCCTGCTGCTCACGGGGCTTGCCGTCCCGGCCCACGCGGCGCCCGCCCCCATCACGCTGTCCATCGCGTCCTTCAACGACTTTCACGGCAATCTGAGCGACGCTCGCACCGCCACGAAGTTTGCCGCCGCCGTGCAGGCCTGGCGCGCTAAGAACCCCGAGGGCTCGATCCTGACGAGCGCGGGCGACTCGGTGGGCGGCTCCAAGTACCCGTCCTCGATCCAGCAGGACACCCCCACGCTGAAGATCCTCAACGCGCTCGGCGTGAAGGCCTCGGCCGCTGGCAACCACGAGTACGACAAGGGCGCCGCTGACCTCGCGGGGCGCATCAGCGACACCGCCGACTTCCCGTACCTCGCCGCCAACGTCATCGACACGGCGACCGGCAAGTCGGCGCTCCCGGGCTCCGCGACCTTCACCGTCAAGGGCGTCAAAGTGGCGGTGGTCGGCGCGGTGACGAGCGAGCTTCCCACCCTCGTCTCCCCCAGCGGCCTGAGCGGCCTGCGCGTCGAGGACCCGGTCGAGGCCCTCAACCGCGAGGTCAAGGCGTTGCCGGCGGACGTAGACGTCGTGATCGCGAGCTACCACGAGGGCGCGGCCGACGGCAGCTCCCTCGCCGCGGCCAACGCGTCGGTGGGCTTCAAGGACATCGCCGAGAAGACCGACCCGCGCGTCAACGTCATCTTCAACGGGCACACGCACCGCGAGTACTCCTTCTCCACGGGCGGCGGCGACGGCAAGCGTCCGGTGCTGCAGGCCTTCGAGTCGGGCCAGCGCCTCGGCACGGTTGACCTGAGCGTGGACCCCGAGACCCGGGCCGTGACGGTGGGCGCCCAGTCCGTCGTGACGGTGCCGCAGGACATCGACGTCAACGCCGCGGCGGCCGCCGATCCCGTGGTCGCGTCCGTGAAGAAGATCGAGGACGAGGCCCTCGCGACGGCCGCCCAGCTGGGCGACGGCGAGGCGGCCCAGCTCAAGGGCGACCTCACGACCGACTACTACCCCAACGGCGTGGGCAAGGCCGGCGGCGACCGCAGCCAGGAGTCGACGCTCGGCAACTTTGCAGCGACGGCCCTGGCCCACTCCGTGAACGCGGAGGATCCCTCCAAGGTCATCGGCTTCATGAACGCCGGCGGCCTGCGCGACGAGTTCTTCACGAAGCGCACCGGCCGCACCGCCACGAGCGACGACAAGGTCGCCTCCGGCACGGTGGGCCGGCTCTCCGTCAAGGAGGTCTACAACGTCTTCCCGTTCGCCAACACGCTCTCCCGCCTCACCCTCAAGGGTTCCTCGCTCAAGGCCGTGCTGGAGCAGCAGTGGCGCAAGGACGCCTCCGGCACCGAGGTGAAGCTCGCGCTCGGCACCACCAAGAACCTCTCCTACAGCTACGACCTCACGCGGCCCGTGGGCGATCGCGTCACCGCCGTGACGGTCAACGGCGCCCCGCTTGACCCCGCCGCGACGTACACCGTTGCAACGCAGTCCTTCCTGGCCGGCGGCGGCGACGCCTTCGGTGGCTTCACCGAGGCGGTGTCCAACCAGAACCTCGGCGGCATCGACTTCGACGCGCTCCTGGCGTACGTCAAGGCCGGCTCCCCGCTCACGCCCGACTACTCCACGCGCGGCGTGGGCCTGCAGGGCGTGCCCGCTGCCGTGGAACCGGACAAGCAGTACAGCTTCACGGTGCAGCACCCCGACCTGGGTTCCGACGGCGTGCCGGAGACGGCCGCCCTGTCGCTGGTGCTGGTGCCCACGAACGGTGCCGAGCGCGTGCTCGCCTCCGCCCCCGTGACGCACGTCAAGGACGCCACGGGCCGCCTGACGGGTGAGAACTCGGCCACCGTCACGTTCACCGCCCCGGCCGACCTCGCCGCCGGGCGCCTCGAGTTGCGCTCCGCCGCCACGGGCACCGCGGTCCGCCTGCCCTCCTCCGTGGTTCCCGCCGTCCCCGCCCAGGAGCTGAGCATCGCGCAGATCCAGGGCACGGGCTCCGCGACCACCTACGCGGGCAAGAAGGTCAGCACCACGGGCGTCGTCACCGCGACGTACGCCACGGGTGGCTTCAACGGCTACTACCTGCAGACCCCCGGCAAGCCCGGACGCCACGAGAAGGCCAGCCGCGCCGTGTTCGTGTACTCCAAGGACACCGTGGGCCAGGTCAAGATCGGCGACACCGTCAAGGTCACCGGCACGGCCGGCGAGTACTTCGGCCTCACCCAGATGACCGTCCCCGCCGGCGGCGCCACCGTGCTGCCCGCCCAGGGCAAGGTCAAGCCGCTCAAGCTCTCCTGGCCCCGCACGTCCGATGAGCGCGAGCGCTACGAGGGCATGCTGGTCTCTCCCCGCGGCGAGTACACCGTGGCCGATAACTACAAGCTGAACCAGTACGGCGAGATCACCCTCGCCACGGGCACCTCCCGGCTCGTGAAGGGCGTCAAGACACTCTCCCAGCCCACAGACGTGGCCCGCCCGGGTTCGGCCCGCGCGGCGGCGGTCGAGGCGGAGAACCTCTCCCGCGCCGTGGGTCTGGATGATGGATCCACGCTCAACTTCCTCGGGAACGCTGCCGCCAAGGCCACGCCCCTGCCGTACCTGCGCAAGGCGACGCCCGTCAGCGTGGGCGCCACCGCGAAGTTCAACCAGCCGGTCATCCTCGATTGGCGCAACGACACCTGGAAGTTCCAGCCCACCACGCACCTCACCGACGCGAACAAGGCCACCGTCCAGCCGGCCACGTTCAAGCAGCCCAAGCAGGATGCGCCCCGCGTGCGCAGCGACATCAAGATCTCCTCGTTCAACGTGCTGAACTTCTTCACCACGACGGGCGATAAGGTCCCGGGCTGCACGTTCTACACGGACCGCGCCGGCGCGCCGATCTCGGTCAAGGACGGCTGCACCGTCCGCGGTGCCGCGAACGACGCCAACCGCCAGCGCCAGGAGGACAAGCTCGTCTCCGCGATCAACGCGCTCGACGTGGACGTGCTCTCGCTCGAGGAGATCGAGAACGGCGCCCGCTTCGGCACCGATCGCGATGCCACCCTGGCCCGCCTCGTGTGGGGCCTGAACAACGCCGAGAAGTCCTCGCCGAACCAGCGCGGCGAGTGGGCATGGATCCCGAGCATCGGCAACGGCCCGGCCACGGAGGACGCCATCCGCACGGCGTTCATCTACCGCAAGGGCACCGTGAAGCCGAGCGAGGGCCCGCAGCTGCTGCACCACGCGGCGTTCGCGAACGCGCGCGAGCCGCTCGCGCAGGTCTTCGAGCCGGTCACCTCCGGCAAGGGCAAGCACGCCACGGATCAGCGCTTCCTGGCGATCGTGAACCACTTCAAGTCCAAGTCCTACCGCGCCGGTGATCCCATCGATGAGGCGAACAAGGACAAGGGCGACGGCCAGGGCGCCTGGAACGCCGCGCGCGTGGAGCAGGCCAAGGCCCTCGTGGCCTGGGCTTCCAAGCTCCAGGTCGAGAAGAAGGTGAAGAACATCTTCCTGCTCGGCGACTTCAACGCCTACTCGCAGGAGGACCCGATCAAGGTCATCGCCGACGCCGGCTACACCGACCAGGGCGCCCTGACCCGCCAGAGCACCTACCTGTTCGGCGGCCGCACCGGATCGCTTGATCACGTCTTCACCAATGCGGCCGCCACCCAGGCCGCGAAGGACCGCGAGGTCTGGAACATCAACTCCACGGAGTCGGTGGCCTTCGAGTACAGCCGCTTCAACAACAACGTCACGGACCTCTACTCCAAGGACGCCCGGCGCTCCTCGGATCACGATCCGCTCGTCGTCGGCTTCGATCTGAGCCGCCGCTGACGCTGGTCACGGATGCCGCGGCGGGCACCCCGGTGCGCGGGCACGCCGCGGCATCCCCTAGACTGCTTGGGTCGAGGAAGGTTGTCCGAGCGGCCTAAGGAGCTGGTCTTGAAAACCAGTGTGGGGTAATCCCTCACCAAGGGTTCAAATCCCTTACCTTCCGCGGATCAATGACGCAGCCCCCACCCGGAAACGGGTGGGGGCTGCGTCATTGTCGGTTTCGGGGCAATGCCCGACGGCGGGCGGTTGCCTCCCGGCGCTAGGGCAGCACCCAGCCCGGCCTCGCGGCGTCGGGCGCCTCCCCGGCCGCGGCCGGGGTCTCAAACCCGGCCCGCGTGAGGATGCTCGCGGCCACCGCGTCGGCGTCGGCGAGGCTCAGGCCTCCGGCGTGCGGGCCGGCGCCGGCCTCCGCCGCGATCGCCGTGCCCCACTGCACCGAGGAGAGCTGCAGGCCCAGCACGTGCAGGTTCTCGCGCACGGAGCCGTCGGCCCCGACGAGGCGCCGGTCGGCGCCCGAAACGTCGAGCCCCGAGCCGGGCACCTCCTCGCCGTCCGCCGTGACGCGGCGGCGCGGGCGCCCCAGCCCGGAGGCGAGGATCCCGCGCAGCAGCGCCGAGTCCGTCACGGCAACGCGATTGGCGGGCATCATGGCCTCCACCATCCAGCGGGCCTCGACCGGCGGGGCCTGCACCCACGGCGAGGACACGGCAAAGACGCCGCGCTCGTCGTCGAAGTCGTACGCGGGCTCCGGGCCCACGATCTTCACGAGCCCGGCGCGCGCCAGCGCGGCCAACTGCTCGATGCGTTCGAGCGGCGGCCCCGAGGCCAGCCCCTCCACGAGCGGCTCGAACCAGCCGCGCACCTGCACCGCAACGGAGCGCTCGTCCACGATGCCCTCGGCCACGAGCCGCTTGGCCAGCAGACGGCCGGCGTGCAGCGCCCCGATCGCCAGGTGCTCGGGATCCGCCTCGCCGCGAGCGGCGCCCGCGGCGTCCGCCTCGAGCAGTTCGATCACGGCCTGGGCGTGGCCCTCGGCGCTCGTGTGACCCACCCCGGCGAAGGGCCTGGCGAGCGAACGGATGTCGAAGAACTCCGCCTCCGGCGCGGCCTCGCGCAGCAGGTCGCGGACGCGGATGGTCCAGACCTCGTCGCCGATGTCCGACGGGGCGTCGAGGATCTCGGCGAGCTCCTCGAGGAAGCCGTCCGGCCCGCCGCCGAAGAGGTGCGGCTCGGCCTGCGCCAGCGCGCGGTAGTAGTGCTCCACCACATCGCGCTGCAGGAGCGGCCAGACGTGACGGTCGAAGTCCACGGTGCCGCGCACCCGGCCGGCCACGCCGTGCCCGGCCGCCGCCACCACGCGCTCGTAGCTCAGGTGACGCAGCAACACGTCATGCGGCACAAAGCTATCGCCCACGCTCTTGGCGCGGTACGGAGCGCCGCGGCGGGCACCGGCCACGAGCACCGGCTCCCGCCCGGACGGCACGTAGCGCAGGGCCCGACCCGCCGGCTCGCCCGTTGACTCGAAGCGGCCGCCGCGCCCCACGCTGAGGGCGATCATGAGGTCGAAGAAGTTCAGGCCCATGCCGCGCACCAGCACCGGCTCGCCCGCGGGGAAGACGGAGTGGTCAACGTCCGCCGGCACGTGCGGGGGAAGGTAGCCCGCGCCGAGGCCCGCACTGGCCCGGCCCACGGCCTCCTGCTCGGGGCTCAGGCGCGCCGGCACGTGCCCCAAGGCCAGGATCACCTCGTCCGCATGCAGCACGGTCCCGTCGTCCAGCACCACGCGATACCCGCCGTTGACGTCGGGATCCACGGCCACGGCCGAGCGCGCGTGGTGGTTCGGGCCGTCCACGCCGGCCGTGCGGGCGGCGAGCGCGGCAACCCGGCGCCACAGCTCGCGCAGATACGCGCCGTAGAGCGCGCGCGGAGGGAACTGATTGCGCCCCAGGGCCTCGAGCTCCGCGGCCTCGGTCTCGCTGAGTTTGGCGCCCCCACCGCCCGCGGCCCGGAAGTCCTCGAAGCTGAAGCCCGGCGCAGCCGTGGGATAGAAGCTGGGCGTGTTCATGAGGAAGAGCCGGTTCTGATCGGTGGCCCACACGTGGCCGGGTCCCGGCTCGTGCGGATCCACGACGTCGAGGCGCACGCGCGGCGCCGCCCCTTCGCTGGGCGAGCCGCCCGCGGCCGCCGCCGCGCGTGACACGATCCGCTCCACGGCGCTCGTGCCGCGCGGCCCGGCGCCGATCACGACGACGCGGCGCGGCGCCGCCAGAGGGGCCTCGGTCCCGGCCCCCGCCGGGGCGGGGTCCGCACCCCAGCCCTCGCGCGCCGTCGTGCCCTGTGCCGTGTCCATGCCGCCTCCGCCAACGTCCTTGCCGCCGGGAATGCCCGGCACCGCCATGCTCCCACCCCCGCGCGTGGGCGCCCAAGCCGCGGCGCCGCGCGGCGCCATCCAGCGGCGCACCAGGACCTAGCCTGGTGCCATGGAGACGCAACGCGGCACGCAGGACCGGGACTGGCTCGACGAGATGCACGGGGAGCGCGCGCTCGCGTGGGCCCACCGCCGGGCGGCGGCGACCGACGCCGTCCTGGATTCGGAGGAGCATCGGCGGATCGTGGGTGAGATCGCCGAGGCGCTCGACGCGCCCGACCGCCTGGCGCTCGCGACGAAGCACGGCCGGCGCTACACGAACTTCTGGCAGGACGCGGGCCACCCGCGCGGACTGTGGCGCAGCACCGACTGGGACTCGTACGCCGCCGGTGACCCCGCGTGGGAGACGCTCCTCGACCTCGATGCACTCAGCGCCGAAGAGGGCGTGGAGTGGGTCTGGGCCGGCGCCCACTGGCGCCCCGAGCCCGATGGCGCCGAGCCGCACCGCGCGCTCCTGAGCCTCTCCCCCGACGGCGGCGACGCGACGCGGATCAGGGAGTTCGACGTCGAGACCAAGGCCTGGGTGCCGGGCGGCTTCGACCTGCCGCTCGGCAAGACCAACGCCTCCTGGTCCGGGCCGGACGAGCTGCTCGTGGGGGCCATCACGGGCGAGGACGATGTCACGCGCTCCTCGTATGCGCGCTGCGTGCGGCGCCTCGCGCGCGGGGAGGCCCTGGCCGACGCGCCGGTGGTGTTCGAGGTGGACGCCTCCCACGTGGCCGGAGGCGCCGGGCACGAGCACACGCGCGGATTCGAGCGCGAGCTGGCCTGGGACAGCATCGACTTCTACGAATCCATCACCTACCTGTGGGTGGACGACGCCGGGGAGGCGGGGACGGGAGCGTGGGTGGAGATCGAGGTCCCGAGCGACGCCCGCGTCTCTCTCTTCCGCGAGTGGCTCGTGGTGCGGACCATGAGCGAGTGGTCGGTGGGCGGCGCGGTCTACGGGCCGGGAACGCTGCTCGCGGCGCCGCTCGCCGACTGGATGGCCGGGGAGCGCGCACTGACGCCCGTGTTCGTGCCCGGTGAAGGCGAGGCCATCGCCGGCCTCACCTTCACCGCCTCGAAGGGCCTGCTGACCGTGCTCAAGGACGTCGCGAGCCGCGTGCTGATCCTCGACCCGGCCGAGGGCTGGGCGATCACCGAGCTGCCGGGCGTACCGGAGCTCTCCAGCGTCTCGGTGTGGCCCGTGGACGACGAGGACGAGGAGTGCGGCGAGGATTACTGGATGCTCTCCTCCGGCTTCCTGCAACCCTCCACGCTGTGGCGCGGCACGCTGGCCGGCTCGGCGGCGCAGACCGAACCGGCCTCGCTCATCGCGGCCGCGCCCGCGCGCTTCGACGCGAGCGGCTTCGAGGTGAGCCAGCGCTTCGCCGTGTCCGACGACGGCACGCGCGTCCCCTACTTCCTCGTGGCGCCGCGCGGCGTCCCGCTGGACGGGCGGACCCCGGTGCTGATCAGCGCCTACGGCGGCTTCCGCACCTCCCTCACGCCCGGCTATTCGCCGGCCGTGGGCCTGGGATGGCTTGGGCGCACGACGGCGGACGGTCGCCACCCCGCCTACGTCCTCGCCAACCTGCGCGGCGGCGGCGAGTACGGGCCGGCGTGGCACGCGGCCGCCCTGCGGGAGAAGCGCCCCCGGGCCTTCGAGGACCTCGCGGCCGTGGCGCGGGACCTGCAGGAGTTCGGGCTGAGCTCGCCCGCCACGACCACCATGATGGGCCGCTCCAACGGCGGGCTGCTGGCCGGCAACGCCTACACGCGCTACCCCGAGCTCTTCGGCGGCATCAGCTGCGGCGTGCCGCTCCTGGACATGCTCCGCTACACGACCCTCTCCGCCGGGCACTCCTGGATCGCCGAGTACGGGGACCCCGAGGTGCCGGAGGACGCCGTGTTCCTCCGAGAGATGTCTCCCGTGCACCGGCTCATCGACCACCCGCAGTCCGTCTTCCCTCCATTGCTCGTCTGGACGACGACGAGCGATGACCGCGTGGGGCCGGTCCAGGCCAGGCACATGGCGGCCGCGCTGGACGAGCTCGGCGTGGACACCGCTTGGTACCACGAGGAGGAGGGCGGCGGGCATGCCGGCAGCGTGGACCACGCCGATACCGCCCGCATGCTCGCCCGCAGCTACACCTTCCTCTGGCTCGCGGCGACCGCGCCGGAGCGCCTACGCCGCGGCTGAGGCCGCCCGGCGCGGCGCCCGGAGGGGCTTTTCCCGCCACGCGGAAGCGCCATTTTGGTGCGTGGGGCCCGGCTCCGCTACGCTGGGCATGTTGCTTCGGCAACGTGGACACGTGCCAGAGCGGCCGAATGGACTTCACTGCTAATGAAGGGTCCGCCGAAAGGTGGACCGGGGGTTCAAATCCCCCCGTGTCCGCGAACATGAAGGCCCCGGAGTCTTGAGCGATCAAGACCCCGGGGCCGTTTTCGTGCCCTCGCCGCGGTGAGATGCCTGCTGCGGGGGAGCGCCGGCGCGGCGCCGCTGCGCCGGTACGCCGGTGCGATCCGTCGCCCCGCGACTTTTTCGTCCCTCCGCGACTCTTTGTCGCGGAGGGACGAGAAAGTCGCGAGATGGCCGAACGGCCGGATCCGGCCGACGGTTTCGACGTGCCCAAAACCATGTCCAGAATACCGGACACAGGCCCCGGGGCGCCCCGCGAGCACGCGGGCCGCCCGTGATCGCGCTCTCACGCGAGCTCGCCTGCCGAGCCGGCAGCCGACGACCGCAACCCACATCCCTGCTCGGCCGACGCCCCCAGACGCCGACCCTCCGCGAGACGTTCTCGCGCGACTTTTTCAAAATGCTTTGGAAATACCTTTGGCGTATCCAATATCGCCCCAGCAGGCCAATCCGAGCGTGAGAGCGCTCTTTGGCACCCCTCTTACAAATTTTTTTTGAGGGAGTTTTCGCAAGGTGCATGCCGAAAGATCCTTGAAATCTCGGGGATCGTTGGAACGCAGGCTTCCTCACTAACAAACGAGGCTATCGAAAGCGGCTTGCATATAACCGGAGACGGGGCAATGTCTTCTGCAACGGACATCCCAAAGTCCATTTCAGAACCCCCGCCCTAAAGAGGCAGTCATGAAGACCACCACCCGCTTCTCCGCATCGCAGCCAAGCTGATCGCCGGTTTCGTGGCTGCTGGCATGCTGGCTGGCGGCGCCGCCGCCTTCGCTCCGGCTCCCGAGGCCGCCGCGGCCACGATGACCCAGGCGCAGAAGACCTCCATCGAGCAGAAGGTCGAGGTCGAGCTGGTCAAGCTCACCAACACGACCCGCGCTCGCGTCGGCCTGAAGCCGCTGAAGGTGGACTACCTGCTCACCAAGTCGACCCGCTCCTGGTCCCGGGTGATGTCCTCGAAGAACTCGATGTTCCACAGCACCACCTACCCCTTCCCGGCTCGCACCGAGTCGGCCGGCGAGAACGTGCTGCGCGCCCCCGTCACCGCCTCTGCCGCTCAGATGCAGGCGGCGTGGGAGGCCTCCCCGACCCACTGGGCCAACCTGGCCGCCAAGCGCTACGGCTACGTCGGCTTCGGCGCCGAGATCGATGACCGCGGCAACATCTGGGTCACGGCTCACTTCCTGGGCGATGTGAACGGCGACTACAAGCCGCAGTCCACCCCCTCCACCAAGGCCGTCGCCGGCTCCAAGGTCACCGCCTCCAAGTCCGCCACCGCCCGCCCCGCCTTCTCCAAGCAGCTCACCGCCCAGAAGAAGGCCGTCGCCTCCGCCAAGGCCACCGCCAAGAAGCTGGCCAAGAAGGCCACCACTTCCTCCAAGGTCCGCAAGGCCGTCTCGGCCCTGAAGTCCTACGAGTCCTACGTCGCCAAGCACACCCCGAAGATCACCTCCAAGACCGCCGTCAAGACGGTCCAGAAGAACACCGCCACGGTGAAGACGCAGACCACCAAGCTGAACAAGCTGATCAAGGCTGCCAAGAAGGCCTGATCACCACAGACTCCGGTGAGGGGCCGAGGGCGATTCTTGGGGGATCGCCCTCACCCCGAACCGAAGAAACCACCGGCGGACCGGCCCGCAGCGCCCTTCGGGGGTGGGGCCAGGACCGGTCCGCCGGATCCGCAGGGCACCGGGCCCGGGAAAGACGGGGGTGTTTCCAGGGCCCACCGCCCACCCTGTTGGTCGGAGGCCGACGGCGGTTCTTGGGGGATCGCCGTCGGCCTCCGCGGCCGTTAACGAAGAAAACTGCCCGGCCGCTTCGCCCCTCACGGGGGGAAGCGGCCGGGCAGTCGAGCGGAGGTGGGCCTACTACTCGCGGCGGTGGCGGAAGGACTCGAGCATGCCCAGGGCTTGCTCGGGCGAGATGCCGGTGTGGCGGGAGACGAGCTGGGCCGCGGCCACGAGGTCGCCGGCGCGCAGAGCGGAGAAGAAGCTCTCCCGCTCGTCCTCGGGCAGCGCCTGAGTGGAGAAGTCCACCTGCTGGCCGTTGCCGAGATCGAAGCGCAGCGAGATGCCCTGGACGTGCTCGGGGCCGGCCTCGAGATTGGCGCGGAGGGCCTCCTCCACGGAGGCGGCGTCCGCACCCATGCGCTCGGCGATGAGGCCCGCGGCCTCCGAGAACTCGCCATCGCGCAGCTGGGACATGAACTGATCGCGTTCCGCGGCGGGCAGCTCCAGCGTGGAGAAGCGGCGCAGCTCGTCGCCGTCGAGGCGCGTGAGCTCCATGTTCAGCTCGCTCGTGTTCTCGCCGCCGTACTCGTCGGCCCAGTGATCGGGGATGACCCACTCCCCCGTCTCCGTGCCGTCGCCGCTGGTCTCCGCGGCGGAGGTCTGCGCCTCGAGGGCGGCGGCCTCCGGGGAGGCGGACGCCTCCGGCTCGGAGGCCTGAGCCGCGGGGCCCGACGGCGCGGCGAGGGTCCCGGCGTCCGGCTCGCCCGCGGCGGGCTGAGGGGTGTCGGAGGCGGCCGGACCGCTCGGCTCCTGCTCGGAGGCGGCCGAGGCGGCGGCCGCGGGTGCCACCCACACCTGCGGGAAGCTGCGCAGCGCCTGCGCGTCCAGCAGGCTCTCGCGGACACCGGCTCCCGTGGCGAGCTTGATCGCCTGGGCCGCGGAGAGGACGTTATCCGCGGCCAGGAAGCGGTAGACCTCGCGGTGCTGGGTCTCGCTCAGGCGCGCGGAGGCCGCTTGGGCGCGCTCGGGCGTGAGCGCGGCGGAGAAGCTTTGTGCGTTGCGCCGGCGCAGCCCACGCAACCAGAACGAGGCGCCGCCCACGGCCACCACCAGCCCGAGTACCAACCACAGCCAGAAATCCATAGCTTCCAGTCTAGGGGCGGGCGCTGTGGGCCGCCCGGGCGTTGCGCCTTGGCCCCGGCCGGAGCGGTCCGGGCCCGAGCCGGGGAGCCGGCGCCGAGCGCGAGACCGCGCGGCCGGGCACCCTGTGGGCGCAGTGGCAGGCGCCCGGCTCGGCGCTCTGGCTCAGCCCACCAGGCCGAGTGCGAAGGGAAGTACGCCGGGTGCGCCGGCCTCGCGCAGCAAACGCGCGGCCTCGGTGAGGCTCCAGCGCGAATCGCACAGATCGTCCACGAGCAGCAGCGGGCCAGGGGCCTGGGCCAGGTCCTCCGCCCACTCCTGCGGAACCCTGAACGCGCCGCGCACATCGGCGAAGCGGTAGGCCGAGTTGCCCCCGGGACCGAGGCGCGGGCCCTCTCCCGCGTACTCCAGGGAACCGAGGTACCGCAGGCGGCCCAGCTCGGCGAGTCCCTGTCCGAGCGAGTGCACGAGCTGCGGGCGCTGGCGCGACGGCATGGTCACGACGCCCACGGGGCGCTCGGCCCAGCCCCACTGCCCCAGAACGATGGCGCAGGCCCGCAGCAGCTCGGGCGAGACGGGGCCGTCCGGCGTTTGGTTTGCTGCCTCGAAGATCTTGCGCAGCGTGCCGCCCCAGCCGAGGTCTGTGAGCCTGGCCAGGGCCCGCCCCTCGCTCGCCTGCTCGGCCTCGGAGATCTTGCCCTTGACCGGCACCCCGAGCCGGTCGGCGCCCGTGGGGTAGAGCTTACGCGGCTCGATCGCCACGCCCACGCGGTCGAGGCCCTTCGTTGCGGCCTGCAGCGCACCCTCCTCGACGGAGCCGGGGAACCAGCGACCCGCGCAGTTGTCGCACCGCCCGCAGGCGGTGGCCGTGGGGTCGTCCAGCTGGCGGGCCAGGAACTCCATGCGGCAGCCCTCGGTGCGCTCGAACTCCAGCATGGCGTTCTGCTCGTCCAAGCGCGCCCGGGCCACACGGGCGTAGCGCTCGGCGTCGTAGGTCCACGGCACGCCGGTGGACTGCCAGCCGCCGGCGACGCGCTCCACGGCACCGTCCACGGCGAGCACCTTGAGCAGCAGCTCGAGCGGCGTGCGGCGCAGGTTGACCCGCACCTCGAGCGCGGGGACGGAGAGCGCCCCGCCCGCCTCGGCGAGGGCCGAGAGGACAGCGTGCGCGCGGGCCTCATCCGGCATGGAGGCCGTGGCGAAGTAACGCCAGATCTCCTTGTCCTCGGGGCCGGGCAGGAGCAGCACGTCGGCGCTCTCGGTGGCGCGGCCGGCGCGGCCCACCTGCTGGTAGTAAGCCACGGGCGAGCCCGGCGCCCCGACGTGAACCACAAAACCGAGGTCCGGCTTGTCGAAGCCCATGCCGAGCGCGCTCGTGGCCACGAGGGCCTTGACCTGGTTGTCCTTCAGGGCCTGCTCGGCACGCATGCGCTCGTCCGTGTCGGTGCGGCCGGTGTACGCCAACACGTCGAAGCCGGAGCGGCTCAGCAGGGCTGCGATGTCCTCGGCGGCGGAGACCGTCAGCGCATAGATGATGCCGCTGCCCGGCAGCTCCGCCAGGTGCTGCACGAGCCAGCCCAGCTGCGCCCGCGCCGAGGGCAGCCGCAGCACCCCCAGGCGCAGGGAGGCACGGGCGAGCGGGCCGCGCAGCGTGAAGACCTCGGTGCCGCCGACCGCGAGCTGTTCCTCGATGTCGGTGACCACGCGCGCGTTGGCCGTGGCCGTGGTGGCCAGGACGGGAACGCGCTGGGGCAGGCGGGCGATGAGGTCGCGGATGCGGCGGTAGTCGGGGCGGAAGTCGTGGCCCCAGTCGGAGACGCAGTGCGCCTCGTCCACCACGAGCAGGCCCATGGTGTCCAGGAGCCGCGGAAGCTGGGTCTCGCGGAAGGAGGGGTTGTTGAGGCGCTCCGGGGAGACCAGGAGGACGTCGATCTGGCCCGCCTCCAGCAGCCCCTGCACGCGACCCCACTCGGTGGCGTTGGCGGAGTTGATGGCCTCGGCGCGCACCCCGGCCCGTTCGGCGGCGGCGACCTGATCCCGCATGAGCGCCAGGAGCGGCGAGATGATGAGCGTGGGGCCAGCCCCGCGCTTGCGCAGCAGGAGCGAGGCCACGAAGTACACGGCCGACTTGCCCCAGCCGGTGCGCTGAACCACGAGGGCGCGACGGCCGTGGGCCACGAGCGCCTCGATGGCCTCGAATTGACCTGCGTGGAACTCGGCGTCCGGGCGGCCCACGAGCGCCCGCAGGATGGCCGTGGCCTCCTGACGCAGCTCGGAGTCCGCGCCCGCCGGGGCGGGCTGCGCTGGGATGACCGGGGGCTGGGTATCGCTCACGCCCCCAGTATCCCAGCGCGACCCGACAGCACGACGGCGCCCACGCGCCGCATGTGCTCTCACCCGCCCTGTGAGGGACACGGCCCCGGGCCTTCCGGCCGCCGCCCAGGCGGCACCGCGTACCCTAGGGGCGTGACTACTCTCGACCTCTCAGCCTCGTTCAAGGCCTACGACGTGCGCGGAATCGTTGGCGACACCATCACGGAGGACTCCGTCCGTGCCGTCGGTGCCGCCTTCGTGGACGTCCTCGGCCTCGCGGGGCAGACCGTGCTGATCGGCGGCGACATGCGCCCCACCTCCACCACCTTCGCGCGGGCCTTCGCGGAGGGTGCCGCCTCCCGCGGCGCCTCCCCGCAGCTGCTCGGCCTCATCTCCACGGACGAGCTGTACTTCGCGTGCGGCCGCCTCAACGCCGCGGGCGTGACGTTCACGGCCAGCCACAACCCGGCGGGCTACAACGGCATCAAGATGGCCAAGGCCGGCGCCGTGCCGGTGTCCTCCGACACCGGGCTCTTCGACATTCGCGACGTGGCCCAGCGCTACCTGGACGAGGGCCTCCCGGCGTCCGTCGAGTCCCCCGCCGAGCTGCAGGAGATCGACGTCCTCGCCGACTACTCCGCCTACCTGCGCGAGCTCGTCAACCTCGAGGGCATCCGCCCGCTCAAGGTCGTCGTCGACGCCGGCAACGGCATGGCCGGGCTCACGACGCCCGCCGTGCTCGGCGACGCCCTGCTGCCCGCGCTCCCCCTCGAGATCGTCCCCCTCTACTTCGAGCTGGACGGCACCTTCCCTAACCACCCGGCCAACCCGCTGGAGCCAGCGAACCTCGTGGACCTGCAGAAGGCCGTCGTGGAGCACGGCGCCGACCTCGGACTGGCCTTCGACGGCGACGCCGATCGCTGCTTCGTGGTGGACGAGCGCGGCAACGCCGTCACCCCCAGCGCCATCACCGCGCTCGTGGCTCGCCGCGAGATCGCGCGCGCCAAGGCCGCCGGCGAGGACAGCCCGGTGATCATCCACAACCTGATCACCTCGCTCGCCGTGCCGGAGCTCGTGCTGCGTGAGGGCGGCCGCCCCATCCGCACGCGCGTTGGCCACTCCTTCATCAAGGCCGTCATGGCCTCGGAGAGCGGCGTGTTCGGCGGCGAGCACTCGGCGCACTACTACTTCCGCGACTTCTTCAACGCCGACACGGGCATGCTGGCCGCGATGCACGTGCTGGCCGCCCTCGGCGAGCAGGACGGCACGCTCTCGGCGCTGGCCGACGAGTACGAGCCCTACTCCCCCTCGGGCGAGATCAACTCGGAGGTCCAGGACAAGGCAGGCGCCGTGGCGCGCGTGCTCGAGGTCATGGCCCCCGGCGTCACCGAGGGCGCCGGCGCCGTCTCGGCGGATGCCCCGGCCGGCCTGGCCGGCACCGCCGTGAGCGTCGACCACCTGGATGGCACCACCGTGGCCGCCGCCGACGGCGCCTGGTGGTTCAACCTGCGTCCGTCCAACACCGAACCCTTCCTTCGCTACAACGGCGAGGCCAAGACCCCCGAGACCATGGCCGCCGTGCGCGATCTGGTCCTCTCGATTGTCAGGAGCGCAGCATGAGCGAGACCCCCGAGATCCAGCCGAGCGCCGAGGCCGACGCGGCCCAGGACCTGGACGGCGTGCTGGGCACGGCCCTGTCCATCGCCCAGGAGAACCTGGCGCAGATGGGCGGCATCATGCCGTTCGCCGTGGTGCTGGAGAACGAGGCCACCGTGGCCCGCCGCATCGCCGAGAACGACGACGCGCCGGAGGAGGGCGAGCCCTCCCTGCGCATGGTGCTCGTGGAGCCCACGGGCGATGACGAGGACGCCGAGATCGACGGTGGCGTGATCGTGGCCGAGCTGCTCGAGGCGCTGCGTGCCCAGCGCGGCGACCTTGCCGCGGCGGCCGTCGTTTCGGACGTCACCCTGCTGGAGGCCGACACCGACGCGATTCACGTCGAGGCCGTGCACGTGCTCGGCCCCACGGCCGCCCTGGTGCAGCCGTACACGCTCGGCGAGTCCGGCCCGGTCTGGGGCCAGCTGGACGGCGACACCCCCGAGGGCCTCGGCATCTGGGACGACTGATCCCGAGCCGGCCCCGCGGCCGCAACACCCACGCAAAGGGGCCGATCGAGAACACTTCTCGATCGGCCCCTTTCGGCTTTTAGCAACACTGTTCCCTCTTTGGCATCTTTCCCGTACCTTGATGCTGTGGGTTCATCCCACGATCATCATCACTTCACGTTCTTGGGGAATCAGTGAATCCGCCTTCTAAGGCGCGGTGGCGGCGGCGTGAGGCCGAGCAACCGGGGGGAACCGATGTTGCGGCCGATGCGTCCCTGTCCAGCGCGCCCCTTCCTGTCGTGCCCGACGCGGCGCCTGACGCGGTGCCCGAGGAGGCACCGGACGCGGTGCCCCTGACCGGGCAGATCGCGCAGTCTTCGTTCGCGCCCGTCGACCTGCCACGCCCCCAGGGGCGTGCCCCGGCCATCGCCCGCGAACCCTCCTTCTGGGAGACGTTGCGCCCTTCCGAGCCGCACGGCGCACCGGTCCCGGCCCAGACCTTCCCCGCGCACGCCGCACACGCCGCTGACCCGGTGAGCGACGCCCCGAACTTGGCGCCCGGCTACACGGGCGCCGCGGCGCCGCCACGCGCCGTCGTGCATCCGCCCATCCAGGCACCCCGCGAACCCACCCTGGCCCCGGCCAGCTTCGGTTCCACTCCGCTCTACGACGCGCTCGAACGCGCCGCGGCGGACCCCATGCCCCCATCGGCCGAGGCGGACACCGCTGCGGCCCACGCTCCCACCAGCAGCGAGGCGGACCGTCCCCCGCAGCAGGCCGAGACCCCATCAGTCCCGGCCACCGATCCGAGGAAGGATTCACCCACCATGAGCAATCTCGACGAGGCCATCAAGTCCCTGCTGAGCATCGAGGGCGCCACCGGCGCCGCGATCGTCGATGTCTCCAGCGGCATGGCCCTGGCGCAGGGCGGCAACCCCGGCTTCGACCTGGGTGTCGCCGCCGCCGGCAACTCCAATGTGGTCTCCGCGAAGCTGCGCACCATGCGCGATCTGGGCATCAAGGATGAGATCGAGGACATCCTCATCACGCTCTCCTCGCAGTACCACCTCATCAACATCCTCAACACGAAGGAGACGAGCGGCCTGTTCATCTACCTCGTGCTTGATCGCAACTACGCCAACCTGGCGCTCGCGCGTCACAAGCTCAAGGGCGTCTCCGCCGAGGTCTCCATCTGAGTCCCGGCGTGCCCTGACGGGGCCGTCCCGCTCGCCGCTCGCGCGGCACGCGGGGCGGCCCCTTTGCCGTGTGGGAGCGGACCGGCCCCGCGGGCCCCGCTTCCTCCGCACAGCACGACGACGCCCGCGCACCTGGGGTGCGCGGGCGTCGTCGAGCGGTGGCGAGGGTCTCTGCACCCGCCCAGCGGGCCGCGTCAGCGGGCCCGGCGGGCCGTCCCGGAGTAGATCGCGTGACCGAGCATCTGGGCGGCGAGCGAGTCCTCGTCCACGTCCTGGTTGGCGGCATTGACGACCACGCGGCCCTCGCGCATCACCACCACGCGGTCGGCCCACTGCATGACCTCGGAGAGGTCCGTCGTCAGGACCACCACGGCGGCGCCCTGAGCGGCCATGCTGCGCAGGACCTCGAAGACCGTGCCGCGGGAGACCACGTCGATGCCGCGCGTGGGGTGCACCCGGACGAGCAGCTCGTGTCCGGCCTCCATGCGCCGCACGAGCGCCGACTTCTGGCGGTCGCCGCCGGAAAGCGGCTCGACGCCCTGCGTGATGTCGGTGGTGCTGATGCGCAGCTCCTTGACGAGCTCGATCATGCGCCGGGCGCGGCGGATCTCGCCCTGCAGGTTGCCTGCCTTGCCGGCCTGGTCCACGAGGCGGCCCTCGTCCTCGTCGAACTGGTCGGGCAGGTATCCGATCCCGAGCGCGTCGGAGCCCTTGAGGAAGTCGAGGGGCCAGCCCTCGCGCAGCACCGTGCCGCTGTCCACCATGCGCTGGGCGCCGAGCACCTCGGCGACCTCCCGGGCGCCCGAGCGCGGCGCCCCCACGAGGGCCGTAATCTGGCCGCGGGAGAACTGCAGGGAGACGTCGTCGAAGGCGCCCTTGACCCCGGCCGAAACGAGCTCGATGGCCGGGGCGGCCCCGGAGACGGGGGCGAGCGGATCGGGGCGCGTCGGCTCCTTGTGCGCGGCGTCCAGCAGGCGCGCGAGGTCGTGAACGTTGGTGTTGCGGGCGCTGCGGGCGCCGGTGATCTTGCCGTCGTTGAGGAGCACCACGCGGTCGGCGATGGAGAGCAGCTCGTCCAGGCGGTGCGTGATGTAGAGGACGCCGCGGCCCTGACGGACCAGCTCACGCATGACGTGGTGGAGCACCGCGATCTCGTGGTCGGCGAGCGTGGCGGCGACCTCGTCCATGATGACGAACTGGGCCTCCTCCGCGAGCATGCGGGTGACCTCGACGAGGGCCTGTGTGCCGCGATCCAGGTCGCCGATGCGCGCGTCGACGTCCAGGTCTACGCCGGCCTCCTCGACGAGCTCCAGGGCGCGCTCGCGCAGCTCCTGGTGGCTCTGCCCGGCGCGGAAGGTGTTGGCGAAGAGGACCTCGGTGACCCGCTTGGTGGGGTCCGGCGCGAAGTTCTGGACGATGAGTCCGATGCCGGCCGCCTGCGCGGCGGCGGGCGAATCCGGCTCGAAGCGTTCCCCGGCAAGCAGGCGCTCGCCCGTGCTCGGCTGGATCATGCCGGCGAGCACGCCAACCAGGGTCGACTTGCCGGCGCCGTTCATGCCGATGAGGCCGACGACCTCGCCGTGCCCGACCCCGAGATCGACGCGATCCAGGACCTTTTTGTGGCCATACGACACCGAAGTATCGGTGGTGGTCATGAGACTTTCCACGTTCGTCCCCCCCGGATCACGTGTTCTCTAACAGGTTCGTGACAGCAGTCACACGGCGTGAGATTATCACGCGCGCCGCCCGCACGCGCGTGGGGCCCCTTCTGCAGTTTCCTGCGGAAGGGGCCCCACTGTGGTTCAGGCGGTGCGGATCAGCGACCCAGGCGCGCGGTGAGCTCGTCGAGCTCGGTGCGCAGGGAGGCCGGGAGGGAATCGCCGAAGCGGGCGAACCACTCCTCGATGCCCGGCAGCTCGGCGCACCACTCGTCGACGTCCACGTGCGTGGCCTCGGCGACCTCGTCCTCGCTCAGGTCCAGGCCCTTGATGTCCAGGGAGCCGGCGGCGGGCACGAAACCGATGGGGGTGTCCACGGCGTCGGCCTTGCCCTCGAGGCGCTCGATGGCCCACTTGAGCACGCGCGAGTTCTCGCCGAAGCCCGGCCAGGCGAAGCCGCCCTCGGAGGTGCGGCGGAACCAGTTCACCAGGAAGATCTGCGGCAGCTGATCCTCGGCCAGGTGGGAGCGGATGGAGTCCCAGTGGTTCAGGTAGTCGCCCGCGTCGTAGCCGATGAAGGGCAGCATGGCCATGGGATCGCGGCGCACGAGGCCCACCTGGCCGGCGGCGGCGGCGGTGGTCTCCGAGGAGAGCGTGGAGCCCATGAAGACGCCGGAGGTCCAGGAGCGGGCCTGGGTCACGAGCGGCACGGTCGTCTTGCGGCGGCCGCCGAAGAGGATCGCGTCGATCTTGACGCCCTGCGGGTCGTTGTACTCGTCGGAGAGCATGTCGATCTGGGCGATCGGCGTGCAGAAGCGCGAGTTCGGGTGCGCGGCGGGACGATCGGACTCGGGGGTCCAGTCGTTGCCGAGCCAGTCGGTGAGGTGCGCAGGGGTCTCGTCCGTCATGCCCTCCCACCACACGCCGCCGTCGTCGGTCAGAGCGACGTTGGTGAAGACCGAGTTGCCCTTCTCGATGGCGCGCATGGCGTTGGGGTTGGTGGACCAGCCGGTGCCGGGGGCCACGCCGAAGAGGCCTGCCTCGGGGTTGACCGCGCGCAGCTCGCCGTTGGCGCCGACGCGCATCCAGGCGATGTCATCGCCCAGGGTCTCGACCTTCCAGCCCTCGATCGTGGGGTCCAGGAGCGCGAGGTTGGTCTTGCCGCAGGCCGACGGGAAGGCAGCTGCCACGTGGTAGTCCTTGCCCTCGGGCGAGGTCAGCTTGAGGATCAGCATGTGCTCGGCGAGCCAGCCCTCGTCGCGGGCCACCACGGAGGCGATGCGCAGCGCGAAGCACTTCTTGCCGAGCAGGGCGTTTCCGCCGTAGCCGGAGCCGTAGGAAACGATGGAGCGCTCCTCGGGGAAGTGAACGATCCACTTCTCCGGGTTGCAGGGCCACGGCACGTCGGCCTGGCCGGCCTCGAGCGGGGCGCCCACGGAGTGCAGGGCCGGGACGAAGAAGGACTGCTTCTCCTCCAGCTTGCGCAGCACATCGGTGCCGATGCGCGCCATGATGCGCATCGAGGCGACGACGTACTCGGAGTCGGTGATCTCCACGCCGAACTTGGGATCCTCGGCGTCGAGGTGGCCCATGATGAAGGGGATGACGTACATGGTGCGCCCGCGCATGGCGCCGTCGAAGAGGCCGTTGAGCTTGGCCTTCATCTCGTTCGGCTCCATCCAGTTATTGGTGAAGCCGGCGTCGCGCTCGTTGACGGAGCAGATGTAGGTCTGCTCCTCGACGCGGGCCACGTCGCTCGGGTCGGAGAACGCCGCGAAGGAGCCGGGGAACTTCTCCTCGTTGAGCTTGATCAGCGTGCCGGCCTCAACGAGCTGCGCGGTCAGGCGATCGTTCTCTTCCTGCGAGCCGTCGACCCAATAGACGCGGTCAGGCTTCGTGAGGGCCGCGACTTCCTCGACCCACTGCGCCAGCTTGGCGTGCGTGGTCGGGGCGCTGTGCCCGGAATCCTGGACCTGGCGATCGGCGATCGTCGTCATTGAACAATCCCTCCATTGGGTTCGTCGGTGGATCGATCGTAGGGCCGGGGCCTGGGCGGGCGCTGGCCGTGGCTGCGAGCCGGATCACAGGATGGGGGCTTCGCGAGACATCTCCGGTTCAACTTCCGCGGAATCACGGGAAACTCTCCCGCTCGCTTCGTGACTAAGGTCACATAGACCGGTATATCTGCCGCCCGTTCGTGGCGCGTCATGTCCAGCGAGAGGCGACCTCGATTTGGCCCCCGAGCGGGCAAGCATGTAAGGTTGATCGAGGTCGAGCAACCGCCACGGCGGAAGCAAAGATCATGCGCCCATAGCTCAGCTGGATAGAGCGTCTGTCTACGGAACAGAAGGTCAGGGGTTCGAATCCCTTTGGGCGCACCAATCACGAGGACCTACTCGCATCGAGTAGGTCTTTGCGGTTGAGTGAGCTCGTCTCGAGTTTGCAAACTGCGCCCATAGCTCAGCTGGATAGAGCGTCTGTCTACGGAACAGAAGGTCAGGGGTTCGAATCCCTTTGGGCGCACCAAGAGAAAAGGCCGGTCCTCGCGGACCGGCCTTTTGCTTTGCCCGGGCCTCAGGCGCGCCGCGCGCCTGAGCCAAACGCACGACGTCGGGCGCTCGCCTCGCGCCGGCCCGACACCCTAGGCGCCTGGGCGCCACCCGTCCGGCTCAACCCTCCCGCGGGGGAACGAGGTACTCGAGGAGCTTCGCGTCACGCCCGTCCAGCGTGGCCCACTCCCCCGGCACCTCGAAGACCGCCAGGCCGGCCGTGGGATAGTCCCAGGACGCCTCCATGATCGCCTCGGCGTCGGAGTCCGGGCTGGCGAGCCGCAGCACGACCTCCTGCACGGCCGGCTGGTGCGCCACCACGATGAGCGTGGACACCGTCTCGGGCGTCTCGTTGATGCTCGCCAGGACGCGCGAGGCCGGGGCGTCGTAGAGCCGCTCGTCCAGATAGGCGCTGGGGGCAGCCTCGCCGAGTCGCGAGGCCACCCACGCGTACGTGGCGCGCGTGCGCCGGGCGTCGGAGACCAGCGCGCCGTCGGGCAGGAGCTCGCCGCGGCGGGCCAGCAGATCGCCGATCCAGCGGGACTGCACCCCGCCGCGTTCGGTCAGGCCGCGCTCGCGGTCGGGGGTGCCCCACGGCGCCTCCGCCTTGGCGTGGCGCAGGATCAGGAGCGTGTGGCGGGCGGGGGTGGACATGAACCCAGTCTACGAAACGGCGCACCAACGCCACGGGCCCCGCCCGGCGTGCAGCCGAGCGGGGCCCGTGAGGATCCGGGGGCGTCCCCGGAAAGCATCAGATGGAGTACTCCGGGGCGGCCCAGACGGTGACCTCGGGGTGCTCGTAGAAGCGGTAGCCCTGGCCGCGCACGGTGCGGACCGTGTTGGAGAGGCGACCGAGCTTGGCGCGCAGGCGACGGATGTGGACGTCGATGGTGCGCTCGTTCGGGATCTCGTCCGCGCCCTTCCACAGGTTCTCGAGGAGCTCCTCGCGACCCACGGTGCGCGTGCCGTTCTCCACGAGGTAGTTCAGAAGCTCGAACTCCTTGTAGGTCAGGTTCACGACCTCGCCGTCCAGCTGCACCTCGCGGCGGGACAGATCGATGAGGACGCCGGAGGCGGCCGGGGCGTGCTGCGACTGGCGCTGGAAGGTGCGCGGGGCGCGGGAGACCGTGGGGTCACCCAGGGCCTGGCGGACGACCTCGAGATCGGCGCCCGGGGCGCCGGCTGCGGCCAGTGCCACGGCGGCGTGCGTCTGCGCCTCGGGGGCCAGGGTCTGCAGGAAGCCGCGCACCTGGGTGGCGAGCTTGGTCAGTGAGGTGCCGGCGGCGGCGGCCGCCGCCTCGTCCAGGCCCACATAGAGCACAAAGCCGCGAGCCTTGGTGTCGCCCACGCGCTCCGGGCCCGGGCGGGACTGGCTCAGCACGGCGGCCGGACCGGCCTGCTGCGTGCGTGCGGTAACCTCGGGAGACATGGGCGTGACGCCCATCCCTGCGGCCTGCTGCTGCCAAGCGGCCTGACGGCGAGCGGCGGCCGCTCGGGTCTGCGCGTTGCGGACGGAGATGTGGACGTATCCGGCGTTCGTGCTCATGCTGCTACCTCAGGGGATCAGGGTGCCTTGCGGCGTCGAATGGGGCGGGTCAGCCGCGCTCAGTGCGCGGCGTGTGCATTCGACAGCGGCGACCATCGCGGGCGGGGACTCCCGTGATCGATGGCGTCGTGTGCTGCTTCACACGTGTCATCATGCGCGTAATAAAGCGTCCACGCAAGGGTGCATTATGCATTTGTCTCGCATGGTGAGACATGGGCTACAGATTGTGATACAGGCCACATTCCGGGGGGATTGTGAAGGAACGGCTTGATATCGGCCCGGATATGCCCCTCTGAGCCGCCAGGTGACCCCTCGAGCCAACTCTCGAGTAACTTCTCCATCCAGAGAATTCCCAGCCTCGATCGCATATTCATGCAGGCCGCCGAATATCTAGGCCGCCACACCTTGACTCGCGCCGGCCCCTCGTGTAACGCATGACACATAGCCGCTTCACAGCATCGTGACAGGATGACCCCACGTCCCACAGAGAAGGTGAATCCATGAGCACCTCACGTTTTTCCCCCCAACAGCTTCCCCGCCTCGAGCACCCGGATGGATCCCCCATCCGCGCCCTCGTGGTGGACGACGAGCCCTCGCTCGCCGAACTGGTCGGCATGGGCACCCGCATGCTCGGCTGGGACGTGACCGTGGCCCATGAGGGACAGGAGGCCGTTCGCCAGGCCCGCGTCATCACGCCGGACGTCCTGGTCCTCGACTGGATGCTTCCCGGCATCGAGGGACCCGAGGTGCTGCGCCGCGTGCGCGCCTTCCTTCCCGACGTCCCCGCCCTCTTCCTGACGGCCAAGGACACCGTGGACGACCGCATCGAGGGCCTCGCGGCCGGCGGCGACGACTACGTCACCAAGCCCTTCAGCCTCGAGGAGGTGCTCCTGCGCCTGCACCGCCTGGTCCAGCGCTCCGGCGCCGCCACGGCGGATGAGGCCGAGCTCGTCATCGGCGACCTCACCCTCAACACCGACTCCCGCGAGGTCAGCCGCGGTGGCGACTCGATCCAGCTCACCGCCACCGAGTTCGATCTGCTGCGCTACCTCATGGAGAACGCCCGCCGCGTGGTCTCCAAGCCCCAGATCCTCGACGCCGTCTGGAACTACGACTTCGGCGGCCAGGCCAACATCGTGGAGCTCTACGTCTCCTACCTGCGCAAGAAGATCGATGTGGACCGCGAACCCATGATCCACACGGTGCGCGGCGCCGGCTACGTCCTGAAGCCGGCCTCGGCGTGAGCCCCAGCGCTCGCCCCGTTCCCGGCGAGCAGCTGCCCGTGGCACCACCGGCCCCGACCGCGGCCCCGACCGCGGCCCCGGGCGCTTCCGCCCCCGGCACCCCGGCGCACGGCACCCAGGCCGAGCCGGCGTCGTCGGGCCTTGATCGCAGCTTCGCCCCCGCCAAGGCGTGGGACACCCTGCGCCGGCAGCGTCCCCTGTCCCTGCGATCCCGGCTGGTGGGCATGCTGCTCATCCTGCTCATCGCCGGCTTCGCCGTGATCGGCGGCGTCACCCACGCCTCCATGGCCGCGCGCCTGAACGCCCAGCTCACGGAGGACCTCAGCAATGCGGCCCAGCGCGTGATCGGCCAGATCAAGCGCCAGTTCTCCCCCAACGCCCCCAGTGATCCCACGGGTCAGCAGCAGCTCGGCACGCTCAGCGCGCTCTACCTGCAGGGCAACACCTCGTTCGCGCCGAGCTACACGGACCCCAAGAACCCCGGCCGGGACTCGATCGCCCTCGGCGCCTCTGACACCGAGCAGATCGAGCGGCTGGCCTCCGGCGCCACGAGCTCGCTGACCGTCGACCGCCGGCTCGAGATCGGCGACTACCGCGTGCTCGTCCAGCCCGTGACGCTGACCTTCGGCAACGGGAGCGTGGTGCAGGGCGTGCTGGTGGTCGGCCTGCCGCTGGACGAGGTCCGCCGGACCCTCGGCACCCTGGACCTGTCGATGATGCTCGTCTCGCTCGGCGGGATCGTGCTCATCGGCACGCTCGGCACCGTGCTCATCTCCCGCGCCCTGCGCCCCCTGGCCCGCGTCTCCGCCGTGGCCTCGGCGGTCGCCGAGCAGCCGCTCGAGAAGGGTGAGGTGGACGTTGCCGTGCGCGTCGCGCCCGAGGACGCCATTCCGGGCACCGAGGTCGGCAACGTGGGCGCCGCCCTCAACTCCCTCCTCGACAACGTGGACGGGGCACTGGAGGTGCGTGCCCGCTCCGAGGCCCGCATGCGCCGCTTTGCAGCGGACGCGAGCCACGAGCTGCGCACTCCGCTCGCCGCGATCCAGGGGTACTCCGAGCTCATCGGCGCCACCGAGGCGCTCTCCGACGACGGCGACCGCTCGCTCGGCCGCGTGCGCGAGCAGACCCGGCGCATGACCGAGCTCGTGGAGAACTTGCTGCTCCTGGCCCGCCTGGATGAAGGCCGCACCCCGGCCTCCGAACCCGTGGATCTCACGCGCCTGGCCGTTGACCTCTCGCGCGACTTCACGGTCGCCGCCAAGGATCACCGCTGGAAGCTGGAGTTCGACGCCGAGCATCCGGTGCTCGTGACGGGCGACGAACCGCAGCTGAACCGCGTGCTGCAGAACCTCATGTCCAACGCGCGCAAGCACACCTCGGACGGCACCACCGTCACGGTGGGCGTGGGCACCACGGCAGACGGCCAGGCCCTGCTGACCGTGACGGACAACGGCGAGGGCATCGACCCCGAGTTCCTCGACAAGGTCTTCGACCGCTTTGCCAGGGCCGACGCCGCCCGCTCGGGTTCCCTGCCCACCACGGGCCTGGGCCTGTCCATCGTGAAGGCGATCGTGGACTCCCACGGCGGGCGGATCTCCGTGGAATCGGAGCCCGGCCGCACGCGCTTCTCCGTGCGCCTGCCGCTCGCACCGTAGCCTCCGGAGGCCTGACCGACAGGGCGCGGGGTCGATGACCCCGCGCCCTGTCGCGCCTCCTTCGCGCCCCTTCGGCCGGCACGGCGAGCCCGGCCCGGCGAGCCCGGCCCGGATCCACCGCTCAGGCACAAGCACTCGCATCCTCATTCACATCACTGCTGATCAAGGTAAGTGGCACATCGCCCACCGCTTCACGACCAGCAGACGAGGAGGCATCCGTGCTCCCCACCCCAGCGGCTTCCGCCCCCACCACCAACGCTGACCCGGTGCCCTTCCCGCCGCCCCTTCCGGCGGCGAGCGCCCACGTCGGCCAGCCCGCTGGCCGGCACAACGGCCAGCAGGCCGACGCGGGCACCACCCACGAAACCCCGCCACGCGCCGTCGTGCTGGTTGACGTGGTGGTCCCGGTCTACAACGAGGAACGCGACCTCGAGGCCTCCGTCCGGCGCCTCGACGCCTACCTGGCCGGGCTCTACCCGGCGGGTGGGCCCGGCTACCGGATCACCATCGCTGACAACGCGAGCACCGACTCCACACGGGAGGTCGGCGCGGCGCTGGCTGCTTCGCTCCCCCACGTGCGGCTCCTGCACCTGGAGCAGAAGGGCCGCGGCCGCGCGCTCCGGGCCGCCTGGGGCGGCTCCGACGCAGCGATCCTCGCGTACATGGACGTGGATCTCTCCACGGGCCTGGACGCCTTCCCAGCCCTCGTGGCCCCGCTGCTGTCCGGGCATTCGGACGTGGCGATCGGCTCGCGGTTGGCGTCCGGCGCGCACGTGCGGCGCGGCCCCAAGCGCGAGTTCATCTCCCGCTCCTACAACCTCCTGCTCCACGGGAGCCTGGGCACCGGCTTCTCCGACGCTCAGTGCGGCTTCAAGGCCATCCGGGCCGACGTCGCCAAGCGGCTGCTCCCGCTCGTCGAGGACGAGGCCTGGTTCTTCGACACCGAGCTGCTCGTCCTCGCCGAGCAGGCGGGACTGCGCATCTCCGAGGTCGCCGTGGACTGGGTGGACGATCTGCGCTCCTCCGTCCGCATCGCCGGCACGGCGTGGGAGGACGTCAAGGGCGTGGCCCGGCTCTCCTGGGGCTTCCTGCGCGGGCGCATCCCGCTGTCGGAAATCCGGCGGGAGCTTGGCCGCGACCCCGAGCGGGACGAGGAGCGCGGGCTCTCGTCCCACCTCGTGCGCTTCGGCGCCGTGGGCATAGCGTCCACCCTCGCGTACCTGCTGCTCTTCGCGCTCCTGCGCGGGGCGCTCGGCGCACAGCTCTCCAACTTCGTGGCGCTGCTCGTCACGGCCGTCGCCAACACGGCGGCCAACCGGGCATTCACCTTTGGCGTGCGCGGCCGCGCCGGCCTCATCACGCAGCACCTGCAGGGGCTGATCGTGTTCGGCATCGGCTGGGCCCTCACGGCGGGGGCGCTCGGCGTGGCCCACGCATCAGGCTGGCACGGCGCGCGGGAGCTCGCGGCGGCCGTGGCCGCCAATCTCCTCACGACCCTCGTGAAGTTTGTCCTCTTCCGGCAGTGGGTCTTCGCCCGCCCGGAGAACCCGACCCGTTCGGCCGGTGCTCAGGCGCCGACCGCCCTCACCGAGGAGCAAGCATGAGCACCACCCTCCCGGCCGGTTCCCCGGCCCCCGGCAGCCCCGCCGGGTCGGGGCACGACCCCTCCGCGTACCTGGCCCCCGCGCCCACGGCGCCCGCCCCTCCCACGCACGGGGCACCGGGCGTCGCCGGGGCTCCCGGCCAGCCCCTCGGCGCCGTGCCTTCACCTGCCCGACGCCGCCCGCGCCCCGTGGGCGCGTTCCTCACCTCCCGCTCGGAGCGGCCCACGCTGGCCCAGCGCGTGAGCCTGATCGCCCTGGTGCTCGGCACCGGCGTGCTGTACCTGTGGAACCTGGGCATCAACGGCTGGGGCAACGCCTTCTACGCCGCGGCCATCCAGGCCGGCTCCCAGGACTGGACGGCGTTCCTCTTCGGCTCCTCGGACGCCGGGAACTCCATCACCGTTGACAAGCCACCCGCCTCGCTCTGGATCCCCGCCCTCTCGGTGCGACTCTTCGGTCTCAGCTCCTGGTCCATCCTCGTGCCGGAGGCGCTCATGGGCGTGGCCTCGGTCTGGCTGCTCTACGCCACCGTGTCCCGCGTGAGCGGCCGCTGGGCCGGGCTCCTGGCCGGCGCCGCGCTCGCCACGACCCCCGTGGCGCTGCTGATGTTCCGCTACGACAACCCCGAGGCGTTGCTCACCCTGCTCACGGTGGCCGCTTGCTACGCCACGGTCCGCGCGGTGCAGGCCAGCACGCCGGCGGCGGCGGCCGCGGCCCGCGCCGAGGCCAAGGCCACCCGGCCCCGCTGGCGCCGGCCGCTGGGCCCCGTGGGCTGGCTGGTCCTGACCGGTGTCTTCATCGGCTTCGGGTTCCTGACCAAGCAGCTGCAGGCAGTGGTGGTCGTCCCCACGCTCGCCCTGGCCTACCTGCTCGCGGCCCGCGTGGGCTGGGGTCGGCGCGTGCTGCACCTGCTGGCCGCGGCCGCCGCCATGGTGGTCTCCGCGGGCTGGTGGGTGGCGCTCGTGGAGCTCTGGCCCGCGGATTCCCGCCCCTACATCGGCGGCTCGCAGAGCAACTCCTTCCTCGAGCTGACCTTCGGCTACAACGGCCTGGGCCGCCTCAACGGCGAGGAGGAGGGCTCCGTCGGCAACCAGTGGGGCACCCCGGGCCTGCTGCGCCTCGTCTCTGGCAACTACGTCTCGCAGATCTCCTGGCTCCTGCCCGTTGCTGTGCTGCTGTTCGTGGGGGCGCTCGTCATGATGGTGCGCTCGCGGGCCTGGCGCAGCGACGCCGGCCGCGCCCGGATCGGGGCGTTCATCGCCCTGGCCGGCTGGCTGGTCGTGGAGGGCCTGACCATCTCGCTCATGCAGGGCATCACGCACGAGTACTACACGGCGATCCTCGCCGCTCCCGTGGCGGGCGTGGTGGCGATCGGCGCCGCGTGGCTCTGGGAGAGCGGCGGCTGGGGCGCCTCGATCACGCTCGGCCTGGCCGTGGTCGTCGCCGCGCTGACCGGCTGGTGGGCGCTCGCGAGCGCCGGCTGGGGCGTCTGGTGGGGCGGCGTGGCCACCGCCCTGGCGCTCGTCGCGGGCCTCGGCGTGGCGCTGCGGCCGCTCCTGCGCCGCCGTGACGCGGTGAGCTGGGACCGTCCGGTCGGCTACGACGGCGGCGTTCCCGCCGCTTTCGCGCCCGACGCCGCGGCGGCCGGTTCGGGGGCCGGCGCCGGTCACGGGTCAGTCGGCCTCGCGGCCGGACACCCGGGCGGCGCGGCTCCGGGCGGCGCCCGCCGCTGGGCTCCCCGGCTCCTGGCCGGGGCCGCTGGCCTCGCCGTGCTCGGCGCCCTCGGCGCGCAGAGCGCGTTCGCCGCCTCCACCACCACCGTGGCCAAGACCGGCTCCATCGTCTACGCCGGACCGAGCGATCGGATGGGCATGGGCGGCGGCCGCGGAGGGGGCCCCGGCGGGCAGGGCGGCTTCGGCGACCAACGCGGCGGTCAGGGCCCCAACGGCCAAGGAGGCACGCCCCCGGCGATGCGGGGCGGCCAAGGTTTGCCGGGTCAGGGCTCGACCGGCCAGGGGACGTCCGGCCAGAACGGCACGGGATCCAACGGTGCCACCGGCCAGGGCGGCTTCGGCGGCTCCGCCGGACGCGGCGGCATGGGCGGCGGCGCGGGAGGCCTGCTCGGCGCGTCCGCCCCGGGCACCGAGATCGTGAAGCTGCTGCAGGAGAACGCCGGCGACTACCGCTGGGCCGCCGCGACCACCGGCTCCCAGAACGCCGCCGGGTACCAGCTGGCCACGCAGGCCTCGGTCATGCCGATCGGCGGCTTCAACGGCACCGACCCGTCCCCCACACTCGAGCAGTTCAAGGCATACGTGGAGCAGGGAGAGATCCACTACTACCTCGCCTCCGGCTCCGGCCTGGGCGGCGGGCGCGGTGGCTCCGACGGCACCTCCTCGCAGATCAGCAGCTGGGTGCAGGAGAACTTCACGGCCACGACCGTGGACGGCGTGACGGTCTACGACCTCACCCAGCCCGCCGGCTGAGGCGAGCCGGGGGCCGGCCCGGCCACCCGCCGTCGGGCACTCATCACAGGAAAGGGGCCGCGCACCGGTTCGGTGCGCGGCCCCTTTCGTGGGTCCTGAGGGACTACTCGGCCAGGCCGTAGAGGCGGTCGCCAGCGTCGCCCAGGCCCGGGGTGATGTAGGCCTCGGGGGTGAGTCCGTCGTCCAGGGCGGCGACCACGAGGTGCACGCGGTCGTCGTCGCCGTGGGCCTCTTCGAGGCGGGCCACGCCCTCGGGGGCGGCGATGAGGCAGATGCAGGTCACCGAGTCGGCGCCGCGGTTGAAGAGGTACTTAATGGACTCGACGAGCGTGCCGCCCGTGGCGAGCATGGGGTCCACCACGAAGACCTGGCGGCCCGTGAGGTCATCCGGCAGGCGCTCGGCGTAGGTGATGATGTCGAGGGTTTCCTCGTTGCGCGCCATGCCCAGGAAGCCCACCTCGGCGGTGGGGACCAGGCGGGTCATGCCCTCCAGCATGCCGAGGCCGGCGCGCAGGATCGGGACGACGAGCGGGGTGGGCTTGGCGAAGGCAGTGCCGACCGTGGTGGCGACGGGCGTCTCAACCGTGATGGGCTCCGTGCGGACCTCGCGGGTGGCCTCGTAGGCCAGGAGCGTGACCAGTTCGTCGGTCAGCTGGCGGAACACCGGCGAAGGGGTGTTCTTGTCTCGCAGGACGGTGACCTTGTGGGCCACCAGGGGATGATCAACGACCTGTACGCGCATGGGGGACATTCTACCGCCGCGCGGCCCGATACGGTGGGGGTTATGAGCTCGCTGACACCGCCCACCGGGGCCGAGGCCTGGATGGAGGCCGCCCTCGCCGAGGCGCGTGCCGCCGGTGCGGCCGGGGACGTGCCGATCGGGGCCGTGGTGACGGGGCCCGACGGCGAGGTGTTGGGTGTCGGACGCAACATCCGTGAGGTGCACGGGGACCCCACGGGTCACGCCGAGGTGGTCGCCTTGCGCGACGCTGCCGCGACCCTGCGCGAGCGGGGGGACGACGACGGCTGGCGGCTCGAGGGCTGCACCCTCACCGTCACGCTGGAGCCGTGTGCTATGTGCGCGGGCGCCATCGTGCTCGCGCGGGTGCCGCGTGTGGTGTTCGGCGCGTGGGACGCGAAGGCCGGTGCCGCCGGTTCGGTGTTCGATGTGCTCCGCGAGCCGCGCCTGAACCACTGGGTTGAGGTCTACTCCGGGGTGCGCGAGGACGAGTGCGCCTCGCTGCTGCACGAGTTCTTTGCCGCACACCGGCGCGGGGCCGAGGGCTGAATCCGGCCCGCCTCCGGGTTCTCGCGCCTGTTACTTCAGCGTAGGCACCGTTTTACACACTCTGTCATTTCCCACGGTTCACCCAGCCTGTTTCCAGCTTCGCTCCGTAGTGTTGAAGGCACCTCAAGGGTGCGAGTGGTGTTGAAGCCCCGACCGGTTCGCCGGCCGGGGCTTCACAGCGTCCGGGGGTCAATGAGGGCGTGTGAGTCACACCCGGGACGCCCCGGTTTGGGACTCACCCGCCCTGTGCCGTAGAGTAATGAGGCCTGGTGACGTGTCCGAGCGGCCGAAGGTGCAACACTCGAAATGTTGTGTACGGTAATCCCGTACCGTGGGTTCAAATCCCACCGTCACCGCGTTTGCGAAGGGCCCCGAATCTCATTGAGATTCGGGGCCCTTCGGCTTTGTCCGGGGGACGTTGTGGCCGCCTGCGGCGCAGCCTACCGGGTGTTTTGCATCCTGTGCCGTGGTCCCTGTTCACGGGGCCGGCCACGGGCGACCCCGGACGGCCACCGCTGGCGAGCTCTCAGGTGCCGACCGAGAAGCCGCCATACCCCTCGACGGCCGGCCAGGCCACTTCGTCCCTCCGTTTCCCCTGATGCGGCGGCATAGCCTGCCAAGGGCGCTGGTCTGGGGTCTCGGCATGCGCGCGCTCCGGCATAGGCCGAGAGTCGCTCGCGTCTCGTTCGCCGCGGCCGGGGACAGCCGAGGGAGGAAATCGTGAGGTCCTACGCTGAGGCTAGGCCGAGTTCGGAACGGATCTCCTCACCGGCGGCGCGCATCAGCGCGAGCACGCCGTCGCGGGCGTCCACCCCCCGCTCCCATTCGGCCAGCACCGCGTACGCCACGCGTCGGGTAGGCGTCATGACCAGACCCATGTCTGCACGGACGGTGGAGATGGTTCCGGTTTTGTTCCAGAGCCACACATCGCGGTCGAAGTAATAGTGCGCCAGCGGGTCCAGGTTGAAGGCGGAGGCAACCATAGACAGATCCATGCCTGCGCCCAGCCAGCGTTGGAGAGTGTCCGTGGAGGACGCGCTCAGGTCCTCCCCCATCGCCGTGCGACGAACGAACCGCACCAGGTCAGCGGCCGTAGAGTGGGACAGTGTCCTGGGCGCCCCGGGCGGCAGCGGCCAGCGCACCACGTCGTCAAGCCCGGAATCCAGGTACCCCAAGGCCTTGGTGTGCTGCTGCACCGTGTCCAGCCCCACCACACGGGCCAGCGTGTTGGTTGCGGCGTTGTCGCTCACCGCGCCAATCAACGCGGCCACGTCGTACAGCGACAGCGAATCCTGCTGCAGCAGGTACCAGAGCCCGGAATTGTCCATCCATTCAACGGGCCGCCGAATGGCGCGGTCTTCAAGGCTGCGGGTCCCAGCGTCCACCTCGGTGAGCAGCCGATGCAGCAGGAAGATCTTGCCCACGCTGGCGGTATCAAGCGCCAGCCCCGGCTGATGCGAGAACAGCTCCGCGCCGGAATCAACGTCCACGGCCAGCGCGGAGAACCGCACGCCGTCCAGGGACCCAAAGTCCACACTCATGCCGCCACCCGCTCGCCCCGGGCAAACGCAGAGAGCCACCCGGCCCACACCTCACCGCTGCCCTGCACCCAAATGGTGTCCGCTGCGGTGTCCACCACGCACGTTGCGAAGGTGTAGATGTCCTCGGAGCGGTTCAGCACCCCGGGCGCGCGCAGCGCCGTGAGCACATCGGCGGCGGAGCGCACGGAGGGCGCCGCGGAGACCAACGCCCGCAGGCGGCCCTGGCTCTCTCCGAGCCACTCGTCGTCAGCCGCAACGGCCAGCCCGTCCTCGGTGCCGTCCACCAGGCGCAGGTGGTTGGTGTGCAGCAGCGCGCCGCCCTCAGCGGGCGCATCGGACGCCGCAGCAACCGCGGATGCAACGGAGTACCGCCCCGCCACGTTCTCAATGAGATCTCCCCGCCCCAGCGCATCCGCCACGTCGAACGCGAAGCCGCCGGCGCACGGGACGGCGGAGAGCACCGCGCGGGCCACCACGCCTTCCTCCTGCCGCTGGGCGCGGCGCGCCACGAAGTGCCGCCCGCAGCCCTCTGTGTTCGGCACGGACACGGGGACGTGGTCCATGCCGAAGCTGAGGCCGGCGGAGGTGGTGACGAAGGAGTTGGCGGGGAGCATGCCGGGGTACCAGACCACGGTCATGGACGGGTCGCCGTCGATGACCAGCGTGATGAGCCGGATGGCGCCCTCCAGATCGCCGTCGCCGTCCTCGTTGTGGCCCATGACCACGCCGGTTTCGGTGACGGCGCAGACGTCGGAGCAGCCGGTGCCGTCGCGGCCCAGATCGCCGCGCAGGTTCAGCGCCCAGAGTTCCCGGACGGGCACGCCGGCGCCCTCTGCGATCCACGTCAGTTCCTGGGCTTCCAGCGGCAGGCGCGCCGTGGTGGCCTCAACGATGGCCTCGAACCGCTCCTTCGCGGCCCCGGCGGTGCGCTCCAGGAGCCGCTGCCAGGCGCCGGTTTCGCGCTCCCGCCACGCGCGGATGGGTGCGGCGTGCAGGGCCCCGAGGGCGCGCATGACGTCCTCGCGGGTCCCGCTGAGGCGGGTCCATTCCAGCCCGGAGACGGGTTCAAGATGCTCGACGGCGGCGGTCACCAGGGTGCCTCCGCTCGCTCCGCGCCGGTCACGTAGGCGCGGATCTGCTCGCCGATGGCGCGCATGGCGTCAACGGCGGGGGCGCGCAGGTCCTCGGAGGCGCCTTTCCAGTTGGCGGCCACGGCGTAGGCCACGGCCCCGGCGGGGCCGGACACGTGGCCCACGTCGATGCGGGCCACCGAGGTGGAGCCCGTCTTGTGGCGCAGCACCATGCCCTGGTATTCCGGCTCCACGTGGGCCAGCGGGTCAAGCAGGAACGAGTCCGCAAGCATGGAGGTGTCGGTGTCCGCTGCGAGCCACTCCATGACCTGCGCACTGATCTCCGGGGAGAGGATCTCGCCGGCGCCCAGGCGGCGCATCAGGTCGGAGAGCTCGGAGCCCGTGCCGAAGGACGGCGTCCACGGCATGTCCTCGGTGCGCTCGTCCCGGATGTAGTCAAGCAACGAGGTGTCGGTGTAGCCCAGGAACGGGGCCATGCCCTGCACCACCTCGAGGCCGCAGAGGGCGATGAGGGCATTGGTGGCGAGGTTGTCGCTCACCGCACCCACCAGCAGCGCCGCGTCCCACACCGTGAGCCGCTGATCCAGCATGCGGTACAGCAAGCCGGAGTCCGCCACGCGGTGCTCCTCGGGGATCTCGATGCGCTGGTCCGGGGCCAGCTCGCCCTCCACCAGGCGGCGGGCCACCTCGATGAGCAGGAAGACCTTTCCCACGCTTGCCGTCTCGCACACTGTGTCCGGGGCATGGGAGACAAGCACCCGGCCGTCCGCGGCGTCCAGCACCTGCAGAGAGAACGTGATGCGGGGATCGAACGGGGGCAACTGCAGGGACATCAGCGTCCTTCCAAGACGGGTTCCGCCGGCCAGGCCGTGCGGCGATCAACAAGCGTGCGCAGCACCAGGGAGCTGCGCGTGTGGGACTGGAGGCTGGCCCGCAGGGAACTCAGCAGCTCCTCCAGTTCCTGGACGCCGGCCACCCTGACCAGCGCCACGTGGGAGGCCTCGCCGGTAACGGCCCAGCAGGCCGCTACCCCGGGCTCGTCCTCCAGGATGCGCCCCACCTCGTCGGCGTGTTCCGGCGCCGGGACAACCTCCACGAGGGCCTCCACCGTGGGCCCAAAGACCTCCGGCGCAATCTCGGCGCGGTAGCCGCGGATGGCCCCGACCTCCTCCAGCCGGCGCACGCGCGCCTGCACGGCGGAGGTCGAAAGGCCCGCGGCAGCGGCGAGCGTTGCCAGCTTGGCCCGCCCATCCGAGGCCAGGACGCGAAGCAGCAGACGGTCAACGTCCGTGTGCGTGGCTGCCCGCATCAGCCGCGCCCGCCCGCGGAGCCCGCGCCGGCGTCGGGCACCAGGAAATCCCCCGCGCCCACGGTGAGCCGCGGAGCGCCCTGCGCCGGGGCAACCAGGACGCCGTCCACGTTCAGGGGGATGCTCAGCGCCTCGGGGTCGTGTCCGAAGCCCTGCTCCCACAGCACCGGCACGCCAAGGTGACCCAGGTACTCCTCCATGAGCGCGCGGATGGCCTCCGGCTCGCCGCAGCGGAACCAAGAGCCCAGCACAAAACCGCTTGCAGCATCCAGGCGACCGAAGCGCTGCAGCTGCAGCAGCAGGTTGTCCAGGCGGTAGATCTCCTCGTCGATGTCCTCGAGGAAGCACAGCGCGCCCTGCGGCACCGCGGACTCCACGGCGCCCACGGCCGCGGACATGAGCGAAAGGTTGCCGCCCGTGAACCGCCCGGACGCCTGGCCCGGAACCATCACCTCGGTGGCCGCGCCAATGATCTCGCGGCCACGCCACGGCTCCATGAGCCACCGCTGCACGTCCGGGCGCACCGTGGTGGCCTCGTTGAAGACGTCGTTGCCGGCCATGGGGCAGAACAGCGTGGGCACATCCAGGTGGAAGCGGAAGGCCTCATGCAGCGCCGTGATGTCCGAGGACCCGGTCAGCAGCTTGGGACGGCCGTCGCGGCGCAGCGCGTTGGCTCGCATGAGCTCCCAATCGATGCCATCCAGCAGGCGCATGGCGCCGTAGCCGCCGCGAATGCACACGATGGCGTCCGCGTCCGGATCGCACCACGCCTGAACGAGGTCCGCACGGCGGCCCTCGTCCGGGCCGGCCAGGTACGAGGCGCGAGGGTGCGGATCCAGCACGTGCTCCCCCACCACCACGTTCAGGCCCCAGGCCTCGTAAAAGGCAACGGCCCGCTCCAGGGACTCCTTGGAACCCAGGCCGGACGGGGACACGAATCGCACCGTGTCGCCCGGCTTCAGCGGCGCCGTGTCCAGGTAGGCATGACGGTCGACGCCGGTGGTTGCGGGGGCGCTCACGCGCGGGCCTCCTCGATGCTTGGCGCCGCGGCAAGCAGGCGCTTGGTGTAGGCGTGCTGCGGGTTCAGTAGCACCTCCTCGGTGGGGCCCTGTTCCACGATCTCGCCCTGGTACATGACCGCCACGGTGTCCGCGATGTTCCAGGCCAGGCCCAGGTCATGCGTAATGACGAGGGCGGTGAGGCCCAGGTTCTTGCGCAGGTCAAGGAGCAAGGAGAGGATCTCGCCGCGCACGGAGGCGTCCAGCGAGGCCACGGGCTCATCAGCGATGAGCATCTGCGGCTGCACCGCGAGCGCGCCAGCAATGACCACGCGCTGACGCTGGCCGCCGGAGAGCTCCTGCGGGATGGCACCGAAGTACTTCTCCGCCGGGATCAGCTCCGCCTCCTCAAGGGCTGCCTTCACCCGGGCGCGCTCGTCGCCCTGGTAGCGCTGCACGCGCAGGCCCTCGGCCACAGACTCGTACACGCTGAGCTTGGGGTTCAGCGCCGCCGAGGGATCCTGCAGTACCAGCTGGACCTCCTTGCGGAAGTCCTTCAGCGCCTTGCCCTTGGTGGGAAGAGCCTTGCCCGCGAAGGTCACGGCGGAACCGCCATCCGCTGCCTGCAGGCCCAGCAGCGTGCGGGCCAGCGTTGACTTGCCGGAGCCGGACTGGCCCACCAGCGCCATGATCTCGCCGCGGTGCAGATCCAGGCTCACGTTGTTCACGGCCCGCAGCGAGTGACCGCCGGTGTGATAGGTCACGTTCAGCCCGCGGGCCTGCAGCAGCACCTCGTCACTCTTGGCAAACGTCTGGGCGTTGGGGTCCCTGGGGGTTTGCTCACGGCGGGTGACGGGCTTCATGCGGGAGGCCGGGTCACCAATCACCGGGAAGGCCGCCGCCAGTTGCTGCGTGTACGGCTCCTTGGGGTCGGTGCAGATCTGGTACGAGGGCCCCACCTCCACCAGTTCGCCGTTGCGCATCACCGCGATGCGCTCACACGCGGTGGCCAGCACCGAGAGGTCGTGACTGATCATCAGCAGCGAGATGCCACGCTCCGTGACCAGTTGGTTGATCATGTCCAGGATCTGCTTCTGAACAATCACGTCCAGAGCGGTGGTGGGCTCGTCCGCGATGATGATGTCCGGCTCGCAGGCCAGCGCCATCGCGATCATGGCGCGCTGCTTCTGCCCGCCGGAGAGCTCATGCGGGAACGAATCCGCCTTCTTGGCCGGCAGGTCAACCGTGGCAAGCAGCTCCTTGACGCGCTCCTTGCGGGCCTTCTCCGTCTTCCACTTATCCGTGATGTGCAGCTCCAGGGCCTCCAGGATCTGCCAGCCCACCGTGCGCACCGGGTTCAGCGAGTGCATGGCGCCCTGGAACACGATCGAGGCCTCCGCCCAGCGCACCGCGCGCAGCTTGCCGAAGGACAGCTCCGCCACGTCCGTGTCGCCCATCATGACGCGGCCGGAGAGCTTGGCGCTCTTGGGCAGCAGGCGCAGGGCGCTCATGGCCAGCGTTGACTTGCCGGAGCCGGACTCGCCGGCCACGCCCAGCGTGCCGCCGGCGGGAAGGTCAAGGCTGATGCCCTTGACCGCAGGCACCTCTCCGCGGTCGTTGCGACCGGAGGTGCGGTAGGTGATCGAAACGTTCTCAAACTTCAGATCCGGCATGACTCAACGGCTCCTCAGCGTGGGGTTGACGATCTGCTCAACGGCGCGGCCGACGAGGGTAAAGGCGAGCACCACCAGGACGATGGCGATGCCAGGGACCAGCACGTACCACCAGTAGCCACTGGTGGCAGCGGAGACGTCCATGGCGTTCTTCAGGATGGTTCCCCAGGACTGCAGGGTGGTGTCACCCAGGCCCAGGAAAGATAGCGTCGACTCCGAGATGATGGCCGAGCCCACCGTCAGGGTGGTATTGGCGAGCACCAGCGGCATCACGGCCGGGAGCAGGTGCTTGACGATGATGTGCCAGTGCCCGGCACCCAGCACGCGGGAGCGCTCCACGTAGTCGCGGGACTCCACCGAGAGCGTCTGCGAGCGAACCACGCGAGCCGTGCCTGCCCAGGAGGTCAGGCCAATGGCGATGACGATGGTGAGCACGCCGCGGGACAGCACCGAGGAGAGCACGATGGCCAGGATCAGCGAGGGCAGCACCAGGAAGAAGTCGATGATGCGCATGACCAGACCGCCGGTCCAGCCGGTGAAGTGGCCGGCGGCGATGCCCATGATGGTGCCGATGACCATGGACATGATGGTGGCGGCGAAGCCAACAATCAGGGAGACCTGGGCACCCCAGAGCATGCGGACCCAGAGCTCACGGCCCTGGTGGTCCGTGCCGAGCGGGTGTTCCCAGGACGGCGGGGCGAAGCGGGGGGAATCCAGCAGCTGGGTGACATCCAGCATGCGGGACGGGGCGATGAAGGGCGCCAGGGCGGCGGCCACAATCACCACGGCCAGGAAGATGAGGCCAACCATGCCGGCCTTGTGGTGGCTGAACTCCTTGCAGAATCCGGCGAAGGCCGCGCGGCGGCGCTGCCAGACGACCTGGCGGGCGCTAGCCGTGCCAGCGGGCGTTGCGGTGGTGGGGGCGTTGGAGATACTCATGCGCGCTTCACCCTCGGGTCGAGCTGGCGGTAGATGAAGTCTGCTAGCAGGTTCATCACGATGATGATGGCCGAGAACACCACGAAGGTGCCCTGCAGCAGCGGGAGGTCCGGGCCGCTAATGGCCTCGAAGGTGAGCTTGCCCAGCCCCGGCCACGAGAAGACCTTCTCCACGGTCACGGCGCCGGCGATGAGGCCGCCGATGTGCATGAAGACGAGGGTCACGGTGGGGAGCAGGGCGTTGGGGACGGCGTGCTTGCTGCGCACCAGGTCCTCACGAAGGCCCTTGGCGCGTGCCGTGGTGAGGTAGTCCGCGCTCATCTCCTCCATGAGGGAGGCTCGCATGACCATGAGGTACTGCGCGTAGACCACCGCAACCATGGTGATGACCGGGAGCACCATGTGGCTTGCCACGTCCGCGGCGTTCGCCAGGAAACCGTCCGGCGGATTGGGGCTGTGCATGCCGGCGGTGGGGAACCAGTGCAGGGTGCCGCCGAAGACCATGAGCAGGATCAGCGCCAGCCAGAAGGTGGGGACAGACCAAAACACCAGGGCGATGCCGGAGTTGGCCTTGTCGAAGAACGAGCCGTTCTTCCAGGCCGCCTTCTGGCCCAGCCAGAGGCCCAGGGCGATGGCCAGGATGGCCGCCGTGCCCGTGAGCAGGACCGTGTTCCAGAAGTACTGGCCAATGAGGTCCGAGACGGACTGCTTGTACACATAGCTGGTGCCGAAGTTCAGCGTGAAGACGTTGCCCAGGTAGTCAACGAACTGGCCCCAGAGCGGCTTGTTCAGGCCCAGCGACTCACGCAGGGCCTCCATCTGTTCCGCGGACATGGGCTTGTCCTTGGCCATGGCCTTCACCGGATCGCCCGGCAGAATCTTGAAGGCGAAGAAGCCAAGCAGGATCACCATGACCATGCTGATGGCGGCACCGCCCAGCTTGGTGCCAAAGTACTTCAGCGCCGAGGTATTGCGGGTTGGCGTCTCCGCCGCTTCTTCGACGATCACCGCCCCCGCTGGGGGCACGGCGTTGGTCATGTTGTTCTCCTTGTTCCTGCTCCTGCTCATGTGCCTGCAAGCGCCGGGTGTGGGGCGGGCAGCCGCCCGCCCCACACCCGGGAAGGTGGAGGACTACTCCACGTCGGAGATTTTGCGGCGACGCAGCAGGAACACCACGACACCGGCAATCACCACAACGCCCACCACCACACCGGCCACCACGAGGCCGGTGTTGACGGCGCCGCCGCCGGCGGTGGAACCCTCAACGCGCTCCACGGAGAGGAAGCCCCAGTAACCAGCCTGGTTGGCGATGATGCCGCCCTCCTTCGGCATGAGGCCGAAGTTGGTGAAGCGATCCGAGCGGTAGGCTTCCAGGCCGTTGGCGTACCACGTGGCCACCTGCACGGTGTCCTCGTAGTTCTGGGCCAGCATCTGCTGCACCAGCTCCTGACGCTTGGTCTCATCCATCTCGGAGTGCTGCTTGTTGTAGAGCTTGTCGAACTCTTCGTTGCAGTAACCGTCCTGCGTGGTGCCGCCCGTGCCGTCCGTCTTGGTGGGCAGGTTGAAGCAGGTGTTGATGCCCAGCTGGTAATCCGGGTCCGGGTTCACCGACCACCCGGAGAAGTACATGTCGTAGTCACCCTCAGTGGACTTCGTGGAGATGGTGTCGCCATCGCTCGACTGTGACGGCGCTCACTGAAATTCCTCGGTTCTGCTCATCGAAATTCCCCACTCTGGGTCGCTCCGCCGCATGAGGCGGG
>NZ_QQXK01000001.1 GCF_003575975.1 Galactobacter valiniphilus | reverse complement strand
CAATCACCACCGCGGCCACACATCACTCAAGGGCTCCACCCCCGCCAGCCGCGTACCCAACCTGGCGGGGCAATACACCTAGCCCGGTGGCGGGGCGTCAGTGGATCAGCAGCAACAGCGCGGCCACGAGCAGGAAGCAGCAGCCGAAGATCGTGTTGAGGATGCGCTGGCCGCGCGTGGTGTGCATGAGCCGGCCGAGCGGGCGGGCCAGCGCCGCGAAGCCGAACCACATGACGATGACGTCCACGACCACGCAGGTCACGGCGATGATCAGGTACTGCGGGAACTGCGGCAGGTCCGCGCGGATGAACGGCGGGATGAAGGCCAGGAAGAACACGATGGCCTTGGGGTTGAGCAGGTTCACGAGCGTGCCGCGGCGGATCATGGACCACGCGCTTTCGCGGGTGCCCGCGCCGGCGCGCCCGCCCGGCACGTGACCCTTGGCGCCGGAGGTCGGGGCGGCGGCGTCGAACTCCTCATGCGCCGGGGCGTCCGGGACGGTCGGCTTGGCCAGCAGCATGCGCACGCCGAGGTAGACGAGGTACGCGGCGCCGAGCCAGCGGATCACGGTGAGGACCGCCGGGGAGGCGGCCACGAGGGCGCCCACGCCGATGGCCACGATGACGACCTGGATGATGAGGGCGATCTGTTGGCCGAGGATGCCCCAGAAGGAACGCCGCCAGCCCTGGGAGATCGAGTTGGTCATGGTGTTGACCGCGCCCGCGCCGGGCGTCAGCGAGATGACGATCGTGGCGGTCAGCAGGGCGAGGAAGGTGCTCAGGCTCATGCGCTGGGAGGCTCCGGGAGGTGTCCGACGGCGGGTGGTGCGGTGGGGTGCGTGGCGCCGGCTGGTGCCGGCCGGCCCGGGGCGGCGTCCGCCGGGGGAGCGGGGGAGACGGCGCGCGGATCGCGGTGGATGGGCCCGGCCTCCGTGATGGCCTCGGCTGCTTCGTCCAGGAAGCGGGCCACGAGGGCCAGCTCCTCGTCGCTGTAGCGGGAGGTGACCGAGTCGATGGCGCGGCCGAGCGGCATGAAGAGACGGGCGCCCGTGCTGCGGGCCGAGTCGGTGGAGGCGAGGGTGACGCGGCGGCGGTCGCGCTCCGAGCGCTCACGTTCGACGTGACCGTTGCGCTCCATGCGATCCACGAGCGCCGTGGTGGCCGGGGCGGAGAGGTCGAGGCGCTGCGCGAGGGCCGAGATGGTCAGCGGCTCGTTGGCGTCTTGGTGGCGGACCACGGCGGAGAGCGCGTGCAGATCGGTGCGGTGCAGGCCCTCGGCGCGGGCGGCGGCGTCGACGTAGCGATCGGAGGCAACGGTGACGTCTTGGAGGAGGCGCACCACCTCCCACCGCACCGGGTTCATCCCGCCACTCACGCTGCTTCCCTCTCCCGCGCGGCCCGCCGGATGCGGGCACCTGTCGATTCTACCGTTCGACGCCGAAGACTTCGATGATCTATTCTTTCCATCATCGAAGCAATTCGCGGAGGAAGGGTTGACGTGAAGACCGAGGCAACGGGGCGCGCCCCCGAGCAGGGCAAGCAGACCAAGAAGGCGGTGTGGCGAGCGCTCGCCGCGGTGTTCATCGCGCTCGTGTGGCTCGGGGTGATGGGGGTCGGCGGGCCGACCTTCGGCAAGATCGGCGACGTCCAGACTACCGACCAGACGACCTTCCTTCCCTCCTCGGCCGAGGCCACCAAGGCGGTCGAGTGGCAGAGCAAGTTCAACTCCTCCGAGTCGATCCCCGCCGTGGTGATCGTCGAATCCGACGCGGAGCTCAGCCCGGCCTCCGGAGCCACCTTCGCCACGGCACTCAAGGACACCGGTGTGGTGGAGGGCGACGTCGTGGGCCCCATCCCGTCCGAGGACAAGAAGGCCTTCGAGTTCATCGTGCCGATCTCCGCCAACACCGACTCGGATGTGGCGGTGGAGGCCCTGCGCTCGGCCGGTGCCGCGGCCGCCGGCGACGGGACGTTTGCCGGGAACTCCGCCGTCCACGTGACGGGCGCGGCCGGCTTCACCGCCGACCTCAAGGAGGCCTTCGGCGGCATCGACGGCATCCTCCTGCTCGTCGCGGTCATCGCCGTCTTGGTCATCCTGCTCATCGTCTACCGCTCGCTGCTGCTGCCCTTCGCCGTGCTGCTCACGGCCATGGCGGCGCTCTGCGCCGCGATCGTCACCGTCTACTTCATGGCCAAGGCCGAGTTCATCCGCATCGACGGGCAGAGCCAGGGCATCCTCTCCATCCTCGTCATCGGCGCAGCGACCGATTACTGCCTGCTCTTCGTGGCCCGCTACCGCGAGGCGATCGCGGCCGGCGAACCCAAGGCAGCGGCCATCAAGCACGCCTGGAAGCGCTCGGTGGAGCCCATTCTGGCCTCGGCCGGCACCGTGGTGGTGGGCCTGCTCTGCCTCATGTTCTCCGACCTCAACTCCAACAAGGCCCTGGGCCCCATCACCGCGAGCGGCATCGTTTTCTCCGTGCTCGCGGCGCTCACGCTCCTGCCCGCGCTCCTCGCGCTCCTGGGCAAGGCCGCCTTCTGGCCCTTCCAGCCCAAGCCGGCCGCCGCGTCGTCGGGCACTGAGGGCCAGGACATCGGTGCGTGGGCGCGCCAGCACGGCGTGTGGGGCCGGCTGGCCCTGTGGGTGCGCAAGCACCATCGCCCCGTGTGGATCCTGACCGCGCTGGTGCTGGCGGCCGGCTGCCTCGGCGTCACCCAGCTCAAGGCCTCCGGCGTTCCGGACTCCGAGCTCGTGCTCGGCCAGACCGACTCCAAGCTCGGCAACGCGGCCATCGCCCGCCACTTCGACGCGGGCGCCGGCTCGCCGGCCCAGATCTACGCCACCGAGGCGCAGGGGACGCCGGTGCTCGACGCCGCCACGAAGGTTCCGGGGGTCGCCTCGGCTTACGTGGTGGGCGAGGACGGCGGGCCCGTGCGGCCCGGCGTGGAGCCCAAGGTGGTCGAGGGCCGCGTGCAGATCCAGGCAACCTTCTCCGACGCCGCGGACTCCGAGGAGGCGCTCTCCACCGTGGCGTCGCTGCGCGAGGCGGTGCACGCCGTGGACGGCGAGGCATTGGTCGGCGGCGCGTCCGCGACGAGCCTGGACAAGCAGGTCACGGCGCAGGAGGACGTCAAGAAGATCATCCCGATCGTGCTCGGCGCGATCCTGCTGATCCTCATGCTGCTGCTGCGCTCCGTGGTGGCACCCGTGATCCTCATGGTCACCACGGTGCTCTCCTACGGCACGGCGATGGGCGTCTCGGCGCTCGTGTTCAACGGGCTGTTCAACTTCCCGGGCGCCGATCCGGCCGTGCCGCTCTTCGGCTTCACGTTCCTCGTGGCGCTGGGCGTTGACTACAACATCTTCCTCATGACGCGCGTGCGCGAGGAGGTCAAGGCGCACGGTGCGCAGGACGGCATCACGCGCGGCCTGACCGTGACGGGCGGCGTCATCACGTCCGCCGGCGTGGTGCTCGCGGCGACGTTTGCCGCCCTCTCGGTGGTGCCGATCATGTTCATGGTGCAGTTGGGCTTCATCGTGGCCTTCGGCGTGCTGCTGGACACCCTCGTGGTGCGCTCGCTCCTGGTCCCGGCGCTGGGGCACACGCTCGGCCGGTCGATGTGGTGGCCGTCCAAGCTGGCCCGCGGCAAGGCCTGAGGCCCCGCCTGACAAGCTGGTCCGATTTTCTGTTGATCCGGGGCGAATCCGGGCGAAATCAACAGAAAATCGGACCAGTTTGCATTGAGGGGCAGAGCGTGACGAGGCTCACGTGCTTCGAGGAACCCTTCGGGAATGAAACCCCCAGGTGTCTGGTTGATGAAGGCAAGACCAAAGTTGAGTCAAGCCGACTCAGGTTTAGTTGACACGAGGAAGCGGGTCACTAAACTTGAGTGCAGCAGGCTCAAGGCCCCCGCCGGGGGCTCAAAGGTCAGATCTAGACATCGAGCAGGAAAGAAGGAACAGCACATGTCCCGTGCCGTGGGTATTGACCTCGGAACCACCAACTCCGTCGTGTCCGTCCTTGAGGGCGGCGAGCCGACGGTCATCGCGAATGCCGAGGGTTCGCGCACCACGCCGTCCGTCGTGGCCTTCGCCAAGAACGGCGAGGTCCTGGTCGGCGACATCGCCAAGCGCCAGGCCGTCAACAACGTTGACCGCACCATCTTCTCCGTGAAGCGCCACATGGGCACCGACTGGACCGTCGACATCGACGGCAAGAAGTACACCGCGCAGGAGATCTCCGCGCGCACGCTCATGAAGCTCAAGCACGACGCCGAGGACTACCTGGGCGAGAAGGTCACCGACGCGGTCATCACCGTGCCGGCCTACTTCAACGACGCCGAGCGCCAGGCCACCAAGGAGGCCGGCGAGATCGCGGGCCTGAACGTCCTGCGCATCGTCAACGAGCCCACCGCCGCGGCCCTGGCCTACGGCCTGGACAAGGGCAACGAGGACGAGCTCATCCTCGTTTACGACCTGGGTGGCGGCACGTTCGACGTCTCCCTCCTCGAGGTGGGCAAGGACGACGACGGCTTCTCCACCATTCAGGTGCGCGCCACCGCCGGTGACAACCGCCTGGGCGGCGACGACTGGGACCAGCGCATCGTCGATTGGCTGCTGAGCCAGGCCAAGGCCAAGGGAGCCGACCTGTCCAAGGACAAGATCGCCCTGCAGCGCCTGAAGGAAGCCGCCGAGCAGGCCAAGAAGGAGCTCTCCTCCGCGACGAGCACCAACATCTCGCTCCAGTACCTCTCCGTGACCCCCGAGGGCCCGGTGCACCTGGACGAGCACCTGTCCCGCGCCAAGTTCCAGGAGCTCACCTCCGATCTGCTGGAGCGCACGCGTAAGCCGTTCAACGACGTCATCGCCGAGGCCGGCGTGAAGATCTCCGAGATCGCCCACGTGGTGCTCGTCGGTGGCTCCACCCGAATGCCCGCCGTGGCCGAGCTCGTCAAGGAGCTCGCCGGCAAGGAGGCCAACAAGGGCGTCAACCCGGACGAGGTCGTCGCCGTCGGCGCCGCCCTGCAGGCCGGCGTGCTGAAGGGCGAGCGCAAGGACGTTCTGCTCATCGACGTGACCCCCCTGAGCCTCGGCATCGAGACCAAGGGCGGCGTGATGACTAAGCTCATCGAGCGCAACACGGCCATCCCGACCAAGCGTTCCGAGACCTTCACGACCGCCGAGGACAACCAGCCCTCCGTGTCGATCCAGGTCTTCCAGGGCGAGCGCGAGTTCACCCGCGACAACAAGCCGCTTGGCACCTTCGAGCTCACGGGCATCGCCCCGGCCCCCCGTGGCGTGCCGCAGGTCGAGGTCACCTTCGACATCGACGCCAACGGCATCGTGCACGTGTCCGCCAAGGACAAGGGCACCGGTGTGGAGCAGTCCATGACCATCACGGGTGGTTCGTCCCTCTCCAAGGACGACATCGACCGCATGGTCAAGGAGGCCGAGGAGCACGCTGCTGACGACAAGAAGCGTCGCGAGGCCGCCGAGACCCGCAACGCCGCCGAGTCCGCCGCGTACTCCGTGGAGAAGCTCATCAAGGACAACGAGGACAAGCTGCCCGAGGAGGTCAAGACCGAGGTGCAGGCCGACGTCGACGCTCTGAAGGCCGCCCTGGAGCAGCAGGACAACGACGCCGAGGTTAAGGCCGCGTTCGAGAAGCTGCAGGCCTCCCAGTCCAAGCTGGGCGAGGCGCTCTACTCGCAGGCCGCCCCCGCCGACGCCGCCGGTGCCGACACCTCCTCCGCCAACGCGGACGAGGACGTCGTCGACGCCGAGGTGGTCGACGAGGACGACGAGAAGAAGAACTGAGGTTAGTCATGGCGAACGAGGAGTTCACCCCCGAGGAGGAGCCCGTCAGCTTCACCGACAAGCGCAAGATCGATCCCGAGTCGGGTGAGGTGCGCGGTGAGGCCGGCGCGTCCGAGGAGGCCGCGCAGGGGAGCGAGGGCGATGCCCTGTCCCAGGCCGAGGAGATCCTCGACGCCGCCGGCGCGGCCCAGGACGCCGACACCGCGGCAGCGGACGAGTTCAAGGCCGACCTGCTTCGACTGCAGGCCGAGTTCACGAACTACCGCCGGCGCGTGGAGCGGGACAAGGAGGCGGCCCGCGAGACGGGCGTCAACGCCACCGTCGCCTCGCTGATCCCGGTGCTCGACGACGTCGACGCGGCCCGCGCGGCCGGCGACCTCGTCGACGGGCCCTTCGCCTCGATCGCGACCAAGCTGGACGCCGCGCTCGCGGCGCTCGGCGTGGAGCGCATCGATGAGGCGGGCGTCGAGTTCGACCCCACGGTGCACGAGGCGCTGCTGCGTCAGCCGTGGCCGGGCGTCGAGGCCGAGCACGTGGGCCAGGTCCTGCGCACCGGCTTCAAGCGCGGCGACCGAGTGCTGCGCGCCGCGCAGGTGCTCGTCTCCACCGGAGAGTGAGGCACGACGCCGCCCGGGAGCCTTCCCGGGCGGCGTCGCCTCCCTTTCGCCTCGCCTGAGGCGAGCGGCCCGCGGGGCCGCAACGCCCCGCCGTCGGGCATCAACGACGGCCCCTCCGCCCCTTCCGGGGGCGGGGCACACGACTTTTGACAACGACGCACCAGCGAGAAGGGGGTGCTTGGATGGCCAGCCAGGACTGGGTGGACAAAGACTTTTACGCCGTACTCGGCGTGTCCAAGGACGCGAGCGAGGCGGACATCAAGAAGGCGTACCGCAAGCTTGCGCGCCAGAATCACCCGGACACCAACGCTGGTGATGCCGACGCCGAGCGCCGTTTCAAGGACATCACCGAGGCCAACTCGGTGCTCTCCGATCCGGAGGAACGCCAGCAGTACGACGCGATCCGCGCCATGGGCTCGGGGGCCCGCTTCCAGGCCGGCGGCGCCGGCGGTGGCTACGACGACATGTTCGGCGGGATGTTCGGCGGCGGCGGGCAGCGCGTTCGCTACCAGAACGGCGACGGCCCTGACCTGAGCGATCTCTTCGGGGGCATGTTCGGCGGCGGTGGCGGCGGCTTCGGCGGCTTCCAGCAGCAGCCCCAGCGCGGCGCGGACCGCCAGGCGGAGACGACCATCTCCTTCAAGGGCTCCATCGAGGGGACCACCATTGGGCTGCGCGAGCCGAACGGCGAGACGATCGACGTGCGCATCCCGGCCGGCGTCAAGGACGGTCAGACCGTCCGTGCCCGCGGCAAGGGACGTCCCGGCGCCGCCGGGCCCGGCGACCTCTTGGTGAAGGTGCACGTCAAGGACCACCCGTTCTTCGCCCGCGAGGGCGACGACGTCCGCGTGCACATCCCGGTGAGCTTCGCCGAGGCGGCGCTGGGCGGACAGGTGTCCGTACCGACGCTCACGGGCGACGCCGTGAAGGTCAAGGTGCCGGCGGGCAGCCCGTCCGGCAAGGTGCTGCGGCTCAAGGGCCGCGGCATCAAGACCGCGAAGCGGCAGGGCGACCTGTACGTGGTGCTGGACGTGGTGGTCCCGAACCGCCTGTCCAAGGAGGCCAAGGCCGCCGTCGAGGCGTTCGCCGAGGCCACCGCCGGCGAGGATCCGCGCGCGGATCTGGCCGAGCGCGCCAAGCTGTAAACCGTTCGCCGCGGCGCCGCCCCTGCCTGGGGTGGGCGCCGCGGCGGTGCACTGATCCGAGGGGCCCGGCCCCTCAACAACGAAGGAGGCGAAGGGCATGGTGGACAAGGACACCCCGGTGTTCGTCATCTCCGTGGCTGCACAGCTGGCGCACATGCACCCGCAGACGCTGCGCCAGTACGACCGCTTGGGCCTCGTGGTGCCCCAGCGGCAGGGCGGCGAGCACCGCCGCTACAGCTCCCGCGATGTGGAACGCCTGCGCCGCGTGGCGCAGCTGTCCTCCGAGGGCCTCTCGCTCGAGGGCGTCCGCCGCATGATCGACCTTGAGCGCCAGGCCCAGCAGCTGCAGCAGCGCGTGGCCGAGCTCGAGGGGCAGCTTGACCACTGGCGGATCCGCTTCGAGTCCGTCACGGCCCCCCGCGTTTTTGCTGCAGGCTCCAGCGGTGAGGTGTCCATCAAGGCCAGCGGACGCGAGGCCCGCGCGCGGCAGGCGGTGCAGTTCGCACCGCTCTCGCTGACCACGCTGCGCCGCCCGTCCTGACTGTTCGCCTTTTGTTCATCAGGGGGACTTATGCTCAGCATTCGACCCAGTGGCGAACCTTACAAAAATACGCCTCGCAGAACTTGAATGACGTCGGCCCCATGTGGTTGACTCATCACGTGGTCGCAAGCCCCCCTCGCGGCCACCGCAGCGCCTATCGGAGCGACGTTCCCCCAAGTTGCCGCTCCGGCCCCCCCTTGGCGCACAAGGGCGGACATGTTGAGTCTTTTGATTCCGTGTCCGCCCTTGTTTTTGCCCTCAGACGTGCTGACATGGGTTCCATGAGCACGCTGATCCCCGCCTTCCTCACCCCGCTGGGCCGCGCCTGGTTGCTCGGCTTCGAGCTGCGATCCACGCTCGCGCCGGAGGCGGTCTTCGCCGCGGCTGCCACCCCGGAGGCGCTCAGCACCTGGTTTCCTTGCCACGTCTCCGGCTCCTTCACCGCGGGTGGGGAGCTGAGCTTCCGCTTCGAGGGGGCCAGCCGCGAGGAGGACCTCGTGCTCCCGGGCACGCTCGTGTCGCTCGACGCCATTGACGGCGGGGCGGTGCCGGATCGATGGGCCATTGACTGGGCCGGAGACCTTCTGACCCTGGCCGTCAGCGACGCACCCGGCGGCGGGAGCCTCGCCCGCGTCAGCGCGCGGATCGACCAGCTGGGACGCGCGGCACGCGACGCCGCGGGCTGGCACGTGTGTGTGGCCGCTCTGGCGCGGGAGCTCGGGGACCCCGCCGCGCCGGGTGACGCCGAGTGGGAGCCGCTCTTTGCCTCCTATGCGCAGGCCTTCGGGCCGGACGCGGCGACCGAGTTGCCGCCGGGTCGCTGAGCGGCCCGTCAGCCGGGCGCACCCCGAACGCGGGAAGGCCCCGCCCCGGAACGATCCAGGGCGGGGCCTTCCCGCGTTGGCGGCTGCGCGTCAGACCCGGCGCGCGGTCAGGTCGAAGATGTTGCGCCCGGCCTTGAGGGCCTTGGCCTCGAAGCTCGTCAGCGTGCGACCCGCGAAGCGCGGCGCCCAGCCGCCCTCCTCGTCCACGAAGTCCGGCTCGGCCTCGCGGTTCTCGATCTCCTGGCGGCGGATGTCGGTGAGCGGGGAATCCAGACCCGAGCGCTCGCCGTCGTGCACGTTCACGAACTCGCCGGAATCGGCGATGATCCGGCGCATCTGCTCCGCGTAGTTCGACCAGTCGGTGGCCAAGCGCCACGTGCCCCCGGGGCGGATGACCGTGGCGGCGCGCTCGGCGAAGGCGTCCGTGATGAGGCGGCGCTTGTGGTGGCGCTTCTTGTGCCACGGGTCGGAGAAGAAGATCCAGAGCTCGTCCACTTGGCCGGGCTTCAGGGCGATGTCCAAGACCTCGGGCGCGTTGGCCTGCATGACGCGGACGTTCTTGAGGCCGCGGTCGCGCACCTCCTCCATGAGCTTGGCGAGCCCGGGGGTGTAGACCTCCACCGCCAGGAAGTTGCGCTCGGGATGCTCGGTGGCGGCGTGGGCCGTGGCCTCGCCGAGGCCGGACCCGATCTCCACGGTGAGCGGGCGCTCCGGGTGCTCAAACGCGCCCGGGATGTCGATCACGGCGTCGGGCAGGATCGACGTGGAGGCATGATGACGCGGCACGTCGATGAGGAGCTCGTCCTTCATTTCCTCCCACGCACGCTCCTGGCCGGCGGTCATGCGCTCGCCGCGGCGCACAAAGCTCACCGGCTCGGCGCGGTAGAAGCTCGGGTCCTCGGCGGCCTTGCCCGGGGTGGGCTGGCGACGGGGCGTGCGGGAGGAGGGCTCGACGGCGGTCGGCTGGGCCGCGGCGTCGGCGGCACCCTGGGTGCCGGAGGCGTCCGCGACGGCGGGCGCGCCGGCCTCGGCCGAGGGATCGGCGGGGGAGGAGGTCATAACCCCCAAGGATAGTCAGCCGCGGACCCGTTCACCGGCCCGGGGTGGCGCCGGTCTCTCCCGAGGGATTCGACGAGGTCTCGGCCGAGGTGCCGCCGAGCGCGCCTGTTGCGCCTGCTACAGCGGCCGCGCCCTCCGGCGCCGCCTCGGGCTCGGCCTCGGCGTAGGCGGCGCTGAGCTGGCGGTAGGAGCGGCTCGCGAAGGCCAGGAGCACTACCACGAGCAGCACGAGCGAGGCCGCGAGGAACACGAGCGCGATGCCGCGCGCCTCCCCGCGCCCCAGGAGCCAGGCGTAGGACTCGGCGGTCCCCGGTTCACGCAGGGCGGGCAGGACCACGAACTCGGCGATGGGCCCGATGATGAACGCGGACACGGGAGCGGCGGCGGATTCGATGCTCGCGGCGAGGCCGAAGACGCGGCCCTGGGTGGACAGCGGCACGACGCGCTGGATGATGGTCTGCTCCGCCGCCTCCGCGGCCGGGATGAGCGCCATGTAGACGAAGATGCCGGCGGCGTAGAGCCACCAGAACTCGCGCAGGGTGAAGGTGGCGCCGAGCAGGGCCAGGGCGATGTTGACGAGCAGGAGCGTGCGCAGGGGTTTGGGGCCGAGGCCGAGCTTGGCCACGAGCCCGCCGCCCACGATGAAACCGATGCTCGTGACGCCGAGCACGATGCCCCACGTCTTCACGTCGAAGAGCGTGAGCCCGTAGGGGTCCATGAGGGCCATGAAGACGCCGCCCACGAGGTTGTTGAACGTCGCAAAGAGGAGCAGGGCGAGCAGCCCGGGCACGGAGCGCACGGCCGCCCACGCACCGCGGAAGTCGACACCGCGCGGAACGTCTGGCTGCGCGCCCTCGGCGTGCTGCGGCTCGGGGATGCGGACTGCCAGCAGGAGGTGGTCCGTGGCCACTGCGGTCATGATGAGCGCCACGAGCAGCGTGCCGGACATCCCGATGAAGCCGATGGAGAGGCCCGAGAGGACGCTCGTGACCATGAAGGAGATGCCCTGCACCGTGCCGACGAGGCCGTTGGCCTTATCGCGGCGCTCCACGGGGACGAGGATGGTCACGGTCGTGGAGAGCGCGATGTTGCGCAGGTTCTCCACGACACCACCCAGCAGGATGATCCCGGCGAACAGCCAGAACCACGGGCCGCGCCAGTTCAGGAGCGCGGCGGTGGGCAGGAGCAGGAACAGCACGCCGGCCACCGCGTAGGTGGCCAGGGTGATGAGCGAGGACGCGATCATCACGGGCCGCTTGCGGTAGCGGTCAACGAGGGTGCCGAACCAGGTGCCGAGCAGCGCCACGAGCAGCATGTACGCGCCGCCGATGATGGCCGTGGCCATGACGGACTTCGTCTCCAGGTACACCCAGAACGTCAGCGCAAACCACAGGTACGAGGTGGTCACGTTGGCGATGAGCGTGTTGACGAGCACGCGCAGGAAGAGGCGATCCCCGTTGGCCGGCGCGGGCGGGGCGGGCGGCGCGGCGGGCGCACCCGCGTTGGCGGGGTCGGTCGGCGGCACTGCGGCGGTCATGGCACTCCCCAGGGCATGGACCGTGCCCCTCGCGCGGCCAGGGTTCCATGATGCGCGCCGGGGCCGACACATGAAAGCACGACGGCGGGTGCCAGCCTCCCAGCCCGCGCCCTGCAGGGCGCGGGGTGGCTGGGAGGCGAGCACCCGCCGTCGGGCAGGTGGTGAGCCGTGCGGCCCGGGGACTCAGCGGTCGTAGGCGGACTCGGCGTGGAGGGACTGATCCAGCCCGCGCTCCTCCACCTGCTCCTCGACGCGCAGGCCCATGGTGCGCTTCATGAACCAGGCCAGCGCGGCGGTCACGAGGAAGGAATAGCCGCACGTCGCGACGATGGCCACGAGCTCGCGCCAGATGATGGACGGATCGCCGCCGAAGAAGATGCCGGTGACGCCGGCCGGGGCGCTCGCCGCGCCAACAAAGATGACGCAGATCGTGCCGGCGATGCCGCCCACGCCGTGCACCGCGAAGGCGTCCAGCGACTCGTCGATGCCCCACTTGCTCTTCCACGTGACGGCCCAGGAGACCAGGGCGCCGGCTACGAGGCCCACGAGCAGCGCGCCGAGCGGCGAGACGGCGTCGGCGCAGGGCGTGATGCCGACCAAGCCGCCGATGAGGCCCGTGATGAGGCCGAAGGTCGTCATGCGGCCGGTGCGCTTCTTCTCCACCAGGAGGTAGCCGAGCGTGCCCGTGCACGCGGCCAGGATGGTCGTGAGGATCGCGTACTGCGACGTGAAGGTCGCGCCGCCGCCGGAGCCGCCGTTGAAGCCGAACCAGCCGAGGAAGAGCATGGAACCGCCCAGCACCACGAGGGGGAGGTTGTGCGGGCGCTCGCTCGTGTCCTTGCGCTTGCCGAGGACCAGGGCGAGGGCCAGGGCCGCCATGCCGGCGTTCATGTGCACGGCGGTGCCGCCGGCGAAGTCGTGCAGGCCCACCACATTGCGCAACCAGCCGCCCACGGTGCCGGTCTCCTCGTCGTCGAAGGCGAAGACCCAGTGCGCCACGGGCGCGTAGACGAGCACGAGCCACAGCCCGGAGAAGACGAGCCACGCGCCGAACTTCATGCGGCCCAGGGCGCCCGAGCTCACGATCGCCACGGTGATCGCGGCGAACATGAGGTAGAAGGCGAAGGTCCAGGCGTCCTCGGGGCCGCCGGACTCCGTGTTGGTCATGGCCGATTCCATGCCGAGGAACTGCAGCGGATTGCCGATGAGCCCGAGGCCCAGGACGGAATCGCCGAGGACCAGGCCGTGGACAAAGGCCACGTAGAGGACGGCCGTCACGGCGAGCGAGCCGATGACCATCATGATCATGTTCAGGGGGTTCTTCCGGCCCGCGATGCCCGCGTAGTACAGGGCGATGCCGCAGAGCATGAAGGTGACAAAGGCGAGGGCGGTGAGCCCCCACGCAAGGTCGGCGGATGGGGTGGTCATGCTGGCCTCCTCAGGGGGGTGGGGCGCCGGGCGGTGCGGTGCCCGGCACGTTCAATGGTGCTGAGGCGGTGTTTCGTTTGCGTGTTGCCCCGGTGACAAGTGCATTCCGTTGGCGAATGGATGCGGGGGCGTGGGTGGGTGTTCACACGAGTCTGAACCCCGTGATGCGGCGGATTCCTAGCACCCGATGAGGCGATCGTTAGTCCAGGGCTATCAATCGGCGTCATACATTTCGGCGGTGTGAAACGTCGGTTACGGTCCCTTGCCCGCGGGCACTCCGGCCCGCGGCGCCGTGGAGAGTGGGGTGAACAACGGATCCGCGAGCCGGCGGGTCCGAGGCGAAAGGAACCCCATGGACACCGATCTTGACTTCCTCTTCCTCTCCGAGCCGGAGATGATCGAGGCCGGCGTGACCGACATCGTGCGGTGCATCGACGTCATGGAGGAGACGCTCGTGCTCCTGAGCCAGGGCGACTACATGATGGCCGGTGAGAACCACGACTCGCACGGCGCCATGGTCACCTTCCCGGAGATCCCCGTGCACGCCGGGATGCCCGCCGACGGCCCGGACCGCCGCTTCATGGCGATGCCCGCCTACCTCGGCGGCCGCTTCGGCACCACGGGCGTGAAGTGGTACGGCTCCAACGCCGAGAACAAGAAGAAGGGGCTGCCGCGCTCCATCCACCTCTTCACCCTCAACGACACCGACACGGGCGCCCCGCTCGCCGTCATGAGCGGCAACCTGCTCTCCGCGTACCGCACCGGCGCCGTCCCCAACGTGGGCGTCAAGCACCTGGCCCGCGAGGACGTCACGACCTTGGCGATCATCGGCCCCGGCGTCATGGCCCGCACCACGGCCGAGGGCGTGCTGGCCCTGCGTCCCGGCATCACCACGGTCAAGGTCAAGGGCCGCGGCGCCGCCTCCGCCCAGCGCTTCGCCGAGGAGCTCGCCGCCAAGCACCCGCAGCTGAGCTCCGTGGTGGTCGTGGACACCGTCGAGGACGCCGTGCGCGACGCCGGCGTGGTCATCTCCGCGCCCACCACGGCCGCCGAGGGCTCCTCCGGCTTCCCGCTCATCAAGGAGGAGTGGATCGCCCCCGGCGCGTTGCTGCTCCTGCCGGCCGCCGCCGCCTTCGAGGACGACTTCCTGGTGGGCCGGGCGCGCAAGGTCGTCGACTACCTGGGCCTCTACGACACCTGGGCCGAGGAGTACGGCACCGAGGCCTACGAGCAGATCGGCATCGTTGGCTCGCACTTCATCGACCTCGTCAACGAGGGCCGCATGGAGCGCTCGTCCATCCACCAGATCGGCGACATCGTCTCCGGCAAGGCCCCCGGCCGCACTTCCGACGACGAGATCATCCTCTACTCCGTGGGCGGCATGCCGGTCGAGGACGTCGCGTGGGGCACGGAGCTCTACGCCGCCGCCAAGGAGAAGGGCATCGGCACGAGCCTGAACATCTGGGCCGCCCCCGCCCTCGCCTGAGTTACCTCACCCCAGAGCAGGGGGTCGGAGCCGCGAGTCTCCGGCCCCCTTTGGCGTGCCCGGCGGCGCGGGGCCGGGGAGCGCCCGACGGCGGGTGGCTGGGGGAGCGCCCGGCGGCGCGGGGCGGGTGGGTGGTCAGCTCCCGCCCCGGGGTGGCCCGGCTGGGCCGGAACGCACAAGGGTGTGCCCGCAGACCAGCTCGGCGGGCACACCCGGTTCGTGGGGGAGCGGCGGTTAGGGGACCAGCAGCAGCTCCTGCAGGGCGTCGGCCAGTGCCACGGCGCCGGCCTCGGCGTCCTCGTCCGCCGCGTACTCCTCGGGGGAGTGGCTGATCCCCGTGGGGTTGCGGACGAACAGCATGGCCGTGGGGATCTCCGCGGCGAGCACGCCGGCGTCGTGCCCGGCGCCCGTCGCGAGCACCGGCACCCCGCCGAGGGCCCCGACCAGGCGCGAGGTGAGCGCGTGGCCGAAGTGCACGGTGGGGCTCACGGACTCGGTACTGAGCTCAGCCTCGCAGCTCTCGGCCTCGGCCGCCGCGCGGGCCGCGGCGTGAATCGAACCGAGCAGCTCGGCCGTGACCTCGTCGTCGGGGTGGCGCGCGTCGATCCACAGGTCCACGGCGGAGGCGATGACGTTGGTGCCGCCCGGCAGGGGCTGCAGGCGCCCCACCGTCGCGCGGGCCTCAGGGACCGCGAGCGCCGCATCGCGCACGGCAAGCACGGCGCCGGCGGCCGCGACGAGCGGATCGCGGCGGTCGGCCATGAGCGTGGTGCCCGCGTGGTTGCCCTGGCCCGTGAAGCGCAGCTTCCAGCGCCCGTGGCCCAGGATCGAGCTGCCCAGGCCCACGGCCGCGTCGCGGTCGATGAGCCCGCGCCCCTGTTCCACGTGCAGCTCCACGAAGCAGGCCACGCGATCGAGCGCGGCCTGGTCGCGGCCCAGGTGGCGCGCGTCCAGCCCGGACTCGGCCAGCGCCTCGGCCAGCGTCAAACCGGACGCATCGCGCAGCCCGGCCGCCTCGGCGGGGTCCAGCCGGCCCGTCAGGAGTCGCGAGCCCAGGCAGGCCACGCCGAAGCGCGAGCCCTCCTCCTCGGGGAACACCACGAGCGCCAAGGGCCGCGAGGGCGAGAGGCCCCGCAGCCGCAGGTGGTCCACGGCGGCCAGGGCCGAGGCCACGCCTAGCGGTCCGTCGTACTGCCCGCCGCCCGGTACGGAGTCCAGGTGCGAGCCCGTGGCTACGGCGTTCGAGCGCGAGCCGCCGGGCACGTCCCACCAGGCCCACAGCACGCCGTTGCGGTCTCGTTCAATGTCCAGCCCGCGGGCCCGCGCCTCCTGGGCGAACCACTCGTGCAGGGTGGCCTCCTCGCGGCCGAAGCCCGGGCGCGTGTAGCCCCCGCGGCGCGGATCCGCCCCGACGCCTTCGAGTGCCGCGAGCAGGCCCACGACCGACGCGGGAGCGCCAGCGCCGAACCCGGCCCCGCGGCCCGGCCCGGCCGGCCCGCCCGCTGGGCCGGCCGCCGTCGTGCCCTGGAAACCCACGCTCACTTGGCGCTCGCAGAGCCGGCGGAAACCACGCGGAAGGGTGCCGGTGCCTCGGCGGCGCCCGTCGCGACGTCCGCTCCGAACGTGCCCAGGAGCGGCGCGAACTTGGCGCCGTGCCCGGAGCAGGCGGAGAAGAGCGTGATGCGACCCTCGCGCTCCAGGAGGAAGTCCTCGGTGGGGGTCATGGTGAACAGGCACGTGGTCTCGGCGTAGGGCTCGGGGACGAGGCCCGGGTAGAGCGCGGCGACCTGCGCGACGACGCGCTCGCGCACCTCGGCGGGGATGACCCCGTCCTGGTCCTGGGCCGAGGGGAGCGCGCGGCCCGCGTGATACTCGGCGAGCTTGAGGCCGCGGAAGCCGGCGTCGCGGCCGCCGGGGAGGGCGTAGGAGTTCCAGCCCTCGATCTTGTGGATGACGGTGGGCCAGCTCCCGGCCGGGAAGTCCTCGCCGAAGGGGAAGTGGAAGGCGTTCTCCTGCGTCACCTCGAACTCCGGCAGCGCGGAGCGGAAGGCCTCGGAGAGCGGCAGGCGCGGCAGGAGCCACGGGAGGAAGCCGCCGGCGGCGACGGTCGCGTGCCCGGCCAGGAGCTCGCGGCCGTCGGTGGCGGTGATGAGCAGTCCGTCCTCCTGCTCGACGACGGAGCTCACCTCCCAGCCCGTGTAGACCCGGGCGCCGGCGGCCTGGGCGGCCGCCACCATGGTTTCGACGGTGGTCTGGGCGTCGAGGACGCCGGCCGTGGGCTGCCAGAGCACCTCGGTCTCGAAGGCGAACTGCGGGAAGCGGGCGGCGGCCTCCTCGGCGGACAGCAGCTCGTGTTCAACGCCCACCTGCGTCAGGACGTCGGCGAGCAGGGCGGGGTTGCGGTCCTCACCGTGGTCCAGGGCGCCGCAGCGCGTGATGAGCTCCACGCCGCCGAGCTGGGAGAGACGGGCCCAGTGCGGCTCGGAGTCCACCACGAGCTGCGCGTAGAGGGGGTCCGGGTAGGCGTAACGGAAGATGCGGGCCGAGCCGTGCGAGCTGCCGAACTCGGAGGCGGGGACGTCTCGTTCGAGGAGGACGACGTCGTGGCCGCGCTCGGCGAGGTGCCAGGCGGTCGAGGCGCCGATGAGGCCCGCTCCGATGACGACGTGCGAGACGGTTTCCATTGAATGCTCCTTGGGGGCTAAGCGGTGCCGATGCTTCGAGTCTGCTTTCCTCATCCATTGGTGTCCACTATCATTTTTCTTAACATTATTAATGTGTGACGAAAGGATGGCCGTGGAGCTGCGCCAGCTGAAGTACTTCCTCGCCGTGGCCGAGGAGCTGAACTTTGCCCGCGCGGCGGAGCGCCTGCACATGACGCAGCCCCCGCTCACGGTGGCTATCCGCAAACTCGAGGAGGAGTTGGGGGTCCGGCTCTTCGAACGCACCACGCGCCGCGTGCAGCTCACCGATGCGGGGGAGCGCTTCCGCGAGCGTTCGGAGGGGATCATGGCGGACGTGCAGGCGGCCAAGCAGGACGCGGCGGACGCCTCCGACGGCCGGGTGGGGCGCCTGCGCGTGGGCTTCGTGTCCTCCGCGAGCTACGCCCTGCTGCCCCACGGCATGCGCCAGTTCCGCGCTGACAACCCGCGCGTGGAGCTGGAGCTGGTCCCCGCGGCGAGCGGCGAGCAGGTCGAGGCGCTCCTCGAGGGACGGATCGACGTGGGCATCCTGCGCGATCCCGAGCGGGTCCCGGGACTGGAGCTCACGCCGCTCGTTCAGGAACGCATGGTGGCCGTGCTGCCGGCAGATCACCCCCTGGCCGGGGCCGCCGAGGTCCGCGCCGCCGAACTCGCCCTGCACCCGCTGATCCTCTTCTCTTACCCGCTCATGCCAGGCTACGTGGCGCGCGTGCTCGAGGCCTTCGAGGGTGGGCCCCGGCTCAACGTGGTGCAGCAGGCGGTGCATCAGGAGACGGTGCTGGGCCTCGTCGCCGCGGGCGTGGGGGCGTCGGTGCTGCCCGCTTCCGTCGCGGACGCGCTGCTGCCCGGCGTGGTGGCGCGCCCATTGGCGGGCTCGCCGCTCACGCGGCTCGTCGCGGCGCGGGGGAGCAAGTCCTCGGCGCTCGCCGCGCGCTTTGTCGAGGCGCTCGCGGGTTCCTAGTGCTGACGACCTCGTGCCCAACGGCGCGTGGCCGGGGGTGGGCGCGGGGCGTTGCCTGGGTGGCCGGGGCTTGCCCCGGTCCGCCGGGGGTGGGGCGTCCGCCCTTGGCTCACGAGGATGCCGGCGATGACCACGAGCGCGCCGAGCGGCTGGTGCCATCCGAGGGGCTCGCGCAGGACGAGCACCCCCAGGGCGACGCCCACCAGCGGGGCCGCATAGGTCACGGTGGACGCCGCCGTGGCGCCCCAGGAGGCCACGATGGCGGCGTTCCATGCGTACGCGAGCCCCGTGCCCAGGACGCCTAGCGCCAGGGCCGAGAGGATGACGTTCGCCGTGAGGCTCACGGGGCCCCGCGCCAGCACGGGGCTCAAGACCAGGACCAGCGTGGCAGCGAGGCTCACCTGCACGGCGGCGGTGGGCAGGGGGCGCAGGCCGAGCGGGCTCACGAAGCGCCGCAGGTACACCATCCCGATCCAGTAGCTGGCGGTCCCTGCCAGCCACGCGAGCGCGGCGCCGGGGTGCGTGCCGCCGCCGCCCTGCCACGGGGCCAGGACCAGCGCCACGCCGGCGAAGCCGATGCGCAGCCCGCCCAGCATCGCGGCGTTCGGGCGCTCGGCGCGCAGCGCCACGAGCGTGACCAGGGTGGTCATGAGCGGGGTGGTCGCGTTGAGGATGCTCGCCACGCTCGAGGGGAGCCACTGCTGGGCCCACGCGAAGAGCAGGAAGGGGAGCACGCAGAGGAAGAGGCCCACGACCAGCAGGTGGTCCCACGCCAGGAGCTGCCGCAGGAGTCGCTGCCGCGTGAGCGCGCACAGGAGCAGCAGGGCAAGGGCCCCGAGGACCAAGCGGGCCAGCACCACCTGCGCCGGGCTCAGCCCACCGAGGGAGAGGTACACCAAGAAGAAGCTCGAGCCCCACGCGAGGGCAAGCAGCAGGTACTGGGGAAGGATGCGGCGCATGCCTGAACGCTCCCTGGGAGGGCGGCCGCGCGGGCCGCGGCCGGTTCACCCTCCAGCCTGACCCCGGTAGTCGCCGGGCGCTGGCGGGAATCGGCCACAGGCTTTGCGCTCAGTCGCCCCGGTGCCCCGGTGTCCCGGTGCCCCGGAGCCGTGGCCCCGGGGCACCGCGACCGGCCGTGCCGGGTCAGGAGCAGCACCCGCCGTCGGCGTCCGTGGAGCACACGCCCGTCTCCGGCAGCACGAGCTGCACCAGGCGCGCGGCTTCGTGGTTGCCGGCCAGGTCGGCCGCGATCGAGCGGACCTGCTCGTAGCCCGTCAGGAGCAGGAACGTCGGCGCGCGTCCGTAGGACTTCATGCCGGCGATGTAGAGGTTGGCGTCGGGGTGCGCCAGCTCGGCGACGCCGTGCGGCTCCACCGAGCCGCACGAATGCAGGTTGGGGTCGATCAGCCCGGCCAGCGCGCGGGGCGCCTCCACGACGTCGTCCATCGCGAGGCGCGTCTCGCGCAGGAAACCCAGCTCGGGGCGGAAGCCCGTGGCCGCGACCGCCTGGTCAGCGGCCAGCGTGAACCCGGCCCCGCGGCGTCGTCCGGCGAGGTGAAGCTGGTCCCCGGCCACGCGCGCGTGGTCGATCTCGAAGGAATCCACGAGCTCGATCACGCCGTCGCGGACGAGCGCCTGCAGGTCGGTGCCGAGCTTGCCGCGGGCCTCGAGCTCGTCCGCGGCCGAGCCATAGACGCGCGTGGGGCGCGCCGAGCGCACCACCCACGTGACGCGCGTGCCGTCGTTCGCGCGGACCAGGTTGGCGAGTTTGAGCAGGGTGTTGGCGGCCGAGTGGCCCGCGCCGACGACCACCGTGTGGCGGCCGGCGAAGCGCTCGCGGTCCGCGCCGAGCACGTCGGGCAGCGCGCCGAGGATGCGGGCCTCGGCCGCCGCGTCGGTGATGGACAGGCCGGAGGACAGGATTGAGTTGGGCTGCTCGAAGGTGCCCGAGGCGTCGATGACGGCCCGCGCATTGAGCGTGCGCTGCCCGCAGCACTCGGAGAGCTGCAGCTGGAACGGGGCGCGCGAGCGGCCGGCGCTGCGCGTGCGGTCCATGCCTTCCTTGGACACGCCGGTGACCCTGGTGCCGTAGCGGATGACCGCCTCGAGCTCGGGGGTCTGCGCGAGCGGCAGGAGGTAGTCGCGCAGGAATTCGGCGCCGCTGGGGTTCTTGGCCGCCTCCGGCGCCTCCCAGCCGTGCTGCTCCAGGAGCCGCGTCGCGGCGTCGTTCACCACGTACTCCCACGGGGAGAAGAAGTGCGTGTGGCCCCAGCGCTCGATCGAGGCCCCGGCCCGCTGGCCGGCCTCCAGCACGACGACGCTCTGGCCGCGTTCCAGCAGCTCGGCCGCCGCGGCGAGGCCCACGGGGCCCGCCCCGATGATCGCGACGGGCAGGCCCGTGAGGCGGGGGTTGGTGGCGGCGGGCGGGACGTTGATCTGGAGGGTCATGAGCTTTCCTGTGCTGTGTTCGGGGTGGTGCGGCTGGGCGGCGCTTGAGTGGTGCCCGGCGGTGAGGCTCAGGCGGGGAGGATCTCGGCGACGAGCGCCTCGACCCGGGCCTTGATGTCGTCGCGCACGGCGCGGACGGTGTCGATGCCCTGGCCAGCCGGGTCGGTCAGCTCCCAATCCTCGTAGCGCTTGCCCGGGAAGATGGGGCACGCGTCGCCGCAGCCCATGGTGATGACCACATCGGAGGCCCGGACGTCGTCCGTGGCCAGCGCCCGCGGGGTGTTGGCGGCGATGTCGATGCCGACCTCGTGCATGGCCTCGACGGCCACGGGGTTGATGCCCTCGCCGGGGGCGGAACCGCCGGAGAGGACCTCCACGCGATCGCCGGCGAGGTGGCGCAGCCAGCCGGCGGCCATCTGCGAGCGGCCGGCGTTGTGGACGCAGACGAACAGGACGGTGGACTTGGGCGCGTTCATGCGTTCTCCTTGATGAGCGGGGCCGGGGCCGGGGCGGGTGAAGCGAAGAGCTTGGGGCGCAGCCAGAGGGCCGCGTAGACGAGGGCCACGAGGACGGGGACCTCGATGAGCGGGCCGACGACGCCGGCGAGGGCCTGGCCGCTCGTCACGCCGAAGGTGGCGATCGAGACGGCGATGGCCAGTTCGAAGTTGTTGCCTGCACCGGTGAAGGCGAGGGTCGTGGAGCGGGCGTAGCCCAGGCCAAGCGCGCGGCCGAGCAGGAGTCCGGCGAAGAACACCACGGCGAAGTACACGAGGAGCGGCAGGACGATGCGGGCCACGTCCCACGGCTTGGATAGGACCGCGTCGCCCTGGAGCGCGAACAGGATCACGATCGTGAAGAGCAACCCATAGAGCGCCCAGGGTCCGAGCTTGGGCAGGAACTTCTCTTCGTACCAGGCGCGACCCTTGGCCTTCTCGCCCAGGGTGCGGGTGAGGTAGCCGGCCAGCAAGGGGATGCCCAGGAAGACGAGCACGGAGAGCATGATCGCCCAAACCGAGAACTCGGCCGAGGTGGTCGGCAGACCCAGCCAGGCGGGGAGAATCTGCAGGTAGAACCAGCCAAGCGCGCCGAAGGCGACGACCTGGAAGACGGAGTTCACGGCGACGAGCACGGCGGCCGCCTCGCGGTCGCCGCAGGCGAGGTCGTTCCAGATCAGCACCATCGCGATACAGCGGGCCAGGCCAACGATGATCAGTCCGGTGCGGTACTCGGGCAGGTCCGGGAGGAAGGCCCAGGCGAGCGCGAACATGAACGCGGGTGCCGCGACCCAGTTGATGAGCAGAGAGGCGATCATGAGGCGCCTGTCGCCGAGGACCCCGCCGGTTTCGTTGTAGCGGACCTTCGCCAGGACCGGGTACATCATCACGAGCAGGCCGATGGCGATGGGCAGCGAGACATCGGCGACCTTGATGGAGTCCAATGCCGAGCCGATGCCGGGGACCAGCTTGCCCAGGGCGAGGCCCGCAGCCATGGCGAGCAAAATCCAGACGGGCAGGAGCCGGTCGAGGCTCGACAACCTGCCGTTCATAGCCCCGGCGGCGGGGGGAGTGGGTTGGGCGCGCTGCTGCGCCAAGCGGATCACCTCAAGGATAAATCGACGAACATCGATGTCTTGAGTATGATCCTAGATATCGACGTTCGTCAATCTCTCATCGGTGGGGTGAACTGAAGTCATGACGGCAACACTGAACGGTGCGAGCTCCGCGGTCGCGGAGGCGGCCTGCTGTGCTCCGGCTCCGGGTGCGGGTGCGCTCACACAGGACGAAGCCGTGACGCTAGCGGCCAAGTTCAAGGCCCTGGCCGACCCGAACCGGCTGAAGATTCTGTCCATCGTCTCTTCGTCCGCCGGCGACGAGGCGTGCGTGTGCGACATCCAGGAACCGCTGAATCTCGGCCAGCCTACTGTGTCCCACCACCTGAAGATCCTCGTGGACGCCGGCTTACTCTCCCGCGAGAAACGCGGGGTCTGGGCCTACTACTCCGTGGTGCCCGGCGCGCTCGAGTTCCTGTCCGCCGCCCTCATTCCGCAGGAGTCCAAGTGAGCACCGACCGCCCCTCCCTCGTGTTCGTCTGCGTCAAGAACGGCGGCCAGTCCCAGATGGCCGCGGCTCTCGCGCGGCAACTGGCCGGCGATCGCGTGCGGGTGACCTCGGCGGGAACGAAGCCCGGCGATAAGCTCAACGGCCTCTCCGTGCAGGTGCTGGAGGAATCGGGAGCATCGGTGGCCGGTGAGCACCCCAAGCAACTCACGGAAGCCATGATGCTCGGCGCTGATCGCGTCGTCGTGCTTGGCGAGGAGGCGCTGCTTCCCGAGGTGCCTGGCGTGGCGGTGGAGCGGTGGATCACCGACGAGCCGTCGCTGCGCGGGATCGAGGGGCGCGAGCGGATGGACCTGGTCTTGGCCGACATCCGCCGCCACGTCGAGGCGCTGCTCGCCGAGCTTGACTGAATGGCGTCGCTACGGCCGCTCTGGTGCCATGAACGCCAGCAGCGTGTCTGCATCGGCCTGTCCCATGAGCGCAAGCCGTAGAACTGGTGCTGCGGCGAGGGGAACCAGGTCCAGCCCCAGTCGCTGGCCGGCGGCCAGCAGCTGCGCCCACGTTCCCCCGTTCCGTGCGCCGAGCTGAGCGGCGGTGAAGAGTCGCACGCGCATTCGCCGGGTTTCGGTGGTGGTGACCTGGGAGCGCGTGAGGAGATCTCGCGCGTACCGGTTCAGGCCGACGCCTCTGGCCTCCAGTTCGCCGATAACGTCAGCGCCGCGCAAGGCGTCAAGGTCGATGTCCACCCCGCATTGCACGGGGATTGAGTCGCCCGGGTCCAGCCTGCCCGCCTCACTCTGGCCTTCCATGGCCCCAGCGTACGGTCCCTCAACGCACCGCTCAGGCGTCCCCAGAAATTCACCTCCCCGCCCGGAATATCTCCTGTCACTCCATAGTTGAGTGAAGTAGACTCAAGTTTGAATCCGGGCTCCGCAAGGGACCCGGCTGGACACGCTCCCGCGGCCACCCGCCGCCGGGCCCCAGACGAGGAGAAAGGACAAGCGTGGACGCCAAATTCACCACCAAGAGCCAGGAGGCCCTCTCGGCCGCCGGCACCAATGCCTCCACCGCGGGCAACCCGCAGGTGGAACCCGTTCACCTGCTCAAGGCGCTCATGGACCAGCGCCAGTCGGTGGCCGTTGCGCTCCTCAAGGGCGCCGGCGCCGATCCGGACGACGTCTCAGTCAAGGCCTCCGCGGCCATCAAGGCCCTGCCCTCGTCCTCTGGCTCGTCCGTGGCTCAGGCCCAGTTCTCGCGCGGCGTGCTGCAGGTCGTCACGGCTGCCCAGCAGGCCGCCGAGCGCAACGGTGACTCTTACGTCTCCACCGAGCACCTGCTCATCGGCCTCGCGTCCGATGCCGGCAAGGCCGGCGAGATCCTGCGTGGAGCCGGTGCCACCGTGGAGGCGCTCAACGCCGCCATGGCCACCGTCCGCGGCGACCGCAAGGTGGACACCGCCGACCCGGAGAGCACCTTCGAGGCGCTCGAGAAGTTCGGCACCGACCTGACCGCCGTGGCCGCCTCGGGCGACCTTGACCCGGTCATCGGCCGCGACCAGGAGATCCGCCGCGTGGTGCAGGTGCTCTCGCGCCGCACCAAGAACAACCCGGTGCTCATCGGCGAGCCCGGCGTCGGCAAGACCGCCGTCGTGGAGGGCCTGGCCCAGCGCATGGTGGCCGGGGACGTCCCCGAGTCGCTACGCGGCAAGCGCCTCATCTCGCTGGATCTCGGGGCCATGATCGCCGGCGCCAAGTACCGCGGCGAGTTCGAGGAGCGCCTGAAGGCCGTCCTCCAGGAGATCAAGGACTCCGACGGACAGGTTGTCACGTTCATCGACGAGATCCACACCGTGGTCGGTGCGGGTGCGTCCGAGGGCGCCATGGACGCCGGCAACATGCTCAAGCCCATGCTGGCCCGCGGCGAGCTGCGCCTCATCGGCGCCACCACGCTTGACGAGTACCGCGAGAACATCGAGAAGGACCCCGCCCTGGAGCGCCGCTTCCAGCAGGTCTACGTGGGCGAGCCGTCGGTCGACGACTCGATCGCGATCCTGCGCGGCCTGAAGGAGCGCTACGAGGCGCACCACAAGGTGGGCATCGCCGACTCGGCGCTCGTGGCCGCCGCCGCGCTCTCGGACCGCTACATCACGGGCCGTCAGCTCCCCGACAAGGCCATCGACCTCGTGGACGAGGCCGCCTCCCGCCTGCGCATGGAGATCGACTCCGCGCCGGAGGAGATCGACGTCCTGCGCCGCAGCGTTGACCGCCTCACCATGGAGGAGCTCGCTCTCGAGGGTGAGACCGATCCCGCCTCGGTGGAGCGCCTCGCCGCGCTGCGCGAGGAGATGGCGAACCAGAAGGAGGAGCTCGCCGGGCTCACCGCCCGCTGGGAGGCCGAGAAGGCCTCGCTCAACAGCGCCGGCGACCTGCGCGCCAAGCTCGACGAGCTGCGCAGCCAGGCCGAGGTGGCCCAGCGCTCCGGCGACCTGGGCGAGGCCAGCCGCATCCTGTACGGGGAGATCCCGCAGGTGGAGGCGCAGATCGCCGCCGCCGACCAGAACGCCGACGCCGACAAGGTGGACCGCATGGTCTCCGACGAGGTCACGGCGGACGACATCGCCGAGGTGATCTCCTCGTGGACCGGCATCCCCGCCGGCCGCATGATGGAGGGCGAGTCGCAGAAGCTGCTGCGCATGGAGGACCACCTCGGTGAGCACCTCATTGGGCAGCACGCCGCGGTCGAGGCCGTCTCCGACGCCGTCCGTCGCAGCCGCGCTGGGCTCTCGGATCCGGACCGCCCCACGGGTTCCTTCCTGTTCCTCGGCCCCACGGGCGTAGGCAAGACGGAGCTGGCGAAGTCCCTGGCCGACTTCCTCTTCGACGACCCGCGCGCCATGGTCCGCATCGACATGAGCGAGTACTCGGAGAAGCACGCCGTGTCCCGCCTGGTCGGTGCCCCTCCGGGCTACGTGGGCTACGACGAGGGCGGCCAGCTGACGGAGGCCGTGCGTCGTCGCCCGTACTCCGTGGTGCTCCTGGACGAGGTGGAGAAGGCCCATCCGGAGGTCTTCGACATCCTCCTGCAGGTGCTGGACGACGGTCGCCTGACCGACGGCCAGGGCCGCACCGTGGACTTCCGCAACGTCATCCTGGTGCTGACCTCCAACCTGGGCTCGCAGTTCCTCGTGGACCAGACCCTGGACGGGCAGGCCAAGAAGGACGCCGTCATGAACGTGGTCAACTCCGCGTTCAAGCCGGAGTTCCTGAACCGCCTGGACGACGTCATCATGTTCGACCCGCTCTCCCTCGAGGATCTGGGCCGCATCGTGGAGATCCAGGTCGCCTCGCTGGCCGACCGCCTCAAGCAGCGTCGCCTGCGCCTGACGGTCACCGACGCCGCCCGCGAGTGGCTTGCCCTGACCGGGTACGACCCGGCCTACGGCGCCCGACCGCTGCGCCGCCTAGTCCAGCGCGAGATCGGCGATCGTCTCGCCAAGGAGCTGCTGGCCGGTCACATCGTGGACGGCGACGAGGTCGTCGTCGACGTGGCCGGGGAGGACGCTCACGGCCTCAGCGTGAGCCGCGGCGCGGCCGGAGAGGCCTCCGCGCAGGCTTCCGGCGCGGCTGTTGGCGGCTCGGAGCCGGTCGACGCCGAGATCGTCGACTGAGTCCGCTTTGAGCGAAGGGCCGTCGGGGTGTGCCACACCCCGACGGCCCTTCCTCACCGTGTACGCTTAGGAGCACGGAACATTTACACATCCATTGGGGCCTCTTCCGCTAACACGGGGGACCTGCCCCGATGTCGAGCGAAAAAGGGGGTCACGCCATGGGGCGCGGCCGTCAGAAGGCAAAAGCGACGCGGCAGGCCCGGGAGATGAAGTACTACTCCCCGGGCACAGACCTGCATGCACTCGAGCGAGAGCTGGGGAGCCGCGGGGGTTATCCGCAGCCGACCGAGTGGGTGGAACCCGCCGACGAGGTCGACGAGGATGACGAGTACGCGGAGTACACGTCGAAGTACGATGTCGAGGATGACGAGGACGAACCGCGCCGCGGTTGACGCTCCTTGCTCCTAGGCAAGCGAAAGAGGGCCGCCCGATCTCGGGCGGCCCTTTCGCGTCCCCGGTCAGGCGCTGATGCACGACGGCGGGTGGCCGGGGTGGGCGCCCGGCTGACCGCCGGGCGCGGGGCCGGGGAGGCGCGGGGCCGAGGCCCGGGGGTGTAGCCGGGGCCCGGGCGCGTAGCCGAGGCCCGAGGGCGCGCCGTTCCCCGCCACGCGGCGCGCCGGGGGCAGGCCGGCCGGCTGGGGTGTGAGACTGCTCCCGACAGCGCGATCCGCGGGAATCTGGACCCCGCCGCCGGCGTTGAGATGGTCGCCCGCGTCCGAGCGGTGCAGAAGGAGCCTTTGATGCCAAGCCGTCACGATCCGCAGCCCCAGTTCGAGGACGAGCGCCTCAGCGCCGCTCACCGGGCGGCGCTGCGCAGCCTGGACCGCGTCGTGGAGCACACCGCCGAGCCCACGGAGCCGGCGGTGGCCCGAGAGGCCGTGCTTGAACAGCTCCTGGCGGGGAACGTGCTGCTGCTGACAGGTGCCGGCATTTCAACGGACTCCGGCATTCCCGACTACCGCGGCCCGCAGGGCTCCCTGCGGCGCTCGCGGCCCATGACGTTCCAGGAGTTCCAGGCGGACCCCGAGGCGCGCCAGCGCTACTGGGCCCGCGGATTCGTGGGCACCCGGCTCATGGGCCAAGCCAGGCCCAACATCTCCCACCACATCGTGGCCGATTGGCAGCGGCGCGGGCTCCTCAGCGGGATCGTGACGCAGAACGTCGACGGGCTGCACGCCGCCGCCGGCGCCACCGATGTGGTGGCGCTGCACGGCGACATGCGCTCCGTGATGTGCCTGGACTGCGGCAACGCGGAGCCGCGCGCGTCCTTCGAGCGCCGGCTCGAGGAGGTCAACCCCGGGTACCGGGAATCCGTGACGGCGAGGGTTGGAGAGCTGGACGTCAACGCCGACGGCGACGTCTCCCTCGACGCCGACACCGTGGCCCGCTTCCACACCGTCAGGTGCCTGGTCTGCGGCTCCGACCGGCTCAAGCCCTCCGTGGTCTATTTCGGGGAGAACGTCCCAGCCCCCACGCGCGAGCGTGCCGAGGAGCTCAAGGCCGCCTCGACCTCGCTCCTGGTGGTCGGTTCCTCGCTCGCCGTGATGTCCGGCTACCGTTTTGTCCTGGACGCCCAGAAGCGCGGCCAGCACGTCTCCGTGATCAACGGCGGCCCCGGGCGGGCCGATGCCCGCGTGGAGACCCTGTGGCGGACGCAGGCCGCCCCTGCGCTCGAGGAGCTGGACGCGGCGCTGCGCCGCGCGGGGCGCTGACCCGCGCTGGGAAGGCGACCCCGCGCCGTCGGGCATGGGGGGTGTTCCGGCCCGGCGAGGCCCCGGCCTCAGCCCCGACTTGGAGTGCGAAATGCGCTTAAGGGACGCCGTTTGCGCGCATTTCGCACTCCAAGTTGGCAGGTCGCCGCATTGGCGAGTGTCCTGAGTCGATTCTCAGCGCTCGCGAGTGCGGTGGGTCGCCGAAAACGCCCAGGAGAAGGCACGCGGCGCTCGCGAATCGGTTCTGCTGGCACAAGGCACTCGCTAAAGCTCGAGCTCCCCGAAGAATGCGTGCCGTGTGTCGCTAGGCCGACCGCTTCGCTGCGCATGGCGCGCTACGTCGACGAGGGACGCCACCGACGGCGGGCACTCGCGAGGGGCTCGGAGCGTGGAGCAGGCTAGGAGCGCGCTTCGGCCTGCGGCATCGCGCGGCCCCTGCGCCGCAGGGCCACGGCGGCGAGGAAGCCCGCGTACGCGAGGGCCAGCGCGGGGACGAGGAGCAGGAAGCCGTTGTCGAGCACCTGGTTGAAGGTCAGCGCGAACGCCACGACGAAGCCGATCAGCAGGGCCTTGAGCAATGTCCGGGGATTCTTCACGACTCTCCTTGGTACGGGGGTCCTCACGTTAGCGCACGGCGTGCGCCAGATCTCACGTTCCGGGCAACCGCACCGCGACCGCAGCGACTTTTGCGTGCCTTGCGTCGTGAAAGCGCGGCGCTTGACGACGCAAGTCACGCAAAGTCGCGGGGCAGGCACGGCCGCGCCCACCGCATCGTCCCCGGAAACAGCAAACGGCCCGGCCCCTTCGCGATGAAGGAACCGGGCCGCAGAGCCGAAGCGGATCAGGCCGCGTAGGAGCCCGTCAGGCGCACCGCGCCGCCGTCGACGCCCTTGGCGCCCTGGACGGTCTCGGGATCGGCCAGGATCTCGTCGGAGAGCTCGGTGACCTCACCGGCCACCCAGGCCTTGGAGCCGCGGGTCGCCAGGCGCTCGATCGCGGCGTCGGCCTTGTCGGCCTCCACGATCGCGACCATGCCCACGCCCACGTTGAGCGTGCGCTCGAGGTCGGCCTGCGGCACGTTGCCCAGCTGGGAGACGAGCGAGAAGATCGGGGGCAGTGTCCAGGTGCCGCGGTCCACCGTGGCGGCCAGGCCCGTGGGGAGCACGCGCGCCAGGTTGGCGGCGAAGCCACCGCCCGTGATGTGCGAGAAGCCGTGCAGCGGAGCGATGCCCGCGGCCGGATCCGTGTTCAGGAAGCGCATGAGGTCCAGGCAGTCGCCCGCGTAGACCTTGGTGGGCTCCAGGAGCTCCTCGCCGAGCGTGCGGCCCAGCTCGGAGACCTCGCGGTCCAGGGCCCAGCCGGCGTGGTTGATGACGCGGCGGACCAGGGAGTAGCCGTTGGAGTGAAGGCCGGAGGAGGCCATGGCGATGACGACGTCGCCGGCCTTGACGCGATCGGGGCCCAGCAGGGCGTCGGCCTCGACCACGCCGGTCGCGGCGCCCGCGACGTCGTACTCGTCGGGGCCAAGCAGGCCCGGGTGCTCGGCGGTCTCGCCGCCGACCAGCGCCGTGCCGGCCACCTGGCAGGCGGCGGCGATGCCGGAGACGATCGCGGCGACGCGCTCGGGGATGACCTTGCCCGTGGCGATGTAGTCGGTCATGACGAGCGGCTCGGCGCCGACCACCACGATGTCGTCCACGACCATGCCGACGAGGTCGAAGCCGATGGTGTCGTGCTTGTCCATAGCCTGCGCGATGGCGACCTTGGTGCCGACGCCGTCGGTGGAGGTGGCCAGCAGCGGACGCTTGTACTGCAGGAGCGCCGAGGCGTCATACAGGCCGGCAAAGCCGCCCACGCCGCCGAGCACGGCGGGGGAGTGGGTGGCCTTGATGGAGGCCTTCATGAGCTCGACGGCGCGGTCTCCCGCCTCGACGTCGACGCCGGCCTCGGCGTAGGTGATGCCCTGGGGCTGCGTGGGCTGCTGGCTCATGGGGTGTCGATCCTTTGTGTGGGCCGCGTGTGGGGCCGGTATCGGGGGTCGTGAAAAGGGGTGGGGAAGATCAGGCCGAGGCCGGACGGACGTCCGCTTCGGTCAGGTGCGCGGCGAGCTCCGCATCGGGGCCCGGCTCGCAGCCCGGGGCGGCGGGGCCGCGCTCCAGCAGGTCCTTGCCCAGGTTCTCCGAATCGGGCAGCGGGATCGGGTACACGCCCGTGAAGCAGGCGGTGCAGAGCTTCTCGCGCGGCTGCTGCGTGGCGGCGATCATGCCGTCCTCGCTGATGTAGGCCAGCGAATCGGCGCCGATGGACGTGGCGATCTCGTCCACGGCCGCGCCGTTGGCGATGAGCTCGGCGCGCGTGGCGAAGTCGATGCCGTAGAAGCAAGGCCATTTGACTGGCGGTGAGGAGATCTTGACGTGCACCTCGGCGGCGCCCGCCTCGCGCAGCATGCGCACCACGGCGCGCTGCGTGTTGCCGCGGACGATCGAGTCGTCAACGACCACCACGCGCTTGCCGCGGATGATGGGCTCCAGGGCGTTGAGCTTGAGCTTGATGCCCAGGTTGCGCAGGGTCTGCGAAGGCTGGATGAACGTGCGGCCCACGTAGGCGTTCTTGACGAAGCCGTGCGCGAACGGGATGCCGGATTCCTCGGCGTAGCCGATGGCGGCCGGGGTGCCGGACTCGGGCACCGGGATGACGATGTCGGCGTCCGCCTCGTTCTCGCGGGCCAGCTGGCGGCCCATCTCCACGCGGGACTCGTAGACCGAGCGGCCGTTGATGGAGGCGTCCGGGCGGGCCAGGTAGACGTACTCGAAGACGCAGCCGGCGGGCTTGGCCTCGGCGAAGCGCGTGGAGCGGATGCCGTTCTCGTCGATGGCGATGAACTCGCCGGGCTCGATCTCGCGGATGAAGCTCGCGCCCACGGTGGCGAGGGCGGGCTGCTCGGAGGCGACCACCCAGCCGCGCTCCAGGCGGCCGAGGACCAGCGGGCGCACGCCCTGCGGATCGCGCGCCGCGTACAGCGTGGACTCGTTCATGAAGACGAAGCAGAAGGCGCCGGAGATCTGCGGGAGCAGCTTGAGCGCGGTGTCCTCGAGGGACTCGTTCTCGGGATCGAAGAGCAAGGAGGTGACCAGGGCGGTGTCAGTGGTGTTGCCCTGAGCGATCTCGCCGGCGGGGTTCTCGCCGTGGCGGGCCGTGACCATCGCGGCGAGAGCCGCGGAGTTCGTCAGGTTGCCGTTGTGGGCCAGGGCCACGGTGCCGGAGGCGGTGGGGCCCAGGGTGGGCTGGGCGTTGGCCCACTTGTTCACGCCGGTGGTGGAGTAGCGGCAGTGGCCAACGGCCAGGTGCCCGCTCATGGCGTTGAGGGTGTTCTCGTCGAAGACCTGGGAGACGAGGCCCATGTCCTTGTAGACGTTGATGCGTTCGCCATCACTCGTGGCGATGCCGGCGGACTCCTGTCCGCGGTGCTGCAGGGCGTACAGACCGTAGTAGGTCAGCTTCGCGACGTCTTCGCCGGGTGCCCAAACTCCAAACACCCCGCATTCGTCCTGGGGACCCTTTTCATAGGGTGAGAGATCGTGGTTCAGCAATCCGTCGCCGCGCGCCATGGTTCTAGTCTCTCACGCTTCCTGAGGATCTTCGGTGTCAGTGACGGGCTCCGCCATCACCGTCACCGTGCGGGCCTGCTTGCGGCCGAGGCGATCCATCAGGAGGAAGGCCAGGGCTCCCACAGCGGCCCCCACGATCGCGAAGATCACGAAGAAGAAGCCGAGCAGTGTGCCGAAAGTGAACTCGACGGCCTCGCCGTGAGCCGCGGCGGCCGCGACATTCGATTCGTGGCTGAACCACGCGACGACGAGCGCCACGAGGGCGGCGGCCACCACGCCGGCCCCCAGGAAGGGCCACAGCTTCGGGGCGGTGCGCAGCTCGAACTGCACCTCTCGCGGTCCGGGCGCGGGCACGCCGGTGTCGGTGGGCTCTACGGGGGTGTCCATGACCCCCATCCTACCGGCGGGCACGCGCCCGAGCCGCCCCGCGCCGTCGGGCAGTGGGACAGCCTCAGCGGGTGAGGGGAAGGACCTCCGAGAGGTCTGCCCGGGTGCCGGAGGCACCCACGCGGTGATGCCCGACGGCGTCCGCCCAGCTGAGCTGGCCCGTTGCCAGTTCCAGCCAGGTCGCCGCGTCCATCTCCACCACATTGGGCGGGGTGCCTCGCGTGTGGCGGGGACCCTCGATGCACTGGGTGACGTCGAAGGGCGGGACGCGGACCTCCACCGAGTTGCCCTCGGCCACCTCGGAGAGCTCCTCGAGGAGGTAGCGGACGGCGGTCGCGAGGACGGGGCGCGGCGCAGCGGCGGGATCGGCCCGCCAGGCGCGCACGGCCTCGGCCCCGGTCGCTGCGTCGATGCGGCGGCGGACCGCCATCAGGCGCGGGCCAGGGAGGAGACGGCCTCGGTGGGGACGATGGCGCCCACGGGGTTGCCGCCGCCCAGGACCGGCTTGAGGACCTCGGCGAGGACGGCGTCGACCGCCACGGCCTCGAGCACGCCGAGCGCCTGCAGTGCGCGCAGTCCCACCACGGTGTTGGCGCGCGAGCTGCCGTCCAGCATCTTCAGGGCCAGCGAGGTGCCGTCGGGGGCGCCCAGGATGAGCACGCCCTCCGCGCCGAGCTTGGCCACCACGCCGAGGCGCTCCATGACCACGGTGTTCTCGGCGCCCTCGCCGTGCACGGCCCACGGGTGGGCCAGCATCGCCGGGGCCACGCGCGCGGCCGGATCGTCCGAGCCGTCGGCGGCCAGACGCAACATCTTGGCCGTCGCGCGGGCCAGGCCCACGAGCGGCATCTGCGGTACCGGGGCGCCGCAGCCGTCGATCGCGATGCTTCCGACGGGGGCGCCGGAGAACTCCTCCACGACGTCCATGACGGAGCGCTGCAGCGGGTGGTTCGGGTCCAGGTAGCCCTCGGTGGGCCAGCCGCTGGCCACGCAGGCGGTGAGGAAGCCGGCGTGCTTGCCGGAGCAATTGAAGGCCAGTCGGTTCTTGCCGTTGCCGTCAAGGATGGTCTGGCGGTAGGTCTCGGAGTCCTGCGGGTAGTCCGGCGGGCACCGCAGATCGGCCTCGGAGAGGCCCGTGGCCTCGAGGACCGTGGCCGCGAGCTCCTGGTGGCGGAAGGTGCCGCGGTGCGAGGCGCAGGCCAGGGCCAGGCGCTCGTCGTTGAGCTGCGCGCCGACGCGCAGCGAGGCGATCGCCTGGAAAGGCTTGAGCGAGGAGCGCGCGTAGATCTCGGCGTCGGGGTTGCCGAGGGAGGCGATGAGGGCGCCGTCGCGGTCCACCACGGCCAGCGAGCCGAGGTGGCGGGACTCGATGACGCCGTTGCGGGAGACGGTGGCCAGCTCGACGACGTCGTTCAGGGAGATGGGGTGGCTCATGGTCACCGAGTCTAGGCCGGGCTAGCTGTACTGTCCCGCCAGGTTGGGTACGCGATGGGCGGGTGTGGAGCCCTTGAGTGAGGTGTGGCCGCGGTGGTGATTGTAGTGGTGGAGAAATCCGGGGAACGGAAGCGGCGAGGCGCTGGCCTGGGTCGTGGAACCTCGGGCCCGGCACCGTTGGCCGGCCCTGCTTGGCCTCGTGATCCTGGGCGCCATCGGGGTGCTGACCCTGGCCCTCGCGGCGCTGATCGGCGTCTTCCTCCTCCATGGCGGGGACACCCACGGAAACAACGGCGCGGTGGACCCGTGGACCACGGGCAACAACCCGTACTGGCTGGTCCTCGGCGTGAACCTGCCCGGCGTCCTGGGCGGCCTGTGCGTGTGGGGCGTCGTCGCGCTGGCCCGCTCCCTCCGCCGCTGAGGCGGCTTCACACGCTCCCGTCCGGCGCGGCCGCCCCGGTAGGCTGGGGGATCGTGAAGGTCCTCGTCATCGGCCCCGGCGGCCGCGAACACGCCATCGTCCGTTCCCTCCTTGCCGATCCCTCGGTGACCGAGGTCCACGCAGCCCCCGGCAACGCCGGCATCGCCCGCGATGTCACGTGCCACGCGCTCAACACCACCGATCCCGTCGCTGCCACCGCGCTCGCCACCGAGCTTGGCGTCGACCTCGTGGTCGTGGGCCCCGAGGCCCCGCTCGCCGCTGGCGTCGCCGACGCCCTCCGCGAGGCCGGCTTCGACGTCTTCGGCCCCTCCCAGGAGGCCGCGAAGCTCGAGGCCTCCAAGGCCTTCGCCAAGGAGGTCATGGCCGAGGCCGGCGTGCCCACCGCCATGGCCCGCGTGGCCGCCACCTCCGAGGAGGCCGCCGACGCGCTTGACGCCTTCGGCGCCCCGTACGTGGTCAAGGACGACGGCCTGGCCGCCGGCAAGGGCGTCGTCGTGACGTCCGACCGCGCCGAGGCCCTCGCCCACGCCGAGGCCTGCTTTGCGGCGGGCGGCACCGTGGTCATCGAGGAGTTCCTGGACGGCCCCGAGGTCTCCGTCTTCGTGATCGCCGACGGCACCAACGCCGTGGCGCTCTCCCCGGCGCAGGACTTCAAGCGCATCTTCAACGACGACGAGGGCCCCAACACGGGCGGCATGGGCGCCTACACGCCGCTTCCGTGGCTGCCCGCCGGCTTCACCGAGGAGGTCATGGAGCGCGTGGCCCTGCCCACGCTGCGCACCATGGCCCGCCGCGGCACCCCGTTCGTGGGTGTCCTCTACTGCGGCCTGGCCGTGACGAGCCGCGGCCTGCGTGTCATCGAGTTCAACGCCCGCTTCGGCGACCCCGAGACGCAGCCCGTCCTCGCCCGCCTCAAGACCCCGCTCGGCCGCGTCCTGAAGGCCGCCGCCCGCGGCGAGCTGGACACGATCGAGGCCCTCTCCTGGGACCCGCGCACCGCCGTCGGCGTGGTCGTTGCCTCCCACGGCTACCCGGGCACCGTCCGCACGGGCGACGTCATTACGGGCGTCGAGGCCGCCGAGGCCCTCGACGCCGTGAGCGTCTTCCACGCCGGCACGGCCTCCAACGAGGCTGGCGAGCTCGTCTCCGCCGGCGGCCGCGTTTTGGCCGTCGTGGCCCTGGGCGAGGATCTCGCCGCGGCCCGCGCCGCCGCCTACGAGGGCGTGGCCGCGATCGATCTGCCCGGCTCGCAGCACCGCACCGACATCGCCCTCAAGGCCGCCAACGGCGAGATCGTGCTGGGAGGCGCCCAGGGCGCCGTCGAGCAGGAGGCCCAGGGGGCCCAGGAAGCCCAGCGCGGCTTCCAGACCGAGGTCCTTGAGCTGCCGGGCTGGCGGCACATCTACTCCGGCAAGGTCCGCGACCTCTACGAGCCCGAGGACGCGAGCATCACCGACCGCGTGCTCGTGGTCGCCTCCGATCGCATCAGCGCCTACGACTTCGTGCTCTCCACCGAGATCCCGGACAAGGGCGCCATCCTCACGCAGCTCTCGCTGTGGTGGTTCGAGCAGCTCGCGGACGTCCCCAACCACGTCATCTCCACCGACGTGCCTGAGGCCGTCAAGGGCCGCGCCATGGTCTGCAAGCGCCTGGACATGTACCCCATCGAGTGCATCGCGCGCGGCTACCTGACCGGCTCCGGCCTGGCCGAGTACAACGCCGACGGCACCGTCTCCGGCCAGGAGCTGCCCGCGGGCCTCGTTGACGGTTCGCGCCTTGACCCGGCGATCTTCACGCCGAGCGCCAAGGCCGAGGTGGGCGAGCACGACGAGAACATCACCTACGCCCAGATGGTCGAGCGCGTCGGCGAGTCCGTCTCCGCCGATCTGCGCGAGCTGACCCTCAAGGTCTACTCCGAGGCCGAGCGCATCGCCCGCGAGCGCGGGGTCATCCTCGCCGACACCAAGGTCGAGTTTGGCGCGGCCCCGGCCACGGGCACCATCACGCTGGGCGACGAGGTCCTCACGCCGGATTCCTCGCGCTTCTGGGACGCCGCCGAGTACGAGCCAGGCCACGCCCAGCCGTCCTTCGACAAGCAGTTCGTGCGCGATTGGCTCACCTCGGCCGAGTCCGGCTGGGACAAGGCCTCGGGCGAGGAACCGCCGGCGCTGCCGGCCGACGTCGTCGAGCGCACGCGCGCCCGTTACGTCGAGGCTTACGAGCGCCTGACGGGTCGCACCTTCCAGGCCTGATTCTTCGGCTCACGCGAGAGGCTCCCACCCCGGACGGGGTGGGAGCCTTCCGTGCTTTTCGGTGCCCGACGGCGTGTGGGCGGCAGGGTGCCCGACGGCGCGTGGGTGCGCCTAGCGGCGCGTGGCGCGCAGCTGCGTGGCGAGCTCCACGGCGAGCACGGCGCGCTCCGGGGCCCCGGCGCCCACGAAGTCCTCGCGGGCGGCGTTGAGGTGCTTGAGCGCGTCGTCGAGCTCGCCGAGGGCCAGCTGGCAGCGGCCCGTGAGCAGCTCGACCTCGCCCTTGACCTGTTGGGGGAGTTCTCCCAGGCGGTCTTGGACCGGCTCGAGCGCGAGCAGTGCGCCGGCCGCGTCGCCGTTGACGTGCTGCCAGCGGGCGCGGATGACCTGGAGCTCGAGGCCCTCGGTGCCGAGGTCGCCGATGACGGACAGGGCCTGCTCGGCGCGCTCGATGCACGCGAGCGTGGCGGGCTCCACGGCACCGGCGCTGATGCGCGCGCTCGCTGAGGCCTTGTTGAAGCGGGTCCACAGCTCGATGTCGGAACGGGGGTGCAGGCGCTCGGCGGCCAGGTTGTGGTGGCGCAGGCCCTCGTCGATGTCCTGCCGCAGGAAGGCCACGTTGCCGATGGCCCAGTGCGCGGCACCAGCGCTCTGGGCCGGGACGTCGCCGCTGACGACCTCGTCGAGGCGCTGGCACGCGCGCCAGGCCTCGTCCAGCTGGCCGGACTCGGCGAGGCACGCGATGAGCGCAAAGCGGGCCTCGATGGCGAAGAGGGAGGCGGCGGGCAGGGAGTCCTCGGCGAGGGCCGTGGCCTTGAGGGCGTGCTCGACGCCCAGGTAGAGCCGGCCGGCGCCCTGGTTCGCGGAGGCCACGAGGGTCTCGGCACGCACCTTGAGCGCCTCGGACTCGTCGGTGAGAGGGTGCGCGAGGACCTCGTCGGCGGCGCGGAGAAAGTCCTCCATACGGCCGAGCTCGCGCAGGCCCTCGGCCCGCAGGAAGCTCATGTTCCACCACGCCGAGGAGTTCTTCATGGACTGCGCCAGCTCGGCGGCCTCGGCCGCGGTGTCGCACGCGTCGGAGTAGTCGTGGGCCGTCATCGAGGCGCGGGCGCGGTGCTCGAGGAGGACGAACTGGGCCTCGTCGGGGGAGACGGGCGTGTTCCAGGCCTCCATGACGTCGCGCTCGATCCCGAGGCGCTTGGAGAGCTCGGTGATGATCTCCGGGGTCGGTTCGCGGCTACCGGTCTCGAGCAGAGAAATATAGCTAGTGGAGTATTTCTGCGCCCCGAGCTGCGACTGGGTCAACCCCAGATCCATCCGTGCGCGGCGCAACTTGTCGCCAAACTTCAAGCCCATGTGCTCCCCCTGAGTGTTCGTGTCAAGTCTGTGGCGATCCTGTCATACCTTTGACCCCTTGACGAACTTCGTGGATCACTGTTGACTAACACTGTCATTCGTCACAGTGTCACCTAGGAGGATCCCCCATGTTCTCAACCCCTGAGCACCACCTTGGGGCACACGCCGCGGCGTCTGCCCGTCGCCTCGGCTTTGGCGGCATCGGCGATTGGCCGCACGCCGCCTGACGCGACACACCGCGGGGGAGCAACGATCCCGATCGTTGCTCCCCCGCGGCGTGTCCGGACCCCTTCGCGCCGGGTGCCGGGCGTGCAGCTGACCGAGGCCGACCGTCGCGCGCGACCGGACCGGGACCCAGCCCCCGCCGTCGGGCGGGAACCCGACCACCCGCCGTCGGGCGAGGGAGTGGGGCTCAGGCCGCGGCGCGCGGGCGCAGCGTCAGCAGGATCGCCTCGGGGCGGCACGCCACGCGGAACGGGACCAAGCGCGAGGCGCCCAGCCCTGCAGAGACGTTGACGGGCACACGGTGACCCTTGGCGCTCCAGAACCCGAGGCCCGCCGCGAGGCCAGTGGGCAGATCGCAATTGGAGACGAGCGCGCCGTAGCGCGGCACACGCAGCTGCCCGCCGTGGGTGTGGCCGGCCAGGACCAGCTCGGCGCCCGAGGCCGTGAAGACGTCCAGGACGTCGCGGTAGGGGGCGTGCGTAAGGGCCAGTCGCAGATGCGGGGCCTCGGCCGCCGTGGCGGAGCCGACGGGCCAGGAGGCGAAGCGGTCGCGGTGCAGGTGCGGATCGTCCACGCCGCTCACGTCGAGGCGCAGCCCGCCGAGGGGCAGGGAGAAGGCGCGGTTGCTCGCGTCCTGCCAGCCGGCCAGCGCGAACTCGCGGTGCATGCGGCGCCAGTCGAGCTCGTCCTGCGCGCGGTGCCGCAGCGTGGCCGAGGTGTCCTTGTTGCGCCCGAGGTACGCCCAGGGCTTGCGCGGGCGCGGCGCGAAGTAGCAATTGGACCCGGGCACAAACACACCGGGGAAGGCCATGAGCGGCTCGAGCGCGTGCAGGAGCGGGTCGATGCCGTTCTGGTGGCTGAGGTTGTCGCCAGTGTTCACCACGAGGTCGGGGCGCAGCTGCGCGAGCTCACGGACAAAGACCGTCTTGGCCGATTGGCCGGGCACGAAGTGCAGATCCGAGAGGTGCAGAACCCGCAGCTCCGGCTGGCCGGGCGGCAGGATGTCCAGCGTCTCCTCGCGCACCGTGAAGTCGCGCGTGCCCACGTTGGCCGCGGCCGCGGCCCCGACGGCGACGGCCGCGCCGGCGCCCGCGAGAGCACCGACGCGGCCGAGGCCACGACGAACGACGTTCACCAATCAGTCCTTGGTCTTCTCGGGGGTCTTCGTCTTCTCCGGCTGCTTCGTCTTCACCGGTTCCTTGGTCTTCTCCGGTGTCTTCGTCTTCTCCGGTTCCTTGGTCTTTTCAGGAGACTTGGTGGAGTCGGTCGACTTGGTGCCGTCGGTGGACTTCGCGGAGCTCGAAGGATCGGCGGACTTGGTGCTGCCCGAACCCGAGCCGGTGCCCTTGCCGGTGCCCGTGCCGGTCGAGGCGGCCTTGCCGCCCGTGGCGGAAGGGCTGGCCAGGTCGGTGCGCTCGATCGTCTCGTGCGGGTACAGGTCGTAGACCTTGGCCATGTACTGCGTCCACAGCGGGCCGGCGAAGGTCATGGAGTCCTTGCCGTACATCTTGGCCCCGCGCAGCTCGGCGCCGTTGTTCAGGCCCTTCTTGACCGTGCCGTCCTTGTTGCCGAACCAGGACACCGTGGTCAGGCCGGAGGTGTAGCCGGCGAACCAGGTCGAGGAGGCGTTGTTGTTGGTACCGGTCTTGCCACCCACGGAGGCGCCGAAGGAGCCCTTGACGATGCGCAGCTTGGCGATCTGGGTCAGGGTGCCGTTGAGCTCGTCGATGACTTCCTTGTCGTACAGGCGCTTGCACTCGGTCTCGGGCAGGTTGATGAGCTTGCCGTTGCGCTGCTTGACCTCCAGCAGCACCGTGTTCTCGCACTGCACGCCCTCCTGGGCGAAGGTGGAGAAGGCGCGGGCCTGGGCCAGCGGCGTGACGTTCTGCGAGCCGAGCACGAAGGAGGGGCCGGGGGAGGCCAGGACCTTGGGGGTCACGGCGACCGTCTCGGTGGCGACGACCTTCTTGCCGGCCTTGTTCGTCTCGTAGACGACCTGGTTCTGCTCATCGCGCTTGGCGACCGTGACGCGCTGGCCCTCGAGGAGGCCCAGGCGCTCGGCCTGCGCGGCGATCTTGCAGGTGTCGAGCTTGTAGGCCTCGGCGACCGTGGCCGTGTTGACGGACCAGTAGAGGCCGTACTTCGCGGACATGGACTTCTTCATGCCGTTGATGGAGTTGCCGAGGTTGGCCCACTGGGCCTGCACCGTGCCGCCGTAGACGCAGGAGGCCTTCCACTGCGTGGTGGGCCCGTAGTCGTCTCGCTTGGCGTCCACGGCGTCGTTCATGGAGTGGCCGGCCTCAATCCAGGCCAGCGCCGTCCACGGCTTGGCCGTCGAGCCGCCCTGGAAGCCGCCGGAGCCGCCGTGGGCGGAGTCAGCGGTGAAGTTGTACTGCGTGTACTGGTTCTTGGTCTTGCCCTTGCCGGTGCCGAACTTGGTGTTCTGCGCCATGGCGAGGACCTCGCCCGTGGAGTTTTCGCGGGTCACGAGCGCGGCGCCCAGGCCGCCCGGATCGCCGATCGGCACCGTCTTGACGACCTGGGTCTCGGCGGCCTTCTGCAGGCGCGGATCCAGGGTGGTCTTGATGGTCAGGCCGCCGCGGAAGAGCAGCGACTGGCGCTCCTGCACGGTCTTGCCGAAGATCGGGTTGAGCTTGACCTCGTTGAAGACGTACTGGCAGAAGTACGCGGCGCCCTCGGCCGTGGCGCAGCCCGAGGTGTCCTCGGAAGGGTCGATGGCGATCTTGGACTTGACCGCCTTGTTGTACTCGTCGCGCGTGATGGCGCCCGTCTTCAGCATGGCGCCGAGCACCACGTTGCGGCGCTGGGTAGCGGCCTTGGGGTTCACCTCGGGGTTGTACAGCGTGGGGCGCTGGACCATGCCGGCCAGCAGGGCTGCCTCGGCGATGTTCAGGTCCTTGGCGGACTTGGAGAACCAGCGCTCAGAGGCGGCCTCAACGCCGTAGGTGGCGCCGGCGAACGGGACGAGGTTCAGATAGCCCTGCAGGATCTGGTCCTTGGACATCTTGGTCTCGATCTCGTTGGCCCACTTGATCTCCTTGACCTTGTCGGAGATGTCCTTGTTGCCGTTACGAGCGATCTCGTCCTCGGACCGGCCCTCGGCCTGCTGGTTGTTCACGTTGAGGTTGGCGACGTACTGCTGGGTGATGGTCGAGGCACCCTGCTTGCCAGCGCCGGAGAGATTGGAGACGAGCGCGCGGGCGATGCCGCGGGCGTCCACGCCGCCGTGCTCGTAGAAGCGTTCGTCTTCGATGGAGATGATGGCCTTCTGCATCCACGGGGAGATGTTCTTCAGCGAGACGCTCTTGCGGTTCTGCACAAAGAACTTGGCGAGGACGTTGCCTTCGCGATCCAGCAGCGTGGAGGGCTGCGCGATCGCGGCGTTCTCCGTGGGGATCTCGATGGAGTCGTACGCGCCGGCCGCCACCTCGGTGGCCTTGCTGGCTCCCACCGCCAGGGGGACCATGGTTCCCGCCACGAGGGCGCCAGCCACCGCACTACCCAGGAAGAAGGCGACGACCTTCCCGAGGGTGGTGGCGGTGTTGATGAGGGGCGATGTTCGCTCGGCCATGCCTTCCAGGATACAAGCAGGCGATACGCTGAACCTCATGACCACGTGGGAATACGCAACCGTGCCGCTCATGGTGCACGCGACCAAGCAGATCCTGGACAACTGGGGCCGCGACGGCTGGGAGCTCGTCAACGTCCTGGCCATGCCGGCCGCCGGCCCCGCCGCCACGGTCGGGAACGAGATGATCCAGGCACCGTCCGTCAACCTGGTGGCGTACTTCAAGCGCCCCCTGGGCGACTCACTCTGAGAGGTTTCTACTAGATGTCTGTGAACGCGACTTCCGACGCCGTGAACGGCCGTATCGACGCCCGTCTCGCGGAGCTGGGCATCGAGCTTCCCGCCGTGGCGGCCCCGCTGGCCGCCTACGTTCCCGCGCTGGCCCATGAGGGCCTCGTCTACACCTCGGGCCAGCTACCCACGGTGGGCGGCGAGCTCCAGGGTGTTGGCAAGGTCGGCGCCGAGGTGAGCGCCGAGGCGGCCAAGGCCCTCGCCCGCATCAGCGCCATCAACGCCCTCGCCGCCGTCAAGGCCCAGATCGGCTCCCTCGACCGCGTCACGCGCGTCGTCAAGGTCGTTGGCTTCGTGGCCTCCGATCCCTCCTTCACCGGCCAGCCCGGCGTCATCAACGGCGCCTCCGAGCTGCTCGCCGAGGTCTTCGGCGAGGCCGGCGCCCACGCCCGCTCCGCCGTGGGCGTGGCCGTGCTGCCGATCGATGCCCCCGTGGAAGTGGAAATTGTCGTCGCCTACGCCTGAGCATCACCCGCTGACGGGGACGTTCCGGGCCGTGCCCGGGGCGTCCCCGACAGCACCCGTCTGCGCCATCTCCACCGAGCCCCCGGCCACGGGCGTGCTGCGCAGGCTCTTCCCTGTGCCGGCCTCCCGCCTGGACGCCGCGCGCACGTGGCTGCAGCTGGGCGCCCGCACGCCGCGCCGTGCCCGCGAGGCGAGCTCCGTGCTCCTCGTGCGCGACGCCCCCGACGGCGTCCGCGCCTGGCTCGGCCTGCGCGGCCCTGAATCGCCGCTCGGCATGATCTCCTTCGCCGGCGGCTCCTGCTCCGTTGACGACGACGCGCAGCTTCCCTGGTTCGGCCCCACGCCGGCCAAGTGGGCCGCCGTGCTCGGCATGAACGACCACATGCTCGCCCGCCGCCACGTCCTGGCCGCGATCCGCGAGCTCTTCGAGGAGACCGGCGTGCTGCTGGCCGGCCCCGATCCGCTCTCGCTCATCGAGGACAACCAGGGCGAGGACTGGATGCGCGCCCGCCAGGCGCTGGCCTCGGCCGAGTTCACCTTCGCCGAGTTCCTGCAGCGCCGCGGCTGGGGCGTGCGGACCGATCTGCTGCGCCCCGTGGGCCACTGGATTTCGCCCGACTACGAGCTGCGCCGCTTCGACACGTACTACTTCGCCGCGGCTGCCCCGGCCGGCCAGGAGGTCTCGCCCCTGAAGGGCAAGGATCGCTGGGGCCGCTGGGTCTCCGCCAAGGAGGACGGCGCGCGCCCGGAGTCCGAGGCGCTCGGCGACGAGATCGGCCTGCCGGACACCGTGGGGCAGCCGCTCGCGGAGCTGGCGACGCCGGCCACGCAGGTCATGCTCGAGAAGCTGCGCCGCACGCGCGGCTGCGTCGCCTACCTTTCGTCCAAGCGCCACATCCAGGCCTTCCAGCCCGAGCTGGTCGAGGTCGAGGATAACCTGCTCCTGGACGTCACCACCGTGGACGCCGCCGAGGGCAGCGCCGTGGCGCGCGGCCGCTAGGCGGCCCGCCCGCGGGCCGGCCGCGAGGCACCCACGCCACCACCCGCCGTCGGGCACTGGAAACGGCACGACGGCGCACGCGAAGGAGGGCGGCACCCGGAACCCGGGTGCCGCCCTCCTTCGCGTGTGGCTGGGGTCAGCGCGAGCGCTGGCGCAGGCGCTGCAGGTCCAGAATGACCACGGCGCGGGCCTCGAGGCGCAGCCAACCGCGCTGCACGAACTCGGCCAGGGCCTTGTTCACGGTCTCGCGGGAGGCGCCAACGAGCTGGGCCAGCTCCTCCTGGGTGAGCTCGTGAGCCACCAGGATGCCGTCGGTGGTGGGGCGACCGAAGCGGTCGGCCAGGTCCAGCAAGGCCTTGGCGACGCGGCCGGGGACGTCGGAGAAGACGAGGTCCGCGAGCGAGTCGTTGGTGCGGCGCAGTCGACGGGCCAGGGCCTGCAGCAGCTGCAGGGACACGTCCGGGCTGGCCTGGATGGCCTTGCGCAGGTTCTCGTGGCGCAGTCCGGCCAGGCGCGTCTCGGAGACGGCGGTGGCGGTGGCGTTGCGCGGCGAGGGGTCGAAGAGGGCCATCTCGCCGAAGAGTTCGCCGGGGCCGAGGACGGCGAGAAGGTTCTCGCGGCCGTCGGGGGAGGTGCGGCCGAGCTTGATCTTGCCCGAGACGATCACGTAGAGCTGGTCGCCCTGATCACCCTCGTGGAAGACGGACGCACCGCGGGAGAGGTCCACCTCCGTCAGCTCATCGGTCAGCACGGCGAAGGCCTCGTCGCTCAGGTGTGCGAAGAGCGGCGCACGCCGCAGGACCTCAATATCCATGATGCTCCTGTTCGGAAAAAGTCGGTGGTTCTACCCCCATTGTGCCGCATGCTCCAACCCTGTGACGCGTCCCACACGATTTGATGCTCGTTCGGGCATGTCGCGGGGTGAACGAACTTGCCCCGCGGGTAGGACACAAGGTGATCTCTTTTGACGTGTTCGTCCCGTTGGCGTTGGCCGATTCGTTACGATGTGTGGGAGGGTGCCGCTGGCGCCCAACCCCGCCGCACACGCGGCGGTGCGGCGGGATGAGGGGTCGGAATCTCCGGTGTTTTTGGGCCTGGACGTCTTGGACTGGGTGCTGATCGTGGCGCTGTTCCTCTTCGCCGCGGCCGGATGGCGTAAGTCCTTCCTCGTGGCCCTCGGCGGCATCCTCGGCTTCCTCGCCGGTGCGGCCGCCTCCTTCTTTGCGATTCCCCTCGTCTCCGCCTGGATTCCCGATCCCACCTGGCGTGTCATTGGTCTCATCGTGGCCTTTGTGCTGTTCCTCGCGATTGGGCACGGGCTCGGCGAGGCGGCCGCCGCCAAGGTGCGCGGCTGGATGGACATGCCCCGCCCGCGCTGGTGGGGCCGCGTCGGCGGCGCCGGCGTCAACCTCATCGCTGCAGGCTTTGCGATCTCCGCCCTCGCTTTCACGTTCTCCACCCTCGGCCTGCCGCTGCTCTCCACGCAGATCGCGCAGTCAAAGGTCATCCAGGCCTCCCGCGCCCTGACGCCCGAGGCCGTGGAACGTGGGCTCGGCGAGGCCCGCACCCTCGTGGCCGGCATGCCGCTGCCCGAGATCCTGGTGCCGCTGGCCCCCAAGCACGACGTCGAGGTCCCCAGCGCCGAGCTGGACACCGACGCGCTGAAGAGCGCGCGCGCCTCCGTGGCCCGCATCACCGGCACGGCAGCGGCCTGCGGCGTCAACCAGACGGGCACGGCGTTTGTTGTCGCCAAGGACCGCGTCATGACCAACGCTCACGTCGTCGAGGGCGTGGAGCAGCCCGTCATCGAGACGGCCGATGGCCGCGCGCTGACCGGCCGCGTGGTCTCCTTCGATCCGGTGCGCGACGTCGCGATCGTGGCGGTGGACGGGCTGGAGCTCGGCCCGCTGTCGCTCGGCCGTGACCTCGAGACAGGGGCCGAGGCCGTGTTCATGGGCTTCCCGGCCGGCGGCCCGTTCTCCGCCGCCCCCGCGGCCGTGCAGTCGCTGCACACCCTGCGCGTTCCCAACATCTACGGCGCGGACGCGACCCCGCTGAGCGTCTACCAGCTCGCCGCCGACGTGCAGCAGGGCAACTCCGGCGGGCCGCTACTCACCGCCGACGGCCGCGTCTCCGGCATGGTCTTCGCCAAGGCCAAGAGCGAGGACAACGTCGGCTACGCCCTGAGCCTCGAGGAGATCGCCCCCGCCGTGGCGCAGGCGTCCTCCCTCTTCGACTCCGTCTCCACGGGGTCCTGCACCAACCGCTGAGCCGCCGGGCGCGCCCCCGCGACCGCGCGGTGTCCAGGCCGCCCCACCCGACCCCACGCAAACGGCGCCGGCCCCCGCAAGGGGACCGGCGCCGTCGTCGTGCGTTGTGCGCTTGAGGCGGATCAGCCGCGCATCGTGGCGGCGATCTGATCCATCACCGTGGTGTCGGCCAGCGTCGAGGCGTCGCCCGCAGGGCGACCCTCGGCGACGTCCTTGAGCAGGCGGCGCATGATCTTGCCCGAGCGGGTCTTGGGCAGCTCCGGCACCACAAAAACGGCCTTGGGCTTGGCGATCGGGCCGATCTCCTTGCCCACGTGCAGGCGCAGCTGCTCCGAGATGTCCTCGGGCCACTCGGCGTCCGCGCCGCGCAGGATGACGAACGCGACCACGGCCTCGCCCGTCGTCTCGTCCTTGGCACCCACCACCGCGGCCTCGGCCACGGCGTCGTGGGAGACCAGCGCGGACTCGATCTCCGTGGTGGAGAGGCGGTGTCCGGAGACGTTCATGACGTCATCGACGCGGCCCAAGAGCCAGATGTCGCCGTCCTCGTCCTTCTTGGCGCCGTCGCCGGCAAAGTACATGGTCTCGAAACGGGACCAGTACGTCTCCTTGAAGCGCTCCGGATCGCCCCAGATGCCGCGCAGCATGGACGGCCACGGGTCGCGGATGACGAGGTAGCCGCCCTCGCCGTTGCCGACCGAGACGCCGGCCTCGTCCACGACGTCCACCGTGATGCCGGGGACGGCCACCTGGGCCGAGCCGGGCTTCGTGGCGGTGACGCCCGGGAGCGGCGCGATCATGTGCGCGCCGGTCTCCGTCTGCCACCAGGTGTCGACGATGGGGGCCGGGTTCTCCTTGCGGGGGCCGGGCTGCCCGTCCGTGCCGGCGCCGGCGTTGGCGCCGATGACGTCGCGGTACCACATCCACGCCTCGGGGTTGATGGGCTCACCCACCGAACCCAGTACGCGCAGGGTCGAGAGATCGTAGGAATCCGGGACCTCGCGGCCCCACTTCATGGCCGTGCGGATGGCCGTGGGCGCCGTGTACATGATGGTGACCTTGTGCCTCTGCACGAGGTCCCACCAGCGGCCGCGATCCGGGGTGTCCATGGTGCCCTCGTAGAGCAGCACGGTGGAGCCGTTCACGAGCGGCGCGTAGGTGATGTAGGAGTGGCCGGTGATCCACCCGACGTCGGCCGTGCACCAGTAGACGTCCGTCTCCGGCTTGAGGTCGAAGGTGTCGTGGTGGGTCACGGCGGTCTGTGTGAGGTAGCCGCCGGTGGTGTGCAGGATGCCCTTGGGCTTTCCCGTGGTGCCGGAGGTGTAGAGGATGAAGAGCGGGTGCTCCGACTCGAAGGCCTCGGCCTCGTGCTCGGGGGAGGCGTTCGGGACGACCTCGTGCCACCACTGATCGCGCCCCTCGACCCAGTTGGTCGGCTCGGCGTTGCGCTTGACCACCAGGACGGTGGACACGGTGTGGCCCGGGGCCTCGAGCGCGGCGTCGACGGCCGGCTTGAGCGGGCTCGGCTTGGCCCGGCGCCACGTGCCATCGGCCGTGACGACGAGCTTGGCCTCGGCGTCGTCGATGCGGCTGCGCAGCGCGTCGGCGGAGAAGCCGCCGAAGACCACGGAGTGCACGGCGCCCAGGCGGGCGCAGGCCAGCATGGTGATGACGGCCTCGGGGACCATCGGCAGGTAGACGGCCACACGGTCGCCCGCGCCCACGCCCAGTCCGGCGAAGGCGTTGGCTGCCTGCTTCACGGCGGTGGTGAGCTCGGCGTAGGTGTACGTGGCGGTGTCGCCCGGCTCGCCCTCGAAGATGAGCGCGACGCGGTCGCCGTTCCCGGCCTCCACGTGGCGATCGAGCGCGTTGTAGGCGGCGTTGAGCTTGCCGTCGGCGAACCAGCGGTAGAACGGCGCGTTGGAGTCGTCGAGCACCTGCGTGAAATCGGTGGCCCAGGTCAGGGCGCCGCGGGAGCGCTCGGCCCAGTAGGCGAGCCGATCCTCGCTCGCCCGCTCGTAGAGCGAGGCGTCAGCCACGGCGTGGGCGGCAAACTCGGCCGAGGGCGCGAAGGTGCGGTGCTCGGTGAGCAGGTTGTCCAGGGTGGAGTTCTCTCCCATGGGGTCCTTCCTCAAACTTTCACAAAGGGGGCCGTTGTGATTCACGTTACAACGCTTTGTGGTGTGATCATCACCAGGCGTCCGCACTGTGACCATCAGGGCCTCCTAGACCCGTCATAGTCGTTAGGCTTAGGCCTTACGGTGCTACGCGCTGATCCACTGCGCGGGCCGCCGGGAGGCGGCCAGGTCTACCCCAAGGAGCGGCATGAGTGAGCAAGCGAACGCGCGGGCGGTGCTCGGACCTTTCACGGCGCGCGAGACCACCTATCTGGCCGGCGCCGTGGTGCTGGCCCTCGCCTCCCTGTTTTCCTTCGGCCGCACGCGCGGCGACTTCGCCGTGATCGTGCTCGGCTTGCTGGCGCCGCTGGCCGCCGCCGGCGGCGTGGCCTGGCGCCGGCTGCGCGGGCGCGCCCGCCTCGACCTCGGCTCCTTCTCCCTTGACCAGCTCTGCGCCGTCGTGGCGGCCGCCGCCCTGGTCGTGGCGCTCGGCGGCCTCGGCGGGGCCGGCGCCTTCGCGCAGCTCTTTGCCGTCCTCGGCGCCGCCGCGCTGTTTGTCGCCAGCTGGGGTGCCTCGTGGATCTCGGTTTTCGGCGCCGACTACGTGCCGCAGGCCGGTGTGCCGCTGCTGCGCCGCGACATCGCCCCGTCCGAGCCGGCTGGCTGGTCCACGCCTGGCGCCCGGCGCGGTGCCGCCGGTCGCGAGTCTGGGGCCCGGGGCACGACGTCGGGTGGTGGAGTGGGCGGGCCGGCGGACGCTGGCGCGTCCTCCTTTGGCGCCACGTCCGGCGCCACGTCCGGCGCGGCGTCCGGCGCTGCGTCCGACGGCGCGTTCGCCGAGGGGGAGGCACCGGCCCCGGCGCGCAGCGCCGTGCCGCGGGTGCCCCACTCCGCCGCCCCGCACACCCGCGTGATCGGTTCCTCGGCCGCCCCGGACGAGCCCGAGCCGGCCGCGTTCTGGTTCGCCGTCCCCGACGCACGACCCGCCGAGAACCGCGGCACGGGCGCCGTGGAGTTCACGGTGGAACCGGGGGAGTGGTTCCTCGCCGTGCGCACGCTGCCCGAGGGCCTCGTGGTGCGCCACGACGACGGGCGTGAGGGCCTGCTGCGCGACACGAGCGACCTGGAACTTGGCTGATGCCCCCTCGCCTCACCCCAGCGCAGCGCCGCGCCCGCGTCCTCGACAACGAGACGCACCTGGCCAAGAAGCGCCGCGCCCGCAAGATCGACAAGGTGCTCGGCGAGACGTACCCGTACGTCGTGGCCGAGCTGGACTTCGAGAACCCCTTCGAGTTGCTCGTCGCCACAGTGCTCTCCGCTCAGACCACGGATGTGAAGGTCAACGAGGTCACGCCCGTGCTGTTCGGGGCGTACCCCGACGCGTTCTCCCTGGCCGGGGCACCCGCCGCGGCGGTGCAGGAGATCGTGCGACCCACTGGCTTCTACAAGACCAAGGCCGCCAACATCCAGGAGCTCTCGCGCCGGCTCGTCACCGAGCAGGACGGCGAGGTGCCGGAGGACCTGGACTACCTCGTGACGCTGCCGGGCGTGGGGCGCAAGACCGCGTTTGTGGTGCTCGGCAACGCCTTCGACCGTCCAGGGCTCACCGTCGACACGCACTTCGGGCGGCTCGCCCGGCGCTTCGCCTGGACCGACCAGGAGGACCCGGTCAAGGTCGAGGCCGAGGTGGGGGAGCTCTTCGAGAAGCGCGACTACACGATGCTCTCGCACCACCTGATCTTCCACGGCCGGCGCATCTGCCACGCCAAGAAGCCGGCCTGCGGGGCGTGCCCCGTGGCGCAGTGGTGCCCCTCCTTCGGCGAGGGCGAGACCGACCCCGAGGCCGCCGAGGCGCTGCTCAAGTACGAGCTGGCCCCGGGCCGCGAGGACCTGCACCGGCTCATGGTCCAGGGCTACACGCGCCGCCAGCTACGGGCCATGGGCTACCCACTCGGCCCGTAGGCGTGACGATTCGCCTGGCCGCTCCCCGGCGGGCGGCCGCGCACCCGCGCCGATGCGCGGACCGGCCGTCTTCCTGCGGCCGCCTCCCATCGAAAGGTTCACCATGAGCACCCAGGCCGAGCCCGCGCCGTCGTGCAACACGGCGCGCGAGCAGCTCGCCGCGCTGGCGAGCGCCTACGAGCGCGATCCGGCGCGCGAGGCCGGCTACGCCCGCTTGCGCCGCGTGCGCCCGCCCGCGGGGGACCGGCCGGCGCGCAGCGCCTCGGTGCTGGTGCTCTTCGGTGCCCTGGACGGGCACCCGGCGGAGCACCCCTCGGCCGCCGTGCCGGCGGACCTGGACGTGTTGCTCGTGGTCCGCGCGTCCACCCTGCGCGACCACGCGGGCGAGATCGCCTTCCCGGGCGGAGGAGCCGACCCCGAGGACGCCGACGCCGTGGCCACCGCGTTGCGCGAGGCCGTCGAGGAGACGGGGCTGGACCCCGCCGGGGTGCAGGTGCTGGGGGCGCTGCCGCTCGCGCCCACGGTCTCGAACTTCACCGTGACGCCAGTGCTTGGCTGGTGGAGCGAACCCAGCGAGGTGGGCGTGGTGGACGCCGGGGAATCCGCCGCCGTCTTCCGCATGCCCGTGGCCGATCTGCTGGACCCGGCGAACCGCTGCATGACCGTGCTCGAGCGCGCGGGGCGCGAGTGGACCATGCCGGCGTTCCGGACCCAGCACGGGCTGCTGTGGGGCTTCACCGCCGCGATCCTGGACGGGCTCTTCGAGGAGCTCGGCTGGGGCGAGCCGTGGGACGAGCACGACCGCGTGCGCCCGCGCGGCTACTGAGCCGCTACTTGGCCGTGGCGTAGTCCCTGGCGATCCCCACGGAGATGGGGAAGTCCACGGGGATGTCTCCGAAGATCAGGCGCGCTGCGCCGTCCGCCGCGGCGCGCAGCGCGATCTCCACGTCCACGGCCTCGGACTCGGGGGCGTGGACCATGATCTCGTCGTGGAGGAAGAACACTTGCCGCGAGCCAGGCGCCGTGGCGCGCAACCGCGAGCGAAGGTCCGCCATCCAGCACTCGGCCCACTCGGCGGCCGTCCCCTGCACCACAAAGTTGCGGGTGAAGCGACCCCACGCCCGGGCCGCCGCTGCCGGGTCGCCTGCCGCGCGCGGGGCGCCATCCTGGCTGGGGGACAGGGAGTTGCCCTGCCCGCCGAGCGCGCCGCTTCCCCCTGCGTTCGCCTGCATGCCGGTGTCGCGCGAACCCGGCCCCACGGCGTCGGGCGCCTCGTCCCCCGGACCGGGGCCGTCCGGCCCGAAGCCTGAGCCCGTTCCCCCACCGAACGGCGCCGGACGCGGCGAGGTGCGCCCGAGCCACGTGTGGACCGTGCCGCCGCGCTCGCCCGTGCGCGCCGCCTCCTCCAGGAGGGCGGTGGCGCGCGGGTAGGCGGCGGCGAGCCGCGGGGCCATGGCTGCGGAGGGGCCCGTGGTGCCGCCGTACATGGCGCCGAGCATGGCGACTTTGGCCATCTCGCGGTCGCCCCCGAAGACCTTGTCGGCGATGGATTGGTAGAGGTCGCGCCCGCGGGCGGCCTCGGCGAGGGCGTGGTCGGCGCTCATGGCGGCGAGCACGCGGGGCTCGAGCTGGCTCGCGTCGGCGACGACCAGGACGTGGCCGGGGTCCGCGCGCACGGCGGAGCGGACATCGTGGGGGATCTGCATGGCGCCGCCGCCCTGGCTGGCCCACCGCCCCGTAACCACGCCGGCCACGACGTACTCGGGGTGGAAGCGCGTGCCGCGGACCCAGGCGTCGAGCCACGCCCAACCGTTGGCCGTCAGGAGCCGTTGGAGCTTCTTGTAGCGCAGGAGCGGCTCGATGGCCGGGTGGTGGAGTTCCTCGAGGTCCCAGCGCCGGGTGCTGCGCGCGTCGAGCCCGGCGCCGCGCAGCGCGCGCAGGAGCTCGGGCTGGGAATCGGGGTTGAGCCGGGGCGCGTCCAGGAGGTCCTGGAGCACCTCGGTGAGGTCGGCGAGCTTGGCCGGGCGCGCGCCGTGAGGAACGCGGGGGCCCAGGCGTTCGGCGAGCAGGCGCTCGTGTTCGGCGCGGTCCCACGGGACGCCGTCGCGGCGCATCTCCTCTGCGATGAGCGAACCGGCCGAGTCCAGGGAAGCCAAGAGGTGCAGCGTGCGGCCCCGGGCCCCGGCGCTTGCGAGGGCCTCGAGCTGGGCCGCGTACTCCTCGGCCAAGGCCTGCGGGGTGGGCGGGTCCGGGGTCAGCGCGGAGAAGAGCGCGTCCTGTTCCGTGGCCAAGGCCTCGGCGGGGAGCTCGGGGAGCTTGCGGGGCGGAAGCCCGGGCGTGGGGACGTAGTCGACCGCGCCGTGCAGGAGCAGAGCGGTCAGGCCGAGGTCGTGGCAGCGGCGCACCTCCACACCGGCCTCCAGGAGCTCCGGGTAGGCGAAACGCGAGTCCTCCCAGACCCACCGGGCGGCCGGGTCCGCCGCCTCGATGCCGGCCACGACGGAGGCGAGCTCGGCGCGCGGAGCCTGTGTGCCGGGGCCGGTCGGGCGCCCGGTGGCATCCAAGGGCACGACGACGCCGCGGGGCTGGGCGAGCGCCTCGCCTGCCAGCGGGGCCAAGAGATAGGCCGTCATGGGCCCATTCTTGCCGACGGGGGCGACGGGTGCTGGCGCGGGCCGCGTGCTGTGGACACAGGATGGCCACCGGAGGGCCTGTGAGGGGGCGGGACCGGGCGCCGGGGCGGGACCGGGAGCCGGGGCCGGGCCGGACGGGCGCAGCCGCCGTTGCCGCGGTGCGGCCGAGGCCGGCCCCGGTGAGGGTGGCTTCCCCTCACATCCCGAGCCCGTCCACGGACCCCGTCCCGCGGCCAGCGCGCAGCGCGGAACGCGCGCACGCTGGAGCGATGTGGACCTTGGATCAGGAAGCGCCGGCCGGGCGGAAACGCGGCGAGCGGGTACGGGGAACGCCCCGGCGGCGGTCGGAGAGCGCCGCCGAGCTCGATCGCGAGCTCGAGCGGGAGCGAGAACGCGAACGCGACTGGGTGCGTCGGCGCGCCAGGCCCCGAGGGCACCGCCCTCCCGAGCCGGACGACTGGAGCGAGGTCGAGGCGGTGATCTTCGGCCCGCCCGGCGGCGGTCGCGCGGTCGGGCTGCTCGCCCACGAGGCGTCCTCGCCTCGTGCGCACGCACGGGACACGGCGGGCGCCGCCCCGAGGCCGGGTCGGAGCGGATGGCTCGTCGCCGGGCCGGGGCGCGGCGTTGGCCGCAAGGGCAACGGTGGGGGAGATCATGCCGCGGCCCCGGCGGCCCCGGCGGTGCCTCCGGCCCCGGTGCCGTTGCGGGCCCCGGGTGCCCCGGACCTCCCCTCCCGTGTGCCCGCGGCCGGCGCGAGCGACGCGCGGGAGTCGGGGCCAAGCACCGCGCCGTGCGTCGACGTCGTGGGTGTGCGGGAACCACTCTTGGGGCACGTGCTCGCGGCGCTGCTCGCTGCTGGCCTGCGGGCGCGTTGCTTCCCCGACGGCGGCACCTTTGCGGCTCGTCCCGGCCACCCCGCCGAGCGCCCAAACGAGCGCTCCGGCCGATCTCCGGCAGACCGCCCGTCCGGGTATCTGCAGCGGCGCGAAGCGGCGTCGCCCGTGGGAGGGCTGGTGTGGGCCGCCGAGGAACCCGATCCGCCGGCGGGCGCCGTCCTCTTGGGCGCCGACGGCCCCGCCGCGTGGGCCGTGGCGGCGCGGCACCCGGATCACCCCCACGTGACCCTGCCCTCCGGCGCGGCCTGGCTGGGAGCCAGGCTGAGCGCCCGGACTCGCCGCGGCGTCGTGGTGGCGGTGGGCGGGCTCGGCGGTGCCGGAGGGAGCCAACGCGCCGCGCTTGCGCTCGCCTACGCCGCCGAGGCGGAGGGGCTCCCCGTGGTGCTCGTGGACGCGGACCCGGGGTCCGTTCAACGCTGGGAGGCGGAGCCGGGGGTGCCCGGCTGGGAGAGCGCCCGCCGGTGGGCGGCGGACGGGTCGGTGGCCGGCCTGCCGGAGCTGCTGGCGTCCGACGGAGCCATCGCGAGGCTCGGTTGGGCCCCGGGGGAGGATCCTGACCGCATGCCCCCTGCGGAGGTGGCTGCTGTCTGCGGGGCCCTGGCCTCGACCTTCGAGCTCGTGATCGTCGCCGTGGGAGCGCTCGAATGGCCCCTAGCCGCCGTCCCTGCGGGCGCGGCCCACGTGCTCGCGTGCGCGGGCGAGGACGGGGCCTGGCCGCCGCACCGCTGCACCGGCGCCACCGTCAGCCTGAGCGTCTTGCGCGGCCGGGGACGCAGCCCGGACGGGCCGGCGCTCGCGGGGTGGCTCGGCGCCGCGTGGGCCGGCAGCGCCGCCGACCCGTCGGGCCCGGAACCGGGGCGGGCGTTGCGGCGCCTCGCCCGGCGGCTATGGCTGCCTCGCCTCCTGGCCGGGGCCGGGCCGGGCGCCCCGTGAACGCCTACCTGGACGGGCGGGGCGAGCCCACGCCGCTCTTGCTGGAGGCGGTGCGCGAGCGGCTGGGCCTCGGTGGCGGCGGGGCGGATCCGGGCCGCGTTCTCGAAGCCGTCGCCGAGCTCGCGCCGATCCGCGGCACCGATCAGCTCTCCTCCGTGTCCGCGTGGGTCGGCGACCGACTCACGGGGCTGGGGCCGCTGCAGGGCCTGGCGGAGGGACCGGGCGTGACCGACGTGCTGGTCCTGGCCAGCGGCGAGGTGTGGGTCGAAGACCACGACGGCCTGCACCGCTCCGCGCTGCGCCTGGAGGACGAGGAGGAACGCCGCCGCCTGGCCACGCGGCTCCTGGCGCTGGGTGGCCGGAGGATCGACGACGCGCGGCCGTACGGCGACGTGGTGGTGGGCGGCTTTCGCGTCCATGCTGTCCTCCCCCCGGTCTCGGCCGCGGGCACGGTCCTTTCGGTGCGCGTGCTGGGGCGGAGCACCGCCAGCCTCGACGGGTTGTTCCCCGAACCGGGCGACCCCTGGCCCGGTTGGTTGGCCCACGCCGTGCGCTCCAGGCTCAATCTGCTCATCTCCGGCGGCACCGGGGCGGGCAAGACCACCCTGCTCTCGGCACTGCTCGCGGCCTGTTCTGCGGAGGATCGCATCGTGATCGCGGAGGACGCCGGCGAGCTGGCACCGGCACACCCGCACGTCGTGGCGTTGCAGAGCCGCGCGAGCAACGCGGAAGGCCGCGGCGAGGTGAGCTTGGCCGAGCTCATCCGGCAGGCCCTGCGCATGCGGCCGGATCGCCTGGTCGTGGGCGAGTGCCGCGGCGAGGAGGTGCGCGAACTGCTCATGGCGCTCAACACCGGCCACCACGGGGCGGCCGGGACGGTGCACGCGAACTCCGCCGCCGATGTGCCGGCGCGGTTGCTCGCCCTCGGCGCGCTCGCCGGGTGGAACGAGCGGGCCACGGCCCTGCAGGCCGCCGCCGCGCTGGACGCGGTGGTCCACCTCGCGCGGGATGAGAGCGGACGACGGCGCCCGGTCGCCATGGTCCGGCTGCTCGCCGTGGACGGGCGGCTGCTCAGCGAGCCGATCGTCGAACCCGACGCCCGTGGCAGGCCCGTCCCGGGGCCAGCCTTCGCTTGGTTCGCCGGCCACCACCGCGGCGGCGGGACATGAGCGCGGTCCTGGCCGCGCTGGCCGTGGGACTCCTGGTGGCGTGTCTGTTGCCGGCGCCGGGTGGGGGAGGGGCGCCGAGCCGGAGGCTCCGGGAGTGCGCCGAGCGCCGGCAGAACCGGGAGCGCCGGGAGCGCGCGCGCGGCCCCGCGGGGCCGGAGCCAGTGCGGCTGCGCATCGCCCAAGCGGACGCGGCCCGGGAGCACCTGACGCGGGTGGCGGCCCTGCTGCGCTCGGGGGCCACGCCAACACAGGCGTTCGCCGCGCTCGCGGCGGACGCTCGGGCGGACGATGCGAAGCCGGACCGCGGAGGCCGACCGGAAGCCTCGCGGCATCGGGGCGCCGGGGACGTCGGGGGGCGGCGCGGAGGGGGCTGAACGGGCGGAGCCGCTGCGGCGCGACCCCCTCACCCGCGTGCGCGGCCGTCGCGACGCGGCGAAGCGAGAGCTGGCCACGCAGCTCGAGGCTGCGTGGGGCGACGCGGCGACCTCCGTTGCGCTGGCCTTGGGGGCCGGGGTCGAGATCCGGCGTCGTGAGCCCGCGGCCCACGGCCCCGGGGCGCCGGGCCTCGGTGCGAGCTGGAGCCGCCTGCGATGGGTGTGCGGCATGGCGGCTCGCACGGGCGCGCCGCTGGCACCGCTGCTCGAGCGCCTCGCAGAGGACGCCGCCGCGACGGCGGATGCCCTGCGGGCCCGCCAGGCCGGCGCCGCGGCGGCCGGGACCACCCGCAAGATCCTCGCGTGGTTGCCGGTCGGTGGACTCTTGCTGGCGCAGGCGCTGGGAGCGCGGCCCGTGGAGGTGCTCGTCGGGAGCGTGCCCGGCCGCATCACGGCCGGGCTGGGCTGCGCCTTCTGGCTCGCGGCGTTCCTGTGGTCCCGGCGGGTGATCGCGCTGCCGGAGGAGGAACGGAGCACGCCGCCCGAGCCGGGCGAACGGGCTTCGCGTGCCGCCGCGCCAGCGGTCCCGAGGAGCTGATCCGCGTGTTCATCTTCCAGGCACTCTGCGCCGTCGCGCTGTCCGCCCTGTGGTGGCTCGTCGCCGGGGCACCACCGTGCGGCCCGCAACGCGGCCCACGCGCGGCCCGGCATGCACCCGGGCTGAGTCCGGGCCGCGACTCGCACCACGCTCCCCACCATCGAGCTCTGCGCGGCACGGAGCCGGATCGTCCGGCCGGCGCCCCGCTGGCGGAGGTGCCCCTGCTCTGCGACGCGGTGGCGGCGCTCGTCGACAGCGGGATGAGCGTGGAGGAGACCCTCGAGGCGGCCGGGGACCGGGAGGGCCCGGTGCCGGCCCTCGGGGCGGTTGCTGCGCGCCTGCGCTGGGGTTCCGGGTGGGCGCAGGCCTGGGCCTCTGCCCCGGGATGCGCCGCGCTCGAGGCACCGCTGCGCCTCTCCTCGCGTACCGGGGCGCCGGCGGCCGCCTTACTGCGTGACGCGGCCGCCGAGGCCAGGAGGCGGGCCGCGCGCGAGCAGGAGGCGCAGGCCGCGGCCATGACGGTGCGGCTCGTGCTGCCCCTGGGGTTGTGCGCACTCCCGGCCTTCGTGTGCCTCGGCATCGTGCCGGTAGCGCTGGCCTTACTGCCCTGGTTTTGAACGTGCTTCCCTCACATCGGCTCGGGTCGGCGCGGCGATCCACAATCGGCGCTCCTCCCCCGCCGCTGGGCGCCGTGGCGGGCCAGGCTGGGTGGACGGGCCGGTTGCGGTCCGGGGGACCCGGCCCCGCCGGGACACAAGGAGAAGGAGCGGCATGAACAAGGAGAACGCAACGGGGTGCGAGGCACCCGTGGTGCCGGAACCGGCGCGGCGGTTGCGGGGCGAGGCGGGCATCGCCACGGCCGAGTTTTCGATTGTCACGCTCGCGGCCGTCGGCTTTGCCGGGCTGCTCGTGACGATCTTGGGCAGCGGCGAGGTGCGCGGCATGCTCATGAACCTCATCCGCCAGGCGATCGGCGGCTGAGATGCCTGCGGATCACCGGGAGCCCGCGGCAGGCACCTCGGCGCGGGAGCGCGGCAGCGTCACGGCCGAATTTGCCGTGGTGCTTCCGGTGGTCCTGCTGGCCCTGCTGAGCATCGTTGCCGTCGGCGTGCTCGGTGCGGCCACCGTGCGCGTGCAGCAAGCGGCCGGGGCCGTGGCGCGGGAGGCTGCGCGCGGAGGACCCACGGAGCGGGCGGCCAGCTTCGCCGGAGACGGAGTCGCCGTGAGCGTGCAGCGCAGCGGCGAGTGGGCGCAGGTCACGGTGACGAGCGAGGTGCCGCTGTGGGGCCTGCTGGGCCCCTCCATCACGGTCTCGGGTGAGGCGGCAGCCCTCGTGGAAGCGGGGCTCGAGTGATGAGGGCGCCGGGGACGCCCGAGACACCGGATTCGGGCCGCCCAGGCCGAGCGGATCGTCAGGGTGGGCCGCCGCGTCGGGCAGGCGCGAGCGGTCCGGCCGGTCAGGGCAGTGCAAGCGGTCCGGGCCGCGGAAGCGGCGAGTCCGGAGCCGCCACGGCCCTGGGCCTCGCGCTGTTGGCGGCGGCCGCGGCCTGCATCGTGGCGGCCCTGCTTTTCGCGTCGGCGGGTCTCGAACAGAGCAGGGCGTCCGCCGCGGCCGAGCTGGCGGCGCTTGCCGCCTCGGATGCCGCCCGGGGACTGGGCGGCCACGGGGATCCCTGTGCGGTGGCCGCACAGGTCGCGGCGCGCAATGGAGCGCGCGTGCTGGCCTGCCGCTTTACCTCGGCGCTCAGCGCCGCCGAAGGCGCCGCGGCCGTGGTGAGCGTGGCCTCGGATCGGGCACCGGGCTGGGGGGTCTTCCCGCTCCCGCAGGCCAGCGCCGAGGCCGCGGCGGGAGCCCCGCCGTGAGCGCATCGGCACCACGCGCCTGCCACCCGACGGTCGACGTCATCGGCCTCCACCCGTCGATCTCCACCGGGCGCTCCACTCGCAGCTGCCGGAGCAGTCTCCTAACGCCGTCCGCGCTCGGCGGGAACGAGGTGCAGGATCTCCCCGAGCAGCTTCACGGCGCCGGCCTTGTCCAGGGGATTGTTGCGGTTGCCGCACTTGGGGGACTGCACGCAGGACGGGCAGCCGGCGGAGCACTCGCACGCCTGGATGGCTTCGCGGGTGGCGCGCAGCCAGTGCGGGGCCATGGCGTGGGCGCGCTCGGCGAAGCCGGCCCCGCCCGGGTGGCCGTCGTACACAAAGATCGTGGGGGTCCCCGTATCGGCGTGCAGGGCCGTGGAGACGCCGCCGATGTCCCAGCGGTCGCTCGAGGCCACGAGCGGCAGCATGCCGATCGCGGCGTGCTCGGCCGCGTGCAGCGCGCCTGGCGCGGTCTCCGCGTCGATGCCCGCCGCGTGCAGGCGCGGCTCGGGGATGGTGAACCAGACGGCCTTCGTGAAGAGGACGCGCGGCTCCAGCTCCAGCGGTTCCTCGCCGAGCAGCTCGTTGCTGACGATCGCCTTGCGCTGGAAGGAGACCACCTGTGTCGTGACCTGGACATCGCCGAAGTGGACGCCGATCTCGCCCCACGTCTCGCTGTGCTCGGTCTCGATCACCTCCACCGTGGTGATGTCGCGGGCCTGGGTGTAGTACTCGGGCTGGGCGCGCGAGACCACCACAACGTGGTTGGCCTCGTCCAGTTCCTCGACGAGGTAGCTGCGGCCCTGGTGGATGTAGATGGCCCCCGTGTGCGCCTGATAGTGCGTCTGCGGAGAGTCCATGGTGCCGAGGACCGTTCCGTCCTCGGCGTTGACGATCGTCACGGGCCCGCCGCCGGCCGAGCGCAGCTCGACCATCTCGTGCGCGCTCTGGGGGTGCGTCCAGAACCAGCCGGCCGGGCGGCGGCGCAGATAGCCGCGTTCCACGAGGTCGGCCACGATCCCCGGAGCCCGGGGTCCGAAGACCTCCTCGACCTCGTCCGGCCGCAGCGGCAGCTCCGACGCCGCGGCACACAGGTGCGGGCCCAGGACGTAGGGGTTGTCCGGGTCGAAGACGGTGGCCTCGACCCCTGCGCCGAACACGGCCTCCGGGTGGTGCACCAGATAGGTGTCGAGCGGATCGTCGGCGGCGATGAAGGCGGCGAGGGCGTCCTGCCCACCGCGGCCGGCGCGGCCGATCTGTTGGTAGAAGGAGGCCCGGGTGCCGGGCCAGCCGGCCACGAGCACCGCGTCGAGCCCGGCCACGTCGATGCCCAGCTCGAGCGCCGAGGTCGAGGCGACGCCGAGCAGCTCGCCGCTGCGCAGGCCGGCCTCGAGCTCGCGGCGCTCCTCGGGCAGGTAACCCGAGCGGTACGCCGCGATTCGGTGAGGCAGGCCGGCATCGATCTCGCCGACCAGGCGGGCGGCCGTCGTGGAGATCGCCTCGGCACCCCTGCGCGAGCGGATGAACGCGAGCGTGCGCACATGGGCGCACACCAGGTTGGCAAGCATGTCGGAGGTCTCGGCGATGGCCGTGCGGCGCAGGAAGGCGCCGTTCTCGCCGCGCTGGTCCGTCAGCGGCGGTTCCCACAGCGCCACGGTGCGCTCGCCCCGCGCCGAGGCGTCGTCGTCGAAGGCCGCCGCGGGAGCCCCGATGAGCCGGGAGAAGCTCGCCGCCGGATCCGCGCTCGTCGCGGAGGCGCCCACCATGATCGGCTCGGCGCCGTAGGAACGGGCCACGCGGCGCAGGCGGCGCAGCAGCACGGCCACATGCGAACCGAACACGCCGCGGTAGCCGTGGGCCTCGTCCACCACCACATGGCTCAGGCGGCGCAGGAAGCCGGCCCACTGCACGTGGTTCGGCAGGATCCCGAAGTGCAGCATGTCAGGGTTCGTGAACACCACGTTGGCGTGCTCGCGCACCCAGCGGCGCTCCTCGCGCGGCGTATCTCCGTCGTAGGAGGCGGCGCGCGCGCCCTCGATCTTGAGGTTGTGCACGGAGGTGAGCTGATCGGCCGCGAGGGCCTTGGTGGGGGAGAGGTACAGGACCGTTGCCTCGCCGCGGCCGGCGGTCCGCGTGCCGTCCGGCGTCAGCCCGCCGCGCACCACGGCGTCCAGCGAGGGCATCCAGTAGGCCATCGACTTACCGGACGCCGTGCCCGTCGCGACGATCGTGTGGGCGCCGGCGTGGATGGACTCGGCGGCCTGCACCTGATGCACGAAGGGCTGGCCGATGCCGCGCCCCGCGAAGGCCGATCGCACCGCCGGATCGAGCCAGGCGGGCCAGCCGGCGTAACGCGCCTCGGCCGCGGGCAGGGTGTGCACGTGCTGCAGCTGCTCCGGGTCCTCGCCGCGGCCCAGGAGCGGGATCAGGGTCCGGAAGTCCTTCATGGGGCCTCATCCTTCCACGCGACGCGCAGCAGCCGCGCCCCGCGTCGCCCGCGCACTCCGGGGACAAGAAAGGGGCGCCGGGGAATCCCGGCGTCCCTTGCGCACGAGGCGACAACGCGCCGTCGTGCGGGAAGAATCTCAGGCCGTGTGGCCCACGCGCTCGTGGCCGTCCTGGGTGTTGGGGGCCTCGAGCACGGCCATGGTGCCCAGCAGCGTCCAGCCGAGGTACTTGTACAGCTCGTAGCCGTCGGTGCTAGCCACGAGGAGGCCCTCGTCGGCGTCGGACTCGGTCGCGATGGACGCCAGGTAGCGCGTCACGAGCGAGCCGTAGCCGCGGCGGCGGAACTCGGGCGCCGTGACGATGCGGTCAAACACGGCGTAGTCGTCGATCGCCGCAACGTGGCCGGAGGCCATCACGGCGCCGTCCGAGCTGCGGTGCAGGGAAACCCACGCGTGGCTGCCGTCGCGCTTCTCTTCCCAGTGCAGGCCCTCTTCGAGGCGCGGCGGTTCCACGTCTTGCACCGTCATGTCGGTGACCATGAGCGCCTCGCGTTGCGAGACCAGCTCCAGGCCGGCGGCCGAGGCCTGCGACACCAGGGCGTCGATGTCCTTGGTGAAGGCGGTCACGCGGCGGCCCGGATGTTCTTTCAGGGCGGTCGCGAGGGCGGCGAGTTGCTCGGCGTTGGGGTTGTGGATCACATACTCCCAGTGCTCCGCGTCCTGGCCCGTCCGGCGGTAGGCGTGGATGGGCCCCTCGTGGCGGGTCTCGTAGCCGCGCGCCTCGGCCCAGCCGCGGACCCAGGTGCCGATCAGTTCATCACTCGCATTAGCAACCATGGATCGAGCGTACCGATGTTTGCTTTGAACGTCGCACTCGTGAAGGCACGGTTCTGCATCGATCCACGCACCGGCCGGCTTTTCTAGACTGGAGGGGTGAGTCACGAAAACGCCAGCCAAACGCCAGCTTTCTCGCGCGTGCAGGGCGCCCCGCGCAGCGACGATCTCGCCGCGCTGGAGGCCCTCGCCACCGATCTGACGGCCGCCGGGTTCAGCCACGCGCGGATCGAGGAGGCCCTGGGTGAGCGGGCCATGGCGGCCCTCGGGCGCGAGTACCCGGTGGCGGCTCGCCGGGCCGTGGCCGCGCTCGAAGAGGACCCGGCGGCCGCCCCGCTGGCGGCGCTCGTGCGGCTCTTCCTGCTCGCGGAGGAGCTGCCCTCGGCACGCGTGGCCCAGGCCTTCCCGCGCCTAGGCGGGCAGGGTGCCCTGGACCTGGGGCTCCTGGAGGCCGCACCCTCGGGACCTGGCGCGCTCCGCTCCGCCGTGGACCTGCGCCCGCACGCCTCGGACGCTGACGCGGAGCTGTGGGTCGCCTCCGATCTCGGGGCCCTGCAGCGCCCGGGCGTGCTGCGCCACGACCACGTGCTGGGGATCGGCCAGGCCTCCCTGACGCTCGCCGCCGCGACGATCCGCCGCCCCGCCGCCCGCGCCCTCGACGTCGGCGTGGGCTGCGGCATCCAGACCTTCCACCTCCTCGCCCACTGCGATCACGTCACGGCGACGGACCTCTCCGAGCGCGCGCTCGCCTTCACCCGCTTCAACCTCGTCCTCAACGCCGCGGCGCTCGGCCTGAACCCGGCCTCGCTGGGCGAGCGCGTGCGCCTCCTGCAGGGCTCGCTGCTCGAGCCGGTGGCCGGCGAGGAGTTCGACCTCGTGGTCTCCAACCCGCCCTTCGTCATCACCCCGCGGCGGGCTGGCGAGGACGAGAGTGAGCGCTTCACGTACCGGGACGGCGGGATGCCGGGCGACACGCTCGTCGCCTCGCTCTGGCACGACTTCGCCTCCGTGCTCGCGCCCGGCGGCACGGTGCAGATGCTCGCGAACTGGGAAATCCCGGAGTCTCTCCTGCCCGACGACGCGACGGCCACCGACCCCGTCACCGGCACCGAGGTGCCTGGTTGGGCCGGGCGCCCCGCGGCCTGGACGCCCGAGGGGGTCGAGGCCTGGGTCATCCAGCGCGACGTCGAGAGCCCGGAGGGCTACGCCGAGACGTGGCTGCGTGATGCGTCGGAGATGCGCGACCGCGCCGCCGGCGAGGAGCGCTACGCCCAGTACCTCGACGACTTCGCCTCGCGCGAGGTCGGGGGCGTGGGCCTGGGTCTGGTGTGGCTGCGCCGCACGGCGCCGGGTGCCCCTGCTGGTGTGGGGCGCCGCTTCGAGTCGATCGAGCACCCCATCGCCCAGCCCGTGGGCCCCACGCTCGGCGAGGCCGTGTGGCGCCTCGACGCGGTGGCGAGCGCTCAGATCGAGCTGGTGCACGCCGTCGTGCCAGACGACGTCACGGTGGAGACGCACGCGCGTCCCGGAGACGAGCATCCGCAGGCCATCATGCTGCGCCAGGGCGCCGGGCTGCGCCGCGTGCGCCTGCTCTCCACGGCCGAGGCCGGGCTGGTCTCCGCGTGCGACGGCGAGCTGCCGCTCGGCTCCCTCGCCCGCGCCGTGTGTGCGCTCCTGGACGCCAGCGCCCCGGGCAGCGGTCCCAGCGCCGAGGAGTTGCTCGCCGCGGCGCGCGACTTACTTGCGCAAGGATTCCTGCGCTTCCTGGCCCCCGGCGAGTAAAGTGCCGGGGCATGACCACCCTGGATCCTGACGTGCGAGCGGCCAAGCACCGCGTCCGACCGGAGCGACCCTCCGAGCCGCGTCGCGTGGTGATTTCCGATCCGCAGGCCGTGCGCGCCCTCGCGCACCAGGCCCGGATGGAGGCCCTGGACGAGCTCTTCTCCTCCGGACGCTCCCGCACCGCCACCGAACTGGCCTCCCGCTCCAATCTGACGCCGAGCGCCATGAGTTATCACCTGCGCGCCCTCGAGCGCTTCGGGCTCGTGGAGCGCGCGGCATCCGCCGGGGACGCTCGCGAGCGGCGGTGGAAGGCCACCGGTGAGCAGCTCGTGATCCAGCCGCTCGGCGGCTCGCAAGCGGGCATCATGGCCTACACGGACATGCAGCTGAGCCAGTACCGCGAGCTGCTGGCGTCGGAAATCGACTTCCGCAGCCAGGTGCGCGCCACCGGCGAGCCGGGCCCGGAACATCCGTACAAGGCCCAGGGTTCCATGGTGCTCGACAGCGAGGCGGAGGAGGAGTTCATGGAGCGGATCTTCGACCTAGTGCGTGAGTTCGAGCTGCGCTCGGCCGAGGTCGAGGACGGGCAGGCCGACGCACGTCGCGTTCACTACCTGCTCTCCGCCTTCCCGGACCGCGGTCACCAGGCGGGGAGCTCCGCCGTGACCGAGGACCCGCCGGAGGTCTGAACGGGCTCGCCGGGTTCCCCTCACAGTGTCGAGCCGCCCGTCCGGGGCACGTTAGCTCGCCCGGAAGGGCAACCCTGGTCCTCGGCGGGCGTTAGGGTTAGCTCTGTCTGCGGCGCCTCATCCGGTCGCCGCGCGCCAGACATGAAGGAGTGCTGTGCCCGCCAAGGCCAAGGAACCCACCGGTAAGAAGCTCGTGATCGTGGAGTCTCCTGCCAAGAGCAAGTCCATCGCCAAGTACCTCGGCGAGGGCTTTGTGGTGGACGCTTCCGTGGGTCACATTCGTGATCTTCCGCAGCCCTCCGAGCTTCCCGCCGAGCTGAAGAAGTCGCCCGTCGGCAAGTTCGCGGTGGACGTTGACCACGGCTTCGAGCCGTATTACGTCGTCTACCCGGACAAGAAGAAGCGCGTGGCGGATCTGAAGCGCGAGCTGAAAGACGCCGACGAGCTCTACCTCGCAACCGATGCGGACCGCGAGGGCGAAGCCATCTCGTGGCACCTGCTGGAGGTCCTGAAGCCCAAGGTGCCGGTGCACCGCATGACCTTCACGGAGATCACCAAGGAGGGCGTGCAACGCGGCCTCAACAATCTCCGCGAACTGGACATGGATCTCGTGGATGCGCAGGAAACCCGCCGCATCCTTGACCGCCTCTACGGCTACGAGATCTCCCCCGTGCTGTGGCGCAAGGTGGGCCGCGGCCTGTCCGCTGGCCGCGTGCAGTCCGTCGCGACCCGCCTGGTGGTGGAGCGCGAACGCGAGCGCATGGCGTTCCGCTCGGCCTCGTACTGGGATCTGTCCGGCGAGTTCGTGGCCGGCTCCGGCGAGTCCTTCCGCGCCCGCCTGAACACCCTCAACGGCTCGCGCGTGGCCAGCGGCCGCGACTTCGACGACCGCGGCGCCCTGCGCCCGGCCGCCGCCAAGGCTGGCGCCGTTCACCTGGACGAGGCCGCCGCCACCTCTCTCGTGGCCTCCCTCGAGGGCGCCGCCTTCAACGTGACCTCGGTCGAGTCCAAGCCGTACACGCGCCGCCCTGCCGCGCCGTTCACGACCTCCACGCTGCAGCAGGAGGCCAGCCGCAAGCTGCGCTGGAGCGCGCGCGTCGCCATGCAGGTGGCCCAGCGCCTCTACGAAAACGGCTACATCACCTACATGCGTACCGACTCGGTGCACCTCTCGGACGAGGCGGTCACCGCGGCGCGCAAGCAGATCACCGAGCTCTACGGCGCGGAGTACGTGCCGGGCAGCCCGCGCGTCTACAAGGGCCGCAACGATTCGGCGCAGGAGGCCCACGAGGCCATCCGCCCGGCCGGCGACGCCTTCCGCACGCCCGCCCAGGTGCGCTCGCAGCTCGGCGCCGATGAGTACCGCCTCTACGAGCTGATCTGGAAGCGCACCGTCGCCTCCCAGATGGCCGATGCCAAGGGCTCCACCGCCACGGTGCGCCTGGCCGGCACGGCCGGGGACGGCCGCGTGGCCGAGTTCGTCGCCTCCGGCACCGTCATCACCTTCCGCGGCTTCCTCGCCGCGTACGAGGAGAGCACCGACTCCGCCGAGACGGAGACGGGCAAGGGGGACGACGAAGAGCGTCGCCTGCCGCAGCTCGTCGAGGGTGCGCCCCTCACGGGCCGTGACATCGAGGCCGCCGGCCACGAGACCACGCCGCCCCCGCGCTACACCGAGGCCTCCATCGTGGCCGAGCTGGAGAAGCGCGAGATCGGCCGCCCGTCGACGTACGCGCCCACGATCTCCACGATCATGGACCGCGGCTACGTCACCAAGCGCGGCGGGGCCCTCGTGCCCTCGTGGATCGCCTTCTCCGTGATTCGCCTGCTCGAGGAGCACTTCGGCCAGTACGTGGACTACGACTTCACGGCCCGCCTCGAGGACGACCTGGACGAGATCGCGGCCGGCCGCCGCTCCCGCCAGGCGTGGCTGCAGAACTTCTACTTCGGCGAGGGGGACGCGGAGGGCCTCAAGGCCACCGTCGAGGACCTCGGCGAGATCGACGCCCGCGCCATCAACTCGATCCCCGTGGCCGATGACATCACCCTGCGCGTCGGCAAGTTTGGCCCGTACCTGGAGGAGGCGCTGCCCAGCGACGCCCCGGAGGGCACCGAGCCCAAGCGCGCCAACGTCCCGGAGGACCTGGCCCCGGACGAACTCACGGCCGCCAAGGCCCGCGAGCTCATGGACGCCGCCGTCCCGGGCGACCGTGAACTGGGCAAGGACCCCGTCAACGGGCGCACGATCGTGGCGAAGGACGGCCGCTTCGGCCCGTACGTCACCGAGGTCATCCCCGAGATGACCGAGGAGCAGCTCCAGGCCTACCTGGACTCGCTGCCCACGGAGTACTACAAGAACGGCAACCCGAAGCCCAAGAAGAAGCCGGCCAAGGAGAAGCCCCGCACGGCCAGCCTGTTCAAGGGCATGGACCCGAACACGGTGACGTTCGAGGAGGCCCTGCGTCTGCTCTCGCTGCCGCGTGTGGTGGGCACGGACGCCGACGGAACCGAGATCACGGCCGCCAACGGCCGCTTCGGCCCGTACCTGAAGAAGGGCGGCGACTACCGCTCCCTGACCTCCGAGGACGAGCTGTTCACGGTCACCGAGGAGCAGGCGCGCGCCATCTACGCCCAGCCCAAACAGCGCGGCCGCGGCAACGCCAAGCCGCCGCTGGCCGAGTTCGGTGAGGACCCGACCACGGGCAAGCCGATCGTGGCCAAGGAGGGCCGCTTCGGCGAGTACATCACCGACGGCACCACCAATGTGACCATTCCCCGTGGCACCTCGCTCGAGGAGCTGACCACGGAGAAGGCCATCGAGCTGCTGGCGGAGAAGCGCGCCAAGGCCCCGGCGAAGAAGCCGGCGGCCCGCGCCACCACGGCCAAGAAGGCGCCGGCGAAGAAGCCGGCCGCCAAGAAGAAGTAGGTCCGCGCGCGTGCGTCCGGATACGACCGCCCAGGGGGATGCGGCATGAGGCTTGGGGTCCTCGACATCGGCTCGAACACGGTGCATCTCTTGCTCGTGGAGGCCTATCCGGGCGCGCGCCCCGTGGCGTTCGCCTCGCACAAGCGACCGCTCTCGCTCGTGCGCTTCCTCGACGAGTCGGGGGCGGTGAACGCGCGCGGGCGCCGCGAGCTGCTCTCCTTCGTCACGGAGGCCGTGGCGTTTGCCGGGCGGCACAAGGTCCAGGACCTCCTGGCCTTCTGCACCTCGGCCCTGCGCGGCGCCACGAACGGCCCGGCCGTCATCAACGAGGTCGAGGCGACCACTGGCGTCACGCTCGAGGAGCTCACGGGCGAGCAGGAGGCGGCGATGACGTACTTCGCCGCGCGCCGCTGGTTCGGCTGGGACACCCGCGACCTCACCGTGCTGGACATCGGCGGCGGCTCCTTCGAGATGGCCACGGGCCGCGACGAGTTCCCCGCCGCGGCGGTCTCGGTGCCGCTCGGTGCCGCCCGCCTGACGAAGGACCGGTTGCCGGGCGACCCGCCGCGCCCCAGCTCCGTGGCGGCGCTGCGCGAGTACGTGAGCGAGACGCTCGCGGCCCCCGTGCGCGCCCTCAAGGCCCAGCCCAAGCCGGACCTCGTGGCGGCGACGTCCAAGACCTTCCGCTCGCTCGCGCGTGTGGCCGGCGCCGCGCCGAGCGGCCAGGGTCCCTACGTGGAGCGCCTGCTGCGCCGGGGTGACCTGCAGCTGTGGTCCCGTCGGCTCGAGGTCCTGAGTTTCGACGAACGCGCCTCCCTGCCCGGCGTCTCGCCCATCCGCGCGCCGCAGCTCCTGGCCGGCGCCATCGTCGCCGAGACGGCCATGGAGGCCCTCGACGTGGACGAGCTGCGCATCTGCCCCTGGGCCGTGCGTGAGGGTCTCATCCTGCATCGCTTCGACCGGCTCATGCGCGATCACGACGTGGTCGGCGACGCCTACGTGGGCGTCGGCTCCGTTGAGCTGCTCTCGCGCGAGGTCAACCGCGTGCCGGGCGCCGCGCTGTGAACGCCCGCCTGGACCCGCCGCAGGAGCCGCTCGGCCCCATCCCGGTCGCCCTGTCCACCTCCTCCGTGTACCCGCTGGGCCCCGATCACGCCTTCGCCGTGGCCAAGGATCTGGGCTACGACGGCGTGGAGGTCATGGTCACCGGCAACTCGCTCTCCCGCGACGGCGACCAGCTCCACGCCCTCGTGCAGCGCTTCGGCATCCCGGTCACGGCCATCCACGCGCCCACGCTGCTGCTGACCCAACAGGTGTGGGGCGGCGCGTGGACCAAGATCCAGCGCTCGGCGCTGCTGGCCCACGAGCTGGGCTGCGACGTCGTGGTGGTGCACCCGCCCTTCCGCTGGCAGGGCAAGTACGCCTCCGGCTTCGAGGAGGGCGTGCGTCGCGCCAATGAGACGTACGGCGTGAAGATCGCGGTGGAGAACATGTACCGCTGGCGCACCTCCGGCAACGGCCGCGAGATGTACCTGCCGCACTGGGACCCGGTGCCCATGGACTACGAGTACGTCACGTGGGACTTCTCCCACGCGGCGATCGGGCGGGTGAACTCGCTCGAGGCCGTCCAGGCCCTGGGGGAGCGGCTCACGCACGTGCACCTCACGGACGGCAACGATTCCGGCACGGACGAGCACCTGCCGCCCGGCCGCGGCACGCAGCCCGTCGCCGAGACGCTGCAGTTCCTCGCCGCTTCCGGCTTCACGGGCGGCGTGGCCGCCGAGGTCTCCACGCGCCGCTACCGCAAGGTGCCGGGCGAGCTCGAGCGCGTGCTCGGCGAGACCCTCGAGTTCGCGCGCACGCACCTGCAGCGCCCCGCCGCCGATCAGGATTGAGGCGCGTTTGGCGCTTTGAAGCGTGAGATTCGCGCCTCAAAGCGCCAAACCGGCCTCAAAGCCCGCGGCCGCCCGCGGCGCGGTGTGCCCGGGACCCAGCGCCCGACGTCGGGCCGTTACTTCCCGGCGCTCGTCCCGTGCCGCGGGGGTCAGCTGCCCGACGCCGCCCCGTCGCCCCCCGGGGCGCGTCCCGTGCCGCCGAGCGTCACCTGCCCCACACCGCGTGGCGGCCCGGGTGCCACCGGTGGAAGACTGGCGGCATGACTGACACGATCGCCTTCCTCGGCACCGGCAACATGAACGGCGCCATCCTGCGCGGCCTCCTGGCCGCCGGCCACCCGGCCTCGTCGCTGCGCGCCACGACCCGCTCCGGGGCCTCCGCCACCGCCCTGAGCACCGAGACGGGCGTCGAGGCGAAGGCCGCGGGGGAGGACGCCTCCGCAAACGCCTGGGCCGTCGAGGGCGCCGACGTCGTGGTGCTGGGCGTGAAGCCCGTGGGCATCGCCGAGCTGGCCCGCCAGATCGCCCCGCAGCTGCGCCCGGACACCGTGGTGCTCTCCGTGGCCGCCGCGATCACGCTGGCGACGCTCGAGGCTGCCCTCCCCGCCGGGCAGCCGGTGGTGCGCACCATGCCGAACACGCCGCTGCAGGTCGGCGCGGGCGCCGTGGGCCTGTCCCGCGGCTCGTCGGCCGATGACGCCGCCGTGGCCAGCGCCACCGCCGTGTTCGGGGCCTCCGGGCAGGTCTTCGAGGTCCCGGAGGCGCAGATCGACGCTGTCTCGGCCGTCTCCGGATCGGGCCCGGCCTACGCGTTCTACCTCGCCGAGGCCATGGCCGACGGCGGCGTGGCCCTCGGCCTGGACCGCGAGCTGGCCGTGAAGCTGGCCGCCGCGACCGTCGCCGGTGCCGGCCGCATGCTGGAGCAGGAGGGCGTGGATCCCGCGGCCCTGCGCCGAGCCGTCACGAGCCCCAACGGCACCACGGAACGCGCCATCGCCGTGTTCGACGCCCGCGGCGTCCGCGAGGCCATCGCCGAGGGCGAGAAGGCAGCCACCGATCGTGCGACCCAGCTGAGCATCGAGCTCGCCTGAGCCAAACCACCGCAGCGGTGGGCGCCCGGCACCCACGCCGGTCGCCCGCCGTCGTGCATTGGGACCGCGCCTTTTGAGGCGCGAAAGCCGCTTTGAGGCGGGAAAACCCCGCCTCACAGCGCGGAACGCGCCTCAAAGCAAGCTTCAGGGGTGGCCGACGGCGCGGGGCCGGCCCGGGTGCCGAAAGCGCGGCCCCGGCCCCGGCCCTCCCAGGCACCGGGCCGGCGCAGTGACTACGTGTGGACTACGGACGCGCGGCGAAGCGCTCGAGCAGCTCGGTGTGCCCGGCCACGATGAGCACATCGCGGTGCGTGACCATGGTGCTCGGCTGGGCGTACGTGAAGTCCTCGCCAGGCGACTTCACGCCAACCACCGTGACGCCGTACTTCTCGCGGATGTGCGCCTCGGCGAGGGTGAAGCCCTGCGTCTCCTTGGGCGGGTACATCTTGACGATCGCGAAGCCGTCGTCGAACTCGATGAAGTCGAGCATGCGCCCGCCCACGAGGTGGGCAGTGCGGACGCCGGCGTCGGCCTCGGGGTAGATCACGTGGTTCGCGCCGATGCGCGAGAGGATCTTGCCGTGCGCCGGGGTGATGGCCTTGGCCCAGATGTGCTCGATCCCCAGGTCAACGAGGTTCACCGTGATGAGCACGCTCGACTCGATGGACGTGCCGACGCCCACCACCGCGGCGGAGAAGTCCTGCGCGCCGAGCTGGCGCAACGCGTCGAGGTTCGTGGCATCCGACTCGACGACGTGCGTGAGCGTGTCGCCCCACTTCTGCACGAGCTCGGGGCTGCGCTCGATCGCGAGCACCTCGCGGCCCTGCTTGACGAGCTGCTCGGCCACGGCGGAGCCGAAGCGGCCCAGCCCGATCACGAGCACTGGAGCATTGTGGTCCTGACGTGGCTCAGCCAATGATGGGCCTCTCTTCCGGGAATTGGTACAGCTGGCGGCGGTGGCGCATGGCCAGGGCCGTGGCAAAGGTGATGGTGCCGACGCGGCCCATGAACATGAGTCCGATGAGCACGTACTTGCCGGCGGGCGGCAGTTCGCCGGAGAGGCCGGTGGAGAGGCCAACCGTGGCGAAGGCGGAGATGGACTCGAAGACGGCGTGATCCAGGGTGGCGCTCGGGTAGCTGGCCAGCAGGGCGATGGTGCCGACCATGACGAGGCTCGCGCCCATGGCCAGGACGGAGATGGCCACGCGCATCGTGGACTCGGGGATGCGGCGCCCGAAGGCCTGCACCTGCGGCGTGCCGCGGGCCTCGGCCAGGATGGCCAGGAACATCACGGCGATCGTGGTGACCTTGATGCCGCCGGCCGTGGAAGCCGAGCCGCCGCCGGCAAACATGAGCGCGTCGGTGAAGACCATGGTGGCCGGGTGGAGGTCGTCCATCTCCACGAGGTTGAAGCCGCCGGAGCGGGTCATGACCGAAGCAAAGAGCGAGTGCAGGAGCTTGTCACCCACGCTCATCTGCCCGATCGTCGCGTTGTTGTTCCACTCCGACAGGCCCCACGCGAGCGTGCCGCCGACCACCAGGAGCCCGGAGGTGACGAGCGTGAGCTTGGTGTGCAGGTTCCACTTGCGCGTGTGGAAGCGGTACTTGAGCAGCACCATGATGACGGGGAAGCCGAGCGAGCCGATGAACATCCCGATCATGAGCGGGAAGAGCAGCAGGGCGTCGGTCTCGTAGGGGACCAGGCCGTCAGAGTGCGGCGTGAAGCCGGCGTTGTTGTACGCGGAGATGGAGTAGAAGATGCCGTGCCAGAGCCCCAGCCAGAGGCCCTCGCCGTAGGTCCAGAAGCGGATCGTGAGCCAGAGGGCGAGGATGCCCTGGATGATCACGGAGGTCGTGATGACGATGCGCAGGAGCGAGCCGACCTCGCCGAGCTTGCCGGACGCCGCCGTGTTCATCGACTGCTGGGCCAGCAGCTTGCCGCGCACGCCGAGGCGTTTGGTGACGGCGAGGGAGAGCACCGAGGCGAGCGTGAGGATGCCCAAGCCGCCCACGAACACGGCGATGATCATGACGAGCTGCCCGAAGAAGGACCAGTGCGTGGCCGTGGAGACCACCGTCAGGCCCGTCACGCAGACCGCCGAGACGGCGGTGAACATGGCGTCGTGGAGCGAGGTCCACTCGCCCGTGGCGGAGGAGATGGGGGTCGCGAGCAGGAGCGTGAAGAACGCGATGCCGACCACGAACACGCCGAGGGCCAGGCGGGAGGGGGAGCTGGCGGCGAGCCGGTCCACGTACTCGCGCACCCGCGCGCCGGCCCGCGTGAGGGCGTTGCCCTCCTCCGGGTCCCCCGCAGGCGCGATGGAAGTCATGCGTGGTGCTCCTGAAGACTGACCGTGCGCCGGGCCGCGTCCCGGGCGGCGACGGCGCTGGCCGCACCGTGCGGCCAGCGCCCATTCAACCACCCCCCGCGCCCTGCGCTAGCCTGGCCACGTGATGAGCAGCACACCGCCGGCTGGGGTGACCTTGGTGTACGACGACGCGATGGCGTCGTATCGCTTCAGCGACCGGCATCCTATGAACCCTGAGCGCCTGGGCCTGACGGCCAGGCTGATCCGCGACCTCGACGTGCTGGGGCGCACGCCGAGCCGCGTCCTGGCCCCGTATGTCGCCGAGGACGATCAGCTGCGGACCGTGCACTCGGCGGGCTACGTCGAGGCTGTCAAGCGCGCCTCCGGACCCGACGGCGAGTCGAGCCCGGATCTGGGCCTCGGCACGGAGGACGACCCGATCTTCCCCGAGCTGCACGAGGCCAGCGCGCGCCTCTTCGGCGGCTCGATCGTGGCGGCGGAGGCGATCCTGGAGGACCAGGGCGTGCCGGCCGTGAACTTCGGCGGCGGCATGCATCACGCGGCCAGGGCCAAGGCCGGCGGCTTCTGCATCTACAACGACGCGGCGGGCGCCATCGCGCGGCTCCTGGACCAGGGCGCGCAGCGCGTCCTGTACCTGGACCTCGACGCGCACCACGGCGACGGGACGCAGGCGATCTTCTGGGACGAGCCGCGCGTCATGACGATCTCCCTGCACGAGTCGGGCCGCTCGCTCTTCCCCGGAACGGGCTTCCCCAACGAGACCGGCGGTGCGGTCGCCCCCAACTCGGCGGTCAACGTGGCGCTGCCGGCCGGCACTCGTGACAACGGCTGGCTACGGGCCTTCCATTCAGTCGTGGTGCCCGTGGCTCGCGCCTTCGAACCGGACATCATCGTGTCCCAGCACGGCTGCGACGGCCACGAGCGCGACGAGCTCACGAACCTGCGCCTGACGGTGGACGGGCAGCGCCAGAACGCCCTCGATGTGGCCGAGCTGGCGCGCGAGCTGTGTGAGGGCCGGTGGATCGCCACGGGCGGCGGTGGCTATGACATCGTTCACACGGTGCCGCGCGTCTGGACACACTTGGTGGCCGCCGCGGCGGGCCGTCCGCTGGCCCTGCGCACCCCGGTGCCGGCGCCCTTCCGCGAGTACGTCAAGGAGCGCTACGGCTTCGACGCACCGCCCACGATGGGCGACGACACGGAGCTGTGGTGGCGTTCGTGGGAGGTCGGCTACGACCCGGGGGATCCGGTGGACCGGGCCATCATGGCCACCCGCAAGGAGGTCTTTCCCGCGCTGGGGCTCGACCCCTGGTTCGACTGAAGCCGGAAGAGCCGCACACAGCCTTCCCCCCGCTGCGCCGGATACCATGCCGTCCGTGCCCTCCGATCTGTATCACGTCATCGCCGACCCCACCCGACGCCAGCTGCTGACGCATCTGGCCGAGGGCGAGTACGCCGTCGGCGACCTCGTCGACGCTCTCGACGTCTCCCAGCCCACCGTCTCCAAGCACCTGCGCGTGCTGCGCGAGGCGTCCCTCGTGAGCATCCGCGCCCAAGGGCAGCGACGCTTCTACTCGCTCGAGCCCGAGGGGCTGCGCGAGGTGCTCGACTGGCTCGGCACCTTTGTTCCGGCCCCCGCCGAGCCCTCCGCCGCCGTCGGGCAGGTGGGAGAAGAGCACGACGACGCGGCGCAGCGCGGGGCGCTGGCGGCCCGCCGCCAGCACGGCGTGGGCAGGAGCCTGGAGCAGGTCACCGAGCGCGCCCAGGAGATCATCGATCGCTTCGCGAAGCAGCGCTTCGGGCGCCGCCGCTGAACGTCCCCTGAGACACACCGAACACCATTGTTCACGCGAGTCACATCTGACCCGTAGACTGCCAGGCGTCACAGGTGTGCCCAGGCGCACCCGTGTCGGGGTCGTCCACGAGCGGCAACCCCGAGATCACCCGTGTTTCGTTCCTTCATCAGGAAGTAGAGGTTCGCACCATGCCGGAACCCCGCCACTTCGCCGACGCCCGGTTCATGACCGTGGCCGAGGTCGCCGAGGTCATGCGCGTGTCCAAGATGACCGTGTACCGCCTGGTGCATTCCGGTGAGCTGCCCGCCGTGCAGTTCGGCCGCTCCTACCGCGTGCCCGAGACCGCCGTTGAGGCCTTCCTCGGTTCGGCCCGCCTGGAGATGCGGGGCACCGGCACCGTCTGAGGTGCCTACCACCCGATGCACGTCCCGCCAGTCGGGGCAGGTACGATGGTGGATGAACGTGGCCGAAATGCGCGCTTTGCGATGGGCAGCGCTCGGTACGAATTAGCAAGTTGAACGTCTACACAAGGAGAACCCATGGGTTCCGTCATCAAGAAGCGCCGCAAGCGTATGGCCAAGAAGAAGCACCGCAAGCTGCTTCGTAAGACGCGCCACCAGCGCCGCAACAAGAAGTGAGCGCTCGCGAGGGCCGGGATCCACACGGATCCCGGCCCTCGCTGTTTTTCGGCGCGGCGCCGCGGGGTGCGCGAGGAGCGCCAGCGATCCTCCGCGAGTGTGTCGGGCGCAACGGGGCCCGGCCAGCGCGGCGAACTAGAATGAACGGCGTGAGTCTTCCCCCGTCTTCCTCGACCGAGCGCCCCGTGGTGCAGCTGCTGACCAAGCCGGGATGCCACCTGTGCGCCGACGCCCGCGCCGTGCTGAGCGAGGTCACGGGCCGCCTGGGGCACAGCTGGGAGGACGTGGACGTGAGCGAGCACCCCGAGCTGGCCGCGCGCTACGCCGAGGAGATCCCGGTCCTCATGATCGACGGCGTGCAGCGGGACTTCTGGCGCATCGACGCCGCCCGCCTCGAGCGCCTGCTCACCGCATGAGCAAGCACCTTCCCGAGGCCACGCTGCGCCGCATCTCCCTGTACCTACGCAGCCTCAGCGAGTGGGAGCAGGAGGGCGTGCAGACCGTCTCCTCCACGCGCCTCGCCGAGGCCGCCGGCACCACGCCGGCCACGCTGCGCAAGGACCTGAACCTGCTCGGCTCCCACGGCCGCCGCGGCGTGGGCTACAAGATCGAGACCCTGCGCCCCGTTCTGGAGACGGCGCTCGGGCTGACCCAGCCCTGGCGCGTCGCGATCGTGGGCGCCGGCCACCTGGGCCGCGCGCTCTCCGGCTACGCGGGCTTCACGACCCGCGGCTTCGAGGTCGTCGCCGTGCTCGACGCCTCGCCCGAGGTGGTCGGCACACAGACCGGTGAGCGCCTCGTCGAGGACGCCGCCGCGCTCGAGGACATCGTCAAGGAGCGCGGCGTGACGCTCGCCGTGCTCACGGTGCCCGGCCCGGCCGCGCAGGCCCTCGTGGACCGCGTGGCGGCCGCCGGCGTGGCCTCCATCCTCAGCTTCGCGCCCGTGGCCGTTTCCGCGCCGCCGGGCGTGCACGTGAACCGCGTCGACCTCTCCACGGAGCTGCAGCTCTTGGCGCACCAGGCCGGGCCGGGGCTGGGGGAGCGACGCGCCTGAGGCGCGTGCCGCGCCGTCGGGCGCTGGGTGGTGAAGCTCTCCCGGGCGGGTTTGGCGGCCCCGGGCGGGCGGCCCCGGGCGGGCGGCCCCGGGCGGGCGGCCCGGGGCGCCGGGTCGGCACGGCCCCACGCATGAACGACGGCGGCGGGCCGGGGATCTCTCCCCGGCCCGCCGCCGTTGCTGACGTCAGGCGCGCTCGGCGCTCGAGCTCAGAAGCGCTGCCCCTGGCGCTTGGCCTGAGAGATCGCGCCGAACCACTGGCTCGAGGGACGCATCCACCACAGCACGATGATCGCCACGGCGAGGGCCGCGAAGAGCAGGCCGATGGGGCCGCCGGTGATATTGCCGAGCACGGCGACGGCGCCGCAGACGGTGCCCACGATGCGCCAGGCGTTCTGGCCGCGGTACGTGAGCCAGGCGACGAGCCCGGCCAGCGCGGAGATGATCGCGATGAGAACCACGGCCGTGACCTTCGTGGAGTTGATCATCTCCTCGGTGAAGATGCTCTCGTACTGGCTCTGCATCTCCGCCGGGACGGCGGCAAGCGCCGCCTCGCGCAGCGTCGCGGCGTCGATGGTCATCATCTGGATGGCGGCCGTGATCAGGTACGCCACGGCGCCGATCGCCAGGAGCAGGCTCGCCCAGCGCGCCGTGGAGGGGCGCGGGGGCATCTGGCCGGCGGGGGCGCCGAAGCCGGGCTGCTGGTAGTTGCCGTAGACGCCGGAGGGCTGCACCGGGATGCCCTGCGCGTAGGGATCAGCGGGGGCCGGGGGCAGCGTGAAGCCGCCCTGCGCGGGCTGGCCATACTGCGGGGCCGGCGGGACCTGGCCGTAGCCGCCCGGCTGCGCGCCGGGGGTGCCGGGGGTGCCGGCGGCACCGGGCGCTGCGTGCGGCGAGGCGTCCCACCCGGGGCGTTCGTTGTTCTCGGGGACCGGAGCGGAGCCCTGCGGGGCGGCGTTCTGGCCGTAGCCGGGCAGGCGGACACCGTAGCGCGGCGGCTCCTCGCCGGAGGGCTGTTGCGGATCCTGGCCGGGCGTGGGGTCGGTGGGGGGTGTGCTCATGGCGGGTCTCCTGGGACTTCTTGGCGGCGGTGGCGTCAGCGAACGGGAGGAACGGGGATGCCGGTGGCGGCGGCGTAGCGGCGCACGCGGGTCCAGCCGTCGAACCAGCGGTTCACGTCGCGCGTCCACCACATGACGATGGCGGTGATGGCGGCGGCGGCAAGGAGGCCGGAGAGCAGCATTTGGACCACGGCGTAGCTGTCGGCGCCGCGGTAGAGGCGCACGCCGAAGAACATGGACGAGCCGGTCAGGGAGAAGAGCGCGGTGATGACGGTGATGCCGGCGCAGATGGTGCCGACGATCCGCCACGCGTTGATGCCCTGGTGGCTCTGGATGGCCACGGTGATGATGAGGCCCACCTGGATCACCGTGCCGATGAGCTGACCCGTGGCGGCGGTGGAGAGGTACGGGCCGTTGCGGCCGGCATCGGCGGAGAAGACGAGGCCCAGGATGCCCTGGATCGCCACGATCGCCGCGGCGGCAAACTGCACCCACCGCACGTGCTGCATGGCCGGCGGGCGTTCGCCGGGCAGGGGAGGGACAGGTCCGAACGGCGAACCGGAGGGGGAGCCATAGGGTCCGGGCTGGGGATACATGCTGCCTCCTAGAAGGTGTTGCCGGGAGACGACGCTCCCCACGCGTGCCTCCATCGTAGGGCCACGGCCCGGCAATGCGCTGGCCAAACGCCGTCCGGAATGCGCGAGGGGCGCCCACCGCGCACTAGCGGTGGGCGCCCCTCGACACTGGTGCGCACGGTTTGCGCTGCGGGATCAGCCGCGGACGAACTCGGCCTCGAGCTCGAGCTTGATCTTGTCGGCCACGAGGACGCCGCCGGTCTCCAGCGCGGCGTTCCAGGTCAGGCCCCACTCCTTGCGGGAGATGGTGGTCTCGGCGGAGAAGCCGGCGCGGTGGGCGCCGAAGGGATCGGTGGCGACGCCGTTGTACTCGACCTCAAGCTCCACCTCGCGGGTGACGTCCTTGATGGTCAGCTCGCCCTTCATGACCCAGTCCTCGCCGGAACCGGTGGCGGTCAGGGAGACGAACTTCATGGTGGGGAACTCGTCCGCCTGGAAGAAGTCGCCCGAGCGCAGGTGGTCGTCGCGGCCCTGGTTGCGGGTGTCGATGGAGGCGGTCTTGATCTCGACGGTCAGCGAGGAGTCCTCGACGGTCTCGCCCACGTTGAGCACGCCCTCGACCTCGCCGAAGCGGCCGCGGACCTTGGAGATGCCGGCGTGACGCACGGAGAAACCAACGAGGGTGTGGGCCGGGTCAATGGTCCAGGTGCCGGGGGTGAGGTTCGTGGGGAGGGCGGTCATGAGGGTTCCTCTCGGAGAAGTCAATCGGCCTGAGCCGCTGGTTGATGCGTCAACTATAAACATGAAGATTCAAGCTTGTCCAGTGTGTCGACGCAAAAAGCCTGCCGAATCTTTTCCACGAGCCGGTGACCTCCACGTGAATTAGTCGCAAGCTCACAGCTAGCACCCGGGGTCCCGGTTCGGTCGTGGCCCCGCTCTTTGAGAGAATGTCGACATGTCTGTCGCGACCGTCCACCTTGTCCGCCATGGCGAGGTCTTCAATCCCGGGGGCGTGCTGTACGGCCGGCTCCCGCACTTTGGCCTCTCCGAGAAGGGCCACGCGATGGCCACCATGGTCGCGGAGCACTTTGCGCAGCGCGCGCAGGAGGGTCACCGCGTGGTCCGCCTGGCCGCCTCCCCGCTGCAGCGGGCCCAGGAAACCGCCGCCCCCATCGCCGAGGCCCTCGGCCTCGAGGTGATCGAGGAGCCGCGCGTCATCGAGGCCTTCTCGCGCCTCGAGGGCTTGGACAAGATCGCCGTGCGCCTGCGCAACCCCAAGCGCTGGCCGCTGCTGCGCAATCCGCTGCGCCCCAGCTGGGGCGAGCCCTACGCCGATCAGGTCACCCGTGTGGCCGGCGCGGTGAAGGATCACCGCGAGACGGCGCTCGCTGAGGCGGGTGACGGCGCCGAGGTCGTCATCGTGAGCCACCAGCTGCCCATCTGGGTCACCCGCGTGGCCTCCGAGGGTCGCTCGCTCGGCCTGAACGCGTTCCGCCGCGAGTGCACGCTCGCCTCGGTCACGTCCTTCACCTTCACCGACGGCCGCCTCAGCGAGCTGAACTACACCGAACCGGCGGCCAGCCTGCTGCCGGGCACCGTCAACATCCCCGGAGCATGAGCGTGAACCCCGCATCCAACCGCACCACGAGCCGCCGCGCCCTCCTGGGCCTCGCGGCCGCAGGACTCGGCACGCTGGGCCTTGCCTCCTGCTCCACGGAGAGCACGGACCTCGGCAAGCAGGCCAAGGACGGCTCGGGCAAGGGCTACATCGCCGGCGACGGCACCGTGGCCGAGTACGCGGGCGACGACCGCTCGGCCCCCGTCGAGTTCTCCGCCAAGACCTTCGACGGCGAGACCATCGACGCCTCGAAGCTCACGAACAAGGTCACCGTCCTGAACTTCTGGTACGCCGCGTGCGCGCCGTGCCGCACCGAGGCCCCCACGCTCAAGAAGCTCTCCGAGGAGTTCAAGAGCCAGGGCGTCGAGTTCATCGGCGTCAACATCCGCGACGAGAAGGCCGCGGCGGAGGCGTTCGACACCACCTTCGGCCTGACCTACCCCTCCATCCGCGACCTGGACGGCGGCGTCCTGCTCTCCCTGACGCAGTACGTGCCGCCGCAGGCCGTGCCCACCACCCTGGTGCTTGACTCCGAGCGCCGCATCACGGCGCGCGTGCTCGGCGTCGCGGAGGAGGGCACCCTGCGCGCCCTCATCAAGACCGCGCTCACCGGCACCAAGTGAGCCCCACCGTGCTGGCCGCCGGGCTGGGAGCCGCCCTCCCCGCCGTCGTGCCCTCCGCCAACGACGCCGCCGAGGCGGTGCTGAGCGGCCCCCTGCTCCTGGCGATCCCGATCGCCGCGCTGGCCGGCCTGATCTCCTTCCTCTCCCCGTGCGTGCTTCCGCTCGTGCCCGGCTACCTCGGCTACGTCTCGGGCCTGGCCGGCGCGGACCTGGCCGAGCGCCGCCGCGGCCGCATGGTCGCCGGCATCGGGCTGTTCGTGCTGGGCTTCTCTGCCGTGTTCGTGCTCTTCGGCTTCGTGTTACAGAGCCTCGGCGCGCACATCTCGCGCAACAACTACCCGTGGGTGCAGCAGTTGCTCGGCGTGGTCATCATCGTGATGGGCATCGTCTTCATGGGCGGCTTCTCCTTCTTCCAGCGCGAGCGCAAGATCCACAAGCGCCCGCCCGCCGGTCTCTGGGGTGCGCCGGTCCTCGGCATCACCTTCGGCCTGGGCTGGGCCCCGTGCATGGGCCCCACGCTCGCCGCCGTGCTCTCGCTCGGCTACAGCGCCGGCGCGGACGGCGCGCGCGGCGCGCTGCTCGCGCTCGTGTACTGCCTGGGCCTCGGCGTCCCGTTTGTCCTCGTGGCCCTCGCCTTCGGCAAGGCCAGCAAGGCGCTGGGCTTCCTGCGCCGCCACCAGCTCGCGATCATGCGCACGGGTGGCATCATTCTCATCGTCCTCGGCCTGCTCATGGCCACGGGCCTGTGGGGGACCTGGATGTCTTCCCTGCAGAACTGGTTCCAGAATTCGGTGGTGTTCCCGCTCTGATGTCTGATTCGTTGAAGGATCCCGAGCTCCCCGGCGCCGGGGACGGCACCGAGGCCGGCGCGCCCGGCGAAGGTTCCGCCGCGCCGTCGGGCACGGAAGGCAAGGCGGCCAAGGCCGCCAAGGCGAGCAAGAAGGCGGCAAAGAACGACGTCGCCGTGCCCGCCTTGGGCTTCTGGGGCATGGTGCGCTGGGCGTGGACCCAGCTGACCACCATGAAGACCGCGCTCTTCCTGCTGCTCTTGCTTGCCGTGGCCGCCGTGCCAGGCTCGCTGTTTCCGCAGCGCTCGCAGAGCCCTGAGAAGGTGGTCCAGTACCTGAAGGACAACCCGTTCTGGGGCAACGTCCTGGACAAGATGCAGTTCTTCGACGTGTTCACGTCGGCCTGGTTCTCCGCGATCTACCTGCTGCTCTTCATCTCGCTCGTCGGTTGTGTCATGCCGCGCACCAAGCAGCACTGGCAGGCCAGCAAGCGCCCGCCGGCGCGCACGCCGGCGCGGTTCAACCGCCTGCCCGAGTCCGGTGCGCTGGCGCTGCCGGCGGATGCCCCCTCGGACGAGGAGGTCATCAAGCGACTTAACAAGATCCTGAAGACCCGCCGCTACCGCGTGCAGTCGCGCGCGGCGCAGGGCAAGGTGGGCGCCTCCGTGGGTGCCGAGCGCGGCTACAGCCGCGAGTGGGGCAATCTGCTCTTCCACTACTCGCTCGTGGGCGTCCTGATCTCCGTGGCCGTGGGCGGCATGTTCGGCTACTCCGGGCAGCGCATCCTCGTGGAGGGCGAGGGCTTCACCAACACCCTCGTCTCCTACGACCAGTTCAGCCCCGGCAACCGTTTCAACGCGGAGACGCTGGCCCCGTTCTCGGTGCAGCTGAACAAGTTCAGCATCGAGTTCAACCGCCAGGAGCGCACCGACGGCAAGTACGGTACGCCCGTTGACTACACCGCCGAGGTCACGGTCAAGGACGGCCCGGGCTCCGAGGTGCGCGAGGACACCATCAAGGTGAACCACCCGCTGCGCGTGGCGGGTGCCGATGTGTACCTCGTCGGCAACGGCTACGCGCCGGTCGTCACGGTGAAGGACTCGAAGGGCAAGGTCGCCTACCAGGGGCCCGTCGTGGCCGTCCCGCAGGACGGTACCTACATGTCGCTCATGGTGCTCAAGGTGCCGGACACCTCCGACGGCGAGCAGCTCGCCTTCCAGGGCTTCCTGCTGCCGACCACCATGTACAACGCGCAGGGAGTGGCCTACTCGGCCGACCCGGACGCGAACGAGCCCACGCTGCAGCTGAACTCCTACTACGGCGATCTGGGCCTGGACGATGGCACGCCGCAGAACGTGTACGTGCTGGACACCAAGAAGCTCAAGGAGCTCAACAACCGCAAGCTGGACGTGGGTGGCATCGTGCTCGGCAACTCCGAGAAGACGCACACCTACGAGCTGCCGGACGGCAAGGGCACCATCTCCTTCGATGGCCTGAAGCGCTACATCGGCATCGAGATCCACCGCGATCCGGGCAAGGCCTGGGTCGGCACCTTCGCGGTGCTTGCCGTGCTTGGCCTCGCGATCTCCCTCTTCGTTCCGCGCCGCCGCGTGTGGTTCAAGCTTGCCGACAACACGTCGGGAACCGAGGGTGGCGGGCGTATGATTGAGTACGGCCTGCTCGCGCGCGGCGAAGACCCGCGGCTTGCCGCGGAGGCCAAGGCCCTGCGGGACATCCTGAAGAAGGAATTCCCGGGGCTCACCCAGGTCGAGGTCACCTCGACCATCACCACCACGCAGCGCACGCTGCGCGATTGAAGCTGAGGAAACATGGGAATTCTCCCCGCGATCGGCGCCAAAGAGGTCAACCTCGAGCTGGGCTCCCTGTCTGAGCTGCTCATGCTCCTGGCGGCCATGGTGTACGCCGTTGCCCTGATTCTGTGGGCGCTGGACCTCGTGCGCTCGTCGAACACCGTGCGTGAGCTCGAGGCCTCCCTGAAGGCCGAGGAGTCCAAGCAGCTCATCGGCGTCGGCGCGGGTGCCGTGCGCACGCGCCACGAAAACGCCGAGGTGGACGGCCAGCTGGTGGACGACACCATGGCCTACGACCGCAGCGCCCCGCGCCGCGGCGGCGCCCGCGTGGCGATCGCCATCATGATCCTGGCCGCGGCCGTTCACCTGGCCGCCGTGGTCACCCGCTCCATCGCCGCCGGTCGCGTGCCGTGGGGCAATATGTACGAGTTCATGACCACTGGCGCGTTCATCGTCGCCGCCGTCTTCCTCGTGGCGCTGATCTTCAGGGACATCCGCTTCATGGGCGTTTTCGTGGCCGGCCTCGTGGTGATCATGATGTGCGCAGCGACCATGGGCTTCCCCACGCCGGTGCAGCCGCTGCAGCCCGCGCTGCAGTCGCCGTGGCTCATCATCCACGTCTCCCTCGCCGTCATCGCCTCGGCGCTCTTCACCCTGACGTTTGCCATGGCCGTGCTGCAGCTCATCCAGAGCCGCCGCCAGAAGGTCCTGGCCGCCGGCGGCGAGGACAAGCTGCCGTGGATGCGCCTGGTCCCCTCCGCGACCTCGCTCGAGAACGCCGCCTACCGCATTAACGCCCTCGCGTTCGTGCTGTGGACCATCACCGTGATCCTCGGCGCCGTCTGGGCCGAGGCAGCGTGGGGCCGCTACTGGGGCTGGGACGTGAAGGAAGTCTGGTCCTTCATCATCTGGGTCCTCTACGCCGGCTACCTGCACGCCCGCGCCACGCGCGGCTGGACGGGCAACCGCTCGGCCTGGCTGAGCATCGTTGGCTACGCCTGCGTGGTCTTCAACTTCACCGCCGTGAACATCATCTTCCCCGGCTACCACTCCTACGCCGGCGTCTGATCGATCGCAGCGCCACGCGGCCCCGCCCCTCGTTGAGGGGCGGGGCCGCTGTGTTGGTTCAGGCCGGCAAGGCCCGACGGCGGGTGGGGCGGCATGATGAAGGCATGACGTCCTCCGTGAACAGGATTGCCGCCGTGTGGAGCGAGCCGGACCGTGTCGTGCACCTGCTGGTGGATGGCGTGGCCCTGGTCGACACCATCGCCCCGGGACGGGAGCCGTGGTCGAACTCCGCACCCAAGGCGGCGGAAAGCCCCTTCAGCCACAAACACGTGGAAACGTTCGCGAGACAGTGGCTGGCCGGGTACAGGGATGCCTCGGTGCGGGCCAACGACGAGCTGGAGCCGGGCGAGCTGGAGCTGTCCGTGTGTAGCTTCTGTGCCGATCTGCAGTGCGGCTCGTTTGCGGTGTGGATGCGGCGTGAAGGATCCGTGGTGCTTTGGGAACGGCCGCATTGGGCCATCAACATGACGCGCTGGAGGGACGAGCTCGAGCCCGGGGATGACCCGGAGGAGTGCAAAGAGGCCCACTCACCGGCTGACGACCTTGATCCAGTGGGCTGGTTCCCGGCGACGCTGACCTTCGACGCCGCCGAATATGACGCGGCCATGGAGGAGGTCGAGGGATTGATGCTGGCGCACCCGTGGCCGGAGCACCCCATCGAGCCCCCGAGCGTCTGGAAGCGGTGGTTCAAACGTCGCTGACCGCGCGCTAGCAGTGAAAGGGCCCGGTGGCCTCCCTCAAAGGGGAGGCCACCGGGCCCTCGGTGCGTCGTGCGGGCGGAAAGGCTACTGCTGGGGCGCCCCACCCGGGGTCGTGTCGGTTTCGGTGGAATCGCTTGGCTTCGGGTCTTCGCCTTCGCCCTCCTGCTCGGGCTTGGACTCCGCCTCCTTCTTGAGGCGCTCCTCGCGGGCCTTGAGCTCGGACTCCTTGGCGTTGAGCTTCTCCTCGCGCGCCTTCTGGCGGCGCTGGGTCTCGATGCGGCGCAGGAACTCGGGATCGTCGTCTGGCCCCAGGCCTCGCTGCACGGGGCGCGTGGGGCCGCCGGGCGCGCGGCGGGGTGCGCCGAGCCAGAACCACAGGCCGGCACCGACCACCGGCAGGAGCAGGATCGCGAGGATCCACACACCCTTGGGCAGGGCACGCACGGAGCGTGCGGGGGTCATGATCGCGTGAAACAGGGCGTAGAGGATGATCGCCGCGGCGACGACCACACCCGTCAGGAGCCATCTCATGCCCACCAGTCTAGGGACTGTGGCTGTGTGCCAGCCCACCGGCAGTCCGCTGGCGCGTCCGGTCCCGCCTAGACTGGATGGGTGAAGGTCTTCCTCTACTTCGTTCTGCGCACCGTGGTCTTCGTGGCCGCCGCCTGCCTGGTCTACTTCCTCTTCGGCTGGAGCCGTTGGGGCATGATCGGCGCAATCCTCTCCGCCGTGGTCGGCGCCGTCGTCGCGTTCGCCGTGGGCTACCTGCTGCTGGACCGCCAGCGCCGCGCCGCCGCGACCGAGTTCGGCAACGCCGTCGAGGCCCGCAAGGCGGCCAAGGAGCACAAGGCAACGCAGGCCGAGCTGGACGCCGACGTCGAGGACAACTTCCAGGACACGCTCCGCGCACAGGCCGGCCTGGGGGCCGACGCCCGCACGCGCAACGTCGCCGACGACGAGGCCTGATCCTCCCCAACGGTTTGCTGGACCGAGAACGGTCAGCAAACCGTTCCCGGTCCAGCACCCCGCTTGAGGCGGCGGCTGGGGACGGGGCGGAGCCCCGAGCGACAACAGCAAAGCGCCCGACGCCGTGTGGTGGCGTCGGGCGCTTTTGCTTGCGCTGGGAGGGATTAGGCCAGGCGGCCGAGCACCTCCGCCGCGGCGAAGAGCACCGCGAAAACGATGGCCAGGATGCCCGTGGTCTTCAGGACCGGGATGAGCTCCTGGGGGGACTGCGCGCGCAGCACCGTGCGGGCGGGCGCGAGGCCGGCCACGGAGACGAGCACCGGCAGCAGCATCCAGACGTTGCTCACCGCGAGCACGGCCGGGAGAAGCCCGGCCACGACCACCATGACGCCGTAGGACAGGCGAGCGGGGCGATCGCCCAGGCGCACGGCCAGCGTATTCTTGCCGACCTCGCGGTCCGTGGGGATGTCGCGGATGTTGTTGGCCATGAGCAGGGCCATGGCGAGCAGGCCCACGGAGACGGCGCCGAGCCAGGCCGAGGCGGTGAAGGTGTTGATCTGCGTGACCGTGGTGCCGAGCGTGGCGACCAGCCCGAAGAACAGGAAGACGAAGACCTCGCCGAGGCCCAGGTAGCCGTAGGGGTGCTTGCCTCCCGTGTAGCCCCACGCAGCGAACACGGCGCAGACGCCCACGATGAGCAGCGGCCAGGAGCCCGAGAGCAGCACGAGGCCGAGGCCGGCCAGCGCGGCGACGCCGAAGCACAGGAAGGACGCGGCCTTCACGTGGCTGGGCTTGGCCAGGCGCGAGCCGGTCAGGCGCAGCGGGCCCACGCGCTCGTCGTCGGTGCCGCGGATGCCGTCCGAGTAGTCGTTGGCGTAGTTCACGCCGATCTGCAGCAGCAGCGAGACGAGCAGCGCCAGGATCGCGCGGACCCAGTGCAGCTGGCCGGAGGCGCCGAACGCGGCGGCCGCGCCGACGGCAACGGGCGCGACGGCCATGGGGAGGGTGCGCAGGCGCGCACCGGCGATCCACTGGGCTGGGGTGGCCACGGGTGCGGATCCTTCCTAGACAGGGAAAGCTGACCCTTCATTCTCGCGCCGAAGCAGGCGCGAGTGAAATCGCGTGGGCCGCGTCTCAGGGGTGGGTGTCAGGCCTCGCGGCCCAGGGCCTCCAGCGCGCTGATGCTCGCGCGGCGATCCGGCTTGCCGTTGCCGAGCCGCGGCAGGGCGGCCGGGCGCCATACGAGGCGCGGCACGGCCGGGGCACCCAGGGCGGCGCGGACCGCGGAGGCGACCGTCGCGTCGTCGGGCACTGCGATGCCGGTGCCGGGCGCCTCCTCCAGCACGAGGCCGACGCGCTGACCCCATTCGGGGTCGGAGACGCCGATGACGAGCACGCCGCGCACGCCGGGCAGGGCCTCGATGACGCGCTGCACGGCCTGCGCCGAGACCTTCACGCCGCCCGTGTTGATGACGTCGTCCACGCGGCCGCTCACGGAGAGCACGCCGTCCGTGACCTCGCCGAGGTCGTCCGTGAGGTAGAAGCGCGTGCCGTGCTCCTCGGAGAAGTGCTCCGCGGAGCGCTCGGGGTCGCCGAGGTACGGGCCGGCGACCATGGCGCCGCCGAGGCGCAGGCGTCCGTTCAGGGACTCGGCCGTGACGCCGGGCAGCGGGACGCCGTCGTAGACGCAGCCGCCGCAGGTCTCGGCGGAACCATAGGTGAGCACGACGGCGATCCCCGCCTCCCGCGCGCGGGCGCGGGTCGCGTCGGGGGTGCGGCCGCCGCCCACGAGCACGGCGGCGTAGGAGCGCAAGGCCTCTGTGGCGGCGTCGTCCTCGAGGAGGCGCGTGAGCTGCGTCGGAACCAGGGAGGTGTAGAGCGGGCGGGGAGCCTCCTCGAGGAGGTCGGCGTCCAGCGCCGACTGGTCTGCCAGCACGCGCGTGGCGGCCGTGAAGGCCTCCGGGGTGAAGCGCTCGCGGAGGTCCAACGCGGCGACCCGGGTGTCTCCGAGCAGGGCCCGGGAGAGCACCGCGAGACCGGCGACGTAGTGCAGCGGCAGGGCGAGGAGCCAGTGGCCGTCGCCGCCGAGGCGCTCGCGGGTCGCGGCGGCTGAGGCGGCGAGCGAGGCGGCGGGGAGGGCCGTCCGTTTGGGCATGCCCGTGGAGCCCGAGGTGCGGATGACCGCCGCAGTGCCCGCCGGGGCGTCCTGCGGGAAGGTCTGCACGAACTCCCCGGCCGCGGGGCCCTCGAGGACCTCCACGGCCGGTCCCGTGCCGCGCTGCGCCGCGCCCAGGGCGCCGAGCAGGCCAGCGACGTGCGCACCAAAGGTGCGCGCGCCGTCGTCGGGCAGGGTCAACACGCTCCGCATGCCCGCGCCGTCCCTTAGAAGTAATGCGGGAAGGAGGACCAGTCGGCGTCGCGCTTCTGGAGGAAGGCGTCGCGGCCCTCCACGGCCTCGTCCGTCATGTAGGCCAGGCGCGTGGCCTCGCCGGCGAAGACCTGCTGGCCGGCCAGCCCGTCGTCGGCCAGGTTGAAGGCGAATTTGAGCATGCGCATGGCCTGCGGGGACTGCTTGGCGATGTCGGCGGCGTACTCGAGGGCCACCTCCTCGAGGCGCTCGTGGTCCACGGCCTCGTTGACGGCGCCCATGCGGACCATGTCCTCGGCGGAGTACTCGCGGGCGAGGAAGAAGATCTCGCGGGCGAACTTCTGACCCACCTGGCGGGCCAGGAGGGCGGAGCCGTAGCCGGCGTCGAAGGAGCCCACCGTGGCGTCGGTCTGCTTGAACTTGCCGTGCTGCTTGGAGGCGATCGTGAGGTCGGAGACGACGTGCAGGGAGTGTCCGCCGCCCGCGGCCCAGCCGTTCACCACCGCGATGACGACCTTGGGCATGGTGCGCATGAGGCGCTGCACCTCGAGGATGTGCAGGCGGCCGGCGCGGGCCGGGTCGATGGTCTCGGAGGTCTCGCCCTCGGCGTAGCGGTAGCCGTCGCGGCCGCGGATGCGCTGGTCGCCGCCGGAGCAGAAGGCGTAGCCGCCGTCCTTGGGGGAGGGGCCGTTGCCGGTCAGGAGCACGCAGCCCACGTCCGGGGTCATGCGCGCGTGATCGAGCGCGCGGTAGAGCTCGTCCACCGTGCCGGGGCGGAAGGCGTTGCGCACCTCGGGGCGGTCGAAGGCGATGCGGACCGTGGGCAGGTCGCGGACGATCTCGCCCGCCTCGTTGCGCTCCACCTGCCGGTGGTAGGTGATGTCCTCGAAGTCGAAGCCCTGCACCACGCGCCAGCGGGTGGGGTCGAAGGTGTCCGAGACGCGGGGAGGAAGGGAGGTGCTCACGGGGATGAGTCTAGTGCTGATGCGCAGAGCGCTACTCAGGCCACCAACGCCCACCCGGCGCGGTAGAAGACGTGGCGCAGTGCGTGTCTGGAAGGCGCCGCACCGTGGAACTACTGGATCCGCTCGCCTCTACCTAGCTCGCCTTCCTCGTCATTGACGCTCAGGTGGCCCCCGGCCGGCACACCTTCGAGGGTGAGCAACGTGCGTCCGTAGGCGATCAGCTCGGCGAGCGGATTGTTGGAGATGAAGAAGACGTATTCGGGCTCGCCATCGGCGCCCCGCAGCTCTTCTCCGTCGTCGTACATCAGCGGCGCGACGGTGCCTTCGGCCTCAAAGAGCAGCTCCTCGACATCCTCGATCCAGTCCGTGTCCTCGTCGAGGCGAAGCGGAAAGTGAATTTCAACGATCTGGTCCAGGGCTTCCACGGGGGCTCCTTCGTTGTGTGATCCGGTGTGCTGCATGGTGCCTTGCCGCCGTGCCAGCGGCTAGGCCATCAACGCCCACCCGGCGAGGCAGAACAGCGCCAGGTGGTAGGTGACCATGACCCACGGGCCGTCGCCGGCCACAACGGGATCCAGCGCGCGGGCGCGGCGCGAGGTCAGCAGCAGGTCGGAGACGTAGAAGCTCACGGCACCCGCCAACGCCAGCCACCCGCCCGGCGCCGCGGAGTCGATGCCGGCGGCGATGATGACGAGGCTCAGGAGCGCCAGGTAGGCGCCGGTCATGACCTTCATGCCCGGTTCGGACGTCGCAGTGATGACCCGGCGGGCCCACGTCACGGAGCCAAGCGCAACGATTGCCAACGCCACGAACACGCCCACCCCGGCGGGCCAGCCCTCGCCGTAGGCATCGAGCAGCAGGGCCCCGATGAAGAGCACGTGCGCGGCGGCGAAGGCCACGCCGCCGGACACAAAACGCTTGTCGTCGAGCAACAAGAGATCGCCCAGCAGGCACAAGGCCAGCGCGCCGGTCGCCGCGACGGCGGCCCAGGACGGCTTGTTGCCGGACACGGAATACAGGGACACGGCCACGACCAACAGGGCCGGCACGGTGCCCTTGCTCATCCAGCGCAGCCACGTGGTGGGCTTGGTGCTCAGGTCCCAATCGGCCACGGCCACGACGGCGGCCAGAGCCAAGAGCGTCCACACGCCCCACGCGGGGGCGGCATCGACGACCACGCCGGTCACGCGGCGTCGCCCGCCTCGGCCACGCTGGGAGCCGCCGCGGAAGCGGCGGCCAGCCGCGCGACGTCGAGCGCATAGAGGCTCGACGTCGCCGAGGCCAGGACCGCTCCATCGGCGCGGATCACCTCGGCGTGGGACACGGAGGTGTGCCCGCCCACGTGGTCGGCGTGGCCCACGATGCGCAGCGTGCCGGCCTCGAGCGTCACGGCCTTCAGGAAGCGCACGTGCAGATCCATGGTGGTCCAGACCTTGCCGGCGTCCGTGAGCGTGTCCACGGCGAGGCCGCAGGCGTTGTCCAGGAGCGAGGAGACGAAGCCGCCGTGGCCCGAACCGATCTTGTTCAGGTGCTCGGGACGGACGGTGCACTCGAGCATGACGGTGCCGGGCTCGGCGTGCGTCACCCGGATCCCGAGGTGCTCGTTGAAGGGGGATTCGCTGATCTCGCCGTCGATCATGCGCTGCAGGTACTCCATGCCGGAGAGGGTGCCGCGCAGATCGCGCTGCGGTGAGGGGTCCAGGGCCATGCCCCCATCCTAGGAGGCGCGGGCCTGTTCGGCCGGGCGGGCGGCGCGCCTCGCCGCCGCCACGGAGGCACAGAGCAGGGCGGAGCCGAGCACCCACGCAGGTCCCGTGCCGCCGAGCACGAGGATGAGGAGGGGACCCGCCACGGCACTGGCCGTGCCGGCCACGGCAAGGATCCAGCGCACGACGGCGGTCGGCCGGCTCGGGCGCCCCGCGTTGCCTGCCAGGGTGGCTGGCAGGCCGGGCGCGGTGGCGAGGTGGGCCGCCGGGGCGGCTCCGGGGACCCGGGCGCCGAGGCGCTGGGTGCGCCCGCCGCGGCTGGCCAGCCACCACAGGGTCAGGCCCACGGCAGCGAACCAGAGCGGACGCGTGGCCCACCAGGCCGCACTGGTGGGGGCGGGCAGGAGCGGGCCGGCCCAGGCCAACGAGAGTCCGGCCAGTGCGACTGCGAGGGGCAGGTGCCAGGAGTAGATCGTCATGGCGTGGGCGTTGATCGCGGCGACGGCGCGGGACAGCCCGCCCGGCCAGACGGCGGCGTTGAGCACCGGGCGCACGGCCTGGAAGAGGAAGAGCTGCGCCGCGCCCAGGAGCAGTAGCGCCGTGGTGGGCGGGGTCATGGCCTCGATGAAGTTGCTCGGGTACACCCCGGCCCAGACCAGGAGGGCGAGCATCGAGGCGCAGGCGGCGGCCAGCGTGAGCAGGCGGGCGGGGCGCAGACCCGTGAGCACGGGGGAGTGGAGCAAGAAACCGGCCTGCTGAAGGGCCAGCCACACGAAGACCATGTTGGCCAGGCCCACGGCGTCGTTGCCGGTGAGGGCGCGCACCACATCCACGGCCAGCGCCGCGGCGGCGAGGGCCGCGAGGGTGGCGCGCGGGGCGGCACGGTGCAGGCGCAGCGCGGTCGGGGCCAGCGCGGTGCAGAGGGCAAAGACGGGCAGGAACCAGAGCGGCTGGGCGCTGCGGAAGCCGGCCTCGGCGAGCAGTGCCGGGTCGAGGCCAGCGGAGGCGAGGAGAGCGAGGCCCAGCGTCACCGAGAGCGCACCGGCGGCCACGGCGGGCACAAGCCGCAGCAATCGCGCGCCCAGGCGGCCCGCGCCGTCGTGCTTGGAACCGGCCTTCCCGCGGCCGGAGGCGGCGGCGGAGAAGCCGGCCAAGAGGAAGAACAGCGGCATGATCTGCCCGGCCCAGGTGAGGGCGTCGAAGCCGGACCAGCCTTCGAGCGCGTTGCCCACCGAGGGTGCGCCGCCCGGGGCCCACGCGCCGACCATGAGCGCGTGGAACGTCACGACCCACAGCATGAGCCCGGCGCGGACGAGGTCGACGGCGCGGTCGCGCCCCGGGGGCTGGCTGCCGGACGTGGACGGAGTCCCTGCCTGGGGTGCTGGGCGGGGCGCGAGGGTGGTCACGGTGTCCTTCCTGCTGGCCACCGCTCTGGCGGCCGCGGAATGAACACTCCGTTGAGGGTTGTGTCCGGGGCATCACCCGGGGGAGCGCTTCCTGGCCCCTACCGGAGTAGGGGCCGCGGTGCCCGGCTCAGCCCGCGGGGGAGACGAGCCCGGCGTCGTAGGCCAGGATCACGGCGTGGACGCGATCACGCAGCTGCAGCTTGGACAGGATGCGGCTCACGTGGGACTTGACCGTCTGCTCCGCGATGAAGAGCTCCTCGGCGATCTGCTGATTCGAGAGTCCTCTGCCGATCGCCACGAGCACCTCGCGCTCGCGCTCCGTGAGCCCGTTGAGCCGCAACGCCGCGGCGTTGGGCGTGGCGGGGCGCAGCGCAGCGAAGCGATCGAGGAGCCGGCGCGTGACCTCGGGGGCCAGGAGCGCGCCGCCGTCCGCCACGACGCGCACGGCCTCCACGAGCCGCTCGGGCGGCGCGTCCTTGAGCAGGAAGCCGCTGGCCCCGACCTGGAGGGCCGCGTGGACGTATTCGTCTGCATCGAAGGTCGTGAGGATGATGACGAGCGGCACGTGGGCACCGGGGGCCGGGTCGGAGAGGAGCTCGCGCGTGGCCTCGAGACCGTTCATGCCGGGCATGCGCACGTCCATGAGCACCACATCCGGGTGCAGGCTCCGGGACAGAGCCACGGCCTCGGCGCCGTCGGCCGCCTGGCCCACCACCCGCAGGTCCGGCTGGGCGGCGAGGATCGCTGAGAAGCCGGCGCGGACCATGCCCTGGTCGTCGGCGATGAGCACCGTGGTCACGGGGCGTCCTTTCGGGGGAGGGGAAGGGGGAGATAGGGGAGGCGGGCCGCCACGAGGAAGCCGCCGGCAGGGAGCGAACCCGCGTCGAGCTCGCCGCCGTGCAACGCGGCGCGCTCGCGCATGCCCACGATCCCGTGGCCGCCGCCGGCGGGCCCGGCCGGTCCGGCGCCCCTGGAGGGTGCGCCGTTGGCGACGCTCACGCGCAAAGCCGGGCCGGCGTCGTCGTGCGCCACCTTCACGGTGACTCGGGCGCCCGGGGCGTGACGGACCGTGTTGCTGAGGGCCTCTTGGATGATCCGATAGGCGCTGAGGGCCACGGCCTCCGGCACGCGCCCGGGTGCCGGAACGGAGACATCGAGCGTCACGCGCTCGGCGTGCGGAAGGCCGGCCACGAGGGCCGGGAGCTCGCCCAAGCCCGGCTGGGGCGCGGCCTCGGCATCCTCGCCGCCGCGCAGCACCGCGAGTAGCCCGCGCATCTCGCCCATAGCGCGGCGGGCCGTGGCGGCGATGTCGTCGAACTCCCCCGAGGCCTCCTCGGCGCTCAGCGAGCGCTCGCGGGCGAGCGCCGAGCGCACATCGGCCCAGTTCCGCACGAGCGCGGCGGTCAGCAGGGTGAGGGCCACGAGCCCCGAAAAGGTCACGAGGTCCGCGATGAGCGGGCCGGGGCTGGGGCGGGTGGGGCCGTTGTCGTAGATGCGCACCGTGGCGATGAGCAGCGCCGCGAGGGACGGGGCGAGCAGCGCGGTCCAGCGCACGCGCAGGCTCGCGAGGATCAGCGTGAGCAGGAAGGCAACCATGCTCGTCGCCGAGACGGGCCACGGCCCGCCGGAGGTGGGCAGGGCCGCCCACGACAGCGGACCGAGGACGAGCGCCCCGGCCCAGGCGGCGCCGCGGGGGAGCAGCGGGGCGAGGGCCACGGCCGCCGATTGAATCAGGCAGAGCAGGAGCGCCAGCCAGACATCGAGCCGGTCGACCGTGACGGCGAGCGGGGCTCCCACGGAGAGCACCACCACGCCCAACGCGAGCGCGAGGTACTGCAGCACAAGTGGGGGTCCGGGACGTGGCACGTTTCGGAAGGTATCAGGGGCACGGCGGGGGGCATCCCGCCGGAGGGGTGGCTTCATGAGGCCGCCCCCTACCGGGGTACGGGGCGCGCATTGACGCAGATCACATTCGGCCGGTAACTTCTTACCTGACCGATCGGTCGGAAAATACGCGGCGCCGCGGCGCCCATGCTCGAGGAGTGACATGAGCGAGGCTTTCCTCATCGGTGGTGCGCGCACGCCCGTGGGCCGCTACGGCGGATCCCTGAGTTCGGTGCGCCCGGACGACCTGGCCGCCCTGACCATCAAGGCCGCCGTGGAGCGCGCCGGCGTCCCGGCCGAGGCCGTGGACGAGGTCATCTTCGGCAACGCCAACGGTGCCGGCGAGGAGAACCGCAACGTGGCCCGCATGGGCTGGCTCCTGGCCGGCTTCCCCGACACGGTCCCCGGCATCACCGTGAACCGCCTCTGCGCCTCCGGCATGTCCGCCATCACCATGGCCGCCAACATGATCAAGGCAGGCGAGGCCGACATCGTCGTGGCCGGCGGCGTGGAGTCCATGTCCCGCGCCCCCTGGGTCATGGAGAAGCCCGCCACGGCCTTCGCCAAGCCCGGCGCCGTCTACGACACCTCCATCGGCTGGCGCTTCCCCAACCCGAACTTCCTCAGCGGTGAGCTCTCCCGCGACGGCAAGGCCACCTTCTCCATGCCGGAGACGGCCGAGGAGGTCGCCCGCCAGTTCAACGTGAGCCGCGAGGACGCCGACGCCTTCGCCGTGCTCTCCCACGAGCGCGCCATCGCCGCGATCGAGGCCGGCCGATTCGCCGACGAGATCGTCCCCGTGACGGTCAAGGGCCGCAAGGGCGCCGAGACCATCGTCGACACCGACGAGGGCCCGCGCCCCGGCACCACGGCCGAGGTGCTCGCCAAGCTGCGCCCGGTGGTGGCCGGCGGTTCCGTGGTGACCGCGGGCAACTCCTCCACCCTGAACGACGGAGCCTCCGCCATTATCGTCGCCTCCCCCGAGGCCGTGAAGCGCTACGGGCTGACGCCGCGCGCCCGCGTGATCGGCGGCGCCTCCGCCGGCCTGGCCCAGGAGATCATGGGCATGGGCCCGGTTCCCGCCACCCGCAAGGTCCTCGAGCGCAACGGCGTTGACGTCTCCGAGCTCGGCGCCGTGGAGCTCAACGAGGCCTTCGCCTCGCAGTCCCTCGCCTCGATGCGCGAGCTCGGGATCGACCCCGAGATCGTCAACCGCGACGGCGGCGCCATCTCCCTTGGCCACCCGCTGGGATCCTCCGGCTCCCGCATCGTCATCACGCTGCTGGGTCGCATGGAGCGCGAGCTCAGCGGCGAGGGCCGCAAGCTCGGCCTCGCCACCATGTGCGTCGGCGTGGGCCAGGGCACCGCGATCCTGATTGAGGGGGTCTGAGCGTGGCTGAAACGCACGACGGCGCCGGCTCGGCTTCCAGCCTCGCCCCGGCTCCCTGGGCCGAGCACTTTGTTGCCCTGCGCGTCACCGAGGGCGAGGACCGCGTGGTCGCGGCCCTGCACCGCCCCGAGGTGCGCAATGCGATCGACCAGACCATGGTGGACGAGCTGCACGCGCTCGCCGACCACCTGGAGCGCGAGCCCAAGATCCTCATCCTGACGGGCACGCCGTCGGACCCCGAGGCCGGCACCAAGGGGCTCTTCGCCTCCGGCGCCGACATCGCCCAGCTCAAGGAGCGCCGCCGGGCCGAGGCCCTGGCCGGCATCAACTCCACGATCTTCGACCGCCTGGCGCGCCTGCCCATGCCGATGATCGCGGCGCTCGACGGCTTTGCCCTCGGCGGCGGCGCGGAGCTCTCCTACGCCGCGGACTTCCGCCTCGGCACTCCGCAGCTGCGCATGGGTCAGCCGGAGACCAACCTCGGCATCACCGCCGGGGCCGGCGCCACGTGGCGCCTGCGTGAGCTGGTCGGTGAGCCGCTGGCCAAGGAGATCCTCTTTGCCGGGAAGATCCTGACGGGCGAGCAGTGCCTCGCGGCCGGGCTCATCACCGAGCTCGTGGAGCCGAGCGAGCTGCTCGCGGCGGCCCACGCCCTGGCCGACCGCATCGGCGCGCAGGACGCGCTGGCCGTGCGCCTGACCAAGGCCGTGTTCCACTCGCCCCGCGAGGCGCACCCCGTCATCGACACGCTGGCCCAGGCCGTGCTGTTCGAGTCAGAAGCCAAGTTCGAGCGCATGCAGGCGTTCCTCGACCGAAAGAAGAAGTGATGAGCCAGCTTCCAGCCCGCGTGGGCGTCATCGGCGGCGGACGCATGGGAGCGGGCATCGCGCACGCGTTCCTGGTCTCCGGGGCCGAGGTGGTGGTGATCGAGGCGAACATCGACGCCGCGGCAGCCGCCGCCGAGCGCATCGGCGTTTCCGTGGACAAGTCCTTGGCCCGCGGCCTGGGCGGCACGCGCGAGGAGATCCTCGAACGCCTGACCGTCTCCACGGGCAAGGACGCGCTCTCCACGGTGGAGCTCGCCGTCGAGGCCGTGCCGGAGCTGTGGGACCTCAAGGTCTCCACGCTGCGCGAGGCCGAGTCGCACCTCGCCGAGGGCGCCGTGCTGGCCTCCAACACCTCCTCGCTCTCCATCGACGGCCTCGCCGCCGAGCTCGAGCGCCCCGCCTCCTTCCTTGGGCTGCACTTCTTCAACCCGGTCCCGGCCTCCAAGCTGATCGAGGTCGTGGCGGGCCAGGCCACGCGCCCCGAGCTGGTGGACGCCGCCCGCGGCTGGGTGGCCGGCCTCGGCAAGACCGCCGTGGTCGTCAACGACGCCCCGGGCTTCGCCTCCTCCCGCCTGGGCGTGGCCCTGGCGCTCGAGGCGATCCGCATGGTCGAGTCGGGCGTGGCGAGCGCCGAGGACATCGACAACGCCATGGTGCTCGGCTACGGCCACGCCTCGGGCCCGCTCAAGACCACCGACATCGTGGGCCTGGACGTGCGCCTGGACATCGCCGAGTACCTCGCCTCCGAGCTCGGCGAGCGTTTTGCGCCGCCGCAGCTCATGCGCGACATGGTGGCCCGCGGCGAGCTGGGACAGAAGAGCGGCAAGGGCTTCTACGACTGGAGCTGAGGCCCTAGCGTGGGTGGCGGATCGAGGAACCGGTCCGCCACTTGTCGTTTCTGCCCCAGGAGTCGCTCGATGCGCGCATTCCGCCCGCGGCTGGCCCTGTCCCTTCCCCTGGCGTTCGCACTGAGCGCCTGCACGGACGCCACGGCTCCCGCCCCGAGCACGGGGATCGACGTGGGCACGGCGGCCTCGAGCCACTCGACGAGCCCCTCCGGGGCCTCCACTGCCGCCTCCAGCCCGGCCCCCAGCACGACGGCGAGCGGGACGTCCCAGCCCCGGCTCGCCTGGGGCGACGGCACCGCCGTGGCGTGGGGCAAGGCGGCGAAGCCCGTCCAGTCCACGCCGGCCGATCAGGGCAGCGTGGACCCGGTGGTGAAGGGAGGCACCCCGATTCCGTGGGCCTTCGTGGGCGAAGAGGTCCTCAGCTCCCAGGAGCCCGACGGTTCCTTCGACGGCGGTACGGGCACCTTCAAGGAGTTCCCCTCGCTGGTGCTCGGTGAGCGGGCGCTCGCGACGTCGAAGGGGGTGGACGGCGCAGAACCGGGGCAGGTCCTCGACGCCGTCGAGAACGAGGACTGGGTGGTCTGGGCGGAATCTCCCTCGGCCGAGGCCGGGCCCTCGCCCTGGACCCTCTACAAGGCCAAGCGTGATGGCTCGGCGGTGACCAAGGTCTTTGGCTCGGACGATGTGGGCGAGGAACCCTTCTCCAGCACGCGGCTCGTGCTGGCCCGGGACCACGTGGCCTTCACGATCGGGTCGGTCGAGGGCCGGCACGTCGTGACGAGCGCGCTCGACGGCACCCAGCAGAGCCTCATCCCGGCGCCCGGGGCCTCGGAGGTGTGGGCGGGCACCGACGACACAATCCTGTGGGAGACCAGGGAAGACGGACAGATCAAGCTGATGCGCGCCGTCGTCGACGACGCCATGCCGGCGACGCAGGAGGCGGTGTTGACCGTGTCCGCGCGGGGCTCGGGCGAGGAACTTGCGCCCCTGCGGCTCCTGGCCGCCTCCGACCAGCAGGCGCTCATCGCCACCGGGGACAAGGTCGCGGCGGTGGACCTCCACGCCAAGACGGTGCGGGAGGTCGCGTCCATCGACCCGAGCTCGATGGACGCCTCGGGCGCCGGGGCCGGTGACGGCCGTGTGACCGTTCACGTGGACGGGAGCAGCAGGCCGGGCACGCACGTCCTGAGCATCGCCCCCAACGGCACCGTGCAGCTCCTGACGCTCCCCGCGACCGAGGGAGTGCCCGCGGTGGGCGCCGACCTCATCGCCGTGACCACCCTGGACGGAGACCTCACGGTCCTGGCCGTCGACTGAGGGGCACGAGACCCTGCCCGAGCGGCGCTGTGGCCGCACCGCTCGCTCCGTGCGCCGGACCCGCCGGTATCTGCTGCATCCCGTCCTCCACGTTCTCGCGAAGACCCCCTAAGCTGACGCCATGCCAGTGCGCGAAGAGCTGTCTGCCGCCCCTGTCGAGCGCCGCTTGCGGCTCTTCGCCGATGGGCGAGGCCAGGGTGCGGCCGCGCACGAACACCGCCTGATGCGGGCGGCTCGCCCGGCCCTGCCCGTGCTGAACTGGCTTGGCCAGTACGCCCGCCCGCTCATGAAGCTGCCCCGGCTGGGGTGGATCACCTCGGATCCGCTCGTGGCCCGCGCGCTGCTTAACGATCCCACCCATCTCAGCCTGCTCAGCGAGGGCGGGGTGGGACACCTGTGGGCACAGGTCCTGGGCGACTGGGTCAACGAGCTGTTCGACGGTCCCGGGCATCACGACCTGCGCACCCGCAGCAAGGACCTCTTCACCGCACGCACCAGCGACGCGTTTGTCGAGTCCGCCTGGGGCTCGCGCCTGAGCGAGGCGCGGGCCCACCTCGAGGCGGGCGGCGAGCTCGACCTCGCCGATCTGAGCCGCATCCTCGTGGGGCGCATGGTCGTGACCCTGCTCGGAACACCGGTGGACGCATCGCGGGGCGACGACGCCTATCGCGAGATCTTCGCGACGGGCGAGGAACTGGCCTCGATCGCCCTCGGGACCACGTCCGACACCGTGCTCCCGCCGGACAAGATCGCCGCGGCCCGCGGGATCGTGGAGCGGCTCACCGGGCACATCGACGGCGCGTTTGACACGGCGGGTGGGGACACGGTCGTCGGCAGGTGCCGCGGGCTCGGCCTGTCCCCGCTGGAAACGAAGGGCCTGTGCACCCTGCTCATGGTCGCCGGTACCGAGACGGCCGCCTCGGCGATGGCTCGCATGATGGCGCTCCTCATCGACTCCGGCGAGCAAGTGCGGCTGCTGGAGCGGCCCGAGCGCCGCGAGGACACCGTGCGCGAGGCCCTCCGTGTCACCTCTCCGGCACCGCTCATCGGGCGCTCGGTGGTCAAGGACCTGGAGATCGCCGGCCGCACGCTCAGGGCGGGTGAACGCGTTATGGTGCTGACGTGGACCGCCAACAATGTGGCCGGGGCGTTCGCGATCGATCGGGCCTACCAGCCCCACAACCGACAGCTCTGGTTCGGGGCGGGGCGGCACCTTTGCCTCGGCGGCCCGCTGGCCCGCGCGGAGCTCGACCACTTCCTGACGCTGCTCACGGGCGACGGACGGCCGCTGAGCATTGTGCGCAGGCGCTACGGCCGCAAGGTGCTCATCCCCGCCTACGAAAGCCTCGTGGTGCGCAAACATCCGGCGCGCTGACTACCAGCCCTCGGCCCCCTCGAGGCTCGTGGGCGCCGGCCGGTAGCCGAGCCCCTCGCGGGCGGCGTCCAGGTTGTACGTGTGCTGCCGCCCGATCTGCGCCGCGGCGTACCGCGTGAGCCGCGGCGTGCGCCGCGTGAAGAAGGAGAGAACCTCCGCGGCACCGCCCGCGCCGAGCGCCAGGCCCAGCGGCACCGGCACGATCCGGTGCTCCACGCCCCGCCGCGTCAGGAACTCGCCGATCGCCTCGCCCACCGGGACGGGCGCGGCGTCCGTGACGTTGTACGTGCCCGCCGGCGCGCCGGGCACCAAAGCCAACCCCACGGCGTCGAGCAGGTTGCTGATGTGCGTGAGCGCGTGGAGGGCGGCCCCGCCGCCCGGCAGGAGCAGGCGCCCGCCGCGCACCGCCACCTGGACGCGGGGGAGCAGGGTGCGATCGCCCGGGCCGTAGACGGCGTGCGGGCGCAGGATGATCGCGTCGGTGCCGCTCAGCTCGACCTCGGCGAGGAACTTGGTGCGCGCGTAGCTGCCGCGCTGGCCGCCGGGCTGCGCGTCCTCCTCGCTGGCGTCGATCACGCCGCGCGCGCCGTCGTACACGCTCGAGGTGGAGATCAGCACGAGCCGCGCGCCGGGGAACGCCGAGCGCACCGCGCGCGTGCCGAGCACATTGGCGCGGAAGGCCGGTGCCCACGGGGCGGTGTCGTCGACGCGGGCGGCGGCGTGCACGACGGCGTCCGGCCGGGTTTCGCGCAGGGCCTCGGGTGGGGGAGCGGGCAGCTCCCACGTCACGGTCCGCACGCCCGGGTGGTCGAAGGAACCTGGGCGGCGCACGGCGGCGATGACCTCGTGGCCCGACTCGGCGAGGCGCCGGGCCACCGCGCCGCCCACGAAGCCGCCGGCCCCCGTGACGAGGACCGTCACGGCGCGCCTTCGGAGGCGGGGTCCCCGGGGAGGGCGCCCGGGTGCTGCGCCGCCCAGCCACCCACCTGGGCGGCCAACGCCCGGCGGTCGAGCTTCTGATGCCGCCCGGCGCGCGGCCAGGCGTCCGTGGCGAGGACCAGATCGGGAAGCGCGCCGGCGTCCATGAGCCCCGGCAGGGCGGCGGCCACGGTGGCCGTGAGCGGGTGGCCCGCGTCGAAGCCGACCGGCGGGGCGTCCTCGGGGATGACCACGAGGACCAGCCGGTCGTCGCCGATCCCGTCCGGCACGCCCGTCAGCACGGCGTCGGAGACCCCGGGCAGCCCGGCGACGAGCGGCTCGTAGAGCCCCGGGTACACGTTCTGCGTGCCGCGGATGAACATGTCCTTCTTGCGGCCGAGCAGCGTGAGGCGGTTGCCGTCCAGCCTCACGAGGTCGCCGGTGCGGTGCTCGGTGAGCGGGTTCCCTGGCAGATCCGCGAGGTAGCCACGGGCCAGCCCGGGGCCGGAGAGGATCAACTCGCCGTCCTCGACCCGGGCCCTGACGCTCGGGACCACGGTGCCGGCCTCGTCGCCGCCGTCGGAAGCCGGGGCGGTGGCGAGCTTGGCCAGGCCGTCGCCGATCGCCACGGGGAGCACCTCGGTCATGCCGTAGATGGTGCGGATCGCGGCGTTCGGGAAGCGCTCGTGGATGCGCTCCACGAGCGGGCGCAGCACCGGCGCGCCGCCGAGGGCGATGGTCCGGACTCGGGCGGTCCCCGGCCGGGGGCTGAGCGCGAGGAGCTTCAGGAGCGCGTCCATCGTGGCGGGCGGAGTGAAGAGGACGTCGGCGCCGTCGAGGAGGTCGAGGTAGGCCTCGCTGGGCGCGCCGGGCTGGGTTCCGTGCGGCGGGAAGGTCCACGTGGCGCCGGCGATGAGCGCCGGCACGCCGACCATGAGCTGGTCGGTGAGCACGTTCTGCCCGGCCGCGAGGCCGATGCCCGCCGCGAAATCGCCCAGGCCATTGCCGAGCGAGCCGCGCGTGTGCACCACGGCCTTGGGGGTTCCCGTGGTTCCGGACGTGAAGACGACGAGCGCCTCGTCGCTCTCCCGGCCTCCGGCCGTCCAGGCGCCCGCGCCGGAAGCCGGCCGGGCGTCGTCGTGCTGTGAAGAACGGCCCGACGCCGCGTGGCCGGGCCGGGTGCCCCGGCCCGCCTTCCCGGCGAAGAGGGCCCGGAGCCCGACGGCGCCCCGGGGCGTCCCTGGCAGCCACGGGCCGGCGCGCAGGTGCCTGGCCTCGGGGACGATGCTCGCGTAGGGCGGCAGGTCGAGGCCGCGGGAGCGGGCCAGGCGGCGCAGCGGCCGCGTCGAGGCAAGGTGCAGGAGCGACTCGGCGGCGACCCAGCGCGGGGCGGCAAGCGAGGCGCGGGCGGCAAAGAGGGCGGCGCCGGCACCGGGATCCGCGAAGACCACGGTTCCGCCCGCGTGCACGATGGACAGGGCGAGGACCACGGCGTCGGGGCCGGGGCGCACCGTGAAGAGCACGCGGTCGCCCGGCGCGAGCCCGAGGCGCCTGAGGCTCTCAGCCCCCGCACGCACCCGCCCGGCGAGCTCGCGATAGCCCAGGGAGCGGCGGCCGTAGCGGATGGCGACCGTTCCCGCGGCCGCCGCGTCTGCAGCAGCGAGGACGGACGCGACGAGGTCAGCCACGGTCCTCACCGCCCCGGCGCTGCACGATCAGGCGGGCGTAGGCGGGGATGAGCACGCCGCGGGCCGCCTCGCGTTCGACGATCCGCAGCTCGGGGACGGCGGCCAAGGCACCCAAGAGCAGGTGCGCCTGGGCCATGGCCAGCGGCGCCCCGAGGCAGAAGTGGGCGCCGGCTCCGAACCAGAGGCGCTTGAGGTCCCCCGCCGCCGCGGAGGGGTTGAACGGCGCGAAGGGCGAGGTGGCCCAGTACGTTCCGAGGACGACCCTCTCGCCCGCGCGCAACCGCTTGCCGCCGAGGGACGTGTCGGCGGCGACGCGGCGCAGGGTGACGGGCGTGGGCGCGGTGACCCGCAGCGTCTCGTTGATGGCGGCGTCGGCCGAGGCCTGGTCGTCGGCGAGCCGCGGCAGCCACCCGGAGTCGATGAGCAGGGCGGACATGCGGGGCAGGAACGAGACGAGCGTTTCGGTGCCCGTCACGATGAGCACGGCCACGACCCCCGTGGCGTCCTCCTCGCTCAGACCGAGGCGGCGCAGCCTGGCGGGGACGGTGTCTCCGTCCGCGCGATACGCATCGGCGGCGGTGGCCCGCAGCGAGTCCATGACCGCGCGGGCGTCCGCCTGCTGGCGCTCGGTGAGGCCGCGGCGCGTGAGGGACACGTATCCCGTGACGCGGGCGGCCTGCCGGAAGAAGTCATCCCCCACGACGTCGGTGCTCACGCCGACGAGCCGGGCGATGACGACGCTGGCCGCGTGCTTGGCGTGCTGCACGAGGTCGACGCGCTCGCCGGAGGCGAGGCGTTCGCGCAGCACGGCCGTCGTCGCGGTGAGTGAGTCCTCGACGATGGCGGAGACCGAAGCGGGGGTGAAGAGCGGGCCGATCTTGCGGCGGAGCGCGGCGTGCTCAGGGCCGTCCATGTTGATGAGGACATCGGGGCCGAGGATGGGGGTCCACAGATCGGAGGGCGAGCCGGGGCCGGTCTTGGCAAAGCGTGTCTGGTCGAGGAAGACCTCACGCAGCAGCGCGGGGTCCTTCACAAACGTGCCGACCTTGGGCAGGCGCGTGAACCTGCCGGGGAGGGCGTCCAGGAGCGGGAAGGCGACGGGGTGGGCGGCCTTCATGACGGCGCGGTCGCGGCGCTGGGCCAGCTCTAGGCCGCCCTGGTCCTCGCGGCGCTCGGCCAAGTTGATGGCGCGGTCGGATTCGGGGTCGCGGATGTCCACGTGGTTGGGTCGGTAAGAGTGGTCCTTGTACCAGCGCAGGGTCTTAGCCAGCCCCCAGGCCTTGACGCGGCGGCTGGAGCCGAAGACCACCACGTCGCGCCGCCGCGCGTAGTTCGGCGTGAGGCGGCGGACCGCGTTGACGAGGGCGCGGTCCTCGTGGAGGTCCTCGATGCGCGTGCGGGCGAAGCCACCGGCGGCGAGGTAGAGCTCGGAGGTGATGCCCACGTTGCAGCCGGCGGCCATCATGTACGGACCTTGATACTGGGTGCTGCGGTTGCCGGGCCGGACCTGTCCGAAGGCCTCGGCGACGGCCACGGCGCCCATGAGCGCGCCGATGGTTGCCTTGCTGAGCCCCTCGTCGCGGCGCGGGAGCAGGCTGCCGCCCACGAGTCCCAGGCCCAGTCCGCCCTCCTCGACGGGCGCGAGGCAGCGCCGCAGTGCTGCGGTCCAGTCCTGGCGCGGCAGGCAGTCGGCGTCGGTGCGGCCGAGGATCGTGGCGCCGCCTTCGATGCAGGCGCGCAGGCCCGTGTCCGCCGCGGCGCCGGTGCCCTTCTGGGCCTCGTGGATGACGCGCCAGCGGGTCATGCCCCAGGCCGCGGCCGTCTCCTCGATGAACGCGGCCGAGCCGTCGGTGGAGTTGTTGTCCACGAAGACGACGTCGAAGTCCGGGTCCTCCTGGTCCCGCAGGGCCTCGAGCGTGGGGAGGATCCAGGCGCGCTCGTTGAGGACGGGGACGGCGATGCCGAGCCGCGCGCTCATCAGAGCCTCACCACCATGAGACCGAGGCTGATGCCGCCGGCCAGACCGATGAGCAGGACCAGTGAGCCGGGGCCGATCATGCCGCGTTCCTTGGCCAGCTGCAGCTGCAGGGGCAGCGTGACGGAGGCGAGGTTGCCGTGGTCGACGACCGTCACGACGACCTTCTCGCTTGCCACGCCGAGGCGGGCCAGGACGGGCGCTACGTGGGGGAGGGCCACCTGGTGGATGGCCGCGAGGTCGAAGTCCTCGGTGGTCAGGCCCTCGCGCTTCAGGAGCTCCTCGACCGGAGCGGGGCCGAGCTCGAGGAAGGCCCGCTGCAGGCCAGCGCCGTCCATGTCGAAGTAGAGGCTCTCGGGGTCCTGCTTGCCCATGGTCCCGCCGCCGGGGAGCGTGCCAACGGTCCAATGCCGGGAGACGGAGACGAAGGAGGAAGCGAGGATGCCCGCGTCGCTTCCAGGCTCGGCGGCCTCGAGGATGACGGCGGCCCCGCCGTCGCCCATGACGTAGCCGGGGAAGGAGCGCAGGAACTGTTCCTTGTCCTTGACCTTCCAGCGCACGGCCGAGGTGGGTCCCTCGCCGCTGGCGATGAGGATGCGGCGGTGCACGCCGGCCTCGATCAGCGCCGAGCCGACCTGCATGGCGTTGATGACCGAGTTGCAGGCGTTCTTGACGTCGAACACGGGGGCCTCGAGGCCGAGCTTGTGATTCACGATGTGGCTCGTGGCCGGCTCGATGAGGTCCTGGCTCGCGCTCGCGAAGATCAGGAGATCCACGCCGCCGGGGGAGGCCTCGAGCGCCTGGCGCGCCGCGGCGACCGCGAGATCCGAGGCCTGCCAGTCCGCCGGGCGGACGTAGACGGACTCGACGCCGGTCATGCGCGTGATGAGTCCCGTGGGCAGGTGAAGGCCCGGATTGCTCTCGAGGATCCGGGCCTCCGTCTGCGCTGCGGTGCGGCGTTCCTCGGGAAGGAAGGCCGTGACGGCGGCGATGCGGGATTTATTCATGCAATTAGACTAACTCCTGGCGCGGGTGTTGACCGCACGTTAGCCAAGGATCTTTGCACGGCCGTCGCGCCACGCTGGAAGGTGTCTCGCGGGCCCACGGCGCGTGGCCCTCGCGCTCAGGTCGGCCACCCGCCGTCGGGCATCCTGGGCGCGGTTCGCGAGTGCTTTGTGCCGTCCGCCCTCGTTCGCGAGTGCCGCGCGCCGCCGGCTCCCGAGCGGCACAGGGCACTCGCGGGCACGGGGACACGGCACGCGGCACTCACGAATGCTCGCTGGCTGGGCCCGCCCGAGGCGGGCCGCGACGCGGACCCGGTGCACGACGTCGTGCTCTTTCCTCCCGGCCTCGCCCCGCCGTAGCGTGGGGTTATGAGCGCGCTGAAGCCCCTGACCCTGACTGGCGACCTGGTTCGCCTCGAGCCCCTGAGCCTTGAACACGAGGAGGGGCTGATTGAGGCCGTCAAGGACGGCGAGCTGTGGCGGCTCTGGTACACCAACATCCCCACGCCGGAGGGCATGCGGGCCGAGATCGAGCGGCGGCTGGCGCTGCAGGAGGCCGGCAGCATGCTGGCCTTCACGACCGTCTCGCAGCGCGATCAGCGCATCATCGGCATGACGACGTACATGAACATCGACGCCTCGATCCCGCGTGTGGAGATCGGCTCCACCTGGAATGCCGCGTCCGCGCACGGCTCCGGGACCAACGCCGAGTCCAAGCTGCTTCTGCTCGGCCACGCCTTCGAGGAGCTCGGCTGCCCGGCGGTGGAGTTCAGGACGTCGTGGCACAACAAGCAATCGCGCGCGGCGATCGAGGGGCTCGGCGCCAAGCTCGACGGCGTGCTGCGCCAGCACGTGCGGACCCGCGACGGTTCCCTACGCGACACGTGCGTCTACTCGATCACGGCCGCCGAGTGGCCGCAGACGCGCTCGACGCTGCGCTTCCGGCTCGGGCAAGACGTGGTGGCGAACTAGCCGCAACGGCAGGTCCGGTTGACTTCTCCCAACCGGGCCTGCCACCCTGGAGACGTCCTGTTGTCTGCGAAAGGCTGGACGTTGGATTCCTTCCTCGCGTGAATCGCGCCGAGGCGAGGCCGTAGCGGCCCGCTCGGTGCACCACCGCCGCCTGTTTGAGCACGCTCCCGTCTGAGGTCGAGCGCGCCGCGGCACACCACCGAGGAACTCCATCATGTTGACCCCCAGCGTTGTCCTGGACTCCGTCTCCTTCGCCTTCGACGACGGCCGCCAGGTCTTCGACCAGCTGAGCGCCACGTTCGGCGCCGGCACCACCGGCGTCATCGGGCCCAACGGGCTCGGCAAATCCGTGCTCATGCGCCTCATCTCCGGCGAGCTGACCGCCGCCTCCGGCACCATCTCCCGCCCCGAGCCGGTGGCCGTACTGCCGCAGAAGCTCACGCTCGCGGCCGAGGTCACGGTGGCGCGGCTCCTCGGTGTGGACGCCGTGCTTGTTGCCCTCGCGGAGCTCACGACGGGCGAACCGAGCGCCGAGCGCGCCGCCGAGCTCATGGAGATCATCGGCGACAACTGGGACGCCGAGGACCAGGCGCTCGCCGCGCTCGCCGCGGCCGGGCTCCAACGCCTCGCCCTCGAGCCGGGCATCCTCGACCGCCCCGTCTCCACGCTGTCCGGCGGCGAGGCCATGGCCGTGGCGCTCGCAGGGCTGCGACTCGCGGAGCCGGCCTTCACGATCCTGGACGAGCCGACCAACAACCTCGACGCCGCGGCGCGGGACGCGCTCATCGCCTCCCTCGGCTCGTGGCCGGGCACGGTGCTGGTGGTCTCCCACGACCGGGCGCTGCTGCGGGCTGTCGACGCGATCGCCGAGCTGCGCCCGCGCCGCGTCCGCGCCGGGCGGGCCGACGGCGTGGTGCTCGAGCTCTTCGGCGGGGGCTGGGACGACTACGAGGAGCGCAAGGCGCTGGCTAAGGCAGCGGCCGAGCGCACCCTACGCGGCGCCGAGGCGGTCGCCGGGCGGGAGCAGCGGGCGAGGCAGGCGGCGCTGACTGCCTCCGCCCGCACCGCGGCCCAGGGCAAGAAGGCCGCCGAGTCGATGCCCAAGATCCTCGCCAACACCCGCAAGAACGCGGCCGAGGCCACGGCGGGCAAGAGCTCGGCGCTGCACGAGGCCAGGCTCGGTGCCGCCCGCGAGGCCCTCGACGAGGCCCGCGAGGCCGTCCGCGAGGTGGCCGGCATCGACATCCGTCTCCCCGGTGCGGGCCTGGGGGCCGGAAGCATGGCCCTCGACGCCGAGGTGCCGGAGCTGCCCGGCCGGGTCCTGATGGACGACGGCGTGGAGTTGGCTCTCGGGGCACGCCTCCAGATCCGCGGCCCCGAGCGGGTGGCCCTGCTCGGGCCGAACGGCTCGGGGAAGTCAACGCTGCTCGAGGCGATCGCGCCGGGTGCCCTCGTCCCGGCGGGCGTGATGACGCAGCGCCGCGGCGCCGGCTTCGACGAAGCGCAGAGCGTGTTGGCGAACCTCGTGGCGGCCGTCCCCGGCCTCACCGAGGCCCGCGCCCGCGAGCTGGCCGGGCGCCTGCGCCTGACGGGGGACCGGGTCAAGGAGCCGCTGGGCCGGCTCTCGGGAGGCGAGCGCTTCCGCGTGGACCTGGCCCGCGTGCTCGCCGCCGACCCGCCGCCGCGCCTGCTCATCCTGGACGAGCCGACCAACGACCTGGACCTCGACTCCATCACGGAGCTCGGCGCCGCGCTGGGCTCCTACCAAGGCGCCGTCGTGGTGGTCAGTCACGACGAGGACTTCCTGTCCGAGCTCGGGGTGACGCGGCGCTGGGAGCTCGCGGAACCCGTCCCCGAACCCGTCGCGGAACCCGCCGCCGAGCCCGCCGGAGAGTCGGCACCAGGCGAGGGCTGAGGGGAGCGGAGGGCGTCAGCGGGGCAGGGGCCTGGCCGGGCAGTCGATGTCGACGTCGTCCTTGACGCAGTCGGAGCAGGTGGTGGGGCCCTCGACGTCGTCACCCACGTAGTGATCGACCCACAGGTGGCCGCAACGCGGGCAGGGCTCCCAAGCCACGGGGTACTCGGCAAACGGCCTCTTGCCCGCCTCTCGCTCGGCCTTCTTCGCGAATTCCCTGCGGGCATGGCGCATGGCCCGCTTGCTCGGCGGGGTGCCGTCGGGTGCGGGCCGCTTGTCGCGCCCCGTGAAGAAGTCCGGGATCACCCAGTCCGAGAGGGCCAGCAGCCCGCGTCCGATCCACCGGAAGAGCTGTCCCACGACGTCAAGAAAGTCCACGGCTACATCGTCCCGGATGCCGCGCGAAATCTACTTCCCGGCGCGCCCCGTGAACTTGTCCATCGAGGAATACACGTGGAACACCTTGCCGCCCACCACGTCCCAGGCCCGGGTCGGCAAGGCGGCGCGTAGGGCGGCGCCCAACTTCACGGTCCACGGACGCATGACCACGGGCGTGCGGCGCAGCATCCCGTCCCAGGCGGCCGACGCCGCGGTCTCCGGCGTGAGGATCGGCGTCAGAAACGGCCCGCGCGCGCCCTCGAACATGCCGGTGGAGACGTAGCTCGGGCAGAAGGTGGTGACGGCGACGTGGCGGTGGCCGTCCTTCTCCAGCTCGAGCCGCAGGGACTCGCTCCAGCCGAGCATGGCCCACTTGGAGGATGCGTACACGCTCATGTTCGGGTTCGCGAGTGTGCCGGCCGCCGAGGCGATGTTGAGGATCCGCGCCTCGCGGGAGCGGTCCGCGAGCATGGCCGGCAGGAGGGCCCGCGTGAGCCACATGGGCGCGAGCGTGTTGACGCGCAGCGTGGCCTCGATGTCGGCGGCCGGGTCGTGCTCCCAGAAGCGCTTGCCGCGCACGATGCCCGCGTTGTTGATGAGCACGTTGACCGTGCCGAAGGTCGCGAGCGCGTCGGCGGCCGCCGCGAGCAGCGCCTCGCGGTCGGCGAGGTCCAGGGCGAGCGGGTGCAGCTCGGCCGAGCCCCGCGGCTCCAGCTCGCGCGCGGCCTCCTCGAGCGCAGCGGCGTCCACGTCCCACAGCAGGACGTGGGCGGCGCCGGCCGCCACAGCCTTGCGCGCGTACAGCAGGCCCATGCCGCGGGCGGCCCCGGTGATGAGTACGACGGCGTCGCGCACGGCCTCGGCGCTCGCCTCGCCCTGGGTGCCGCCCTGGGTACCGCCCTGGCTGTCGCCCCGCTGAGCGGCCGTTTCACCGGCCAGCGACCCCGCGCCCGAGGCGCCGGGTCCCGCGGTAGCTGCCCCGCGCCGTCGGGCAGGGAAGGAAAGAAAACACGGAAGCGAGGGCACTGAAACCTCCAAAAGTTACCGGGTGGTATCAGCCTAGGGGAGTCCGGGTGTGGCCCGCATCACCCGGCGCTGATACCGTAGGCCTTGGAAAACTGACCGATCGTTCGGGAAAGGCGCGTCGTGACCCTCACCGCCCACACCAGCTATGTGCCCAGCTACGCCCTCGACGCCTGGTGGACGCCCGCCGACGGCACCGCCGGCACCGAGGTCCGCGACGCCTCCACGGGTGAGCTGATCGCCCAGGCCTCCACCTCCGGCCTCGACATCGCGGCCATGATCAACCACGCCCGCACCGTGGGCCAGGCGGGCCTGAAGGCCCTGAGCCTGCACGAGCGCGCCCTCATCCTGAAGCAGCTCGCGCTGTATCTGCAGGAGCACCGCGAGGAGCTGGATCGCCTCAACCTCGCCACGGGCGCCACGAAGCGCGACGGCTTCGTTGACATCGACGGCGGCATCGGCGTGCTCTTCACCTTCTCCTCGAAGGGTCGCCGCGAGCTCCCGAACGCCAATGTCATCGAGGAGGGCCCGGTCGAGGTCCTCTCCAAGGACGGCTCCTTCCAGGGCACGCACGTCTTCACCGCGCTCCCGGGCGTGGCGGTGCAGATCAACGCCTTCAACTTCCCCGTCTGGGGCATGCTCGAGAAATTCGCCCCGGCCTTCATCGCCGGCGTGCCGACCATCGTCAAGCCGGCCACCCCCACGGGTTACCTGACCGAGGCCTGCGTGCGCCTCATGGTCGAGTCCGGCCTCCTGCCCGCCGGCTCCATCCAGCTCGTCTCCGGCTCCGCCCGCGACATCCTGGACCACCTCGACTACCGCGACATGGTGGCCTTCACCGGCTCCGCCGCCACGGCCCACGGGCTCGGCAAGCACGTCAACGTGACCGAGGGCGGCGTGCGCTTCACGGCCGAGACCGACTCGCTCAACGCCGCGATCCTCGGCCCGGACGCCACCGAGGACACCCCGGAGTTCACGGCCTTCATCCGCTCCGTTTCCAACGAGGTCACCGCCAAGGCTGGTCAGAAGTGCACCGCCGTGCGCCGCGTCCTCGTCCCCGCCGGGCGCCGCGACGCCGTCGTGGCTGCACTGGCCGCGACTTTCGACTCCCGCACCAAGACGGGCGATCCGCGCGCCGAGGGCGCCACGATGGGCCCGCTCGCCTCCATGGATCAGCTGCGCGACGTCCGCGACGCCGTGGGCCGCCTCGTGGCCGGAGGAGGCGCCCTGGCCTACGGCGACCCGTCCGCGCAGGACGCCGTCACCCAGGAGGGGAAGGCCGCCGAGGCCGGCGCCTACATGTCGCCCGTGGTGCTCACGTGGGAGAACCCCAACGCCCCGGCCGTCCACGAGATCGAGGCCTTCGGCCCGGTGACCTCCGTCATCGAGTACGCCGATGTGGACGACGCCGTGCGCCTTGCCGCGATGGGTGGCGGCTCGCTCGTGGCCACCATTTGCTCGCACGACCCGGCCGTGGTCGTGGCGCTGACCCAGGGCATCGCGGCCCACCACGGCCGCGTCCACGTCCTGGACCGCGACGACGCCAAGACCTCCACGGGCCACGGCTCGCCCATGCCGCACCTGATCCACGGCGGCCCCGGCCGCGCCGGCGGCGGCGAGGAGCTCGGCGGCATCCGCGCCGTCAAGCACCACATGGCCCGCACCGCCCTGCAGGGTAGCCCCGACATGCTCACCGCCGTGACGCAGGTCTGGCACACGGGCGCCAAGCAGTCCCTCGCCGGCGACCCCGAGTTCGGCGGCAGCCCCGAGAATGTGCACCCGTTTCGCAAGTCCCTCGCCGAGCTGCGCATCGGCGACGGCTTCGCCTCCGGCCTGCGCCAGGTCTCCCGCGAGGAGATCCAGGCCTTCGCCGACACCACGGGCGACACCTTCTACGCCCACACGCAGCCCGACGCCGCTGAGGCCAACCCCTTCTTCCCCGGCATCGTGGCCCACGGCTACCTGCTGGTCTCCTGGGCCGCCGGCCTCTTCGTGGAGCCTGCGCCGGGGCCGGTGCTGGCCAACTACGGCCTGGAGAACCTGCGCTTCATCACGCCCGTCGCCGCCGGTGATTCCATCCGCGTGACGCTCACGGCCAAGAAGATCACCCCGCGCGTCACCGACGAGTACGGGGAGGTCGCCTGGGACGCCGTTCTGAACAACCAGAACGGCGAGCTCGTCGCCACGTACGACGTCCTCACGCTCGTGGAGAAGGAGGACATCACCTACAAGAACTGGTGATGCCGACCCTTTGACGCACGGCGACGCCGCGGTGACCTTCCCATGACAAGGTCACCGCGGCGTCGTCGTGCGGTGGGGGGGCGGGCCGCGCGCGGCCCTGCGTCGCGTTTCCCCGGTCGTTGCACTTTTCCCCGCGTATCGACCGGGGAAAGGTGCAAGCACCGGGGAAGGAGATCACTCCTCCGGGATGCCGAGCTCGGCGCGCAGGCCCGGGACGTCGCCCTCCACGCCTAGCGTCCACTCGGGGCGGACGAACTCGTGGGGTTCCATGGTGAACAAGACCGTGCGGACGGGCTGGCCGGCGCTGACCTCACGCGCACGGCCGTTCTCGCGGTAGCCGACCGCCCGGGACACGCCCTGCGAGGGCAGGTTCCAGTCGTACGCACCGGAGGTGGCTTCCGTGGCACCGAGGTGGTCGAAGGCGAAGACAAGGATCGCCTGGCGCATCTCCTTGCCCAAGCCCTTGCCCTGCTCGGAGGCGGTGAGCCAGGAGCCCGTGCCGACGGAGCGATTGAGGGGGAAGTTCTTCACGAAGTAGTCCTGGCGCCCGATGATCGGGGCCCGCCACCAGGCGTCCACGTCCGCGTCCACGCGCCGCACGGCAAAGCTGAGGTTCCAGTTCTCGGGCGTGCGTTCTGCCCGTTCGCCCCAGATGTTCTGGGCCGTGCTCGGCAACATTTCCTCGCGCGGGGCCAGCGACCACGGCACCACAAACGGCATCTGGTCCTTGGGGTGGATGCCGGCGACGGCGGCGTCCACGAGGCCCACGATGTCCTCGTCCCACACTGGGCGCAGGGCCAGGCGCGGGGTGCGCAGCACGAGCCCGAAGCTGGGCAGGGCGGAGGCGAGCGGGTGGACGGGGGCGGTGCTCATGGCGGCCTTTCGGGGGAGGGTGAGTGGTTCGAGGGTACGGGAAAGGCCCGCCCCTCCACGCTCGTCAGCGTGGGGGACGGGCCCACCGAAACCCGTGTGGGTTAGGCGCCGCGCCTGGCGGCGTGGGAACGAGGCGGGACAGTTCGGGAGGGGCGCAGGCCCTTGCCGTTGATGTCCTGACGCTTCCCGTGCGCCTGGCGCGGCACACCCTGGAAGGGTTCCTTCATCGTCGGCCTCCTTTCGTCGATACCGCCGGTGTGGACCCCGTACGTTCCGGGGCCTGCGGCGGGGGCGCCGCGGCGGTGCGACCAGTCTGCCCCCAGCGATAGAGACTTGTCAATCACTGTTGGACTGGTCCGCTCTGCGGGCAGTGGCGGCCCGGCCTACGGCGCCGTCAGGACGATGTTTCCCGTCTCCGTGATGGCCACGGTGTGTTCGGAGTGGGCGGTCAGCGAGCCGTCGGCGCTGCGCAGGGTCCAGCCGTCGCGGTCGGTGCGCAGGCGGTTGGTGGTGGACATGAACCACGGCTCGATCGCCACGACCATGCCGGGCAGCAGCTTGAGGCCCCGGCCCGGGCGGCCATCGTTGGAGATGTGTGGGTCCTCGTGCATGGTGTGGCCCACGCCGTGGCCGCCGAACTCGAGGTTGACCGTGAGGCCGTAGGAGCGCGCGACCTCGCCGATGGCGTGCGAGATGTCGCCCGTCTTGGCGCCCGGCTGGGCGGCGGCGATGCCCGCGGCGAGGGCCTCCTCGGTGGCGCGTATCAGCCGCTCGCCCTCGGCGTTCTCGCGGCCGACCACCACGGTCACGGCGGCGTCGGCGACCCAGCCGTTGAGGCTCGCGGCGAAGTCCACGCTGAGCACGTCGCCGTCGCGCAGGACGTAGTCGAAGGGCTTGCCGTGCAACACGGCGTCGTTCACGGAGGTGCACAGCGAGTAGCCGAAGGGCCCCTTGCCGAAGCCGGCGGGCTCGTAGTCGACGTAGCAGGAGACCGCGCCGGCCTCCTTGATCATGCGGGCGGCCAGGGCGTCCAGCTCCAGGAGGTTCACGCCGACCTTGGCGCTGGCCTTGAGCGCCGCGAGCACGTCGGCGACGAAGCGGCCGGCGGGGCGCATCGCCTCGATCTCCGCGGGGGTTTTCAATTCGATCACTGCACATCCTCCAAGAGCGGCCGCGTCGCAGGCGGACGCGAGGCCATTGCCATTCAATCACTCGCGCTCGCCGGGCGTCACGAGGCCCGGGCGGGTGCCGCGCTGGCGGCCGCGGCCGGGGCAACCCAAGGCACGACGGCGACCGGGCGCCGTCGTGCCCGAAGCCACCACACGCCGTCGGGCACCTCACGCGGCCCCTGCCACCCGCCCCCGCGGGGACGCCCTCAGGATGCCCGACACAAGACGAGCGGGGCACTGCGGGGCGTGACGTAACGCCCCGCGGCACCCCGCTCGGGGAGCCGGCCGGCTCAGTAGGCCTTGGAGCGCTGCGGCACCAGGACGTGGACCAGCGCGAACTGCCCGTTGCGCGTGGCCTCGATCGCGGCGGCCAGGGCGTCGGCGATCTGCTCGTTGCGCTCCACGCGCGCGCCGAAGCCGCCGAACGCCTGCGCCATGAGCGCGAAGTCGGGGTTCTTCAGCTGCGTGCCCGAGATGCGCTGCGGGTACATGCGCTCCTGGTGCGTGCGGATGGTGCCGTACTCCTCGTTGTCCATGACGATCACGAGCGGCGTGGCACCGTACTGCGCGGCCGTGGCCAGCTCCTGGCCGTTCATGAGGAACTCGCCGTCGCCGGCGATGGTCACGACGAGGCGCTCGGGGTAGTTGAGCGAGGCCGCCACGGCGGAGGGCACGGAGTAGCCCATGGAGCCGTTACGGGCCGAGATCATCGACGCGTAGAACTCGGTGGGGAAGTAGCGGTGCGCCCAGTTGGTGTGCTCGCCGGCGCCGAAGGTCACCATGGTGTCGGCCGGGAGGGCCGGGACCAGGTGGGCCATGACGGAGTCCATGGTGGACTGCTCAGCATCGGTGCGGGCCTCCGGCAGGGCCGCGAACTTCTCCTGCTCGGCGCGCATGCGGGTGGTGAATTCCTCCCACTCCGGCTTGACCTCGAGGTCCATGCGGACGAGGTCGCGCACGAAGGTGTCCGGCTTGGAGACGATCTGGTGGGTCACGGGGCCGGAGCGGCCGCGCAGCGAGGGATCCATCGTGACGATGAAGTTCTTCTGGTCCCAGTTCTGGCGGATGTTGAAGCCGTTGGTGATGACGTCGCCGGGGACGGTGCCGATGAACACGAGGAGGTCGGTCTCCTCGAGCAGGTCGTAGGTCGGCTTGGGGCGGCCGTAGCCGATGGGGCCCACGTAGGACGGGGAGGAGAAGGGCACGGTGCCCTCGCAGCGCCACTCGGCGGCGGCGGCGAGCTTGTGCTCCTCGAGCCACTGCGTGAAGGCCGTGGCGCCCTCCTGCGTCCAGTCGTTGCCGCCGAAGATGAAGAGCGGCTTCTTGGACTCCAGGAGCGCCGCCTTGAGGGACTTCCAGTCCTCCACGGTCATGCCGCCCGTGGCCACGGGGATCTGCGGATGCACCTCGGCGTGGACCTGCTCGCGGATGATGTCCTCGGGCAGGCCGACCACCACGGGGCCGGGGCGGCCGGAGACGGCGGCGAACATGGCCTCGGCGACGATCTCGGAGGCGCGCTCGGCGTGGTCGAGGACCATGACGCGCTTGGCACCGGACTCGAACCAGGCCTTGGGATCGAACTCCTGGAAGGCCTCGCGGTCGCGGTGCTCGAAGGGGATGAGGCCAACAAAGAGGACCATGGGCGTGGAGTCCTGCCACGCGGTGTGCAGGCCCACGTGGGCGTTGGCGGCGCCGGGGCCGCGGGTGACCATCGCGACGCCGGGCACCTGGTGCAACTTGCCGTCGGCCTCGGCCATGTAGGCGGCGCCGCCCTCGTGGCGGCAGACCACGGTCTCGATCTCCGAGTGGTGCAGGCCGTCGAGCACATCCAGGTAGCTCTCGCCCGGCACCACGTAGGTGCGCTTCACGCCGTGAGCCACGAGGCTGTCGACGATGAGGTGGCCGGCCGAGCGGGATGCGGGCGCGTTGGTATCAGGTCGGGACGTCATTGTTCCTCCGGGTACTGCGGTGTCATGGATGCCCCTCCCCGCAGAGAAGAGGCTGACCTCAACGTACCGGCAGGGGACGGTGCGAGGTCGCCCGGGGACGCTCCTGTGCCCTTGTATGACGCGAAAAGGGCGATGCATTCCCTGGCGGGAATGCATCCCCCTTGCCGGCGGTGAGGCTCAGTCGCGCTTGGCCTCGGCGGGGGTCTCGGTGCCCGACGTCGCGGCGTCGGCTTCCGCGGCCTCGTCTCCGGAGGGGGCCTCGGCCTGGGCGGCCGCGGAGTCCTCGGCGTCCTCGGCATCCTGTGCAGCGACGGCGCGCTCGGCCGCGGCGCGGTCCAGCACGTCGGCGCTGGCCTCGACCTCGGCCTCCTCGGCGGCGTCCTCCTCGGCGGCGGGCACCGGGGTGCCCCACGCGATGAGGCCGTAGATCGCCGTGATGAAGATCAGCACGTAGCCGAAGAGGAGGGCGAAGAGCGGCTCGCCCGAGCCGGAGATGATGGGCTGCAGGGTGGTCAGGGCGGCCAGGCCAGCGCCGGCGAGGGCGAGGGTGCCCCAGGCCCAGCGGGCGCCGAAGCCGAGGTAGGCCACGGAGACCGTCAGGAGGGCCGTGCAGAGAGCGTTGATCCAGGGGGTGATCATGCCGGGGTTGCTCAGCGTCGCGAACAGCACGCGCGGGGCCGTGATGGCCTCGCCGAACTGCAGCAGGGTGACCACGAGGACCAGCACCACAAAGAGGATGAGCGCCGCCACGGAGCACTCGGCGTTCTTCACGCGGCGCGTGTAGCGCCCGCGCAGGCTGGAGCGGGAGAAGGCCCACAGGCCCACGGCGCCCGCAATGAGCTGCGGCACGGCGCCGAGCAGCAGCCAGTAGTCGTTCTGGCCCGGGTAGAGGGCAACGAAGAGCGGACCGGCAAAGACACCGAGCAGGTAGAACCACCAGCCGAGGTCGTTGCGGCGGGCCAGGAACACATTGCCCACCGCAAGGAACAGGCTCGAGAGCATCGTCAGCAGGAACACCGTGGCGGTGGTCGTGCCGGCTTCCGCTCCCGTGAGGGTCATGATCAGGTCGTTCACGTGCTGCCTAGCTCTTCTCGAGAATCGTCTTGAGTGGCCCGCGCACAGCACAGGCCACCGGCCATTCTACGGGGCATAGAACTCCGGCCCCGACCCACGTGGGGTCGGGGCCGAGCTGCAAAGCGTTCTCTCAGCGTCAGGCGCGCGGGACGAGGCCGTCGAAGAGGATGGCGAGGATGGTGCGCTCCGCCTCCGCCTCGGAGACGTTGCCGCCCGGGCGGTACCACTCGGTGAGGGAGTTGACCGTGCCGAAGAGGAAGCGGGCCACGGTGGTGGCCGCAAGATCTGAGCGCACGGAGCCCTCCTCCTGCGCGGCGCTGACCAAGGCTGCCGCGTGGCGGTCGAGCGCGCGGCGGCGCTCCATCGCTGCGAGCTCCACCTCGGAGTTGCCCCGCAGACGCAGCAGGAGCGTGACGGAGGTCTGCTGCTCGAAGAGCACCTTGAGCGTGCCGCTCACGGCGCCACGCAGGCGCTCGAGCGCCGTGCCGGAGCCCTGCGAGGCGTCGTCGAACACCGCCTCGAGCGGGGTGAGGGCCGAATCCAGCGCCAGGCGCAGGATCTCCACCTTGGACGGCACGTGGTGATAGATGGCCGACTTCGAGATGCCGAGCCGCTCGGCCAGCATCCCCATGCTCGTGGCGTCGTAGCCAAACTCGGTGAACGCCTGGACCGCGATCTTCAGGACCGTGGCCTGGTCGTAGCCCGGGCGGCCGCGCTTGGCCCCGTGCTGGGCGGCGGCTGGCGTGCTTCCGGGGGTGGAGATGGTGGGCATAGGGGTGATCCTCCCACGGCGCGTGGCCGGGTGTCGTGTGAAACGCAACGTGGGGTGGGCGTGCGCCCACCCCACGTTGCGTCGAGGAATTACTGGTTGCGCAGGTCGTAGACGCGGCGCAGCTTGCCCACGGAGCGGACCAGGGCGCCCGGGTCCACCACGTCGATGGCGCAACTGGAGCCGATGTGGATCTTGATGAGCTTCTGCAGCTCGCCGGCCGCTGCGCGGGCGCGGTCGGTGGAGCAGTCCTCGCGGCGCTCCACCTTCACGGCCAGCTGGTCCATGCGGCCCGGGCGGGTGATCTCGAGCTGGAAGTGCGGCGAGAGGCCGTCCACCTTGAGCACGAGCTCCTCGATCTGCGTGGGGAAGAGGTTCACGCCGCGCAGGATGATCATGTCGTCGCTGCGGCCCGTGATGCGGCCCATGCGGCGGTGGCCGGGGCGGGCCGTGCCGGGGAGCAGCGTGGTGAGGTCGTGCGTGCGGTAGCGGATGATCGGCAGCGCCTGCTTGGTCAGGGTGGTAAAGACCAGCTCGCCGGACTCGCCGTCGGCCATGACGCGGCGCTCATCGAAGGGGTCGATGATCTCGGGGCGGAAGTGGTCCTCCCAGATGTGGGAGCCGTCCTTGGTCAGGTTCGACTCGCCGGCCACGCCGGGGCCCATGACCTCGGAGAGGCCGTAAATGTCGCACGCGTCGATGTCCCACATCTCCTCGAGCTCCTCGCGCATCTCCTGCGTCCAGGGCTCGGCGCCGAGCACGGCGACCTTGACGGAGGTCTTGCGGGGGTCGAGGCCCTGGCGCTGCATGGCGTCGCCGATGGTCAGCAGGTAGGTGGGCGTGCAGGCGATGGCCTCGGGCTCGAAGTCCTGGATCAGCGTGATCTGCTTCTCGGTCTGGCCGCCGGACATGGGGATGACCGTGGCACCGGCGCGCTCGATCGCGGCGTGCGCGCCGAGGCCGCCAGTGAAGAGGCCGTAGCCGTAGGCGTTGTGCACGCGCCAGCCGCGCTGCACGCCGGAGAGGCGGAAGCAGCGGGCGCCGAGCTTGGCCCAGTCGTCGAGATCCTGCTGGGTGTAGCCCACCACGGTGGCGCGGCCCGTGGTGCCGGAGGAGGCGTGGATGCGCACGACCTCCTCGCGCGGCACGGCAAACATGCCGAAGGGGTAGGTCTCGCGCAGGTCCTCCTTGGACGTGAACGGGAACTTGGCCAGGTCGGCGAGCTCCACGAAGTCGGAGGGGTGCACGCCGTGATCGTCGAACTTCTTCTTGTACAGCGGCACGCGGTTGTACGCGTAGTCCAGGATGGCCGCGGTGCGCTCGGTCTGGATGGCCTCGATCTGGTCGCGGCTCATCGTCTCTTCGGGATCGAGGCCATTCTCGGTCGAGGTGGTGTTCGTGGAGGTCATCGTTGAGCCTTCCTGGATTCTGCGTGGGTGCTGCGTGCGGGTGGGCGCCGGTGGAACGAACCGCCGGCCGGTGTGCGGCGAGGGGACCGCGGGTGAGTCGTTGCGGGGCTAACGAACGATGGGCGGGGCGCCCATGACGGTGCGGGAGCGACCGCGGAACTCCAGGAGGGTGGAGACCGAGCCGTCGGCGTTTTCTTGCGTGACGGTGATGTCGTACAGGCCGCTGCGTCCCTGCTGGACGCGGCGGACGGCGGTGGCGCGGATGGGGCGCCCCGGCTGGCCGGGGCGCAGGAAGTTGACGTCGGCACCCTGGGCCACGGTGTAGTGGTCCTCGGCACCCTCGGCCTCGTTGCAGGCCATGGCAAACGCGACGTCGGCGAAGGTAAAGAGCATGCCGCCCTGGGCGATGCCGAAGCCGTTGAGCATCTCCTTGCGCAGGGTCATCTCGATGACCACGCGGCCGTCCTCGACCTCGACGGGTTCCACGCCGAGCCAGTGCGAGCAGTGATCGAACTCGAGGATCTTGTGCTGCGCGCCCAGGCGGGCCCCCAGTTCCGTGGCTTCTGCGCTCATGCGCTTCCTTCCCTGCGGCGGTGCGAGGACGCGGGCGCCCTTTAGTGACCGAACGGTCTGTCAGTAACTGGAAGCTATGCCCCGAGTGACGCTTGTGTCAAGCGTCACAGGATCGGGTGACGGCCGCAACGCCCGACGGCGGGTGCTCACGTCTCGCTCCAGGCGGGCGCCGAGCGCCCGGCCCGCCAGGCGGCCACGGCGACGGCCGCCGGGAGCAGAACGCAGCCGAGAAAGACGAGCCACGTGAGCCCGCCCAGCACGGCCCAGGCGCCGAGCGCCGCGCCGATGCCCATGGCCAGGATGGAGAGCAGCCGGCGGCCCTGGTGCGGGGCGCCGCCCGGGCCGGAGGAATCGGCGAAGAGCCCGGTGATGGTCAGGGTGAGCACCGTGGTGGTCAGATCCGCGACCTTGAGGGACCTCGCCGTGTGGTTCTGCAGGCCCATGGCCACGGCGAGCGGCACGATGACGAGCAGCGAGGCGAACGTGCCGGCGACCGCCCCGCCGGGAGCGTCGCCCGAACTTACGGCCCACGCGGCCCAGGCGAGGAGCCCCAGGAGGGCCTGGCACGCCGTCGTGCGCCAGAGGGCCGCGGCCCGCGGCACGCTGGCCGGCGCGATCCAGCGCCCGCCCGCCAGCGTGCCGCGGCCCGCAACACGCTGGCCGGCGCGATCCAGTGCCCGCCCGCCAGCGCCCCGACGCCGAAGGCGGCGATCGCCGCGATCGAGGCCGGCGCCCAGAAACAGCCCACGCCCGGGAGGGCAAAGCCGAGGAAGACCACGTTGCCGGTCATGTTGGCGACAAAGACGTGGCCGAGCACGAGGTAGGAGAGGGCGTCGACGAGCCCCGTCAGGAGCGTCAGGGCGAGCAAGAGCGGCGGCAGCGGGCCGTCCTTCGCGCTCGCGCCCGGGCGGAAGGTCGCCAGCAGGTCCCTGAACCACATGGCGCCCATCATGCCGCCGCGGGCCCCTCCAGAAGAAGGGGCCCGCGGCAGGGACGTGAGGGGATCGCTGCCCCCGGGACGGCTCAGGCGAGCGGCGCGATGCGCGCCGTGGCGCCCAGGTGCGTCAGGACGAAGGCGTTGTCCCAGGCGCGGTCCTTCCAGCCCTCGTAGCGCCCGGACGCGCCGCCGTGGCCGCCGTCCATCTCGATCGTCATGACGATGGGCTCGGTTCCCGTGCCGCGCTCGCGCAGGACCTGCACCCACTTGGCAGGCTCCACGTAGAGCACGCGGGTGTCGTTGAGCGAGGTGCGCGCCGCGATGGCCGGGTAGGGCAGGGAACCCACGTTCTCGTAGGGGGAGTAGGACTTCATGTAGGCGTAGACCTCGGCGTCCTCGATGGGGTTGCCCCACTCCTCCCACTCGAGGGCGGAGAGGGGCAGCTCGGGATCCAGGATGGAGGTCAGCGGGTCGACGAAGGGCACCTGCGCCACGATCGCCGCGTAGCGCTCCGGGGCCAGGTTGGCCACGGCGCCCATGAGCAGGCCGCCGGCGCTGCCGCCCACGGCGGCGACGCGCGCCGGGTCGCCCCAGCCGTTCTCGGTCAGCCAGGCGGTGGCGTCGACGAAGTCGGTGAAGGTGTTCTGCTTTGCAAGCTTCTTGCCCTGCAGGTACCACTCGCGGCCGCGCTCGCCGCCGCCGCGGATGTGGGCCACGGCGTAGACCACGCCGCGGTCCAGGAGCGAGAGGCGCGGGATGCCGAAGACCGGGTCCATGCTCGCCTCGTAGGAGCCGTAGCCGTAGACCTGCAGCGGGGCCGTGCCGTCGTTCGTGACGCTCTTGTGGTGCATGACGGTCAGCGGGATGCGGGCGCCGTCGCGGGCCGTGGCCCACTCGCGGTGCACGCGATAGTCGTCCAGGTTCACGTGCCGCACGGGAGTGGTCTTGAGCAGGCGCGAGGCGCCGTCGGCGGCGCGGACATCGTGCACCTCGGCGGGCAACAGGTCGCCCACGCGCACGAGCCGCAGGTAGGGGGACTCGAAGGCGGCGGAGCGGAAGGCCACCGAGAGCGGCACCTCGCCCGCGGTTCCTTCCGTGTCGGTGCCCGACGGCGCGTGGCCGGGCACGGCGCCGCTAGGCACCTGGGTGCCTTCCGCCGCGGCGAGCGGCGCCGAGGGCGCCGCTTGCTCCGGCGTGCCCAGACCCGCCAGGGGCAGGGTCCAGACGCGGGGGACGGTGTCCTCGCGGACGGAGACGATGAGGTGCGTGGCGGTGGCCTCGATGCCGCCGAACTTCACCTCGTCCTGGGCCGGGAGGACCGGCGTCCAGGCGGCGGGGTCGCCGCCCTCGGCCGGGGCGAGGTCCACGCGGCCGTTGAGGGCGTCGAGGTCGGAGAGCACGATGAGGCGGCGCTCGCCCTCCAGCGTGACGGGGAGGACCTGGTGCAGCGTGCGGGTCTCGCGCGGCACCACCTTGACGGGCTGGGAGGCGGCGTCCATGCCGGCCCAGACCCAGCTCTCGCCGTACTCGGCGTTGCCGATGTTGATGACGAGGTCCTCGCCGTCCGGGGAGGTGGAGGCCCCGAGCCACATGCCAGGGTCGGTCTCCGTGAAGAGGACGGTGTCCTCGGCCGGGTCCGTGCCGATGACGTGGACCATGAGCTTTTCGGGGCGCCAGGAGGCGTCCACCACGGTGTAGATGACCCGCGTGCCGTCCGGCGTGAGCTGCGGGTCGTAGAAGGTGCCCTCGATCGTGTCCGCCAGGTCTTCGCCCGTGGTGAGGTCCTTGAGGCGCAGCGTGAAGCGCTCGTCGCCGGCGTTATCCACGGCGTAGGCCAGGAGCGTGCCGTCGCGGCTCACGTCGAGGCCGCCCAGGGAGAAGAACGGCTGGCCCTCGGCGAGCGCGTTGCCGTCAAGGAGGATCTGCTCGCCCGGGACCGGCTGGCCCGGGGTCAGGGTGGGCGGGGTCCAATCGGCCTCCGTGTCGCCCGTGTCCTGCGCGGGGATGCGCGCGTGGAGGGCGTACTGGCTGCCCTCCTCGGTGCGGGAGTAGTACCACCAGCCGCGCTCGCGGGCGGGGACGGAGAGATCCGTCTCCACGGTGCGGGCCTTGATCTCGTCGAAGAGCTCCTGGCGCAGGGCCTCTTGATCGGCCGTGACGGCCTTCGCATAGGCGTCCTCGGCGTGAAGGTGGGCCAGGACCTCCGCAGACTCCTTGTCCCGCAGCCACTCCCACGGATCCGTGCGGGTGTCGCCGTGGTGGGTGGAGCTGACGGGGCGCTTCGGCGCGATCGGCGGCGTGGGCAGGCTCTGCTCGGGGGTGGTCATGCACCCATCTTGGCGCATGGCGGGGCGGGGCGGTGGGGCTCTCGCTCAGGGCGAAGGCGCGCGTCAGGCTGGGTGGTCCGACGCGGCTTCCCCGCGTCGGCGTGCTGTCGCTCGCAGCGCTGGCACGGCCCATAGGGCCAGCGCGGCGAGCGCGACGCCCACGGGGTACAGGGCAACGTCGCGCCAATCAAAGGTGGTGCCCAGGGTGAGCCGCCAGCCGATCCCCTGCGAGGACAGCCGCGCTGGAACCCCGGTGAGCTGCCAGAGCTCCACGCCCCAGCAGAAAGCCAGGCCGAGCGGCCAGGCGAGCCAGGCGCTCACGCGGCGCCTCGTCGCCGCGAACAGCAACAGGCCGAGGACCACCGTGACGAGCGCCGCGTAGGCGATGGTGCCGATCATGCGTCTCCTGCAACAACGTGCCGCGCGCCGCCGGGGTGGCCCGGCCGCGTGGCGCCCGGCCGCCCACCGGACGCCGAAAGCGCGACGTTACCGGGCGACGTCGGGCATGAAGGCTCCAAGCGGGCCAAGGTCACCGAAAGGTGACCAACCGCCCACGTTGCGCGCAGTCTTCATTCAGGTCTTACGCAGGAAACATTCCTATGGATGAATGTCCCCCATGATGGATCTCTTCGCTGGCTATACGGATGGGGCGCCGCCGCGCCGCTCGGCCGCCGGGGTGGCCGGCTGGGACGAGATGTTTCCAAGTACGAGCTTTGGCCCCTCCGCCCCGCGCGAGGCGTACCTGGAGCTGCACCGGGTCCTGAAGACCATCGACCAGGAGGAGCTGCGCAGCCGTACCGACGCGCTGGCAGGCAACTACCTCTCGCGCGGCGTGACCTTCGACTTCGCCGGTGAGGAGGCGCCCTTCCCGCTGGACCCGCTGCCGCGCATCATCGAGGCGCGCGAGTGGGAGCACATCGAGGCGGGCGTCTCCCAGCGCGTGCTGGCGTTGGAGGCGTTCCTCGCGGACGTCTACGGCCCGGCCGCCGTGGTCCGCGACGGCATCGTCCCCGCCGCCGTGATCGCCTCCTCCTCGCAGTACTACCGCTCGGCCCGCGGCGTGGAGCCGTCCAACGGCGTGCGCATCCACGTGGCCGGCGTGGACCTGATCCGCGACGAGACGGGCACGGTGCGCGTCCTCGAGGACAACGTGCGCATCCCCTCGGGCGTCTCCTACGTGATCTCCAACCGCGACGCCATCTCGCAGACGCTCCCGGAGCTCATCCGCACCATGCGCGTGCGGCCCGTGGACGGCTACCCGGCCATGCTGCTGAAGGCGCTGCGGGCCTCGGCACCCGTGGGCGTCGACGACCCCACCGTGGTGGTCCTGACCCCCGGCGTCTACAACTCCGCCTACTTTGAGCACACCCTGCTCGCCCGGCTCATGGGCGTGGAGCTCGTGGAGGGCCGCGACCTGTACTGCCAGGGCGGGCGCGTGTTCATGCGCACCACCGAGGGAGCGCGGCCCGTTGACGTCATCTATCGCCGCGTGGACGACGACTACCTCGACCCGCTCCAGTTCCGCCCCGATTCGGTGCTTGGCACGCCCGGCCTCATGGCGGCTGCCCGCGAGGGCAAGGTCTCGCTCGCCAATGCCGTGGGCAACGGCCTGGCCGACGACAAGCTCATGTACACCTACGTCCCCGACCTGATCCGCTATTACCTGGGCCAGGAACCCATCATCGACAACGTGCCGACGTGGCGGCTCGAGGAGCCGGAGGCGCTCGCTGAGGTGCTCGATCGCCTCGACGAGCTCGTGGTCAAGCCGGTCGGTGGCGCGGGCGGCAAGGGCATCATGATCGGTCCCGACGCCTCGGCCGAGGAACGCAACGCCATGGCGTCCAGGCTCCGGGCGGACCCGCGCGGCTGGATCGCCCAGCCGCTCGTGGTGCTCTCCACGCTCCCCACGCTGGTGGGCGACGGCGTGCGGCCCCGCCACGCCGACCTGCGTCCCTTCGCCGTGAACCACTCGGGCACGGTCAACGTGCTGCCCGGCGGGCTCACGCGCGTGGCGCTGCCCGAGGGCGAGCTGGTCGTGAACTCCAGCCAGGGCGGCGGTTCCAAGGACACCTGGGTGGTGGACGGCGTGCGCGGGGCCTCGCATCCATGGCGCGGGCGCCGGCCGGCGCCGGTGCAGGCCGTGGCGGCCTCCGCCGCCTTCCCCGCTCCTTCGGTCTCCGGCTTCGATACGCCGGAGGACGGGGAGGCGCACCACCAGCAGCAACAACAACAGCAACAGCAGGGCCGAGCCGAGGGGGAGTCATGCTGAGCCGCATCGCCGAGAGCCTGTTCTGGATCGGGCGCTACATCGAGCGCAGCGAGGGCACGGCCCGCATGGTCGACGTCCACATGCAGACGCTGTTGCAGGACCCGTGGGCCGACGAGGAGCAGGCCTGCCGCCTGCTGCTCGGCGTGCTGGGGGCGCAGGCGCCGGCGTCCGATCGCCCCCTGAGCCGCGAGGACCTCATCTCCACCCTCGTGGCGTCGCGGACCGAGCCCTCTTCGATCGCCTTCTCCCTCGCCGCGGCTCGCGAGAATGCCCGACGCGCCCGCGAGATCATCTCGGCCGAGTTCTGGGAGGTCCTCAACACCACCAACGCGCGCATGCCCGAGGTCATTACGCAGGACAAGGTGCATTCCTTCTTCGAATGGGTGCGCCAGCGTTCGATCCTCGCGGTGGGCATCGCCGACGTCTCGATGCGCCACGACCTGGGCTGGCACTTCCTGGCCCTGGGGCGGGACATCGAGCAGGCGGACATGACCGCCCGGCTCCTGGCCTCCCGCCGCTGGGGCGCCCCCGAGGGGGACCCAGGGGAGGGCCCCAGCTGGGTCAACCTGCTGCGCGCGTGCGGCGGCTACGAGGCCTTCCTGCGCTCCTGCCGCGGCGTGATCTCCGAGCAGGCGGCGGCCAACTTCCTGGTGAGGGACAAGCATTTCTCCCGCTCCATCCTGCACAGCCTCGACGGCGCCCTCGGGTGCCTCGCTGCGCTCGATCCGGACCGCGGCGACGCCGTCATCCCGGGCGGCGCCACGGCCGGCCTCGGGCGGATCCGCAGCGAGCTGCTCTACGTTGACCCCGCCGAGCTGCGCACCGAGATGCCGGCGTGGATGCGCAAGGTCCAGGCGAGCCTCGTGGCCGCCGGGGACGCCATGCGCGATCGCCACTTCGCCTCCTACGCCCAGCCCTCCTGGATCGGAAGCACCTCATGAGCCGCCTCAAGGTCGTCCACACGCTCGAGTTCCTCTACGAGAACCCGGCGCACGCCTCCTACAACGAGGTCCGCATCTCCCCGCTGCAGGAGATGGACCAGACGGTGCTCTCCAGCTCCATCACGCTGGACCCGCCGGTACCGCTGCGCCACAGCGTGGACGGCTTCGGCACCACGGTGGGGGAGTTCGAGCTGCTGCAGGCGCACACCAAGCTGCACCTGCGCGCCGAGACGGTGGTGGCGGTCCAACGCTCCGCCGTCTTTGTTCCCACCATGAGCGTGGAGGAGGTGTGCTCGCGCACGCTGAGCTCGCTCGAGCTCGCCGAGATGATGGTGCAGACCCCGCTCACGGCCCCGCCCTCCGGGGTGCGCCAGCTGGCGCAGGACGCTCTGGAGCCCGAGGACGTGGGCGCCAGCGCCCTGGCCCTGTGCCAGCGCGTGGGCGAGGCCATCAAGTACGTTTCCGGCGTCACCACCGTGCATTCCACGGCCGCCGACGCCTGGGCGCTCGGCAGCGGCGTCTGCCAGGACATCGCGCACGTGGCCCTCGGCGCGCTGCGCTCCGTGGGCATCCCGGCCCGCTACGTTTCGGGCTACCTCCACCCCTCGCGCGAGCCCGAGAAGGGCAAGGCCGTGGCCGGCGAGGCCCACGCGTGGGTCGAGTACTTCGCCGGGCGCTGGGTGGGCTACGACCCCACCAATCTCATCCCCATCGGCGAGCGCCACGTGGTGGTGGGCCGTGGGCGCGACTACCGCGACGTGCCGCCGCTGCGCGGCGTCTTCGACGGCGAGGGCTCCTCCCGGATGGAGGCCTCGGTGGAGGTGACGCTGCTCGCCTGAGGCGGGCGCCCGACGTCGTGCGCTCGCCGAAGCTTTGAGGCGCAGCTTGCGCTTTGAGGCGCGTTTCTCGCGCCTCAAAGCGCAGAACACGCCTCAAAGCGGTACTAACAGGCCCAATGTGGTGTGACTCACACCGACCGAAGTGGTCGATCCCGCCGGGGGTCTACCCTGGGTCCAGGCGCGCTCGAGGACCGGCGCGCCCACTCGCACACTAAAGGAGTCCTTCGTGCACTCGACACCATCAAGATTCGGCCTGCGGGCCATCGCCGGGGTGGCCGCCGCCGCCCTCGCGATGCTGCTGGGCGGCACCGCCGCCCACGCCGCGCCCGCCCCGACAAGCCAACCGGCCGCCGTCGTGCAGGCTCAGCAGCCGGCCGTGCTACCCGCCGACCTCGGCGGCAAGAAGTTCACCATCGCGACCGACACGACCTTCGCGCCGTTCGAGTTCCGCGATACGTCCAGCGGCGAGCTGGTCGGCATCGACATGGACATCCTGCGCGCCATCGCGAAGGACCAGAACTTCCAGGTCGACATCCAGTCCCTCGGCTTCCAGGCCGCGCTCTCAGCCGTCACCTCGGGGCAGGCCGACGGCGTCATCGCCGGCATGTCCATCACCGACGAGCGCAAGAAGATCTTCGACTTCTCCGAGCCGTACTTCGAGTCCGGCGTGCAGATGGCGATCTCCGCCAAGGACGACACCATCAAGGGCTACGAGGACCTGAAGGGCAAGACCGTCGTGGCCAAGTCCGGCTCCGAGGGCCTGGCCGAGGCGCAGAAGCTTTCCTCGCAGTACGGCTTCACCGTCAAGGCGCTGGACCAGTCGGCGACCATGTACGAGTCGGTCAAGAACCAGTCGGCCGTGGCCGTGTTCGACGACTACCCGGTGCTGGCCTACGGCATCGCTCAGGGCAACGGCCTCAAGGTCGTCACCGAGAAGATCCCCGGTGGCCAGTACGGCTTTGCCGTGCAGAAGGGCAAGAACGGCGAGCTGCTCGCCGCGTTCAACGATGGCCTCGCCAAGCTGAAGTCCTCCGGTGAGTACCAGAAGATCCTGGATCAGTACCTGAACCCCAAGGCCGCCAGCAGCGGCAACATCTTCCAGCTCGCCGCCGACTCCTGGCCGGCCCTCTCCAAGGGCCTCTGGAACACGGTGGTCATCACGATCGTGGCGTTCGTGATTGCGCTGGCGCTCGGCCTGGTCTTCGGCTTCATGAAGGTCTCCACCTCGCGCGTGCTGCGCGGCGTCGCCACCGTGTACGTGGCGATCTTCCGCGGCACCCCGATCCTGGTGTGGGCGTTCCTGTTCTACTTCGGCCTCCCGCAACTCACGGGCGTCAAGGGAGACATCTTCTGGGCGGGCGTCGCGACGCTCGCGCTGAACTCCGGCGCGTACCTGACGGAGATTGTCCGCGGCGGCCTGCAGTCGGTTGACCCCGGCCAGATGGAGGCCTCGCGCTCGCTCGGCCTCGGCTGGGGCAAGTCGATGCAGCGCGTTGTGGTGCCGCAGGCGGTCAAGATCTCGACGCCGTCCATCATCAACCAGCTGGTCATCACGCTGAAGGATTCTTCGTTGCTGCTGACCATCGGCTTCGCCGAACTGCTCTACCAGGCCCAGCAGATCTACGCGGCGAACTTCCGCACCACGGAGATGCTGATCATCGTCGGCGTCATCTACTTCATTGTGATCACGCTGCTGACCTGGCTGGCGAACTACGTGGATAAGAAGGTGAACAAGTGAGCGCGCAGACCGTGACTGAGACGGCACCCGTGATCGACGTTGTGGGGCTGCGCAAGTCCTTCGGCTCCAACGAGGTGCTCAAGGGCATCGACCTGTCGGTGAACGCCGGCGAGGTGATCTCGCTGATCGGGCCCTCGGGCTCCGGCAAGTCGACCATCCTCCGCTGCCTGAACCGGCTCGAGGATCCGACCTCCGGCACCGTGCGCGTGGCCGGCTTCGACCTCACCGACCCCAAGGTGGACATCAACGAGGTCCGCCGCCACGTGGGCATGGTTTTCCAGCACTTCAACCTCTTCCCGAACATGTCGGTCATCGAGAACGTGATGCTGGCGCCCGTGGAGACGAAGAAGCGCAGCAAGGACGAGGCGCGCAAGCAGGCGCTGGCGCTCCTGGAGCGCGTGGGGCTGAAGGAGAAGGCGGACGCGCGCCCGTCGCAGCTCTCCGGCGGCCAGAAGCAGCGCGTGGCGATCGCCCGCGCCCTGGCCATGGAGCCCGGGATCATGCTCTTCGACGAGGCCACTTCCGCGCTGGACCCGGAGATGGTGGGCGAGGTGCTCGAGGTGATCCGCGAGCTCGCGCAGACCGGCATCACCATGGTGCTCGTGACGCACGAGATGGGCTTCGCTCGCGAGGTCTGCGACCGCGTGGTCTTCATGGCCGACGGCGTGGTGTGCGAGGAGGGTGCCCCGGAGCAGGTCTTCGGCAACCCCCAGACCCCGCGCCTGCAGGAGTTCCTCTCCAAGGTGCTCTGAGCGACCGGCTCGCTTGAGCTCGGCGAAACGGCCCGAACGCTTCGGGACGGCTGCTTTCTTGCGGCAGTCTTGAAGCGATCGGGCCGTTTCAGTGCCCGACGGCGCCCGGCCGGGTGAGTGGGTGGGTCCGCCTCAGCGGGCGAGCGCCGAGAGGCCCAAGCTGACGAGCACGCCGATCGCGGTGGTCCACAGCACGATCGCCAGGCCCTGCCAGAACAGCACGCGGCCGGGGCGGACGCCGGCGGCGACGAGCGCCGTGGCAGTGAACATCGTGGGAACCAGCAGCGGTCCGAGCAGGCTCACGCCCGGGACGCCGTACTTGTCCATGGCGGCGAGCACCTTGCGGTTGCGGGGTGACGGGGCCTCAGTGACCATGGTCTGCCCGGCGGCGCGTCGAGTCACGACAGCCTCGCGCGTCTTGGCTGCAACCATCGCGAGGACAAAGACGCAGGCGAAGTTGCCGACGATGCCGGCGATGATCGCCACCACCGGCGGGATGCCCACGAGGATGCCGAGGGCCGCGCCGCCCTCGCCCTCCACGAAGGGGATGGCGCCGGCGAGGGCCGAGACGAGCGGCTGAAACAGCGGGGGAAGGCTTCCGGCGAGCTGCTGGAGGGACTCGATGATGCCGTTCATGGCTGGCTCCTGAGTTGCTGAGGGAATCGGTGATGCGAACTGCTCCAAGTCCACCCGCCCGCGCCGCCGGCGGGCAGTGTCGCGGCGTCACCCCTGCCCGGGAACAAACGCACGACGGCGCATGACAAAAGTCATGCACGTAGGCTCGGCCCGTGACCGTCCCTCCTTTCGACGCGCAAGGCGCGCCCGCCGCCGGCCCGGGCGCTCACCGGGGTGCCACCGGCGCCTCGCCCGCCGCCCGGCCCCACCCGGCCCCGGAGGCGGGGCTCAGCGACGAGCCGACGCTCGATGCCCCAGCCGGCCCCGCGCCGTCGCGCACCCCGGCCGCTGGCGCGCGGATGTTGAGGGCCGAACGCGGCCCCGCGCCGTCGGGCACCCCGGCCGACCCCGCGCCGTCGGGCAGTGCGCCCGCCATGCCTGCGTCCGGCGTGGGCAGCGGCCGGGGCGTGCGCGCCACGTGGTGGTACACCCTGGGCGGCGTGGTGTTCTTCAACGCGGTGATCGCGCTCATGTGGGTGGGCCTCGGGGCCGCTCGGCACACCGAGGTGCCGGGCCTGGGGCTTGCCGTCGCTGGCCTCGGGGTCCCCTGGTTCGCCGCGCTCACGTGGCTGGTCGCCGCGTATCCGGGCGGCTGGCCAGCGCCGCGCGGCCGGGTCGTGTCGGCCCTGACGACCGGGGTGCTTTTCGGCGGCGTGTTGGGTGTCGCTGCTGGTTCCGCGCTGCTGGCGGTGGGCCCGCTCGCGGCGACGCTGGCAGTGCTGCCTTGGGCCGTGGGGATCCGGCACCGGATCACCCTGCTCTCCACTGCGGTGATGGTGGTGCTGACGCTCGTGGACGTGCGGTGGACGCAACCGTTGTTCATGCAGGGTGCTGGCCAGTGGATGATGCCGCTCTACACCATTCTTTTGCCGCTCATGAGCGTGAGCGCGCTGTGGTGGTGGGACGTGGTGGCGCGCCTTGACGCCGCTCGGCTCGCCGAGTCTGAGCTCGCGGCCACGCGGGAGCGGCTGCGGCTCGCCAACGATGTGCATGATCTGCAGGGGCATCACTTGCAGGTGATCGCGCTACAGCTCGAGCTCGCGGAGCGGCTCCTGGCCAAGGGCAAGCCGGCCGAGGCTGAGGCGCAGGTGAGCGCAGCCCGGGCCAGCGTCGACGAGGCGCGGCAGGGGACGCGGGACCTCGCGGCGCGATTCAGGGGGGTGCCGCTCGCCGACGAGCTCGGCAACGCGGCCGATCTGCTGCGGGCCGCCGACCTGTCCGTGGAGCTGGAGGCGACGGGGCCGTTCGGGGGCGCGCCGCGCGAGGTGCTGGGGCCGATCATCCGCGAGAGCACCACGAACATCCTGAAGCATCGGTCCGGGCCGTCCGCCAGCTTGGGGCTGCGCCGGGAGGGTGCGGCGTGGGTGTTCGAGGCGCGCAACGCCTCGGACGGCGGGGCGGATGGCTCCCGCGGGGCGGGACTGCGGAGCATCGGGGAGCGGGCCAGCGCGGCCGGAGGGGCCGCGCGGTGGAGCGACGAGGCGGGGGAGTTTGTGTTGACGGTGCGTCTTCCGGGAGGTGACGAGGCGTGATTCGGGTGTTGATTGCCGATGACGAGGACATGATCCGCACTGCAATGGCCGCGCTCCTTGACCTCGAGGACGACATCGAGGTGGTGGCGCAGTGCCCCGACGGGCCGAGCGCGCTGGAGGCCGCCGCGCGGCTGGTGCCGGACGTGTGCCTGCTGGACGTCGAAATGCCGGGGCTCGACGGCGTGGAGGTTGCGGCCCAGCTGCGGCGCACCGTGAGCACGCGCTGCGTGGTGGTGACCAGGCATGCGCGCCCGGGTGTGCTGCGGAGGGCGCTGCAGGCCGGGGTGGAGGGGTTCATGCCCAAGTCCCGGCCGGCGCAGGAGGTGGCGTCCGTGCTGAGGGATGTCGCTGCCGGGCGGCGCTACGTGGATCCGGAGGTGGCGGCGGACGCCCTCGCGGACGAGCGCAGCCCGCTGACGGACCGCGAGCTGGATGTGTTGCGGGCCGGACGCGGCGGCGAGCCCGTGGCGCAGGTGGCGCGGGCGCTGCATCTGGCCCCGGGGACGGTGCGCAACCACGTCTCCAGCATCCTGGGCAAGCTCCACGTGGACACACGCGCGCAGGCCGTGAAGCTGGCGCTGGACCGGGGCTGGATCTAGCCGTCCGTCGCCGAGAAACTGCCGGATTGCTTCACAACTGCCGGAAGGTTCGCGCAGTTGTGAAGCGATCCGGCAGTTCGGCTTACGGCCAGGGTCGGCGCGAGCGGTCCGGGACCAGCCCGGCGCCGATCAGTCGCGACACGAGGCGCCCCGGAACCTCCAAGTCGGCCCAGCCCCAGTGCAAGACACGGTAGCCCTGGGCGAACAGGCGGTTGTCGCGGGCTTTTTCCCGTGCGATGCGCTGGGCGGGCGTACTCCCGGATCCCATCGCGGCGTCTAAGTACTTCTGGATCCCGTCCACCTCTCCCACGAGCCGCAGCCAGGCCCACCAGAAATCGGTCAACGCGATGAGACCCTGGGCGTCCCGGTGGGCTTGCTGCAGGACGGGTCCAGGCAACCCGGCATCAAGCATCAGGAACCGGCTCCTCGACTCCGCGACGGAGTCGCTGAGGGGGCTCGCTTGGTTCCAGAGCCCGACGGCGCGGGCGCGGGTTCGCAGAGCGGAGATGGCGTGGAGTCGGGCCTCCAGCTCCGGTTCATCGATCCCGGCGACATTGCGCCGCACGGCGTCGGCCGCCGCGAGCGCCCGCCATCCGCCCGCGGCAAGGACGTGGACCAAGGCCGGCTCGGTCGCCTCGCGCACATAGCCCAGGGCGAACACCGGATCGGTAGTGGCCGCGCCGTGAAGTCGGACAGCCGGGGCCGGGAGGCGCCGGGCCTGCTCAGCAAGGGGGCCGTCGTGGACGGCAAAGCTCGGTGTTGCGCGACCTCGATGGTGGCGGGTGGGCGCGAAAACGTCGATGAATTCGGGCAGGGGCGCCGTGGGGTACACCAGCGCGAGCGAGGTCGCGCCGCAGAAGATGGCCTCTGGCCGCGTGCGCAGCACGCCCGCGGCCGTCATCAGGAAGCGTTCGCGGTGGCTGGCCTGAACCCAGACGTTGGTCTCCACGTAGCTTCGCGGAGCCACGCGCACCAGATCGCCGCGGCAGAAACGACGCGACAGCGCCGCGGAGCTATCGCCGGGAATGACACGGCTTCGCGCCGCGAGCAGTTCGTGGTCCATCCGTCCACGGTGCCCTCGGGACGGCGCTCGCGGCGCACTGGAAGCAGTCGTCGGGGATGTCCGCCGCCTGTGAGGGAAACCTCGCAGCGGTGCCCCCGCCGCGACACCCCCCAAGAAACTGCCGGATCGCTTCAAAACTGCCACAACCTTCGGGCAGTTTTGAAGCGATCGGGCCGTTCGCCAGAAATGTGCCTCAAACACCCCACCACAACCGCCCCCCACCGCTTGACCATGCGACGTCGCTCACATAACCTGAACGAGCGGTCAGTAATTCAGAGCAGGCACGCACGCCCGCGAAACACCCACGGCCCGCATCGACCAGGAGGAGCCAAGCGCATGAGCACCACCGCCGCCACGCCGAGCACCGTCGCCGACGACGAAGGCCGCGCCGCCTTTGACGCCCTCATTGCGGCCGATGGCCGTATCGAGCCCCGCGACTGGATGCCGGAGGATTACCGCAAGACCCTGATCCGCCAGGTCTCCCAGCACGCGCATTCCGAGATCATCGGCATGCAGCCGGAGGCCAACTGGATCACCCGCGCCCCGAGCCTGAAGCGCAAGGCCATCCTCATGGCCAAGGTGCAGGACGAGGCGGGCCACGGTCTCTACCTCTACTCCGCCGCCGAGACCCTCGGCGCCACCCGCGACGAGATGGTCGAGGCCCTCATCGAGGGCAAGGCCAAGTACTCGAGCATCTTCAACTACCCCACGCGCTCCTGGGCCGACGTCGGGGCCATCGGCTGGCTCGTCGACGGCGCCGCGATCGCCAACCAGGTCCCGCTGTGCCGCGCCTCCTACGCGCCGTACGGCCGCGCCATGGTCCGCATCTGCAAGGAGGAGTCGTTCCACCAGCGCCAGGGTTTCGAGATCTTGCTGACGCTCGCGAACGGCACCCCGGAGCAGAAGGCCATGGCCCAGGACGCAGTCAACCGCTTCTACGCGCCGGCCCTCATGATGTTCGGCCCGCCGGATGACGCCTCGCCGAACTCCAAGCAGTCAATGGCCTGGCACATCAAGCGCTTCTCCAACGACGATCTGCGCCAGCGCTTCGTGGGCATGATCGTGGAGCAGGTCAAGGTCCTCGGCCTGACCCTCCCGGATCCGGAGCTTCGCTACGACGAAGAGACCAAGCAGTGGATCCACAAGGAGCTCGACTGGGTCGAGTTCATGGACGTCATCAAGGGCAAGGGCCCCTGCAACGCGCAGCGCCTCGAGCGCCGCCGCGTGGCGCACGAGGACGGCGCCTGGGTCCGCGAGGCCGCCGCCGAGTACGCCCGCAAGCAGCAGCTCAAGCTGGCCGAGGCCAGCGGGAAGGCGGCCTGACATGGGCGCTGAGAACCAGATCAACGACACCAACGCCACGGGCGCCCTCCAGGAGGACAAGCACGCCTGGCCGCTGTGGGAGGTCTTCGTGCGTAGCTCGCGCGGCCTCTCGCACGTGCACGCCGGCTCGTTGCACGCCCCGGACGCCGACATGGCCGTGCGCAACGCCCGCGACCTGTACACGCGCCGCAACGAGGGCGTGTCGCTCTGGGTGGTCCTCTCCGACAACATCATCGCGAGCGACCCGCGCGACAAGGAGTCCTTCTTCGAGTCCCCGAAGGGTAAGGACTACCGTCACGCCACGTACTACACCGCCTCCGAAGGGGTGAAGCACCTGTGAGCCACGACTTCGAGGAGGAGTTCGCGGGCTACGGCGACAACGTCGCCTCGGCCACGCGCGTCACTCCGGGTCACGCGTTGCGCCCCGAGGACATCGCCCTGCAGGACGCCCCGCCGGCCGCGGACAACGGCGAGTACGCCATCTGGCTCGGCGACGATTCGCTCATCCTGGCCCAGCGCCTCGCCTGGTGGATCTCCCGCGCCCCGGAGATGGAGGAGGACATCGCGCTCGGCAACATCGGGCTCGACCTCCTGGGCCACGCCCGCTCCTTCATGACCTACGGAGGCAAGTCCATCGGCAAGACCGAGGACGACCTGGCCTACTGGCGCGAGGAGGACGAGTTCCGCAGCGTGCACCTCGTGGAGGTGCCCGGCCAAGACTTCGGCCTGACGATCGCCCGCCAGCTCTTCTTCAGCGTCTACCTCGAGCTGCTCTACACGCGCCTGCTGAACAGCACCGACGCCACCATCGCAGCCATCAGCGCCAAGGCCCTGAAGGAGGTGGAGTACCACGTGGATCACGCCACGCAGTGGATGCTCCGCCTGGGCGGCGGCACCGAGGAGTCGGTCCGCCGCATCCAGCACTCGCTGGAGGTCATGTGGCCGTACGCCCACGAGCTCTTCGTGGACGAGCCGCTGCACGAGCGCCTCGCCGCCACCGGCGTCGCGGTGCTCCCGTCCTCGCTCAAGGAGGACTGGGACCAGCGCGTCACGGCCGTCATCGAGGAGTCCGGCCTGGGCATGCCCGTCGCGAAGGACGCGCTGTGCCGCGGCCGCGTCGGCGAGCACACCGAGCACCTTGGCTACCTGCTCGCCGAGATGCAGGTCCTGGCCCGCAAGTTCCCCGGCGCGACCTGGTGATCTGATGTCCACTCACCTTCACCACGGTTCGCAGGGTGCGTGCTGCCAGGGGTCGTCCCCGGTGCACGACGCCGCCGGGTCGCCCCAGGCGGGCGCCTCGCCTGAGGCGTGCTGCGGGGGAACGGGGGCTCACGCCCCCGGCCACGTCGCTGAGGCGACGGTCGGGGCCGCGTCCCCGGCCGCCGTCGGGCACCCTCACGGTCAGGCCCATGGCGACGCCGCCCTGGAAGCCATCGCCGCGACGGTGAACGATCCCGAGATCCCGGTGCTGAGCATCAAGGATCTGGGCATCCTGCGCGGCGTGCGGCAGGAGGCGGGTGAGGTGGTCGTGACGATCACCCCCACCTACTCCGGCTGCCCGGCCATGGACACGATCGCCGATGACCTGCGCATCGCTTTCCAGGACGCCGGTTACCCGGGCGCGAGGATCGAGCTCACGCTTAGCCCCGCCTGGACCACCGACTGGATGAGCGAGGAGGGCAAGGCCAAGCTCTCGGAGTACGGCATCGCCCCGCCAAGCCCGCGCCGCGAGGGCGACCGCCTGCGCCTGGCCATGGCGGTCAAGTGCCCGCGCTGCCACTCCCTGGACACCCGCGAGCTCTCCCGCTTCGGCTCCACCTCCTGCAAGGCGCTGTACCAGTGCAACGCCTGCCTGGAACCCTTCGACTTCTTCAAGGCCCTCTGAGCGCGCCCACAGCGCTCACGCCACCCTCACGAGAGGCTTGCTCAGCATGAGTACCGACGCCGCCACCCCGGCCCGCCGCAGGGCCCGCTTCCACACCCTCCCGGTCTCCGAGGTTCGCCGCCTGACCGCCAACGCGGTGGAGGTGACGTTCGCGATCCCCGAGGAGATCGCCGACGAGTTCGACTACGCCGCCGGCCAGTACGTGGCCCTGCGCGCGCAGGTCCCCTCCTACGACGGCACGCCCGTGGAGCTGCGCCGCAGCTACTCGATCTGCGCAGCCCCCGTGCGCGGCGAGATCCGCGTGGGCATCAAGAAGGACTCCGGCGGCCTCTTCTCCACGTGGGCCAACGAGGACCTGAAGGTCGGCGACACGATCGACGTCATGAATCCGCAGGGCACCTTCGTGTCCAAGGCCGAGCTCATGCGCCCGGGCTCGGGCCAGCACCTCGTGGCGATCGCCGCCGGCTCCGGCATCACGCCCGTCATGGCGATCACCCGCCAGGTCCTAGAGAACGACCCGCAGGCCAGCGTTGACCTCGTCTACGCGAACCGATCCAGCTCCGACGTCATGTTCGTCGAGGAGCTCGCGGACCTGAAGGACTCCTACCCCTCGCGCCTGGCCATCCACCACGTGCTCACCCGCGAGCAGCGCATCTCGCCGCTGCTGACGGGCCGCATCGACGAGGAAAAGATGGACGCGCTGCTGGATCACGTGCTGCGCACGGAGGCCACCGACGAGTGGTTCCTCTGCGGCCCCATGGACATGGTCCAGCTGGTCCGCGATCAGCTCGCCGAGAAGGGCGTGGCCGCCGAGCGCGTGCGCTTCGAGCTCTTCACGACGGGCGAGGTCGGCGATCCCACGGGCCAGCACGGCAAGCCGGTGGTCGTCACCGACGATCAGGAGACGGTGGAGATCGAGTTCCAGCTCGACGGCCTGCGCGGCTCCGTGAAGTCCCCGGTCGAGGCCAACGAGACCGTGCTCAACGCGGCCCTGCGCGCCCGCCCGGACGTCCCCTTCGCCTGCGCCGGCGGCGTGTGCGGCACGTGCCGCGCCAAGGTCGTCGAGGGCACCGTGCGCATGGAGGAGAACTACGCGCTGGAGCCGGAGGAGATCGAGCAGGGCTACGTCCTGACCTGCCAGTCCCACCCCACCTCCGAGCGCGTCGTGGTGGACTACGATGCCTGATTCCTCCGGCGCGCCGGCGGCCGCCGGCATGATCCGCACCGAGGTGAGCGGCGCGGTGCTCGAGGTCATCCTCGACGCCCCCGCCAAGCTCAACTCGATCGACGAGCAGGGCCTGAAGGACCTGGCCCAGGCGCTCGCCAACGCCCGCCCCGCGGCGGAACGCGGCGAGATCCGCGCGCTGCTGCTGCGCGGCGAGGGCAAGGCCTTCTGCGCCGGGCGTGATATTGCCGGCGTGGACCCGGCCACGGACGACGTCCCCGGCTACCTCGACGGGCTCACGGCCCCTGCCATGGAGGCGCTGCACTCCTTCCCCGCGCCGAGCTTCGCCGCCGTGCAGGGCGCGTGCCTGGGCGTCGGCTTGGGCCTCGCCCTCGCGTGCGATGTGGTCTATGTGGGGGAGCGCGCCAAGCTCGGCTCGCCCTTCGCCAACCTCGGCGCCGCGCTGGATTCCGGCGGGCATTGGCTGCTCACGCAGCGTCTCGGCACGCACCGCGCGCTCGACCTCATCTACACGGGTGAGCTCATGGGCGGTGCGGAGGCCGTGGCCTCCGGCCTCTTCAGCCGCGTGGTGCCCGACGACGAGCTGCTGGCTTTCGCGCGCGAGCGCGCCGAGCGCGTGGCCGACGGGGCGACGGGCGCGCTGCTCGCGTCCAAGGAGCTGGTCTTCGAGGTGCGCGACGGGCTCGGTTTCGACGCGTCGCTGGCCGCCGAGACGCGCGTGCAGGAGTCCCTGCGCACCACGGAGCACTACGTGGAGGGCTTTGCCGCCTTCCGCGAGAAGCGCCGCCCGGTCTTCAAGCACTGAGCGCCCGCGCCTCGCGTCACATCGCATCGCATCGCATCGCCGACAGCCTGCCCCTTCCCGCCAACCGCGGGAGGGGGCACGCTGTCGCCATGACTGGGGGACACAGACACAGCACGACGGCGCGGGGCCGGGGGTGCGCGCGGCGCCGCGCTCGGAAAGTGGTTGCCCCCGCTGTGGGTTGGCTCGCCGCCGGGGCGATTCTGTGCGGGTGCTCCGGTCAAGCAGGGGCGCTGGCTGAGAGCGCGGCGGGCACCGCCTCTGTGACCGAGGCCGCGTGGCCCACCGCCACGGCGGGGAAGGCCAAGGAGTTCGTCGTGTGAGAGGTGCCCTGGCGCTCCGAAGGCACACGCGAGAAGGCCACGGTGGGCCAGCAGATCACCGTGGGCGACGATGTGAGCGAGACCGCGCTCGAGTTCACGGTGATCGGGATTCGTCCAGACCAGCCGTGCCCGGCGGTGAACTACGCGCCGAAGCCCGGCTATCGCACTGTGGTCCTGGAGCTTCGCTACCTGGCGCGGAGCGGCGCCGACGCTCAGCTGCACCCGGAAGCATCGTGGTTCGCCGACGGGGGAGGGATCGACGTGCCAGAGACGGTGGATGTGCGGCGCGCCGAATCCAACGATTGCCTCGCGGGGTGGGCGGTGCCCTTTGGAGATCCAACGGGGCAAACCCGTCGAGGGAGCCGTCATGCTGCAGGTGCCCGAGGGGGCCGACCGGCTGGTCCTCGTGATGAACGCACTGCAGAACCGGGCGTGGGAGTACGAGCTGCCCGCGCGCTCGGCTCAGCTGGCGAGCTGAGCCGAGCCCCGGGCCCTGCGCCACACGCTGTATCCATCCGTTCACGCGGGCGCCCGCGGGGATAGTCTCGGGAGCATGAGCGAATCCCCCGCCGCGAACCCCAGCACCGCCGTCGTCATCGGGGCAGGGGTGATCGGCCTGAGCTGCGCGCTCGGCCTCGCCCGCGCCGGCTGGACGGTCACGATCGTCGCCGAGCAGCCCGCCACCGAGACCGTCTCCGGCGTGGCCGGCGGCATCTGGTTCCCCTACAAGGCCGAGGCCTCCCCGCGCGCCGAGCGCCTCCTGAAGACCTCCTTCGACCGCTTCGTGGAGCTCGCCGACGATCCAGCGAGCGGCGTGGACCTCGTCGAGGGGCTGTGGGTCGAACGCCTCCCCGGCACCGACCGCTCCTGGACGGCCAGCGCCCGCAACGTCCGCCGCGCGCCCGAGGGCGAGGTCCCGCGCGGCGCCCGCGACGGCATCGTCGCCGAGCTGCCCATCATCGACATGCCCACCTTCCTGCCGTGGCTGGCCGCCCAGGCGGCTGCCGCCGGCGTCACCACGCTGGAAGCCAGCGTGGACAGCGTGGGCCAAGCGCTCGACGTCGTGCTCTCGGCATCCGGGGCGACCCCGGCTCTCGCCGTGGTCGCCGCGGGCGAACACTCAGGCGCCATCCTGGGTGACGACAGCACGGGGTATCCGATTCGCGGGCAGGTCGTGAAGCTGGAGCAGGCCGGGATCACGCATTGGCTCGTGGACGACGATCACGAGGACGGCATGATCTACGTGATCCCGCGCCGCAACGACGTGGTGGTCGGCGGCACGGCCGACGAGGGCGAGACGGACACGACGTACTCGCAGGAGACGGAAGACGCGATCCTGCGCCGCGCCATCGAGGCCTACCCGGCGCTGGCCGGCCTGGCCGTGAAGGAGCGGGCCGTGGGCCTGCGCCCCGCTCGCCCGGCGCTGCGCCTCGAGGAGGCGGAGGGCCCGCCGGTGCGCACGCTCGCGGCGTACGGCCACGGCGGCGCCGGCGTGACCCTGTGCTGGGGCACCGCGGAGGAGATCGTGGAGCTGGCGGGCCCGCCAGCTAACGAGCCGTGCGGGCCTTAGGCCTGCGCCTCGAGCTCGTCCCAGTACTCGCGGGAGACGGCGGTGACGCGGTCCAGGAGGCCGCGCAGGGCGGCGACGTCGTGCGGGTCGAGGCGCGAGCCGACCTCGTCCGCCCAGGCCAGCTGGTCCTCGGTCACGGCGTCGTTGATGGCGTGGCCGGCGTCCGTGGCGACGAGCAGCTTGGCGCGGGCGTGCGCCGGATTCGGCGCCCAGCCGGCGAAGCCGGCCGCCACGACGTCGTCGGCCACGCGCTGCACGCTTTGGCGGGCCAGGCCCAGGCCGCGCGCGATGTCCGCCACCGACTGCGGCTGCGCGATCGCCGCGCCCAGCACCTGCCAGCGCGCAGGCGTGAGCCCGTGCCGCTCGGCCACCGTGTCCGCCGCGTAGAGGAACTCGGCCTGCAGCTCGGAGACGGGAAGCACGAGGGAGCTCAGGGAGCGGGCGGCGGGGGAGGGGGTGGGCACGCAGGGCCTTTCGGGCGGCAGAACGGTCGCGGGGACAGGTAGATGACAGTACCCTGTCTATGCGTTGTCGGGCGAATGGCGGGTGGGCCCGCACGGGGCGCGCGCCTAGCTCGCCCCGTCCTCGAAGATCAGGTGGGTCTGGGTGTCGACGACCTCGGGAAGGGCCTGGAGCACCTCGAACACCACGCGGCGCAGGGCCTCGTTGTTGGCGGCCCGCACGAGCATGATGACGTCGAAGCTTCCGCCCACGAGCGCCACGTGGTGCACCTCGGGGATGGCGCGCAGCTGCCGCTGCAGCTCGCGCCAGGAGTGCTGGCGCAGCTTGAGGGTCACGTAGGCGCTGGAGGCCAGGCCCATCGCCACCGGATTCACCTTGACCGTGAAGCCCGTGATGACCCCGCGCTCGCGCAGCTTGGAAATGCGCTGATAGGCGTGCGCGCGGGACACGTGAACAGCGGTAGCGATCGCCGAGACCGAGGCCCGGCCGTCGCGCTGGAGGGCGGCGATGATGGCGCGGTCGGTGTCGTCGAGGGCATCGGCCGGAGGCATGGGGAGGCTCCTTCGCAGGCGGCGGTTCAACAGGGGCCGCGCGAACCGTCCAGACAGGAGGCAGGGCCGCACGCCCATCATGGACATTCTGACGCCTAGGGCGCCCCAAACGCACGTTTGATCTGCGCTTCTTGTGTGAGCTGGCGACAAAACGGAGCAAAGCGACAGAATTTAGCCATGACTGAGAACGTGAGCCACACCACAGACGGGGGCGCCGAGCGCACCACCCCCGGCGTCTCGGAGGCCTCCCACCGCTTCGGCATCACGCTGGAGGACTACCTCCTCCCGGCGCGCGGCCGCATCTCGATGATGGCGCCGGACGGCAGCCTCATCCCCGCCGGCGAGCACGGCACGGCCCCCGGTCACGAGTACCCCCGCCCCAGCAACGAGCGCCTGCTCGCCGCGTACGAGCAGCTCGTCCTCGGCCGCCGCATCAACGACCAGAACGCCGCCCTGGTGCGGCAGGGCCGCATGGCTGTCTACCCCTCGAGCCACGGCCAGGAGGCCTGCCAGGTCACGGTCGCCATGGCCCTCGAGAAGCGCGACTGGCTCTTCCCGACCTACCGCGACACCGTGGCCGTCATCGCCCGCGGCGTTGACCCCAACGAGGTCATGACCTCCTTCCGCGGCGAGTGGCACCAGGGCTACGACCCGCACGAGCACAACACCTCGGTCGAGGCCACCCCGCTCACCACCCAGCTGCTGCACGCCGTGGGCGTGGCCCACGCCGCCCGCCTGCGCGGCGAGGACACCGTGGTCATCGCCCTGTGCGGCGACGGCGCCACGAGCGAGGGCGACTTCCACGAGGCGCTGAACTTCGCGGCGGTCTTCAACCTCCCGGTCATCTTCTTCGTGCAGAACAACGGCTACGCCATCTCGGTCCCGCTCTCGGCCCAGTCGGTGGCCCCGTCCCTGGCCCACAAGGCCGTGGGCTACGGCATGGCCGGAGAGCGCGTCGACGGCAACGACACCATGGCCCTGCTCTCCGTCCTCGACCGCGCCGTGGCGCTGGCCCGCGGCGGCTCCGGCCCCCTCCTCATCGAGGCGGAGACCTACCGCGTGCAGGCACACACCAACGCCGACGACGACACCCGCTACCGCGAGTCCGAGGAGGTCGCCGCGTGGCGCGCCAAGGACCCACTGCTGCGCCTGCGCGCCTACCTGGTCAACGAGGGCCTGCTCACCGAGGCCGACGAGGAGCGCATGGCCGCCAAGGCCGAGGAGACGGCCGCGGCCCTCCGCGACGCCATGAACGCCGACATCACCCCGGACCCGCTGGAGCTCTTCGACTACGTCTTCACGGAGCCCACCCCCCAGCTGCTGGAGCAGCGCGCGATGCTGGCCGACGAGCTGGCCCGCGACGAGGAAGCGAAGCAGGAGGCCTCCAAGTGAGCACCACCCAGAACGAGCACATTCACGCAGGCACCCCGGAGGCCAAGCAGGCCGACTTCGCCGGCGTGGGCTCCAACGCGCGCGGCGCCTACGTCGACCGCCCGGCCCCGGCGGGCCATACCGAGGCCCCCGCGGCCGGTCCCACGACCTTCGCAGCCGCCCTCAACACGGCCCTCGGCGACGCCATGGCGGAGGACCCCACCGTGGTCGTCTTCGGCGAGGACGTGGGCAAGCTCGGCGGCGTGTTCCGCATCACCGACGGCCTGCAGGACCGCTTCGGCAAGGACCGCTGCTTCGACACCCCGCTCGCCGAGTCCGGCATCGCCGGCATGGCCGTGGGCATGGCCATGAACGGCCTGCGCCCCGTCATCGAGATGCAGTTCGACGCCTTCGCGTACCCGAGCCTCGAGCAGATCTTCAGCCACATCGCCAAGATGCATAACCGCACCAAGGGCAAGGTCAAGCTCCCCATCACCATCCGCATCCCCTACGCCGGCGGCGTGGGTGGCGTGGAGCATCACTGCGATTCCTCCGAGGCCTACTACGCGCATACCCCGGGCCTGAAGGTCTTCACGCCCGCCGGTGTGGAGGACGCGTATCGACTCATGCGCGAGGCAATCGACTCGGACGATCCCGTGGTGATCTTCGAACCCAAGAAGATGTACTGGTCCAAGGAGCAGGCGGACCTGGGCGCCCTGCGGGCGGCCCACGGCACCGCTGCCGCCGAGCGCACCGAGGGCGTGGCCCGCGTGCTGCGCGAGGGCACCGACGCCACCCTCATCACCTACGGCCCGAGCGTCCCCACGGCGCTCAAGGCCGCCGAGGCTGCGGCCGAGGACGGCATGAGCGTGGAGGTCCTCGACCTGCGCAGCATCGTCCCGCTGGACGACGCAGCGATCGCCGCGAGCGTGGCCAAGACGGGCCGCGCGGTCGTGGTGGCCGAGGCCTCCGGCTTCGCCTCCGTGGCGAGCGAGCTCGTGGCCCGCACGCAGGAGCGTTGCTTCCACTCGCTCTCCTCACCGGTGCTGCGCGTGACGGGCTTCGACATCCCGTTCCCGGCGCCCAAGCTCGAGCACCACCAGATCCCCTCCGTGGATCGCATCCTCGACACCCTCGACCGCCTCACCTGGGAGGACTGAGCCATGGCAGCACAGACCTTTGCCCTGCCCGACCTCGGCGAAGGCCTCACCGAGGCCGAGCTCGTGACCTGGAAGGTCGCCGTCGGCGACACCGTGGCGCTGGATCAGGTGATCGCCGAGGTGGAGACCGCCAAGTCCCTCGTGGAGGTCCCCACCCCGTACGCCGGCACCGTCCTGGTGCTGCACGGCGCGGAGGGCGAGACGCTCCCCGTCGGTTCGCCCTTCATCACGGTGGGCGAGCCGGGCGACGCCGCCGAGCCGCCGGCCGAGGGCGCCCAGTCCTACCGCGAGGAGGAGCGTGCCGGCACCGGTTCCGGCAACGTCCTCATCGGCTACGGCACCTCCGAGAGCTCGGGCGGCGGGCGCCGCCGTCGCGGCCGCCGCACCGCGGTTCCCGCGGAGCAGCTTCCAGTGCCCGACGCCGCTCCGGTCGCCTCCGCGCCCGCCTCGCCGTCCGCCGCGGCCGGCTCCGCAGCCGCGGCGGGCCAGGTGAGCGGGCTCGCCCCGCGCGTCATCAACCCGCTCGTGCGCCGCCTGGCCCGCGATCACGGGGTGGACGTCGCGACCGTCAACGGGACGGGCCCCGACGGCCTCGTCATGCGTGCGGACGTCCTCGCCGCCGCGGGCGGCGCCGCGCCGGCCACCGCGGCCGGTGCCGCGGGCACCCAGGCCGCCCCCGGGGCGCAGGGCATCGCCTCCTCCGGCCAGCCGGCCGGCGGCCTGGACGCCCGCAGCGGGCTCGGCATCGCCTCCTCCGGCCAGCCGGCCGGCGGCCTGGACGCCCGCAGCGGGCTCGGCATCGCCGCCCGCACGCCCATCACCGGCGTGCGCAAGGTGATCGCCGAGACCATGTCGCGCTCGCGCCGCGAGATCCCCGAGGCCACCGTGTGGGTGGACGTCGACGCGACCGAGCTGCTCGCGCTGCGCAAGGGCATCCGCCCCGACGCCAACGGTCGCCGCCCCTCGGTGCTGGCCCTCGTCGGACGCTTCGCGGCGGCCGGTCTGCAGCGCGTGCCCGAGCTCAACGCCCGCATCGAGACCACGGCTGACGGCGGGCAGGAGCTCGTCACGTTCGACGGCGTGAACCTGGGCATCGCCGCCCAGACCGACCGCGGGCTCGTGGTCCCGGCCGTGGAGCACGCCGAGCGCCTCAGCGCCCGCGAGCTCGATGCGGCGATCGGCGCTCTCGTGGCGAAGGCCCGCGACGGCAAGGCCACCCCGGCCGAGCTGGGCCGCGGCACGTTCACGCTCAACAACTACGGCGTCTTCGACGTGGACGGCTCGGCCGCGATCATCAATCACCCGCAGGCCGCCATTCTGGGCCTGGGGCGCATCAAGGAGCGCCCGTGGGTCGTGGACGGGCAGCTCTGCGTCCGCCAGATCACCGAGCTCACCCTGAGCTTCGATCATCGCGTGTGCGACGGCGGGGCGGCCAGCGCGTTCCTGCGCTTCGTGGCCGACGCCATCGAGCGCCCGGGGGAGGCCCTGGCCGAGCTCTGAGGCCGGAGGGCGGCTGACCCACACGCGAAGGGGCGGGACCGAGAACCGGTCCCGCCCCTTCGTGCGTGTTGGCGAAGCGAGCTCAGCCGCGCAGCCAGCGCCTGGAGGTCAGCTCCATGAGCGGGAAGACGATGAGAGCGGCACCGGCGATGAAGAGCAGGCCGGCGCCCACGTACAGCCCGGGATCGTCGGTGCCGCCCTGACCGGCGATCGCGACGCCGGGCGCGGAGATCACGGCGGCCGCGACGACGGCCACGGCGCCGAGGACGGGCAGGAGCCACGACACCCAGCCGCCCGCGGGGGGCCGGACGGGACGAGGCGCCGGGGACAGCCGGGCCCGGAACGCCTGCACCCCGCCGATGGCGAGCGCCCCCAGCAGAGAGCAGAAGGCCGCCACGAGGAACGCGCCCACCACGTCGGAGGGGCGGTGCCAGCCCATGATCACGGTGGCGGCACCCGTTGCGGCGCTGGCCACCGCACCCAGGAACGCCAAGACGGCCCGGGCACGGGCGGGCGCGGCGAGGACAAGGGCTACGGTCGCCGCGGCGGCCACGGTGGTGTGTCCGGACGGGAAGGAGTTGCCCCAGGCCTCGGAGACGCCGAGATCGGGGCGGCTGAGCAGGCCGTGTTTGAGCAGCTGGGTGGCGATCATGGCCAGCCCGGCGGCGAGCGCCGCCAGGAGAGGGACGACGACGTCGCGGCGCACCACCGCGCAGATCACCAGGCCCGCGGCGCACGCGAGGCCCACGACCTCGGGGAGTTGGTTGAGCCAGGACAGGCTCGCGGCCTGGGCCGTGTCCGCTGTGAGGAAGCGCTGCGCGTCCACGAGGGCCTGCTCGTCCACCCACTGCCCGCGCACCGTCATGACAAACGCCCAAAAGACGAAGGCGAAGGCGGCAGCCACGGCAAAGAGGCCGAGGATCGGGAGGGCTGGGGTGGCACGCTGAAGGCCACCGCCGCGGGTACCGGCGGGGCCCAACGCCGGCAGGGCGGGGGAAACCATGGCTCTAGCATCCCAGGGCAGGCTGATGCGCCGCTGTGAGCGAGCAGGACTACCGTGGGGAGTATGCAGCTGCCCGATCTGGACGAGATCCTCGAGCGCTCCCATGTGGTGCGCCTGCCCCTCTCCGTGCGTTTCCGCGGGGTCACCGAGCGCGAGGCCCTGCTCATCGACGGGCCCGCGGGTTGGGGAGAGTTCTCGCCGTTCCTCGAGTATGGGGCCGCCGAATCCTCGCGCTGGCTCGCCTGCGCCCTCGAGGCGGCCTGGGAGGGGCTGCCCGCGCCCGTGCGGGACTCCGTGCCCGTGAACGCAACGGTGCCCGCGGTGGCGGCGGCCGACGTCGGGCGGGTGCTGGCGCGCTACGACGGGCCGGGCACCGTCAAGGTCAAGGTGGCCGAGGCCGGCCAGGAACTGGCCGACGACGTGGCGCGCGTGCGCGCCGTGCGGGCGGCGCTGCCGCACGCCAAGCTGCGGGTCGACGCGAACCAGGGGTGGTCGCACTCGGAGGCGGTGGCGGCGCTCGAGGCCCTCGCGCCGTTCGAGCTCGAGTACGCCGAGCAGCCGGTGGCCGGGATCGACGGGCTGGCCCGCCTGCGCGAGGAGGTGGCCAGGCGCGGCCTGGGTGTGGCCCTCGCCGCGGACGAGTCCGTGCGCAAGGCCGAGGACCCGCTCGCCGTGGCGCGCGCCGGGGCCGCCGACCTCATCGTGGTGAAGGCCCAGCCGCTCGGCGGCGTGCGCGCCGCGCTGCGGATCGTGCGGGAGGCGGGGCTGCCCGCCGTCGTCTCCTCGGCGCTCGACACCTCGGTGGGGCTGCGCATCGGCGCGGCGCTCGCCGCGGCCCTGCCGTCGCTGCCGTACGCGTGCGGGCTGGGCACCGGATCGCTCTTCGCGGGGGATGTTGCCGCCCCGGCGTACGTGGCGCGCGGCGGCGAGCTGGACCTGCGGGAGGTGGGCGCCGACCCCGAACTGCTCGCCGCGCACCGCGCCCCGGCCGAGCGCGAGGCGTGGTGGCGCGAGCGCGTGGCGGCCGCCTACTCGGTGCTCGCCGGGGAGCAAACGACGGCCTGAGACGACGGAGGCGCGGCGGTCGCCTGAACGACCACCGCGCCCCGCGCGGATCCTGCCCCGATCAGCCCTTGAGCTTGAACGGGACGGTGAACTCCTTGGCCTCGATGGTGCCGCCGCCGTTAATGGTTGCAGCGAGGCGCTTGTGGTACAGGACCCAGTCGCCGTCGGCGGTGTCCTCGGAGTTCTGCACCACGTAGGCGCACCAGCCCTCGGCGCTCTCACCCTTGCTCACGCGCTCGAGCACCGGGTAGCCGGCCTTGGCCATGGCGGCGTCGTAGACCGTGGTGCCGTTGCTCTCGTACGTCTCCTCGTGGGTCTTGGTCAGCGGCTTGACCGCGCTGCAATCCACGCCGCCGGTGTACTTGTCGCTGGCGGTGACCTTGAGCTTGAGCAGGACGATCTCTCGTCCCTCGTCGCGCCCCTCGAGGCGCGGGAAGTTGCGCAGCAGCTGCGTCGCCGTGAAGGACTCCCGCATCACGTCGTCCTTGATGGTGGGGTCGGCGAGGGCGACGGGCTGGCCCGACGCCGCTCCGGCGGCGGCCGAGGACGAGGCCGGCGCGGATTTCGATGCTGACTCGGCGGCGGCAGGCGACGACGCGGAGGTCGGTGCCGCGGAGGCGGCTTTGGTGCTGCTCGCGGGCGCCGCGGCGCCGGAGGAGGCCGGTGCGGAGGAGGACACGCCAGGCGTCGATCCGCCGGTGCAGGCGCTCAGGGACAGGGCGGCGATGGCCGCGACGGACAGGGTGGCAAGGCGATTCAAGGTGTTCTCCCAAGTCAAATGAAACACTGTGCGCAAATATAAACGCAGCGCTTCGACAAACACCACCTCGTGTCGCGGCGGCGCCCGGCGTTTGGGCATGCTGTCCGGGAGCCGCCGCCCGGCCGCCGCCCGGCCGGCGCCCGGCGCGGCGGACTACGATGGAGGCATGACTCGCCTCGGTGCCGGTTCCCTCGCCCCTGCGGCCTCGCCCGCACCGCTGGAAGCCATGGAGGCCGCCCGCCTCGCCGTGACCGCGCTCGTGGACGGCGGCGTCCCCTACGTGGTCCTCTGCCCCGGCTCCCGCAGCGCCCCGCTGGCCTACGCGCTGGCCGAGGCCGAGCTGCGCGGCGAGCTGGAGGTCATGATCCGCCTCGACGAGCGCGACGCCGGCTTCCTGGCCGTAGGGCTCGCGGCGGCGTGTGGAGCGCCCGTCGCCATCGTCACGACCTCGGGCACCGCCGTGGGTGAGCTGGTTCCCGCCATCATGGAGGCCAACCACGCCGGCCTCCCGCTGCTGGCAGTGACGGCCGATCGCCCGGAGGAACTCCACGGCACGGGCTCCAACCAGACCACCGTCCAGGCCGGTCTCTTCGGCGAACACGTGCGCGCCTCGCTCCTCGTGGAGGCGGGGGAGGATCCCACCGCCGCCGTGCGGGCGGCGCTCCTCGCCGCCGAGGGCCTGGCCCCGGAGGACGCCGTGGGCGTCGTCGACGTCCGCCAGGTGCCGCGCGGCCCGGTCCAGGTGGACCTCGCCTTCCGCGACCCCCTGACTCCGCCCGACGACGCGGCGCTCGCCGGCCTGCCTCCCGTCGCCTCCCGCCCCGATCTGCTGACGGAACTCGAGCTGCTGGAGCGTGACGCCGAGGCGGCCGAGGGACTCGCCGGCTTCGCCGAGTCGATGCGCGCCGCCGCACTCCGCGAGCGCCGCACCGTGGTCGTGGCGGGGCACGGCGCCGGCGCCATGGCCGCCGATTTTGCTGCTGCGCTGGGCCTGCCGCTCCTGGCCGAGCCCAGCTCCGACGCGCGCTTCGGTCCCACCGCCGTGGGGGCCTACCAATTCCTCTTGCCGGCCTTCGCCGGCACGGTCGAGGCCGTCGTGCTCTTCGGCCGACCCACGCTGTCCCGGCCCGTCGCGGCGCTCCTGAACCGCGACGGGGTGGACGCCGCGATGTACCTGACCGAGCCCTCGCCGTGGTTCACGCCCGGGCGCCGGCGGGAGCGGGTGATCTCCGACCTTCACGAGCTGGCGGCGTTTGCCGGGCACGCGCCGGGGGAATGGCTCGCCGGCTGGCTTTCGACCGACGCCGAGGCCCGCGAGGCCATGGAGCTGGTGTTGGCCCAGCGCGAGGGCGAGACCGGCCGGCTCACGGGCCCCGCGCTGGCCGCCACGGTGTGGGAGGCCCTCGACGGTCCGCTCGTGCTCGGTTCCTCGCGCCCCGTTCGCGACATGGACATCATGGCGGCGCCGCGCTCCGGGCGCGGGCCCCGCGTGTTCGCCAATCGCGGCCTGGCCGGGATCGACGGCACGCTCGCCACGGCGGCGGGCGTGGCTCTCGCCGAACGACGCCGAACGGTCGCCCTGATGGGTGACGTCACCTTCCTGCACGACGCAGGAGGCCTCCTGCTGCCCACCTTTGAGCGCGAGCCGCGGCTCGACGTCATCGTGGCGCAGGACGACGGCGGCACCATCTTCTCCACGCTTGAACACGGGGCGGTCGCCGAGCGCGGCGCCTACCGCGGTGCCGTCACGCGCTACTTCCGCACCCCGCACGGGCTGGACCTTGCCCCCATTGCGCAGGCCTACGGCTGGGACGCCACCACCGCCACGACGCACCAAGCGGTGCGTGCCTGGCTTGCCGAGGGCTCGACGGCGGGCGGCCGCCGCCTGCTCGAGGTCCCGGTGGAGCGGCGCGATCCGCGCGGGCTGCACCGCGCCCTCGCCGCGGCGGCCGCCGCGGCCCTGGACTGACACGTCTCCCTGACGCGACGCTGCCCCGGGCCGAAGCCTGGAGCGACGATGCCTCGGGCCGAAGCGCCACCGGACCCGCCCGCTCGATCCCCACGCGCCGTCGTGCCTTGGCCGAGGCACACCCAGCGGACCCGCCGCCCAGCCCCACACCACAACAGCATCGGAGTGGGTTTGGTACAGAAATCGCCAGATTTCCGTACCAAACCCACTCCGATTCTTGGGAAGGAGAGCGCCCCGGGTCAGTCCTCCTCGACCACCACGTGATTGGGGTCGAGGACGCGGCGCAGGAAGTCCTTGGTGCGTGCCTCCTGCGGGTTGCCGATGACGGCGGCCGCGGGTCCCTGCTCCACCACCACGCCTCCGTCCATGAAGACCACCTTGTCGGCGACCTCCTTGGCGAAGCCCATCTCGTGCGTCACGACCACCATGGTCATGCCGGCCTGGGCCAGCTTGCGCATGATGGCGAGGACGTCGCCCACGGTCTCCGGATCCAGCGCGGAGGTGGGCTCGTCGAAGAGCATGAGCGAGGGATTCATCGACAGCGCCCTGGCGATCGCGACGCGCTGCTGCTGGCCGCCGGAGAGCTCCCCGGGGTAGCGGTGCGCCAGGTGTCCAAGGCCCACGGACTCCAGCTCGGCACGGGCGATCGACTCGGCCTCCGCCTTGGGGCGCTTGAGGACCTTCACCTGGCTGACCGTGCAATTGCCGAGCACGGTCAGGTGCGGGAAGAGGTTGAACTGCTGGAAGACCATGCCCACGTGGCGGCGCATCTGGTCGACGTCCACATCGGGGTCGGTCACGGCGTAGCCGCCCACCTCGATGATGCCGTCGTTGGGCTGCTCCAGCAGGTTGATGCAGCGCAGGAGCGTGGACTTGCCGGAACCCGACGGGCCGATGAGGCACACGACCTCGCCCGGAGAGACGTCGAGGCTGATGCCCTTGAGCACCTCGTTGTCCCCGTAGGCCTTGCGCAGGCCCGCGATGTGCACGCCTGCCGCGGCGGTCTGCAATGGCTGGCTCATGCTCAGGCCTCCTGGGTGGTGCCGGCGGACGGGGTGAGGGACTTGGCCGCCTTGCGGGGGCGGGAGACCTGCGAGGAGCGCTTCTCGAACCAGCGGGCCAGGAAGCTCAGCGGGAGCGTGACGACGAGGTAGAGCGCGCCGGCCACGATGAGCGGCGTCATGCCGGCGCCGTACTCGGTGATGCCGTTGCGGCCGAAGGACGTCAGCTCGTACTGCGTGATCATCATGCCGAGGATGTAGGCCAGCGAGGTGTCCTTGGTCAGGAGGATGAACTCGTTCGTCAGCGGCGGCAGGACGATCTTGAAGGCCTGCGGGATGACGATGGTGATCATGGCGCGCCAGTGCGGCATGCCCAGCGAACGGGCGGCCTCCATCTGCCCCTTGGGCACGGCCTGCAGGCCGGCGCGCAGCGTCTCGGCGATGTACGCGGCGGAGGAGAGGCCAAGCGCCACGGTGACATTGACCCACTGCGGCCACTGCGTCCCGAAGGCCAGCGGCATGCCGAGGCCGAAGGCCACGAGCACCAGGATCGCGGGGATGCCGCGGAAGAATTCGATGTACGTGGTGGCGAGCCAGCGGTATGGGGCGAAGCTGGCGGTCTTCATGAGCGCCAGGATCAGGCCGAGGATGAGGCCGAACGCGAAGGACGTCAGCGTGTAGAAGAGGGTGTTCTTCAGGCCGGTGAGGATGACCTCGGGGAACATCCCCCCGATCTTGTCGAAGCGGAAGAACGAGTCGATGATGAGCGGCCAATTGGCCAGGAACACCACGAGCAGGATGACCAGCGCAAAGACGCCGATCTGGATCCCCTGGCTGATGCGGGCCTTCTGGCGAGGGGTCATGGACATGAAAAGTGCCTTTCGGACGTCGAAGCCGGCGCCCTGGGGAGGTCACCCTCCCCAGGGCGCGCGATCGAGTGGTGTTACTTGGCGCCTTCGCCGAACCACTTCGTCTTGATCTCGGTCATCTTGCCGGAGGACTCCAGCTCGGCCAGCGTGCCGTTGACGGCCGCGAGCATGGCGGCGTCACCCTTCTGCACGGCGACACCGAGCTGCTCGCCGGTCTTGATCTCCTGCACCACCTCGAGGTCGGCGTGATCCTTGATGCCGTAGCGCAGGATCGACTGGTTGCCGAGGGAGGCGTCGGTGGTGCCGGCGATGAGGGACTGGACCTGCATCTCGCCCGTGTCGAAGCCCGTGGCGACGATGCCCTGCTCCTTGGCGTAGTCCGAGCCCGTCGTGGAGGACTGCACGCCGACCTTCTTGTCCTTGGCGGAGTTGAGGTCGGTGATGCCGGAGCCCTTCTTGGCCACGAGCACGAGGTCGTCGTCCAGGTACGGCGTGGAGAAGTCCATGTTGCCCTTGCGCTTCTCCGTGATGGAGATGCCCGAGACGGCGATATCGCACTTGGTCTTGAACAGGCCCGACTGGATGGAGTCGAAGGAGTCCTTGATGACGGAGAGCTCGGCGCCGACCTTGGTGGCGACCGCGGCGGCGATGTCCATGTCGAAGCCGACGTACTTGCCGCCCTCTTCGTACTCGAAGGGCTTGTAGGGGATGTCGGAGCAGACCGTGAGCTTGCCAGCGTTCTTCAGCGTGACCGCGGCGGCCCCGCTGCTGGCCCCGGCGGAGCCGCTGGAGGACGCGGCCGGGGTGGAGCCCCCGCCGCACGCGGAGAGGGACAGGGCCGCGACGGCGGCCAGGGCAGAGACAGCAAGGGTGGTGCGACGCATGAGTGATACCTCGTGGTTGGCGATGCAAATGATGCGTCAGTGTATCCATCACTTGTATCGCGCAGATCACATGCGAATGACAAGGGTGTCCGGTGTGTCGGACAGGCGGCCGGAGGCCGCGCCTTTCCCCACGCACGACGACGCCCTGGTGACCTGTGAAATCACGGGTCACCAGGGCGTCGTCGTGCCTTGGCGCTGAAGCTCAGTCGCTCTCGAGGCCCACGTGGGTGGGGTCGAGGACGCGGCGCAGGAAGTCCTGCGTGCGCGGCTGGCTCGGGTTGCCGATCACCTCGGCCGCCGGGCCCTGCTCCACGACCACGCCGCCGTCCATGAAGACCACGCGGTCGGCGACCTCGCGGGCGAAACCCATCTCGTGGGTCACCACGACCATGGTCATGCCGTCCTGCGCGAGCTTGCGCATGATGGCCAGGACGTCGCCCACGGTTTCCGGGTCCAGGGCGGAGGTTGGCTCGTCGAAGAGCATGAGCTCGGGGTCCATGGACAGGGCACGGGCGATGGCCACGCGCTGCTGCTGGCCGCCCGAGAGCTCGGCGGGGAAGCGGTGCGCGAGGTGCCCCAGGCCCACGGCTTCGAGGTGACGCAGCGCGATGGCCTCGGCCTCGGCCTTGGGGCGCTTCAAGACCTTCACCTGGCTCACGGTGCAGTTCTTGAGGACCGTGAGGTGCGGGAAGAGGTTGAACTGCTGGAACACCATGCCCACGCGGCGGCGCAGGGCGTCGATGTTGACGTCGGGATCCGTGGCGGTGAAGCCGCCCACCTCGATGACGCCGTCGTTCGGGGTCTCGAGGAGGTTGATGCAGCGCAGGAGCGTGGACTTGCCGGAGCCCGACGGGCCGATGAGGCACACGACCTCGCCGGGGGCGACCTCGAGGTTGATGCCCTTGAGTACCTCGTTCTCGCCGTAGGCCTTGCGCAGGCCGGCGATGCGCACGCCGGCGGCGGACTGGACGGGGGATGCCACGCTCATGCCGCGACCTCTTCCTGGTTGGCGGACGCGGCCTGGGCGGAGGCCTTGGGGGCGCGGCTCGTGGCCTGCGTGCGGCGCTCGAACCAGCGCGAGAGCGCCGTGAGCGGCAGCGTGAGGACCAGGTAGAGCAGGCCGCCCACGACGAGCGGCGTGATGCCGGCGTTGTACTGGTTGATGCCGTCGTTGGCGAACTTGGTCATCTCGTACTGCGTGGCCATGACGCCCAGGACGTAGACGAGCGAGGAATCCTTGGTCAGCAGGATGATCTCGTTGGTCAGCGGCGGCAGGACGATCTTGAAGGCCTGCGGGATGACGATGGTGATCATGGCGCGCCACTGCGGCATGCCGAGCGAACGGGCGGCCTCGAGCTGACCCTTCAGCACGGCCTGCAGGCCCGCGCGCAGGGTCTCGGCGATGTACGCGGAGGAGACGAGGCCCAGCGCCAGGACGGCGTTGACGCCGAGCGGCCACTTGACGTCGAAGGCCATGGGGACGCCGAAGCCCACCACGAGCAGCACCAGCAGGGCCGGGACGCCGCGGAAGAACTCGGTGAAGGCCGTGGCGATCCAGCGGTACGGGCTAAAGTCGCTGCGGCGCATGAGCGCGAGGACCAGGCCGAGCACCAGGCCGAAGGCGAAGGCCCCCAGGGTGTAGAGCACGGTGTTGCGCATGCCCACGAGGATCACGTCCGGGAACATGGGCGCGACGGCACCGAAGTTGAAGAAGGTCTTGCTGACCTTGCCCCAATTCGTGGCCAGGACCAGCGCGGCGACCGCGACGATCAGGACGATCAGCTGGATCGCCTTGATGGTCATGGACCGCTGACGGGCGGTCATGGACATGCTCTTCACTCCTTGTGGTGGTGGGGTGCGCTGTGCGCTGTGCGCTGCGCGGGCGGCGGCGGTGAGTCCGCGCGCGGCGCGCGGCGGCCGGCGCCCTGAGGTGTGGGGCGCCGGCCGCTCGTGAGGGGGACTACTTGACGTCGGTGCCGAAGTACTTCTGCTTCAGCTTGAGCATCTCGCCGGAGTCCTCGAGGCGCTTGAGGGTCTTGTTGACGGCCTCGAGCATGGGCGCGTTGTCCTTCTTCACCGCGATGCCGAGCTTCTCGCCCGTGGGGATGTCGGCGACCTTCACGAGGTCGGCGTTGTCCTTGGCGGCGAAGAGCAGCACGGACTGATTGCCCAGGGCGGCGTCGTTGGTGCCGGCGGCCACGGCCTGGATCTGCAGGCCCACGTCCTTGAAGGAGACGGGGGTGATGCCGTTCTCCTTGGCCCAGGATTCGCCGGTCGTGGCCTGCTGGACGCCGACCTTCTTGCCGTTCTTGGCGTCGTCGATCGAGGCGATGCCGGAGTTCTTGTTGGCCATCAGCACCAGGTCGTCATCCAGGTACGGCGTGGAGAAGTCCATCTTCGCCTTGCGGGTGTCGTTGATGGTGATGCCGGAGGCGGCGATGTCGCACTGGGTGGCCAGGGCGATGCCGGAGTCCATGGTCTCGAAGCCCACGTTCAGGATGTTCAGCTTGAGGCCGGCGTCGTCCGCCACGGCCTTCGCGAGGTCCATGTCGAAGCCTACGGTGGTGCCGTTCTCCTGGTACTCGAAGGGCTCGTACGGCGGGTTGGTGCAGACCGTGAGGGAGCCGGAGCTGATCGTGGAGAGCGAGGAGCCGCCCGAGGCCGCGGGGGCGGCGTCGGAGCCTGAACCGCAGGCGGTGAGGGACAGGGCGGCAACGGCGGCCAGGGCGAGGGCCGACGCGTGGGACGAGCGCATGAGAATCCTTGAGACGATGCACGCGCACCGGGGTGCGCATAAAAATTAAGTCCCCTGCATACTATCCAGAATCGGGGGGCGAAGCACCTTTGGTGTGATCAAGCACGCAGGGTGGGATGGCGCGCCGCACGTCCTCGGCGAGAGGTGGAGGTGGGCGCCCGCAAACTTGGAGTGCGAAATGCGCTCAAGAGCGCCGGCTTGACGACATTTCGCACTCCAAGTGGACGCGGGGTGCGCTTGCTGTGGGCCACGTGCCCGACGGCGCGGGGCAGGGCTCCGCGCCTAGTGGACCGCGGGGAGCGGGGCGCCGAGCGCCTGGAACATGGGGCGCATCTTGGCAAAGGTCTCCGCCAGCTCGGCCTCGGGCTCGGAGTCGGCAACGATGCCGCAGCCGGCCCATAGCCGCACGGCGGTGCCGGAGGGCTCCACGATGCCGCCGCGCAGGGCGATGCCGAACTCGCCGTTGCCCGCGCCGTCCACCCAGCCCACGGGGCCGGCGTAGAGACCGCGGTCCACGCCCTCGAGCTCGCGGATGATCTCGCCCGCGCGCTCGCGGGGCGTGCCGCACACGGCGGCGGTCGGGTGCACCACGGGCAGCAGCTCGAGGATCCCCGGCGTGGCGCCGTCGGCCGTCGGCGCCAGCTTGGCGCGCACATCGGAGGCCAGGTGCCACACGTTGGGCAGCTGCAACACAAAGGGCTCGCTCGGCGCCTCGAGGCCCGTCACGAGCGGGCCGAGCGCGGCCGTGAGCGAGTCGATCGCGTACTGGTGCTCCTGGCGCTGCTTGGGATCCGCTGCCAGTTCGGCCGTTGCGGCGGCGTCGCCCGCCTCCAGGCCGGCCCGGCGATCCAGCGTTCCGGCCAGGACGCGCGCCCGGGCGGTCCCGTTCATGACCTGGATCAGCATCTCGGGCGTGGCACCGAGCAGGCCGTCCACGCCGTAGGTCCAGCAATCGACATAGCGAACGGAGAGCTCGCGCAGGGTGTCGGCGACGGGAACGGGCGCGTCGAGGCTCAGCACCGCATCGCGGGAGAGCACGATCTTCTCAACCTCGCCGCCCCGGATGCGCTCGACCCCGGCGGCCACGGCGGCGCGGTAGGCCTCGACGCTCACGCCGCCGTCGTCGACCGCTGTGACGCGGGCGCCGTGCGATTCGTGCGCCTCCTCGCGCAGCGCCTCGAGGCGCACCAACGCGCCGTCCAGCGTGAGCTCGGCCTGGGGGTCACGCGTCATCCACGTGATCCAGGCGGTGCCGTCGCGGAAGCCGAGGACGATCTCGGGAACGATCAGTGTGGAGACCTGGCTTGAGGTCTTGGAGAAGGCGAAGGAGCCAAAGGCGACGGGACCGCTGCCCGGCGTGCCCACGCCGTCGTGCAGTTCGGCTCCGGCAAAGAGCTCGGAGCGCCATGCCGAGAGGAGCACGAAGCGCTCCGGGCCGGTGGCGGAGGAACGCGCGATCTCGCCGAAACCGAGCAGGCCATTGCCGTGGCGGGCCCAGGTGAGGGTGGCATCACCGGCGAGGTGCTCGAGGGGATCCTCCGTCGCGGCCAGCGGATGCGGGAGGGAAAGCACGCGCAGGGTGCGGGCGGAAGCATCGATCATGACCGCCCCAGTCTACCTATGCACTTGTGCGCGCGCGGGTGTGAGAGGGACCGCCACCGGGGGTGAGTGGGGCCACCCGGTTTCGCTTCGGGGGCCCAAAGAGTCCAGACTGGTGGGGTGAGTCGCGCAAGCCTGCAGAAGCAGCCAGAAGAGGTCCAGCGGATGTTCGACGGCGTGGCCCGTCGTTACGATCTGACCAACGACGTGCTGGCCCTCGGCCAGACGCGCTACTGGCGACGCGTCGTCGTGGCCGCCGTGGACGCCGTCCCCGGCCAGCGCGTGCTCGATCTCGCCGCCGGCACGGGCACCAGCTCCGAGCCCTACGCCGACGCCGGTGTGGACGTCGTTGCCTGCGACTTCTCCGAGGGCATGCTCGAGGTCGGCCGCCGCCGCCGCCCCGACATCAACTTTGTTCAGGGCGACGCCATGAACCTGCCCTTCGAGGACAACAGCTTCGACGCGGCCACCATCAGCTTTGGCCTGCGCAATGTGCAGGACCCGGACAAGGCGCTGCGCGAGATGTACCGCGTCGTGAAGCCGGGCGGCCGCATCGTGGTCGCCGAGTTCTCCGACCCGACGTTCGCGCCCTTCCGCTACGTCTACAAGGAGTACCTCATGAAGGCGCTCCCGTGGGTTGCCACGAAGGTCTCCTCCAACCCGGACGCCTACGTGTACCTCGCCGAGTCCATCCAGGCCTGGCCCAACCAGGACGCCCTGGCGCACCGCCTCACGGGTGCCGGCTGGCAGAACGTCCAGTACCGCAACCTGAGTGGCGGCATCGTGGCCGTCCACCGCGGCTTCAAGCCCGAGGCCTGATCCCTTTCCTGCCCGCGGCGCAACGAAAGCGGGCGCCAAGGCAAGCACCAGACAACAACGGGGTAGTTCAGCACTCATGCGCATTCTCATCGCCGGCGGCGGCCCCGCCGGATCCACGGCGGCCACCTACCTGGCCCGCGCCGGCCTCGAGGTGACGGTGCTGGAGAAGACTCACTATCCCCGCGAGAAGGTCTGCGGCGACGGACTGACCCCGCGCGCCGTCCACGAGATGCAGCTCGTGGGCCTCGACCACTCCGACGAGTCCATCTGGCGCAAGCAGCAGGGCCTGCGCCTCGTGGCCCGCGGCCGTAGCGTGGACTTCCCCTTCGCCGGGCTCTCCGAGTTCCCCGACTACGGCCTGGTCCGCACGCGGCTGGGCTTCGACGAGGACCTCGCCGCCCTGGCGCGCTCCGAGGGCGCCACGATCCTGGAGGGGCATTCCGTCACGGAGGCCCTGCGGGACGAGACGGGCCGTGTCATCGGCCTGCGGGCCGCCCTCATGGACCCGGCCGGCCGCAAGACCGGTGAGACCGTGGACGTCCACGCCGATCTGGTGCTGGCGTGCGACGGCAACTCGACCCGCACGGCCCTTTCGCTGGGCCTGCCCAAGCGCGACGACCGTCCGCTGGGCGTCGCCTACCGCACCTACTACTCCTCGCCCGCCGAGCATGAGCTCGACTGGATGGAGGGCTGGCTCGAGCTGCCCGACGCCAGCGGCAAGCCGTTGCCCGGCTACGGCTGGGTGTTCGGCGTGGGTGACGGCACGTGCAACGTGGGCCTGGGCATCCTGAACTCCTCCAAGCACTTCGGCAAGCTCGACTACCGCAAGGTGCTCACGGAGTGGACGGCCGGCATGGGTGCCGAGCGCGCCTTCGACGCCGAGCATCAGATCGGCGGGGTCAAGGGCGCCGCGCTGCCCATGGGCTTCAACCGCACGCCGCACTACGTCCCGGGCGCGTTGCTCGTGGGCGACTCGGCCGGCATGGTCTCGCCCTTCAACGGCGAGGGCATCTCCTACGCCATGGAGGCCGCCCGCTACGCCGCCGAGCTGATCATCGTGGCCGCCGGCGGAACCCGCGGCACCACGCAGGCCCAGCGCGACGCCGTCCTGGCGACGTACCCGGATGTGGTGCGCCAGGCGTGGGGCTCGCACTTCACGCTCGGCAAGGTCTTCGCGCGCCTGATCGGCAACCCGAAGATCATGTCCGCCGCCCTCGCCACGGGCATGAGCGTCCCGCCGCTCATGCGCTTCGTGGTCAAGGCCATGGCCAATCTCACGGCCAAGGACGCCCCGAGCTTTGACGATAGAGTGATGCACGTGCTGGAGGGCCTCTTCCCGCCGGCATCAAACACCAAGCCCGCCCCCGCGGCCCCGCGCCGCGGCCGAGCACAGACCACGAAGTAGGCCAGAGCACCGTGAGTGATTCCTCCTGGACGTCCGCCGGACACGGCGTGCCGGACTCGATCGACCTCGATCCGGCCACCCAGGCAATCGTCGCCTCCATTCAGCTGCCCGCGGGCTTCCGCGCGCTGGCCGAGGACCCCGAGTTCGGCCCCGCCGTGCTGGAGGGCATGGCCCGCGTGGAGAAGAAGCTCCTCGACGCGATCGCCAACTCCGACCCGGTGATTGACCGCGCCTCGCGTCACCTCGCCGAGGCCGGCGGCAAGCGCGTGCGCCCGCTGCTGGTGCTCCTCTCCTCGCTCCTGGGCGAGCGGGGCATCAACGACGAGGTCATCAAGTCCGCCACGATCGTGGAGATGACGCACCTCGCCACGCTCTACCACGACGACGTCATGGACGACGCGCCCCTGCGCCGCGGCGCCCCCACGGCCCAGCACGTCTGGGGCAACTCGGTCGCGATCCTCACGGGCGACCTGATCCTGGCCCGCGCCTCGGTGCTCGGCGCCGAGCTGGGCCCGCAGGCCGTGGCCCTGCAGGCGCGCACCTTCGAGCGCCTGTGCCTGGGACAGCTGCACGAGTTCGTGGGCCCCAGCGAGTCCGACGACGCCGTGGAGCACTACCTCCAGGTCATGAGCGATAAGACCGCCTCCCTGCTGGCCGCGGCCGGCGAGTACGGCACGTGGTTCGGCGGCGCAGGCGACGACGCCGTCAAGGTCCTCTCCGAGTACGGCGAGAAGGTCGGCATCGCCTTCCAGCTGGCCGACGACGTCCTTGACGTCACGGGCGCCTCCAAGAAGTCGGGCAAGATCGCCGGCACCGACCTGCGCGAAAAGGTCCCCACGCTTCCCGTGCTCCTGCTGCGCCAGGATGCCGCGGCGGGCGACGCCGAGGCAGCCCGCGTGGTGGAGCTCATCGACGCGGACCTCAGCAGCGACGAGGCCCTCGCCGAAGCCGTGAAGGCCCTGGCGGCCCAGCCCGCCACGCAGCGCGCGTGGGCCGTGGCCAAGGAGTGGTCGGCCGCCGCCGTGGAGTCCCTGGCCCCGCTGCCCGAGGGCACGGTCAAGAGCGCCCTGGCCTCCTTCGCGGACGCCGTCGTCACCCGCGAGGGCTGATTCCACGCCTGAGCTGACACCGTCAGCGAGCGCCTCCCCCGAAGCCGGGGGAGAGCGCCTAGGGTGTGGGCATGGACCTGACAGCCCTCATCGCCGAGGTGGATCGGCGCTTTGTCTCGCGTCCCGACCCGGTTCCGGGCTGGGACGACCCGCACGCGGCCGAGCCGGCGGACGAGGCCGAGTACTCGAGCACCACGGACCCCCAGCGCTACGCCATCGTGGCCCAGCGTGCCCAGGCGTGGGCCGAGGCGCTGCAAGACGCCGGCCTGGCCGAGCTGCGCACCTCGCGCACGCCGGCGTGGACCGCCGACATGTTTGCGGGGGTCGGCCGCGCCGCGATGCTCTCGCCCGCCAAGATCGGTGCCCTGCCGCTCACCGTGGTGCTGCTGGATTGGGACGGCGGCGCCTCCAACGCCGTGGCGCTGGGCGTGGGCGGCGGCGAACCCGCCGAGGCACTGCTCCTGCCCGATTGCGGTTGCGACGGATGCGATCCCGGCTCCAAGGCCTTGCTCGATGAGCTGGACGCCGTGTTCCTCGATGTGGTCGGCGGCAGCTTCGCGCATGCCAACGGCGGGGCGGGGGAGAGCGGCTGGGTGGTCCAGTCAACGCTCGACGGCGCGTGGGCCAGGAACCTCTCCAGCCGCACCGTGGGTGACATGGAGGGGGTGTTGGCGCGCGTGCGCGCCGGGGAGAACGTGGGGGAGCGTTCGCTGCACGGGCCGGCCTGGGGCTGACCCGCTCGGCCCGCTGGGCCCGAGAGGCGCGCCGGGCCAGCCCGGCCCGGGAGGGGCGACGGCTATCCGGCGACGACGCCGGAAGCGTCCCGCCCCTCGGCGAGCAGCACGCCGCGCAGCGCTGCCCCCAGCTCGGCGGCCTTGAGCGCGCGCACGTCCACCGGCACGCGGTGGCGCAGCTGCCGGTACAGGTTGTCGTCCTCCCAGCGCGGGAAGACGTGCAGGTGGTAGTGCCACACGTGTTGGTTCCCGGCCGGCTCGTTGTGCTGGCGCACGCTGGTGCCCTGCGGCCGCCAGGCCGCCTTCATGGCGAGCGCCACCAGACGTGACATGACGGCGATCGCCGCGTTCACGTCGTCGGGCAGGTCGTAGAGGGACTCGAGGTGCGCCGTGGGGATCACCATGGCGTGACCCTCGTGGTCGCCGAAGCCGTCGCAGGCGATGAGCACGCTGACGAGCTCGTCGCGGTAGAGCAGATCGCCCGGGGCGCACAGATTCTCCGCCGAGAACGGGGAGGCCCCGGTCACGAGCTCACAGAAGGGGCAGGCGTAGCCCGCCGGCGCGTGCGAAGCCCAGGCGGGGAGGGTCACTCCTCGTCGTCCTCCACGGCGGGGGCCACGTCCTCGAAGACCCACGCGAAGTAATCGAGGAGGTATTCGGAGAGCGTGCCCTCCATGTCGCTCCAGGTGCCCTTGGCGTTGGTGCGTCGGCAGACCAGCGGGTCGGGGACGTCGAGCGAGCCCACGGGGATGCCCCACGTGAAGCGCTCGTCCTCGTCCTCCATGAAGAGCAGGAAGCCGTCCTCGATCTCGAGCTCGTCGGCGTCCCAGATGAAGTAGTAGGCCTCCATGATGTCCTCGACCGCGCCCACGGCGAGGTACAGGGACTCGAGGGAGGCTGGCAGCTGCACGCAGGACTCGGCGAGATCGGCGTCCAGTTCTTCGCGCGAGAGGCCGTCCTCGGGCTTCCACTCCTCGTCGAAGTACTTGGGAACGAGGGAGGTGAACTGGGAAAAGAACGGCTCGGCCATACCCCCAAGTCTACGGGGGAGCGGGGTGTGAGCGACTCGGCACTGCTCGGTCCTTGCGATGTGATACGGATCACGTAGGGTGGCGGCCATGTCATCACCAACCGGAACCGGAGGGACCGCCCACAAGGTGGTCAAGCGCGAGGCCTTCGGCTCGCGCAACGTGTTCATTCTGTCAGCCATCGGATCTGCCGTGGGCCTCGGCAACATCTGGCGCTTCCCCTACGTGGCCTACGAGGGCGGCGGCGGCGCCTTCCTCGTCCCGTACCTGTGTGCCCTGCTCACGGCGGGCATCCCGCTGCTCTTCCTCGACTACTCGATCGGCCACCGCTTCCGCGGCTCGGCGCCGCTCGCGTTCCGTCGCCTGAACCGCAAGACCGAGGTGCTCGGCTGGTGGCAGGTGCTCATCTGCGTCGTCATCGCCGTGTACTACGCCGCGATCATCGCGTGGTCCACCATGTACACAGCCTTCTCCGCGACGCTCGCGTGGGGCAAGGGCAACGAGGAGACGTTTTTCTTCTCGGAGTTCCTCCAGATGGGCAAGCCCACGGACGGGGTCAGCTTTGACTACGTCCCCGGCGTGCTCTGGCCCATGCTCGGCGTCTGGGCCGTGATCCTCGTGATCATGGTGCTCGGCGTGAAGAAGGGCATCGGCATGGCCAACAACATCTTCATGCCGCTGCTGACCGTCATGTTCCTCATCATGGTCATCCAGGCGGTCCTGCTGCCCGGCGCCATGGATGGCCTCAACGCCTTCTTCACCCCGAACTGGGAGGCCCTGAAGGACCCGGCCGTGTGGGCCAGCGCCTACGGCCACATCTTCTTCTCGCTCTCCGTGGCCTTCGGCATCATGGTCACCTACTCCTCCTACCTCAAGCGCAAGACCGACCTCACGGGCTCCGGCCTCGTGGTGGGCTTCGCCAACTCCTCCTTCGAGATCCTCGCCGGCATCGGCGTCTTCGCGGCGCTCGGCTTCATGGCCCAGGCCTCGGGGCAGGGCGTCAATGACGTCGCCTCCGGCGGCATCGGCCTGGCGTTCGTCGCCTTCCCGACCATCGCGTCCAACGCGGCGGGCGGCTCCATCATCGGCATGCTGTTCTTCGGCTCGCTCGTGTTCGCCGGCGTCACCTCGCTCATCTCGATCCTCGAGGTGATCGTGGCGGCCGTGCAGGACAAGCTCGGCTGGGCCCGCGTGAAGGCCACGCTCGTGGTGACGATCCCCATCGCGATCGTCTCGATCGTGCTGTTCGCCAGCACCTCGGGTCTGTTTGTCCTGGACATCACCGACGCCTTCATCAACCAGTTCGGCATCATGGCCGTGGCCTTCGTGACCGTCCTGGTCGTGGCCTACGGCGTGCGCGCGCTGCCCAAGCTGGCAACGCACCTCAACGGCCGCTCCACCTTCAAGGTGGGCCTGATCTGGCGCCTGCTCGTGGGCATCGTGGGCCCCCTGGCCCTCGGCTACATGCTCGTCAGCGAGATCATCGCCAAGACGTCGAAGCCCTACGAGGGGTACCCGGGCGGCATGCTCGCCGTCTTCGGCTGGGGCATGGTTGCCGCGGTCATCGTGCTCTCGGTGGTCCTGGCCATGATCCCGTGGGGCCCGAATTCCAAGGCCAAGAACGATCCTGAGTACCGCGAGTTCCTCGCGGCCGAGGGTCTTGAGCCCGATCGCGAACAGATCGCCGGCGGCACCGGCGGGGAAGGGGTGCGGTCATGACCGGCACCGCCATCGTCTTCATGGTCATCTCGATGGTCCTCGTGTGGGGCGGCCTCGCCCTCTCCACGTGGAGCCTCTTCCGGCACCCGGAGGACATCGACGACGAGCCCATGCCGCCCGTCGAGCTGTAGCTTCCTTCACTGCACGACGACGCCCGGTGGCCTTTTCGTTGAAAAGGCCACCGGGCGTCGTCGCGCGTTGGGGTCAGGAGCCGGCGGCGCGCCGGGCGACCTCCAGCAAGAAGCGCGCGTAGGGGCCGACGTCGTGGGAACGGAACAGGGCGGCCACGGCATCGTGGTAGTCCTGCTTTCGCTCGGGCGGGACCACGATGGAGTCGAAGCCATGGGCCAGGAGCTCGCCGTCGGCCAGGAAACGGCTCGTGCGCTTGTTCCCGTCCCAGAACATCTGGAGATAGGCCCCGGCGGCCGCCAGGTTCAGCGCCCGCACCACCGGACGCCGCAGCTGCGCGATGCGGGAGAAGAGCAACGGTTCCGAGGCCGCCAGCTCCTGCTTGCTGAGGCCGAGGAACAGGTCGCCTTGAACCGAGACCGTGGCGCCCGCCCCGTCCGTGTTGGCGGCGGAGGCGCTGCGCCGCACGCCCGGGAGCAGCGCCTCGTGCCTGGCCAGGATGCCGTTGAGCTCCTCGGCCTGGGCCACGTCGAGGCCAAAGCCGCCGGTCAGCACGCGTTCCTCGAGGACGGCCGAGGCCTCGGCGAGGTCGAGCGCCTGGGACACATCGTGCGGGTCCGCTGCTGGCGGCTCCTCACGTGCCCCCGCCAGCAGCGCGCCGACCTGCGCGGGCGTGAGCGGATTGCCCTCCAGGTGTGCGTAGGAGTGCACGATGCCGGCCCGGGCGGCGGCGTACAGCGCGCAGGCCAGCTCGGGGGTGCGCCGCGGCAAGGTGGGGCGCAGCTCGTCCTCGCTCGCGAAGACCAGCCGGTCCAGGGGCACGGCGCGAAACGTCCGGGCTGCGCGCACGGTGCTCAGACCGCCGGGTGCGGGGTGCGCTTGGCCTGGCGCAGGGCGTCGATGATGAGCAGCACCACTGCCACCCACACGAGGCAGAAGCCGGCCAGACGCTCGGGCGGCATGGGTTCGTGGAAGACAAACACGGCCATGAAGAAGAGCATGGTCGGGGCGATGTACTGCAGCATCGCGACGGTGGTCAGCGGCAGGCGCGAGGCGGCCGCCGCAAAGGCCAGGAGCGGCACGGCGGTAGCGATGCCGCTCGCCGCGAGCAGCCAGAAGTGGCCGGGACCCTGCGAGAAGATCGTGAGCGTGCCATGGAAGCCCATGACCGCGAGGACCACGAGGGCCACGGGGGTGAGCCACGCCGTCTCGGCCGAGAGGCCCTCGACGGCGCCCACCTCCTTGCCCACGCGGTTCTTGACGAGGCCGTAGAAGCCGAAGGAGAAGGCCAGGAGGAGGCTGATCCACGGGATCTGCCCGTAGCCCACGGCGAGCACCACCACGGCCAGGAGGGCGATGCCCATGGCGGCCCATTGCAGGCGCGAGAGCCGTTCCTTCAGCACCAGGACGCCGAGCGCCGTGGAGACGAGCGGGTTGATGAAGTAGCCGAGGGAGCCCTCGGCGGTGTTCCCGCCGAGCACGGCGAACGTGTAGGTGAGCCAGTTGACGGCGATGAGCGCCGAGGCCAGCCCCAGCGTGAACGTGAGCCGCGGGGTCGTGAAGACCTTGATGAAGCCGGGCCACGTGCGGGTGAGGGTGAGCAGGAGGGCACACAGGACGAGCGAGAAGACGACGCGCGCGGCCACGATCTCCACGGGGGAGGCGGTGGAGATCGTGAGGAAGTACAGGGGCAGGAAGCCCCACATCACGTAGGCGGCGACGCCGTAGAACATCCCGATGCGGCGGGAGGAGGGTGCGGGGAGAACGGGGGTCACCCTGCCAGAACATCACTCGGGCGGCTACTTGTCACGTCAACGTTCCGCGCATCACGCGCGCGGGCCACCCAAGGGAATTTCGATAGCATGGTGTTGTCAAAGAGGTGGCCTGGCTCACCCGCGAAGGGTTTTCCCAGGAGCCGCGCCTAGAATTGACGATGGTCTTCGCGCGTCCGCACGCGGCGCGCCCACCGAGAAGGCCACGAAGAGTCGGAAGGATCCGTCAGTGCCCTCCCCCCTGGAGAATCGTCCCCTGCGCGTCGCCATCATCGGCGCCGGCCCGGCCGGTGTCTATGCAGCAGACATCCTGACCAAGGCCGAGCGGGACTTCGAGGTCAGCATCGACCTGTTCGATCAGCACCCGGCCCCCTACGGCCTCATCCGCTACGGCGTGGCCCCCGACCACCCGCGCATCAAGGGCATAGTCAACGCCCTGCACAAGGTTCTGGATCGCGGCGACATCCGCTTCATCGGCGATGTCACCTACGGCCGAGACCTCCTGCTCTCCGACATCCGCGACCTCTACGACGCCGTGATCTTCGCGACCGGCGCCAACGACGACGCCGCGCTGAACATCCCGGGCGAGGAGCTCGAGGGCTCCTTCGGCGCCTCCCGCGTGGTCTCCTGGTACGACGGCCACCCGGATGTGCCGCGCGAGTGGCCGCTGAACGCCAAGGAGATCGCCGTCATCGGCAACGGCAACGTGGCCCTGGACGTGGCGCGCGTGCTTTCCAAGCACGCCGACGACCTCCTCGTCACCGAGATCCCCGAGAACGTTTACGAGGGTCTCAAGTCCTCCCCGGTCACCGATGTGCACATCTTCGGCCGCCGCGGCCCCGCACAGATCAAGTTCACGCCGCTCGAGCTGCGCGAGCTCTCCCACTCGCGCGACGTCGACATCGTCCTCTACCCCGAGGACTTTGAGTTCGACGAGGCCTCGGATGAGGCCATCAAGAGCAACAACCAGGTCAAGACGATGGTCAACACCCTGACCAACTGGATCGTCGAGGAGCAGGACACGGGCGCCTCGCGCCGCCTGCACCTGCACTTCCTGCAGTCCCCCGTGGAGATCCTCGGCGAGGACGGCAAGGTGGTCGGCCTCAAGATGGAGCGCCAGGAGCTCCAGGGCGACGGCAGCGTCAAGGGCACCGGAGAGTTCACCGACTACCCGGTCCAGGCCGTGTACCGCGCCATCGGCTACTTCGGCACCGAGATCCCCGAGGTGGGCTTCGACGCCAAGCGCGGCGTCATCCCCAACGTCGGCGGCCGTGTGCTGGACGAGTCCGGCGAGGTCATCCCTGGTCTGTACACGACCGGCTGGATCAAGCGTGGCCCCGTGGGCCTCATCGGCCACACCAAGGGCGACGCCCTGGAGACGATCGGGCACCTGCTCGAGGATCACGCCGAGCTCAAGCCCGCCGCGCACCCCAGCGAGGACGCCCTCATCGAGCTGCTCAACGAGCGCGGCATCGAGTTCACCACGTGGGAGGGCTGGCTGGCCCTCGACGAGCACGAGAAGGCCCTCGGCGCCGCCGCCTCGGAGTCCGGCCCCGTGCAACGCGAGCGCGTCAAGGTGGTCCCGCGCGAGGAGATGGTGAAGGTGGCACGCTCGGCCGACGTGCCGGTCGCCTGATTCCTGCGCCCCAACGGGCCCGACGCCGCGTGGTCACCACGCGGCGTCGGGCCCGTTGCGCTTCCCCCTAGACTGGCGGGATGCCTCGCCTGCTCGCCGACATCACCCCGCTGAAGGTCTCGCCGGCGTATCGGCGGCTGTTCATCGGCAACTCGCTCTCCGTGATTGGCACGCAGGTCACGCTCATGGCGGTCTCGCTCGAGGTGTTCGACCTGACGCGTTCCTCGGCCGCCGTGGGGGCGATCGGGCTCGTGGCCCTCGTGCCACTCATCATCACTGGCCTGTACGGCGGTGCCATCGCCGACGCCTTCGACCGGCGCAAGGTGGCGCTGGCCTCGACACTCGTGCTGTGGGCCACGAGCATCCTCATCTGCTTGCATGCCTGGGCGGGCATACACCAGGTGTGGGTGCTGTACGTGCTCACGGCGATCCACTCAGGCGCCTCCGGCATCAACATGCCCACGCGCGGCGCCATCATCCCTGCGCTCGTGGGGGACAAGCTGCTCCCGGCCGCCAACGCGCTGAACATGACCCTCGGTTCCGTGGCCATGATGGTGGCGCCCGTGCTCGGCGGCGCGCTCGTGGCCTCCGTCGGTTACGCCTGGACCTATTCGCTCGACGTCCTGACGTTCGCCGCCTCGGTGTACTCCGTGTGGCGCCTGCCGGCCATGCCCCCGCAGGAGCGCAAGGGCGTGCCCGGGATCAAGGCCGTCATCGACGGCTTCCGCTTCCTGGGTACCCGGCCCAACGTCCGCATGACCTTCCTCATCGACCTGTGCGCCATGATCCTGGCCGCGCCGCGGGCGCTCATGCCGGCCGTGGGCGCCCTGGCGATCGGCGGCGGCACCACCACGGTGGGCATCCTCATGGCGGGCGTGGCGATCGGCTCCTTCCTCGGCGGCTTCTTCTCGGGCCCGCTCGGCTCGGTGGTGCGCCAGGGGCGGGCCGTCTACCTGTCGGTGACGGGCTGGGGTATCAGCATCCTGGCGCTCGGCGCGGTGGTGCTCTTCTCGCGTCCGGGCGCGGACGGCGCGGCCAACGTCCCCTTCCTCGTCCTCGCCGTGGCGTGCATGGCGGCGGCCGGCCTCGTTGACACGATCTCTGCGGTCTTCCGCACCACGATCCTGCAGTCGGCCACCCCCGATCACCTGCGCGGTCGTCTGCAGGGCGTCTTCACCGTGGTCGTGGCCGGCGGGCCGCGCTTCGGCGACGCCCTGGCCGGCGTCGTCGCTGTGGCCTGGGCGGGCGTCTTTGGCGCCGGCTTTGCCGCCCACGCCGGCGGCGAGGGGATGACGCTGCTCGTCGGCGGGGCGCTCTGCGTGATCGGGGCCGCCGCCCTCATGAAGTGGCAGCCCGGGTTCCTGCGCTACGACGCGCGACACCCCGAGCCGTAGCCCCGAGCCGAGGCCTCACTCCCTGCGGCGCCCCGCGTTCCCGGGCCCCGCACGGGCCGGTCGCGCCAGCCAAACGTCACCACGCGCCGTCGTGCCGTCCGCGAAAAGCGGCCCGCTGGAACCCCGGCGCGGCTAGGCTCGTTGGATGAGGTGAGCCCCGAACCCCGGCGGGGCGCCCACAACCCACGGGAAGCGACGTGCACACACACTTCAACGGAGCCAAGACCGCCGCCCTGCTCGGCGGCATGTTTGCCCTGCTGCTGGCGATCGGCGGCCTCATCTCGGCCGGCACCCGCAGCTCGGCCCCGCTCTGGATCTTTGCGCTCATCGGCGTCGGGACCACGGCCTACGGCTACTGGAACTCCGACAAGATCGCGATCCGCTCGATGCAGGCCTACGAGGTCACGCCGGAGCAGCAGCCGGCCATGTATGCGATCGTCAGCGAGCTCTCCCAGCGCGCCGGGCAGCCCATGCCGCGCCTCTATGTGAGCCCCACCTCGAGCCCCAACGCCTTTGCCACGGGGCGCAATCCGCAGAACGCCGCCGTGTGCTGCACCGAGGGCATCCTGCAGCTGCTCAACGAGCGCGAACTGCGCGGCGTGCTCGGCCACGAGCTCATGCACGTCTACAACCGCGACATCCTCACCTCCTCGGTCGCGGCCGCGCTGGCCGGCGTCATCACCTCGATCGCGCAGATGCTCATGTTCTTCGGCGGCGGCACGGATGAGAACGGGCGCCGCAACGTCAACCCGCTCGCCCTGATCGCCATCTCGATCCTCGCGCCGCTGGCAGCCTCGGTGATCCAGATGGCGGTGTCTCGCACACGCGAGTACGACGCCGATCAGGACGGGGCCGCCCTGACGGGCGATCCGGCGGCCCTCGCCTCGGCGCTGAACAAGATCTCCGGCGGCCTCCAGGCGGATCCGCTGCCCAAGGATCAGCGCCTCGAGAACACGGCGCACATGATGATCGAGAACCCGTTCCGCAACATCGGCAAGCTCTTCAGCACGCACCCGCCCATGGAGGAGCGGATCCAGCGCCTGCGCGGGCAGGCGGACAAGATGGGAGCCCCCTGGGGCTGAGCGATGTTGCTCACGCGCCGCCCCCGAAGAATCTGCGGTAAGCGGGCGCTGGGACGCATGAAGCGGCGTCGTCGAACCCTCACAGGGGTACGGCGGCGCCGCTTTCGCGCGCCGGGGGAGCCCCGCCGGTGATGTCTTTGTGCGCGCTGAAGAATTCGATGCGGTGATTCCTTCGCTACGGGCGTACCCTTTACCTTGCGCCAATAGCGCAAGAAACGTATGTCTTAATTGGGAAGGTCTACCTTGGTGGGCCAACCTCGCTGGAACAAAGGTAGGACCGATCCGTGCTGGGGAATTACATCATTGGCCTGCGCGAGGGGCTTGAAGCCGCCCTCGTGGTGGTCGTGCTCATGGCGTACCTCGGCAAGTCCGGCCGCGCCCACCTGAAGCCCCGCGTGTGGGCGGGCATCGCCCTCGCGATCCTCGTCTCCGTCGGCTTCGGCGCCCTGCTCACCTTCGGCCCGCGCGGCCTGACCTTCCAGGCCCAGGAGGCCATCGGCGGCGGGCTCTCACTCATCGCCGTCGGCTTCGTCACCTGGATGATCTTCTGGATGGGCAAGGCCTCCCACAACATCTCCGCCGAGCTCAAGTCCAAGGTGGACTCCGCCGTCGAGCGCCCCTCGGGCACCGGCTGGGCGCTCGTCGTCCTCGGTGCGGTGTCGGTGGGCCGCGAAGGCCTCGAGACGGCGCTCTTCGTATGGGCCAACGCCAACGTGGGCGGCGGCGGCACGGGCGTGGCGACGCTCGGCGCGGTGCTCGGCATCCTGACCGCCGTGGTCCTGGGCGTGCTCCTGAACCGCGGCGCCGTGAAGCTGAACCTCTCCTCGTTCTTCACCTGGACCACGTACTTCCTGGTCTTCGTGGCGGCCGGCGTCTTCGCCTACGCGGTCACCGACCTGCAGGAGGCCGGCTTCCTGCCCGGCATCCACGACTACGCCTTCGACATCTCCGCGTGGGCGCTCACCGTGGACCCCAACGGCATCGGCATCGCGATCGTCAAGGCGATCTTCCAGCTCACGCCCGCCATGTCGAAGCTCGCCTTCGGCGCCTGGCTGCTCTACCTCGCCGTCATGCTCCCGATCTGCATCTGGCGCCACCGCCAGATGATCGCCGGACGCAAGGCGCGCGAGGCCCAGAAGGCGGCGGCCCAGGCCGCCCTGACCACCCCGGCCGCGTCCGTCGCGGCCTGAACCCCCTTCCCATCTCCCGCACCTGCGGGCCGCTGGCCCGTGCCCATTGTTAGGAATTTCAGCGTGAAGAAGCAGCACCTCCTCGCCCCGCTCGGCGTCCTCTCCGTGGCGGCGCTCCTGCTCACCGGTTGCACCGACAACACCAAGACCGCCTCCGCCGACGGCGCCATCACCGTCACCGAGAGCGACACCGAGTGTTCCGTCGCCACGGCCACGGCCCCCGCCGGCCAGCTGACCTTCAAGATCACCAACAACGGCCAGAAGTCGAACGAGTTCGAGGTGCTCGCGGCCGACGGCCTGCGCATCCTGGGCGAGCTGGAGAACATCGGCTCGGGCACCACCCGCGAGCTCACCGTGCGCGTGGACGAGCCCGGCGAGTACCTCGTGGCCTGCGTCCCCGGCCAGGTCGGGGCCGGCATGCGCCAGGCGTTCACCGTCACCGAGGCCACCACCAAGGAGACGGTTGCCGCCGACCGCGCCGCGCTGCAGAAGACCGCCGTGGAGCAGTACACGGCCTACGTCCGCGGCCAGGTGCAGCAGCTGCTGCCTGCCACCGAGGAGTTCGCCAAGGCCTTCGCCGAGGGCGATGTGGAGAAGGCCAAGGCCCTCTACCCGACGGCGCGCGCCTACTACGAGCGCGTTGAGCCCGTTGCGGAGTCCTTCGGCGACCTCGACCCGGAGCTGGACTTCCGCAAGGCCATGCTGGAGGACGGCCAAGAGTTCACCGGCTGGCACCGCGCCGAGGAGGACCTGTGGGGCTCCGAGGGGTACACCAAGCTGGACGCCGCCGGCCGCCAGAAGGTTGCCGACTTCATGGTGAAGAAGACCAAGGAGCTGTACGACTCCGTGCGCTCCGACGACTTCAAGCTCAACATCGAGGCGATCGGCCAGGGCGCCATCGGTCTCATGGACGAGGTGGCCACCGGTAAGATCACGGGCGAAGAGGAGCTGTACTCGCACACGGACCTCTGGGACTTCCAGGCCAACCTGGAGGGTGCCAAGGTGGCCTTCGAGACCCTGCAGCCGTTGCTGAAGGATTCCGGCGACGAGCAGCTCGCCACCACGCTGACGGAGCGCTTTGCTGCGGTCCAGAAGCTGCTGGACGCCCAGAAGTCGGGCGACGGCTTCAAGCTCTACACGGAGCTGAGCAAGGACGAGATCAAGGGCCTCGCCGACTCGGTCAACGCCCTGGCCGAGCCGCTCTCGCAGCTGACCAAGGCCGCGGCCAAGGTCAAGTAGTACCTCAAGCAAGGACACGCAGTGAACGAACGGGTAGGCGGCCAGGACGGCCACGAGCACGACGGCGCACGGCGCCGTCCCGGCGCGGACGACGACGGCGCGGCACCCCTGGAGGGTGCCTCGCCGTCGGCGCGTGCCGGGCGGGTCTCGCGCCGAGGCCTCCTTGGCACCCTGGGTGGCGGCGCCGTGGGCGCCGTCCTGGGCGGCGTGGCCGTGGGCCTGAGCCGCGGTTCCGAGGCGGGGGCGGAGGCGGTGTCCAGCGCGGCGCCGGCGAACGCCGTCGTCGAGTTCATGGGCGAGCACCAGGCGGGCATCGTGACGCCGGCCCAGGACCGCATGCACGTGGCGGCCTTCGACGTCACGACCTCGAGCCTGGATGAGCTGATCGGGCTCATGAAGGACTTCTCGAGCGCCATCGGCTACATGACGCGCGGCCTGCCCATCGGCGGTTCCGCCGGGGCCGGCGGCGACGATCTGCTCGCCCCGCCCGAGGACACGGGCGAGGCCGTGGGGCTCACGGCCGGTCACCTCACCGTCACCGTCGGCTTCGGCCGCAGCCTGTTCGTGGACGCCGACGGCAAGGACCGCTTCGGGCTCAAGGCCAAGCTGCCCGAGGGCCTCATCGAGCTGCCGCACTTCCCGGGGGACCAGCTCGAGGAGGCGCGCTCCGGCGGCGACCTCGTGGTGCAGGCCTGCGCCGACGACCCGCAGGTCGCCGTGCACGCCATCCGCAACCTCTCGCGGATCGCCTTCGGACGCGCGAGCGTGCGTTGGTCGCAGATCGGCTTCGGGCGCACGGCCTCGACGTCGAAGGCACAGGCCACCCCGCGCAATCTCTTCGGCTTCAAGGACGGCACGGCCAACGTGAAGGCCGAGGACACCTCGGTGGTGGACGAGCACGTCTGGATCTCCGGCCTGGAGGGCGAGAGCGCATGGGCCAACGGCGGCAGCTTCATGGTGGCCCGCCGCATCCGCATGACGATCGAGACGTGGGACCGCCAAAACCTGGGTGAGCAGCAGCTCGTCGTGGGGCGCACCAAGGCCTCCGGCGCGCCGCTGTCCGGTGGCGAGGAGTTCACCGAGCCGGACTTCGCGAAGAAGGGCGCAAACGGGCCCCTCATCGACACCAACTCGCATGTGGCGCTCTCGCACCCCACGCGCCACGGTGGCGCGCAGATGCTGCGCCGCGGCTACAACTACACGGACGGCACCGACGGCCTGGGCCGCCTGGATGCCGGGCTGTTCTTCATCGCCTTTGTCGTGGATCCGCGCACGCACTACGTGCCGATCCAGAACCTCATCTCCAAGCAGGACCTCATGCAGGAGTATGTGCGGCACACGGGTTCCGGGCTGTTTGTCATCCCGCCCGGAGTCAACGAGGCCGGGGGATACCTCGGCAAGCGACTGCTGGAAGGCTGAGGCCCTCTCCCTGTCCTCGAGAACCCGTCGAGCCCCCATCGGACGCAGCGCGTTCGATGGGGGCTCGACGGGTTATCACTCGTGCCTTCAGGAGGCGAGCTCAACTCTAGGCCGCCCGGCTGTGCTGGGGCTGTGCGGGAACGCGCAGCTCACGGCCGCAGGAGGCTAGGCTATGGCGCATCGCCCGGAACGTGGGGCGGGATCGACCACAGGGGGAACCATGTCACGCACCGCCATTCGCCGACTCGCGGCGGCCTGCGCGCTGGGGAGCGTCGCCGTCCTCGCGCTCGGTGCCTGCGGCGGCTCGCCGAGCGCGCCGGCGGCAGCCTCCAGCGCTCCGGCGGCCAGCTCGTCCGCCGCCGTCTCGGCGGCCCCCAGCACCGCTGCCACAAGCGCGGCAGCGAGCTCCTCCGACTCCGCCGTCTCCATGGCAACGAGCTCGGTGGAGGCCCCCAGCGTGAAGGCCGAGGGCACCCCCGTGGGGGCCCCGACCACGTGGAAGGAATTCGAGACGGCCATCGGTTCCGCGCTCGGCGTGACCTGCGCGGACGTCCAGGTGGGGGAGGCCGGCACCGAGCTGGACGACACCACCATCTCCAAGGGCAAGGTCTACATGGCGCGCTGCATCGGCAGCGACTACAAGGAGAAGACCATCGGCGCGGTGTTCTTCGAGAACCCCGACGATGTCAAAGACGGCCTCGCGAGCATGGTCCGGGCCAGCGTGGGCAAGACCTCGTGGATCATGGCTGAGGGCCAGTGGGGCGTGCTCGTGAACAAGTCGAAGGACGAGAAGGGCGAGCTGGCCCAGAAGGTGCAGGGCATCGTGGGCGGCACCTTCGTCGTGGCCCCCTGAACCAGCACAGCGCACCGCAGCAGAGCGCAAAGCAAGGGCCCCGCTTTCCTCCGAGGAGGAAAGCGGGGCCCTTGCGGTGTTCGAGCCGGCCTCAGCGCAGGTTCACGAACTGCAGATCGGCGTCCTCGAAGCCGCGCAACAGCTGCATGGTCTCCTGCAGATCGTCGCGGGACTTGGAGGAGACGCGCAGCTCGTCACCCTGGATGACGGCCTTGACCGACTTGGGGCCCTCCTCGCGGATGAGCTTGGTGATCTTCTTCGCCACGTCCTGGGCGATGCCCTCCTTGATGGAGGCCTCGATGCGGTACTCCTTGCCGGAGGCGAAGGGCTCGCCGGCGTCGAGGGACTTCAGCGAGATGCCGCGCTTGACCAGCTTGGACTCGAAGACGTCCAGGACGGCCTTGGCGCGCTCCTCGGCGTTGGCCTTGATCAGGATGTTCTCTCCGGAGAAGTCGATCTCGGCGCCGACACCCTTGAAGTCGTAGCGCTGGGCGATCTCCTTCTGCGCCTGGTTCAGCGCGTTTGAAACCTCCTGCTTGTCGACCTTGCTCACCACGTCGAACGTCGAATCGCTCGCCATGACACACTCCTTCTTGCCTTGGGGGATGACGCCGGAAGCGGTTCCGGCTTGTCTTAACCACCAGGGTATCGGGCCGAGCGCCGGGACGTGGGATCACCCCGATTTCGCACTCACGCGCGAGTGCCTGTATAGTGGTGTGTCGTCGCCGGAACGGGTTTCCGGAGGCCACCTGCGGCAGATTACCCGAGCGGCCAAAGGGGGCTGACTGTAAATCAGCTGGTTCTGCCTACGGGGGTTCGAATCCCTCATCTGCCACGCAGAAAGAACTTCGCCGGAGTCCTGAATCGGACTCCGGCGAAGTCGTTTTTGTCCGGTGTCCTGTTTTCTAGGCGCCGGCGGACGGCCCCTCAACCTTGACAGTTGCCTGTCGAGACGGGCAGGCTGTCCCTCACGCCCCGCAGCGGGGCGACCATCGATTGATCAAGGACATCACCGTGCAGCGCACCAGCTTTGCGAAGAATCCGGGCTTCAAGCCGGCTTCCTTCGGGCTGCCCGCCGCCGTCCGCGAGCTGGCAGAACCCCTGAACTTCCAGGGTTCCCAGCATCGATCGATGGGTCACCAGAGCTGAGTCTTGGCGCCGCATGGCGCCGATCTTCGGCCCCGGAACCCACACGGTCCGGGGCTTCTTCCTTTCCCGCTCACCGCGCATCGCGCGCAGCGGGATGCGCGAGGGAGGACCGTCTCGGATCCCACCTCACCCCAGCAAACAACGCCGTCCGGCCGGCGACGTTGAGCAGCAGGGCGCACACCAAGGAAAGAACAATGGAAAGGATCAACCGCCGGCTCATGAATTGGGCTTCCATCCTGGATGAGAAGACCAAGGAGCAGGCGATAGCGACTTCGTCGCTGCCGTTCATCTACCCGCACCTGGCCCTCATGCCCGACGCCCACCTGGGCAAGGGCGCCACGGTCGGTTCGGTCATTCCCACGCTGGGGACCATCATTCCCGCGGCCGTGGGCGTGGATATCGGCTGCGGCATGATCGCCGTGAAGACACAGTTCAACGCGAGCGAGCTGCCCGAGGATCGGCGCAGCGTGCGCGAGGCCATCGAGCGGGCCATTCCGCTCTCGGCCGGCGCCTACAACAAGAAGATCGTGGCCACCGCGGTTCCCCGCATCGAGGAACTGGCGCAGCGGGCCGAGCGGGCCGGATTCGATCCGGCCTCGTATGCCGGGAACTGGACGCACCAGCTCGGCACGCTCGGCTCCGGCAACCACTTCATCGAGGTCTCCCTCGACGAGGAGGATGCAGTGTGGCTCTTCCTGCACTCGGGTTCGCGCGGTGTGGGCAACAAGATCGCCCAGCACCACATCAAGGTGGCGGCCGCCCTGGCCAAGCGCTGGTGGATCGAGCTGCCCGACCCGGATCTGGCCTACCTCGTCGAGGGAACCGACGAGTTCAACGCCTACATCCGGGAGCTGCGCTGGGCGCAGCACTTCGCGCTGCTGAACCGCGAGGAAATGATGGACCGCGTCATCCGGCAGGTGGGGGAGTGGGTCGGCACGCCCGTGCGTGAGCTCGAGCGAATCAACTGCCACCACAACTTCACCGAGTCGGAGCAGCACTTCGGCAAGCGGGTCTGGGTCTCCAGGAAGGGCGCCATCAAGGCGGCCCCGGGCGACGACGGGCTCATCCCGGGTTCCATGGGCACCGCGTCCTACGTGGTGCGCGGCCTCGGCAACCCGGTGTCGCTGAACTCCTCGCCGCACGGCGCGGGGCGCGAGTACTCGCGCTCGGCGGCGCGGCGGACCTTCAGCCTCGAGCAGCTGCGCGAGGCGATGGTCGGCATCGAGTACCGCGACACCGACGCCTTCATCGACGAGATCCCGGCCGCGTACAAGCCGATCGATCAGGTCATGGAGGACGCCGCCGACCTCGTCGAGATCCGGCACACGCTGCGTCAGATCGTCAACGTGAAGGGCGACTGAGTCGGCGGGAGGGGACGCCCCCGCCCGCCGGCTCGGTCGGCGGGCGCGGGGCGCCTTGGTGCCCACGCGCCCCTCGCTGCCGCCCGCTCGCGCCTTCCCTCTCCCCCAGCCCCTGGATCGGAGTGCGAAATGTCGTGAAATCGGGGAATTTCACGACATTTCGCACTCCGATCGGGGCAGGAGAGGGGGGCGACCGGCGGGGGACGACGGGCGGGGGACGGCGGTGCCGGGGGAGGACGGCCCAAGGGGCGCCGACTTCTTGCGCCGCGCTGTCGACCGACCATACGGTTGGTCGTGACGCAGCTCACCCCCGGAAGGACCCCTCGATGATCAACGGCCACGTCTCCCATTGGTGGGAGCAGATCGGTGCACCCACGCCCCGCGAGCCGTTGCACGGCGATACCCAGGTGGACGTCGCCATCGTCGGAGCCGGCTACACGGGCCTCTGGACTGCCTACTACCTGAAGCGGGAACAGCCGGATCTGCGCATCGCGATCATCGAGCAGCGTCACGCGGGTTACGGGGCCTCGGGCCGCAACGGCGGCTGGCTCACCAACTCCATCACGGGCGGGCGCGAGCAGTATGTGACGACCCACGGCCGGGCCGCCGCCGAGCGCTTCCAGGCCGCCATGAACGCCACGGTGGACGAGGTGATCGCCGTTGCGGCGGCCGAGGGGATCGACGCCGACCTCAAGAAGGGCGGCGAGTTCAACGTCGCCTACACGCCGGCGCAGGCCCAGCGCCTGCGTGCCTTTGTCGAGGCGGAGGCGCAGTGGCGCCACGCCGACGTCGAGCTGCTCGAGGCCGCCGCGGCGACCGAGCAGATCAACGTGGAGGGCACCCTGGCAGCGGCCTGGCACCCGCACGCGGCCCGGATTCAGCCGGCCAAGCTCGTCTCCGGGCTGGCCGCCGCGGTGGAGCGCCGCGGCGTGGAGATCTACGAGGGAACCCGCGCGCTCTCGCTCGAACCGGGGCGCGTCGTCACGGACCGCGCCACCGTGAGCGCCGAGTTTGTCGTCCGCGCCACGGAGGGCTTCACGGAGAATCTGAAGGGCCTGCACCGCGCCTGGCTCCCCATGAATTCCTCGCTCATCGCTACCGAGCCGCTCCCGGTGAGCGTGTGGGAGCAGATCGGCTGGGACCGCGGCCAGGTGCTCGGCGACTTCGCGCACGTGTACATGTACGCGCAGCGCACGGCCGATGATCGCATCGCGATCGGCGGGCGCGGGGTGCCGTACAAGTACGGCTCGCGCACCGATCTGGACGGACAGACCCCCCAGCGCACGGTGGACACGCTCACCGAGATCCTCCACCGCTTCTTCCCGTCCACGCACGGCGCCGCGATCGAGCACGCGTGGTCCGGTGTCCTCGGCGTCCCGCGCGATTGGGCCGCCACGGTGGGCCTGGACCGGGGCACGGGGATGGCCTGGGCCGGCGGTTATGTCGGCACGGGCGTCACGACCACCAACCTGGCCGGGCGCACGCTCACCGACCTCATCCTCGGCCGCGACACCGAGCTGGCCGGCCTGCCGTGGGTCAACCATCGCGTGCGAAAGTGGGAGATCGAGCCGCTGCGCTGGATCGCCACGCACGGCCTCTACGCGGCCTACGGCCACGCGGACCGTGCCGAGGCGGCCGGCGCCACCAAGACCTCGCGCATCGCCGCGCTCGCGAACAAGGTCGCCGGGCGCTCCTGAGCCGGCCCGCGCCCAGCGGACGACGACGCCGCGGTGGCGCCCCAGCGTGGGGCGCCACCGCGGCGTCGTTCTTCGGTCTGCCCGGTCAGCGGTTCTGTTCGATGACCTCGTACTGGTGCGGGGCGATGACGGCCCCGGAGATCCGCAGATCCAGCGTGAGGAACGGGCGCGTGGCCGGGTCCTCCTCGCGCCACGCGGCAAGCGCGGAGAGATCCTCGAGGCGGTTGATCACCACGCCGCGGCCGCCGAAGGACTCGGTGAGGGCGGCGAAGTCCACCTGCTCGATGAGCATGGGGGAGCGCTCGAGTCCCAGCACGCCGTAGAGGTTCACCTCGGCGCCGTAGGCCGCGTCGTTCCAGATCACCGCGAGGCCGCGCCCGCCGCAATGGCGCACCGCGGTCTCGAGGTCGGCGAGGGCCATGAGCCCGCCGCCGTCGCCGGAGGTCAGCACCACGGTCGACTCGGGGCGCGCATCCGCGGCGCCCGGCATGGACGGGAAGCCCGTGCCGATGGTCTGGTAGGCCGTGCCGACCATGAGCATGCGGTCGGGGCGGGCCACGGGCCAGTACATGTTGGCCCAGCCGAGGAAGTGTCCGCCGTCGGAGACCACCACGCGCTCCCGCGGCAACAGCGGCGCCAGCGCCGCGGCCGCGGCGCGCGGGTCCAGCCGGCCGTCCTCCGCGAACTCCGCCGGGACCTCGCGCTCGCGCAGCGCCGCGAAGTCCTGCGCCTCGCGCCACCCCGTGCCCGCGCCGTCGAGCCCCTTGGCCTTGAGCCGCGCCACCAGCTCGGAGGCGACCCACGCTGCGTCGCCGCGCAGATACGTGCCCACGTGGGCGTGCGTGGCGGTGGGCTCGGTGTCCACCTGGATGACGCGGGTGCCGGGAGCGAAGAGGGCGCCGAAGCGCATCGTGAACTGGTTCAGGCCCGCGCCGAAGACCACGGCGACGTCTGCCTCGCGGACCAGATCCATCGCGGCGGGCGCGCCGAAGCCGCCGGCCACGCCCAGGTCAAACTCCCCCTGCGGGAAGAGCCCGCGGCCCAGCGCCGAGGTGGCGGTGACGGCGTGCGTGAGCGCGGCCAGCTCGCCGAGCGCCTCGCCCGCTCCGGAGAGCCAGGCGCCGCGCCCGGCCAGGAGGAAGGGGCGCTCGGCGCCGGCGAGGGCCTCGGCCACGGAGGCCAGGGTCGCCTCGGCGAACTCGCCGGCCGGGACGACGGGCGGTGCCGGGCGCGTGGGCGCCGTGGCGGGGACCGGGCCGGCCTCGAGGCGCGCGACGTCGTAGGGGATGGCCAGGACGGTCGGCACGTTGAAGCGCAGCGCGTGCTCCACGGCGATGGACGTCGTGGCGGCGGCATCGGTCAGGCCCACCGTGTAGGTGCGGGCGCCCACGGCGGAGGCCATGGCGATCTGGTCGACGTCCCACGGGCGCGGGCCGGACGTGGGCTCGTCGCCCACCACGAGCACGAGCGGCACATGCGCCTGCACCGCCTCGGCGAGCGCCGTCATGGTGTTGGTGAAGCCGGCGCCGTAGGTCGTGGTCGCGGCGGCGAGCCCGCCACCGGCGCGGAAGTGGGCGTCGGCCGCGAACACGGCGCCGGCCTCGTGGCGCACCGGCACGTAGCTCGCGTCGGTGCTGCGCACCAGGGCGTCGAGGAAGTAGGCGTTGCCGTTGCCCATGACGCCGTAGACGTGCTTGAGGTGGGAGGCAAGGGTCGCGGCCACGTGGGCGGAAACGGTGGGCATGGGGGTCCAATCGCGAGATCAAGGGAATGAGAAGGATTCCGTATGTGTCTCGCGAGACCGGCCCGGCGCGAACGCTTCCGGACTAGCTGGTGCCCCTTTTTCGGGCCCTGGCGGGCCAGAGGGGCCCGCTTACGACCCCTTGATCCTAGGGGACGACGGCGCGCGGCCGCATCCGGGGCGACCTCACGGGCCGCCGCGCCTCCGGAGGCATCGCCCGCGCGGCCGCGCACGGCTAGGGTGTGCTCATGGCAACCATCGATGTGACCGAGAGCACCTTCGGCGAGGTGATCGAATCCAACCCGATCGTCTTCGTCGACTTCTGGGCGGCATGGTGTGGGCCGTGCCGCGGGTTCGCGCCCGTCTACGAGGCGGTCTCCGCGGACCACCCCGATGCGGTGTTCGCCAAGGTGGACACGGAGGCCGAGCAGGCGCTCGCCGCGGCCGCCAACATCACCTCCATCCCCACGCTCATGGCCTTCCGCGACAAGGTGCTGGTTTACTCCGAGCCGGGCGCCCTCAGTCGCACCGACTTCGCCGATCTCGTGGAGGCCGTCAAGGCCATCGACATGAAGGACGTGCACGCCCGCATCGCCGCGGAGGAACAGGCGCGCAAGGGCGTGCAGCCGCCGGGCGCCGAGGCCTGACGCAAGCGACACGGGGCACCACACACGGGGAGAGCCAATGAGCACTGGCGCGCTGCAGGAGTCGTACACCGCGGGGGTCGAGGAGCTCGAGCTCCCCGCGAGAGGGATCGGCGAGCACTTTGCCGCTGTGGCCGCCGTGCACGGGGACCGGCCGGCCGTGATCGAGGCGTCCACGGGCCGCGCGCTCAGCTACGCGCAGCTCCTGGCGCAGGCCCGCCGGACGGCGAGAGGGCTCCTGGCCGCCGGGCTGCGCCCCGGGGAGCGGGTGGGGATCTACTCGCCCAATTGCGCCGAATGGACCGTGCTCCAGTACGGTGCGGTCCTGGCCGGGCTGGTCCTCGTCAACCTCAACCCGGCGTACCGCGCCCACGAGCTCGCCTACGTGCTCAAGCAATGCTCCATGAGTGCCCTCGTGGTGGCGCCGCCGGACGCGCGGAGCGACGCCCCGGCCCTCGCCAGGCGCGTCGCCGAAGAGACGCCCGCCCTGCGCACCCTCGTGGTTCTGCCCGCTCCTGGCGAGATCGGGGAGGACTCCTACCCGCACGCCGAGTCCGGCACCCATCTGCTCGTGACCCCGGACGGGCGCCGCGCGCTGAGCGAACTGACGTGGACCGAGCTCCTGGGCGGTGCCGACGCCGTGAGCGAGGACGAGCTGGAGGCCAGGGTGGGTCCCGCCGATCCCGACGCGCCCATCAACCTGCAGTACACCTCCGGAACGACCGGCTTCCCCAAGGGCGTGACGCTCACGCACCGCAATCTCCTGGGCAACGGCTTCCACATCGGCGAGCTGTTGCACTACACCCCGCGGGACGCGGTGGTGCTTCCCGTCCCGCTCTTCCACTGTTTTGGCATGGTGATCGGCAACCTCGCGGCGCTCAGCCATGGAGCGGCCACCATCCTTCCCTCGCGCGGCTTTGACCCGCGGGCCACGCTCGAGGCCGTCCAGGCGCACGGCGCCACGAGCCTGTACGGCGTGCCCACGATGTTCATCGTCGAGCTCAACCTTCCAGACGTCGCCGAGTTTGACCTTTCCACCCTGCGCACGGGAGTCATGGCCGGATCGCCGTGCCCCGAGGAGATCATGCGCCGCGTCATCACCCAGATGCACATGTCCGAGGTGGCCATTTGCTACGGCATGACGGAGACGAGCCCCGTCTCCACCATGACTCGCATCGGCGACTCCCTGGAGCAACAGACGCAGACCGTGGGTCGGACCATGCCACTGCTTGAGTCCAAGATCGTGGATCCGGGCACGGGCCGGACGCTGCCCCGCGGTGCCGCGGGGGAGCTGTGCACGCGCGGTTATGCCGTCATGGCGGGGTATTGGGGGCAACCCGAGCAGACGGCCGCCGCGATCGACGCCGAGGGATGGATGCACACGGGCGACCTTGCGAGCATGCGCGAGGACGGCTACGTCTCCATCGAGGGCCGCATCAAGGACCTGATCATCGGCGGCGGCGAGAACATCTCGCCCCGCGAGGTCGAGGAGTTTCTCTACACGCACCCGTTGATCCAGGACGTGCAGGTCATCGGGGTCCCGGATGACCGCCTGGGCGAGGAGGTCATGGCCTGCGTGGTGCTCATGGAGGGTGTCGAGGAGTTGAGCATCGAGGAACTGCGCCAGTTTTCCGCCGGCCGGATCGCCCATTACAAGATTCCTCGGTACCTGCGCGTGCTGCCGGCCTTCCCCATGACGGTTTCAGGCAAGGTGCGCAAGGTGGAATTGCGCGAGGAAGCGGCCGCGGCCTTGGCCGCTGGGCGCGAGCCCTCCTGAACCGCCCGCCGCCGAGAGCCGCGCGCTCCAGGCGAGGCCCGACGTCGTGCCGTCATCTCGCGTGCCGGGCCGCGCCGTGGGCGCGGGGCTGGGGCAGGATGATGGAGTGATCTCGTTCGCCTCCACTGCCTTCCTGACCGTGGCGGGCGTCGTGGCCGGCACCATCGGTGCCGCCGGCGGCATCACCTCCCTCGTGGCGTACCCGGCCCTGCTGGCCGTGGGCCTGCCGCCCGTCGCGGCCAACGTCACCAACTCGGCGGCGTTGCTCGGCTCGGGCTTCGGCTCGAGCCTGCGCGCCGGGCGCGATCTGCGTGGGCACTCCGGCACCCTCAAGAAGTGGCTGCCCATCACGGTGGGCTTCTCGCTCGTGGGCGCGGCCGCCCTGCTCCTCACGCCGGGCGAGGTGTTCGAGAAGATCGTTCCGTGACTCGTGGTGATCGGCTCGCTCGCGCTCCTGCTGCAGCCGCGGCTGCGCGGGGCCATGGAGCGGCGCGGGAAGAGCCTGCCCACGGCGCTCGTGCTGACCATCGGCGCGCTCGTGGCCGTCTACAACGGCTACTTCGGGGCCGGTTCGGGGATCCTCATGATCGCCGTCCTCATGCTCACCTCCGAGCCCTCGCTCGTGCGGGCCAACGCCATCAAAAACGTGGTGCTGGTGACCGCCGACATTCTTCCGGCGATCCTCTTTGCCCTGAGCGCCCATCTGGTGTGGTGGGCCATGTGGCCGCTGCTCGTTGGCTCGTGGATCGGCGGGCTGATCGGCCCGTCCGTGGCCAGGGTGGTGAACCCGAACGTACTGCGCGTGGCGATCGCGGTCTGCGGCTTCGTCCTGGCCGCCGCCCTGCTGCTCGGCTGGATGTAGCCGCGCGGACGGCGCTCAGTGGCCCCGGTGATCCTGCGGGGCCAGGCGCGGCCCAAAGCTGGGGTTCTTGGCCCCGGAGGCCTGCAGCAGGCGCACCACGCGTTGGCGGTGCCCGGCGAAGGGCGCGAGCAGCGCCTCCATGCCTGCGTCGTCGGCGCGGCGTCCCATGAGCGCCTGCCCCACGAAGTGCGCCACATGGAAGTCGCCGAAGGAGACGTGATCGGGGGCCCCGTGCGTGCGCTGCAGCGTCTCGGCCGCGCTCCACACCCCCACCCCGGGCAGGGAACGCAGGGCGATGTCCAGCCGGGCCAGCTCGGCGGCGGCCGCGGCCGCTGGCACCTGGGCCTCGAGCCGGGCCAGGGCGGAGGCGCGCTCGGCCGCCCGGACGATCGTGGTGCGGCGCTGCGCGTCCACCCGCGCCTGGTGCCATTCCCACGAGGGGATGCGACGCCATTGCTCGGGTGTGGGGGGGAGCATGAGCCGGGCCTCGCGCCCGGCCGCCGTGGTGGTGGCCGGGGCCGGGCCGGGCGCGGCCTCTCCGAAGCGCGTGACGAGCCGGGCCCAGGCGTAGTGCGCCTCGATCCCGGTCACGCGCTGCTCCAGGATGATGGCGGTCAGGGTGTCGAAGAGCGAGCCACCGGAGGGCAAGCGCAGCCCCGGGCGCACGCGGCGGGTGGCCGCGACGGTGTCGGGGAGCCGGGCCGCAAAGGCCGGGGCGTCGAAGCCGGACCAATCGTCGAGCGCGCCGAGCCAGGCCGGCACTCCGGCCGCCGCCTCGCGCGCGCCGGGCCCCCAGGCCTCGATGCGGACGCGATCGCCGCGCGCCGGATCCAGGATCGTTCCGCGCGTGGTGCCGCCGGAACGGCGATCGAGCGGCGAGGCCTCCTGGGTTGCGGGGCGGCGCGCGCGGCGCCAGCCCAGCCTGACGAGCGCCGGGCCGGAGGCCAGGCGCACGGCCCGCCACACGCCGTCGGGCACCAACCGCAGCGTGGGATCCCTGGGCCCGTGGCGCAGCGGTGCGAGCGTGGCGGCTGGATCCAGCACGGCGGGCGGGACAAACTCCGCGCTGGCATCGGGCGCCCCGGCCCCCTGAAACTCGCTCACGCCCCCATGCTCCCACCGCGGGCCGACGCCGCGCTCACCCCGGTCGTCGTCGCCGGCGCAAGGCAGGTGAAGTCATGTGTCCGCCGGTAGGGCTTTTGTGACGAAGGATCGGTAGTTTCGTGGACATGCGTTACGCCCGTTCCGTCGTCGAGCTCATCGGCAACACCCCCTTGGTCCGCCTGCACTCCGTCACCGAGGGCATCGGCGCGACCGTGCTCGCCAAGGTCGAGTACCTCAACCCGGGCGGGTCCATCAAGGACCGCATCGCCCTGCGCATGGTGGAGCGCGCGGAGGCCTCGGGCGAGCTGGCCCCGGGCGGCACGATCGTGGAACCCACGAGCGGCAACACGGGCGTGGGCCTCGCCCTGGTCGGGGCGCTCAAGGGCTACCGCACCGTGTTTGTCACGCCGGACAAGGTGGGCGAGGAGAAGCGCGCCGTGCTGCGCGCTTACGGCGCCGAGGTGGTCGTGACGCCCACCGCCGTGGCCCCCGATTCCCCGGAGTCTTACTACGGCGTCTCCGACGCGATCGTGGCCCGCACCCCCGGCGCGCACAAGCCGGACCAGTTCTCCAACCTCGCCGCCCCCGAGTCCCACGAGGCGAGCACGGGCCCGGAGATCTGGGAGGACACCGACGGCCTCGTCACCCACGTGGTGATCGGGGCCGGCACGGGCGGCACCATCACGGGCACGGGCCGCTATCTCAAGGCCGTCTCGGCCGATCGTGCCTCGGGCCCCGTGACGGTGGTCGCCGCCGATCCCGCCGGTTCGGTCTACTCCGGAGGCACTGGCCGCCCCTACTTCACCGAGGGCGTCGGCGAGGACATGTGGCCGGGCAACTACGACCCTTCGGTCCCCGACCTCGTGGAACCCGTCACCGACGCCGAGTCCTTCGAGATGACGCGCCGCCTGGCGCGCGAGGAGGGCTTGCTCGTGGGCGGTTCCTCCGGCATGGCCGTGGTCGCCGCGCTGCGCGTGGCGCGCACGCTGCCCGACGACGCGGTGGTGGTCGTGATCTTGCCCGACTCCGGGCGCGGCTACCTCGGCAAGATCTTCGACGAGTCCTGGATGCGGGAGCACGGCTTCGCGCTCGAGCCCGGCCAGGCGCCCGACGCCGCCGGGACCGTGGGCGGTGCCCTCGCCTCCGCGCACGGGCCGCAGGGGGCGCGGCGCGCCCTGGGCGAGGAGCTCACCGTCTCCGCCGCGCTCGCGGCGCTGCAGGAGTCCGGCGCCCCGGCCCTCCCCGTGCTGGCCGCCGGCGCCCCGTGGCCCGCCCGCGAGGGCGAGGTGCGCGGCTCCGTCTCCGTGGCCGGCCTGGCCCAGGCGCTCGCCGCGGGCCTCGTGACGGGGGAGACCGCCCTCTCCCGCGTCCTCGAGGAGCCGCTGCCCACGCTCGGCGCGCGCCAGGACGCCGCCGCGCTCTTCGCCGCCTGCGCCTCCGCCGCGGCCGTCGCCATCCTGCTGGACGGCGAGCTCGTGGACGTGGCCACGGCCACCGATCTGGCGCGCCGCGGCGCCGTCGTCCGCTGAGCCACGGCCCCCTCCACTCCCGCATCTCCGTCCACCGCACGACCCCGCAAGACAAGGACCTCTCATGACCGCCCAGAACACCCCCGGCTTCTCCACCCGCGCCGTGCACGCCGGCTCGGCGCCGGAGGAGCTCACGGGAGCCGTCATCCCGCCGCTCTACCTCTCCACGACCTACCACCCGCACAAGATCGGCGAGCTGCGCGGCGGCTACGACTACTCGCGCGGCACCAACCCCACGCGCGACGCCCTGCAGGAGCAGCTCGCCGCGCTCGAGGGCGGGCGCTTCGGCATCTCCTACGCCTCGGGCCTGGGCGCCGAGGACGCGATCCTGCGCGGCCTGCTCTCCGCCGGCGACCACGTGGTGATGGGCAACGACGTCTACGGCGGCACCTTCCGCCTGATCTCCCGCATCCACGGCGCGGCCGGAATCGGTCACACGCCCGTGGACCTGACGGACCTCGACGCCGTGCGCGGTGCGCTCTCCGCCACGGGCGCCCGCCTGCTCTGGGTCGAGACGCCGTCCAACCCCATGATGAAGATCGCCGACATCGAGGCCCTCGTGGCGCTGGCGCACGAACACGGCGCCCTCGCGGTGGTGGACAACACCTTCGCCTCGCCGTACCTGCAGCAGCCCCTGGCCCTCGGCGCCGATGTGGTGGTGCACTCCACGACCAAGTACCTGGGCGGGCACTCCGACGTGGTGGGCGGCGCCGTGATCACGAACGATGAGGAGATCGCCGACAAGGTGCGCTTCATCCAGTTCGCGGCCGGCAACCAGTCCTCGCCCTTCGACGCCTACCTGACGATGCGCGGCGCCAAGACCCTCGGCGTGCGCATGGATCGTCACTGCGACAACGCCGAGGCCGTGGCACAGTGGCTGCTCGGCCGCCCGGAGGTCTCCCACGTCCTCTACCCGGGCCTGCCGGATCACCCGGGCCACGAGGTCGCCGCGCGCCAGATGAAGCGCTTCGGCGGCATGGTGTCGGTGCGCCTGAAGGGCGGCGAGGCCGCGGCCCGCACGGTCGCCGAGTCCACGCGCCTCTTCACCCTCGCCGAGTCCCTCGGCGGTATCGAGTCGCTCATGAACTACCCCTCCGAGATGACCCACGCCTCGGTCAAGGGCACCGAGCTGGCCGTCCCCGTCGACCTGCTGCGCCTCTCCGTGGGCATCGAGGACGTCGAGGACCTGCTCGCCGATCTGGAGCAGGCCTTCGCCCAGCTCTGAGATACCTCACGCGAGGGGCGCCCGGGCCTGGCCCAGGCGCCCCTCGCGTTTGTACGCTGTGCCGCGTGAACACACAGCACGACGGCGCGGGGGCGGGTCCGGGGGACGGCGGCGCCGACGCGGACCCGGGTCCGGGGGACGGCTACCTACGGCTCGTGGCGGAGGAGTGGCCGTGGGCGGAGCCCTCGGGGCGCGGCGAGGCCGATGCCCGGGCGGTGCTGGGCGCCAAGACCCTGGCCGAGGCGCTCGCCTGGTCGCTCGAGCTGCGCACGAGCACGGGCCTGCGGGACCGGCAGGCCGGCGCCCGCGTGGCGCAGCGGGCCGCCGACGAATCGGGGCTCACGGTCATGGACGACGCCGGCACCTGGCACTGGCCAGGGGGCGAGGCCGTGCGGGTGAGGCACGACGCCGTGCGTTTCCTCGGCGAGTACGGGGACCAGCTCCCTTGGTGGGGCCTGTACAACTGGCCGGACAACGACGCGGATCCGCTGGAGGCCCACGAACTGCGCACGCTCGGCGCGAGCGAGGAACTCATCGCGGCCGGGCGGGCCTGGACCGCGCGCTGGGACGCCTGGGCCACGTCCGGCTGGGACGAGACCCGGCCCTGGCCGGGCGGGGAGGCCGCGCACGCCGCGGAAGGCGAGGCGCTGGAGGCCGAGGCCGCGGAGCTCGTGGAGCGGACCGTCCGCGAGTGCCCCCGGCTCTGGGTGCTGGATCAGGAGCAGCAGTGGCACGGCGGCGTCCTCGCGCTCGGGGGCGACTGGGAGCCAGGTGGTCCGTACAAACACGACGGCTGGGAGCCAGCTGCCGGCCCCACCTTGGTGCTCTACAGCGTGGGCGGCGGCCCGTGGGGGCTGCGGGGAAGAGGGGCCCGCGTGAACCGGCTGCCGGCCGGGGTGGCCGTTCCGGCCCAGGCAGCCGCGGCGGGGGAGGCGTGGCTCGCGGCGCATGGCGCCTGGGAGGACGAGAGCCTGCGGCTCGATCTCGAAGCGGTGGAGCGCGGGGACGCCGAGGCGCTCGCGGCGGCGGAGCGACTCAAGGCGCTCGCCGAGGCCGCGTGGCGGCTCGCCTGGAAGGCCCTCGGGGCCATGAGCGAGGCCGTCGGTCGGGGCTCGGGGATCACGGTGCAGGACGTGAGCGGCCGCACGGGAGGCCCCGCGACGCCACCCGATCCGGTGCTCGCGGCGCTGCCCGAGTATCTGCGGGAACGCGAGCTGCGGGAGCGCGCGGCCCGCGAGCGCGAGGCGCCGTTCACCGCGGCGATCCTGGCCACCGCCGCCGGGGCTCGGCGCGCCTCGACGGCGGAGGACACGTACTCTTCGGCCTCCTACGAGCGGCTCGCGCCGGGGCAGGAGGTGCCGTGGAGCGCCGTCGCGCCACTGCCCCGGGAGGCCTTCGATCCCCTGGGACGCAGCGAGGGCGAGATCGCCGACGACGAGACGTGGCGCTGAGCCGCGCGATCGGTGGTGTGCCCCGCGGCTACCGGCGGTGCTTCAGCGCCGCGCGTTTGGCCCGCTCGTCGTCCCGGCGGGCCCTGACCTGCTCCTTGAAGAACGCGCGCGTGTCCGGCAGGTAGAGCAGGACCACGCCGATGAGGAGCACTGCACCGACCACGAGGAGGCGGCCGCCCTTGAAGAGGGCGGGGAGGCCGGCGATAAGACCGAGCGTGCTGAGCGTCAGCCGGCCCGCGAGATGACCGAGGCCGAGCCGCAGGGTGCCCCAGCCGAGCACGAGGGCCAGCGCCGTGAGGACGGCCGCGAGGCCCGCGGCGAGCGGTGCGGGCAGGCCTGCGAGTTCCTCGGCCCCGAGCCAGGCGGCGACGGCGGCGACGGCCACGACGGCAGCGGCGGCGCCCCACCACCAGACGGCAAGGGTGAGGCTGCGGGGGCGTGGCGAGGCGGGCATGGATCCAGCGTATCGGCGCGCCCGCGCAACATATATCCGGGGACGTGACAAAAGCCGTGCCCAAGCCCTAGCATCGCTCCATGACGGCGTCAGAACGCCGTCATATCTTTCACTCGCCGGGTTGTTGCCCGGGTTTTTAGGGGGACTCATGCTGAAGAAGATCCTGCGCGGGGCCGGTGCCCTCGCGCTCTCCGGCGGTCTGATCGCCAGTGGTGCCGCGCTCGCCGCGCCGGCCCAGGCCGTCGTGGCCGCGCCCGCCGCGACGCCGGTCTACATCGCCAAGCCGATCACGGTGTCCAAGGTCGAAACCGACGGCAACTTCTACAAGGGCGGCGTGATCCCCGTCAGCTCCAAGGGTTGCAAGACGAACTCCTTCTACCTGAAGACCGTCTACAACAACGCGACGTACGTGCCGAACTTCCGCTACTCGGCGGACATCTACCGCAATGGCAAGAAGGTCAAGACCGTGACCTTCAAGAACAACACCGGCATCCACTACCAGGCGTTCTGCCCCAAGGTGAAGATCGCCCGCTACGGCACCTTCCAGCTCAAGAACATCAAGGTCGCGGGCTCGTACTGGGTGAAGGACTCGGCCGGTAACTGGATGCGCGACAGCAGCGGCCGAATCGTCACCAAGTCGTTCAGCTACGGCATTGGCAAGGACTCCAGCAAGTTCGCCTACAAGGGCGCCGTGGACGGCTCCCTGTACGGCAAGAAGCCCGCGGGCAGCTCCAAGCGCACCTTCACCGCCAAGCTCACGTTCTTCAGCGACAAGTACCAGAAGTGGGTCAAGTACAACCCCTCGGGCGCCAAGCTGCAGGTGAAGTCCGGCGGCAAGTGGAAGAGCATCAAGTCGCTCAAGTTCAAGAAGGGCAAGGCCGTGTACTCGCTGCGCGCCTCCTCCAAGAAGACGTACCGCCTCTACGTGCCGGCCAAGAGTTACGCGCTCGGCGGCGCCACCAGCGGCTTCAAGCTCTGAGCTAGCCGTCGGCGTTGCCCAGGCGATGCCGCTCCCGACGCCCGCCTCACCGCCCTCGGTGAGGCGGGCGTCGTCGTGCGCTGAAGGCAGCGAAGGGAGAGATGCCTCACCTCGTGAGGCACCCGCCCCCGATCACCGCTAGACTGGGGGAGCCGATATCCGGCTTTCCCCTCGTGTCCCACCGTCGGTGGGTGTTTGGTGTGCCGCGCGAGTGATGCGCGATGAGTCGTGGAGGGACAGGGCCGGTCACGAGCCGTCCGTTGCCCGGAGGTCTCCCACGAGGACCGTCCGTGCTCTCCTCACGTCCCCACAGGAGCACCATCGTGTCCAACGAAGACACCACCCCCGAAACCGTGGAAGAGACCACCGTCGAGGTCGACGAGCCCACGGGCCCGACCTTCGCCGACCTGGGCATCGACGCCCGCGTCCTCGCTGCCGTCAACGACCTCGGCTACGAGCGCCCCTCGCCGATCCAGGCCGAGACCATCCCGCTGCTGCTCGACGGCCGCGACGTCGTGGGCCTGGCCCAGACCGGCACCGGCAAGACCGCCGCGTTTGCCGTGCCCGCGCTCTCCAAGATCGCCGAGCTCAACGACGTCAACGGCAAGCCCAAGACCCCGCAGGTCCTGGTCCTCGCCCCGACCCGCGAGCTCGCGCTGCAGGTGGCCGAGGCCTTCGGCTCCTACTCCAAGTACATCGACGACCTGGACATCCTGCCGATCTACGGCGGCTCGCCGTACGGCCCGCAGCTCTCCGCGCTGCGCCGCGGCGTCCAGGTGGTCGTGGGCACCCCCGGCCGCGTCATCGATCACCTCGATCGCGGCGCCCTCGACCTCTCCGGCCTGCAGTACATGGTCCTCGACGAGGCCGACGAGATGCTACGCATGGGCTTCGCCGAGGAGGTGGACCACATCCTCGAGTCCACCCCCGCCGACAAGCAGGTGGCCCTGTTCTCCGCCACCATGCCGCGCCAGATCCGCCGCATCGCCGATCAGTACCTGAACAACCCCGCGCAGGTCACGGTCGACGCCGCCTCCACGCCCGGCCAGAACATCACGCAGCGCTACGTGCAGGTCATGCACTCGCACAAGCTCGACGTCATGGCCCGCATCCTCGAGACCGAGGAGCACGACGGCGTCATCGCGTTCGTTCGCACCAAGATGGCCGCCGAAGAGGTCGCCTCCAAGCTCAAGGCCCGCGGCTTCCGCGCCGTCGCCATCCACGGCGACATCGCCCAGCAGCAGCGCGAGCGCACCGTCGAGTCCCTGCGCTCCGGCCAGATCGACATCCTCGTGGCCACCGACGTTGCGGCCCGCGGCCTCGACGTGGAGCGCATCTCCCACGTCTTCAACTACGACGTGCCGCACGACACCGAGTCCTATGTGCACCGCATCGGCCGCACGGGCCGCGCCGGCCGCAAGGGCGACGCCGTCCTCTTCATCACGCCGCGCGAGCGCTTCCTGCTCAAGCACATCGAGAAGGCCACCGGCGGCGCCGTCGTCGAGGTCCCGATCCCGTCCGTGGACACCGTGAACTCCTCCCGCCTGGGCCGCCTGGCCGCCAAGGTCGGCAAGGTCATGAACACCCAGGACCTCACGCCCTACCGCGAGCTCGTCACCGACCTGCTCTCCGCCGGCGATGTGGATCCCGTCGAGATGGCCGCCGCGTTCGCGCACCTGGCCCAGGGCGGCCGCCCGCTGCTGACCGAGGAGCTCCCGGAGCCGCCGGCCAAGCAGGCCCGCGCCGGCAAGCGCACCCGCGACGCCTTCGGCTCGCGCGGCCCGAGCAAGCCGCTTGCTCCGGGCAACGCCACCTACCGCATCTCCGTCGGCCACCGCCAGCGCGTGCTGCCCGGCTCCATCGTCGGCGCGCTCGCCAACGAGGGTGGCCTGCACTCCGGCGACATCGGCTCGATCGACATCCGCTCGGATCACTCCCTGATCGAGCTGCCGGCGAACCTGCCCGAGGCCACCAAGGCCAAGCTGGCGGAGACCCGCATCGGTGGTCGCCTGATCAACCTGGAGATCGACAACGGCCGCCGCCCCAACTCGGAGCGTGGCGACGACGAGGATCGCGGCGATCGCCGTCCCCCGCGCCGTTCCTTCGACCGCGACGATCGCAAGCGCGATGACCGCCGCGACCGCTTCCAGGAGCGCGGCGACCGCCGCGAGGACCGCAAGGGCGGCTACGAGCGTCGCGATGACCGCGGCGACCGTGGCGGCTACCAGGGCCGCAACGAGCGTTCCGGCGGCGACCGCGGCGGCTACCAGCGCCGTGACGATCGCCGCGATGACCGCAAGAGTGGCTATGGCCGTGACGAGGATCGCAATTCGCGTCGTTCGTTTGACAACGATCGCTCCGGCTTTGGTGGCGGCAGCAAGGGCGGTTTCCGCGGCGGCCGCGATCAGCGCAATGACGGGGATTTCCGCGCCAACCGCGCGGACCGCAAGCCCCGTCATAAGTGATCTGAGGTCGGGGTCACCCCGATTTCACGTTAGCGCCGATGAGCTGGTAAGCTTATCTGCGTTGCCCCCCTAGCTCAGTGGTAGAGCGCAGTCTTGGTAAGACTGAGGTCACGGGATCGATTCCCGTGGGGGGCTCTGAATGGAGAGCCGCTCCGAGCCGCATTATGCGGAGCGGAGCGGCTCACTTCATTCGTGGCGGTGTAGCTCAGCTGGTTAGAGCGCACGACTCATAATCGTGAGGTCCCGGGATCGAGTCCCGGCACCGCTACTAGGATGAGGCCCGAGATCGTTGAGATCTCGGGCCTCTTTCGTTGTCCGGTCGAGGCATGTTGGCGAAGACGGCCATTTTGTTGGCGAAGGAGACACAGGGCGACGATCCGAGAGCGAGCCCTCAGCGGCGGTGGGAAGTCCTACACCGTGCGATGGCGTGAGCCCGGCGGAGAGCAAAAGTCGCGAACCTACCGCAACAAGCCGGACAAGGCCCAGGAGCTCAAGGACTTCCTCGACGCAAACGGCAACACCTTCGCTCTCGCCCACCGCGCCAAGCTCAAAAAGAACTCCACGGCCATGACAGTCTCCGAGTGCGTCAACGCCCACATCGACACGCTTCGCCACCCCAAGGAGACGATCAGCGATTACCGCGGCTTCGTCCGCAACCACATGGACACGCACACCATCGGCGGCATGCCAATCGACATGCTCACCAGGCAGCAGGTCATCGATTGGGTGGATGGGCTGCGTGCCGTCCAGAGGGCCAACAAGGCCACAGGTGCGCCTCTGGCACACAAGTCCAAGAAGAACATCCACGCTCTCCTATCGTCCGCTCTCGCGGGCGCCGTGAGTGCAGGCAAGATCCCGGAGAACGTCGCCTTCAAGGTGCTCGACAAGGAAGACACGGACAAGCGCGAACCCGTCTATCTTTCGCCAGCAGACCTGCAGCTGCTAATCGCCGAGGTCGACTCGCGCTACCGGCTCTTCCTTCAGCTCCTCGCTGACACCGGCCTGCGCTACAACGAAGCCGCGGCTCTGCGCCCACGGGACATGGACGTGCAGAGCCTCATCGTTGATGGTGCTCCCCAGGACCGCGTGGTGATCCATGTGTCCCGGGCGTTCAAGCGAGACGGCCGCGTTGGCGGTCCGAAAACCCAAGAATCCAAGCGCACAGTCGCGTGCGGGGCCTCGTTGACCAAGGAACTGCTCGAGGCGATGGACGGCCTCGAGCCCTGGGACCTCGTGTTCAAACGCCATACGGACGGCGAGGCCCTCGACAATCCGTGGTTCCACAAGAACGCCTGGCAGCCGCTCATGGTTCGGATTGCGGGGCCGGGTAAGCCCCTTCCCAGGGCGCCGTGGATCCACGAGATCCGCCACGCTCATTGCACTCACCTGCTGCAAGCAGGCGTGCCCGTCCATGTCGTGCAGAAGAGGCTGGGGCACGAGGACCCGCAAACCACGCTTCGGGTCTACTCCCGGCTCGCGAAGGGTGACGACGTGGCCGCGGCTGACACCCTCGAGGCGGCGCGCACCGCGCTGGCTGAGACGGGCCCTGAGCAGGCGCAAGCAGACGGGGGAGCGGTGACCGACGCGCTCGCGGCGCTCGAGGGCCTGGCCAAGCTGCACGGCCTCGGCGTACTGACTGACGCAGAGTTCGAAGCCAAGAAGGCCGACCTGCTCGCCAGGATCTGATCGCCACGTGATTGAATCTGACCATCGCTCTGCCACCTTGAAGGAGACCCATGAACCCCCTGCTGCAGTTCACCTCGCACGTCGGCGGCAAGAACGCCGTCGTGTCCGTGTTCCCCGACCGCATCGAGTGGTCCAAGAAGGGCTCCAAGATCGCCCACGCCACGAAGGCCACCGCATCCCTGGGCATCTCTCTCCTTGCCGGCAAGAAGGAGGAGTCGGAGATGGTGCCGATGAAGGCGATCTCCCACGTGGCCACGAAGCGTGACGGGCTGATGAACTCGAAGGTCGTGCTCTCAACGGCCGGCGGCGCCCTAGAGTTCCGTGTGTCCCACGCCGAGGCCAAGCAGGTGCAGCAGGTCGTCCAGCAGGCCATGTTGGCGGTCTGATGCGCTTGCCGATGTAGTCCAATGCCACTGGTTGCAGCGCAACCTGTTGCGGCGAGACGTCGGTCACCTGTAACACGGGGACACCCGTGCTTTGATGGGCGGACTGCACAACTGCGACTTGGAGACCATCAAATGATTAAGAAGATTGCCCCGCTCCTCACCGCCGTTCTACTGCTCGGAGGATTGGCGACGGCGGCACCGGCACAGGCCAGTCAGCCAACGAAGGGGCTGGCCGGGACGACGAGCACAATCGACGCGCAATCAACTTCCTCGGTTGAAGATAGTGCGGACTGGGAAGCGATCTTTCCTGACGGAAGCCGGTACCTCTCCACGACTGGGTACGTGCCCAAGCCAGGGACGATTGAGCCGCGGCTGTTGAACTTCTTTGATTGGGCTTCCTGCAAGAACCCCAATGATCCGAATCACGTAATTACGTCCTGGGGATCCAAGTACCACGGGAACATTGCGCTCGAGTGCGGTAGCGCGACCTCGAGTGGATACAACCACATCAAGTCTCGCCACGAGAAGGAGTGGGCCGATCTCATCAAGCGCTTCGGTGGGGGGTCGTCCTGGGACGACTTCATGGCCTACGTGAGCAAGAGCTCTCTCAGCTCACCTTCCGCCATCTACGGCGCAGGCTTCGGGAAAACGTGCTACACCACCCCGGTCAACATGATCAATCACAAGAATGGCGACAAGGTCACCCTCAAGCCCACCGTCGTGATCTCCACAAACAACAAGCGAGTTATCACGTCGTACCCGGGTGGAGGCTGCCGGTGACGAAGCATGAAATAGCACCGCGGACCCTCAGGCTGATGGCTGAGTACGCAGGAGCAGGCAGCATCCCTCTCTGGTGGGTCGACGACCCTGAGAAGCCATCGATCGACGACTTCGCACTGTCGAATGGACTGATCGATCGCCTCAAAACCTGGCAGGGAATCTTCGACGAGAACTACGACCCCGATCAAGGTTGGAGCGGTGAACAGGTCCTCGCCGCGCATTACCGTGAGGCGCAGGAGCTGCTGGAGCAACTCCGACGCGAGCTTCCGGAGATCCCAGTGCGACTCGACTACTGGCAAGTGTGTGTCAAGGGTGTGGATCGCTCACACGAAAGCACGGAGCCGCCCCAGCCTCGATGAGGTTGGCACGGTTCATCGCGCCTGAGGTTGGTGCGTGACAGGCGCTGGACACTGCTGTCGTTTCGCACGTGTGGGCGTGTGATCGTGTACGCGTTTGCGATCGTGGCGCCGTTTTCCTCTTGAAAATGTGGCGCTGTCCCCAAATTTTTTCCTGTGATCTCGTGTGATCTGTGCGTCCTGGCTTATTGAAAAAAGTGGACACCGTGTAAGTTGGGAGAAGTACACGCAAGTACCAGACGGCACTGGCGGGTATCAGAGAGTACCGCTGAGAGTGGCGGACGAGCGATGGGCCGGCTCAAGGACAGGCCCGATGGAGGAGGAGTCGTAGCGATGTCAGCAGCCACCAAGGCCAAGACCAGCGTTGCAGCCCGTCCTGCCGCATTCACCCGACTGGAAGCAAGCCACGGGTTCACTGCCGCGCAGCACGAGGAAGCTTTGGACACGTTCAAGTCCATTGATGCTCGGATGACTAGCGCTCAGGTGCGTCGCGCCACGGACTACATCCGTGACCTGCGTCGTGCTCGACTGGCATGAGCTGAGCAGGGAGCACATCCAGGATCTGGCTGGCTTTACCTGCGCAGATCCAGAGAAGCCGCCGCGCTACGAACTCGGAGTCGGTAAGCGGCCTCACCCATATCCCCATGAACTTGCGGTGCAGAACTACGTACGCGGCTGCTCCCCTCGGGGAACGGATCTGGAACGGACTGTGCAGCTCGGCTATGACGGCGCTAAGCTCGCTGCCTTTGTCGAGCTTGCCATCCAGCGTGACCTCGACGCCCCCAGGGGGCGCCAGGATGGACAGTTGCTCATCACTTGTCTCGCCGTAGATGTGGAATTTCGCGGAAAGGGCAAGGGAGACGAGGCAGTTCTTTGTGGCGTGATGAAGGCTGTAGAACTCGGCGCCATGCATGAGGCTGTAATGCTTGACGAGGACTTGCCTGTACCGGTGTGGGCTCAGATTAGGAAGCAGAATCTCCCGAGCCAGCGGCTGTTTCGCCGTCACGGGTTCGCCCCTCTCTGGGACCATCCGACTGATCCTGATTGTCAGGAATGGGTTCTTGTGCCCTGAAACGACGAAAGCGCCCCACCCGGTGAAGGGTGGGGCGCTTCTTGTTTTCGCGTCTGGCGGGGTGAACGACCCTGAAGTTAGAAGATGTGCCCCCAAAGATGCAACACATCTTGTACTGGCTCGTCACCGCTCCCGCGTCCTGCCTTGCAGGTAAATACAAGACCGGTGAATCAAGGGGGAGCGCCCTGAACCCCCTAGTCCAGGGCGCTCCACGCAGCCTTGGGGAGGCTGCGCTGTGCGACGCTTCTTGGGGGGGGGGGGGAACCGCCGCGGGACACACGCACGTGACGGCGCTCACTGAAATTCCTCGGTTCTGCTCATCGAAATTCCCCACTCTGGGTCGCTCCGCCGCATGAGGCGGG
>NZ_QQXK01000019.1 GCF_003575975.1 Galactobacter valiniphilus | reverse complement strand
GGGGCATGAAGACCTCCGTGGTGAGAGCTGGTTCCTAGATAGCTCCACACCTCACCCGGAGGTCTTCCTCATGTCACGCCGCCCCGCCGAAGACGTACCTAACCTGCCGGGGCAATACAGCTAGGCCCGCCGCCGCGCCGTTACTGCCCGGCGCGCCACAGGAGCGTGCCGCCGGCGGCCGAGAGCCGCTCCCACGCCCCGGAGGTGTAGCGCGCCGAGCGCGCCCCCTCCCTCAAGAAACCGTAGGCGTGGGCCAGGAAGGCAGCGCCGGCCACGACGCCGTGCCCCAGCTCGGGGGCCGGGCGCCCCCAGGCGGCGTCCCTCGCCGCAAAGACGAGCGGCTGCCCCGGGTCGGTGGGCAGGGACTCCTGGACCTCGCTGGCGACGCCGCGTGCCGCGGCGGCCCACGCGTCGTCGTGCGCCGGGCCCACGGCCTCCCAGCGGACCGCGAGCGGAAGCGTGGCCGTCCACGGCGCGCTGGGGCGCGACGGCGGGACGTCGAGCACCAGCGGCCCCTCTCCCTCGCGCGCCAGGCGCGCCAGGCGGTCGCGCAGTTCGGCGATGGGAACGACGACGTCGAGCTCGGCCGGGGCGGCGAGGCGCACGCCGCGCTGACCGATGATCGTGGGCGTCGTTGCGCCGAGCATGAGGGGGAAGGTGCCAGCCACGTGCAGCGCGAGCACCTGCCCGCGCGCCACGAGCCGGCAGACGCCCTCGCGCACCGAGGCGGCGCGGCCCAGGAAGCGATCAAGGTCGGCAACATCGGCCGGCTCGGGCAGGATCAGGGGGGCTTCGACGACGCTCACTCCCCCAGTCTTTCACGCTCGATACACTGGGCGTGGGCGGCCTTCGCTGGCCGCCCGCGCACCACGTGCCGAACACCTTGAGGAGTGTCATGACGTCCACCACGCAGCTCTTGCGCGGTCTGCTCGATCTCGATTCGGTGGGGGCGCGCACCACCGAGGACATCTACGTTGGCCACACGCCCTCGCTCGGCCCCAAGCGCGTCTTCGGCGGGCAGGTGCTGGCCCAATCGGTGATCGCCGCCGCACGCACCGTGGACGAGGACCGGCCCATCCACTCGCTGCACGGCTACTTCCTGCGCCCCGGCGATCCGGACACCCCCATCACCTACGGCGTGGAGCGGCTGCGCGACGGCCGTTCCTTCTCGGCCCGACGCGTGCACGCGTACCAGGACGGCGCGCCCATCCTGTCGATGATCGCAAGCTTCGAGCTGCCGGGCGAGGGCATCAACTTCCAGGACGAGATGCCGGCCAACGTGCCCGATCCCGAGTCCCTGCCCTCCGCGGCCGAGGAGCTCGGCGGGATCGACCACCCCATGGCGCGCATGTGGGCCGAGCACCGCCCCTTCGACATGCGTTACCCCGACGGCTCGCTCTACCTGAGCTCGCCCGCCCACCCCGAGCGCAATCTCGTGTGGATGAAGACCAAGGAACACTTCGGCGACAACCCGCTGGAGCACCAGGCGGCGCTGGCCTACGGCAGCGACTTCACGCTCATCGAGACGGCCCTGCGCCGCGCCGGCACGAACTGGCTCACCTCGGGTTCCTCCATCGCGAGCCTCGACCACGCCATGTGGTGGCACCGCCCGGCCCGCGTTGACGAGTGGCTGCTCTTCGTCCAGCACGCCACGAGCGCACAGGGCGCCCGTGCGCTCATCAAGGCCTCGGTGTTCGATCGCGAGGGTCAGCTGGTGGCGACCGTGCTGCAGGAGGGCATGATCCGCCCGCCGCGCCAGCGCTGAGGGCAGGCGCCTCCGCCTCCACCAGCGCCGTGTGCGGGCGATCGCCGAACGCCACGAGGGCCCGCACCGAATCGGTGCGGGGCCCTCGTGCGTGGCGGCCGCCGTGCGGCCGGCCCGATCAGTCGCGGGTGAGGCGGCGGTGCGTGACGCGGTGCGGCTTCGCGGCGTCGGCGCCCAGGCGATCGACCTTGTTCTTCTCGTAGGACTCGAAGTTGCCCTCGAACCAGTACCACTGCGAGGGATCCTCGTCCGTGCCCTCGTAGGCCAGGATGTGGGTCGCGATGCGGTCCAGGAACCAGCGGTCGTGGGAGATGACCACGGCGCAGCCCGGGAACTCGAGCAGGGCGTTCTCGAGGCTGGAGAGCGTCTCGACGTCGAGGTCGTTGGTGGGCTCATCGAGCATGAGGACGTTGCCGCCCTGCTTGAGGGTCAGCGCCAGGTTCAGGCGGTTGCGCTCACCACCGGAGAGCACACCCGCCTTCTTCTGCTGATCCGGGCCCTTGAAGCCGAACGCGGAGACGTAGGCGCGCGAGGGCATCTCGACGTTGCCGACGTTGATGTAGTCCAGGCCGTCGGAGACGACCTCCCACACGTTCTTCTCCGGGTCGATCCCGCCACGGTTCTGATCCACGTAGGAGATCTTGACCGTGTCGCCGATCTTGAGGCTACCGCCGTCCAGCGGCTCGAGGCCCACGATGGTCTTGAACAGGGTGGACTTGCCCACGCCGTTCGGACCGATGACGCCCACGATGCCGTTGCGCGGCAGCGAGAAACTCAGGCCGTCGATCAGCGTGCGGCCGTCGAAGCCCTTGTTCAGGTCCTTGGCCTCCAGCACGAGGTTGCCCAGGCGCGGTCCCGGCGGGATCTGAATCTCTTCGAAGTCAAGCTTGCGGGTCTTCTCGGCCTCCGCAGCCATCTCCTCGTAGCGAGCAAGACGGGCCTTGGACTTGGTCTGGCGACCCTTGGCGTTCGAGCGAACCCACTCGAGCTCCTCGGAGAGGCGCTTGGCCAGCTTCTGGTCCTTCTTGCCCTGCACCTCGAGACGCTCGCGCTTCTTCTCCAGGTAGGTGGAGTAGTTGCCCTCGTAAGGAATCAGGCGGCCGCGGTCGACCTCGGCGATCCACTGGGCCACGTGATCCAGGAAGTAACGGTCGTGGGTCACGGCCAGCACCGCGCCCGGGTAGGACTGCAGGTGCTGCTCGAGCCACAGCACCGACTCGGCGTCGAGGTGGTTGGTGGGCTCGTCGAGGAGCAGCAGGTCCGGCTTGGAGAGCAGGAGCTTGCAGAGGGCAACGCGGCGGCGCTCACCACCGGAGAGGTTGGTGACGTCGGCGTCTCCCGGGGGGCACTGGAGGGCGTCCATGGCCTGCTCCAGCTGGGAGTCGATGTCCCACGCGTCGGCGGCGTCGATCTCCGTCTGGAGCGCGCCCATCTCCTCGAGCAGCGCGTCGAAGTCGGCGTCGGGCTGCGTCATCTCCTCGGAGATCTCGTTGTAGCGCGTGAGCTTCTCGTAGATCTCGCCCACGCCCTCCTGGACGTTGCCGAGAACGGTCTTGGACTCGTTCAGCGGCGGCTCCTGGAGCAGGATGCCCACGCTGTAGCCGGGGCTCAGGCGCGCCTCGCCGTTGGACGGGGTGTCCAGGCCGGCCATGATCTTCAGGATGGTCGACTTACCGGCGCCGTTCGGACCCACAACGCCGATCTTGGCGCCGGGGAAGAACGACATGCTCACGTCATCGAGAATCACCTTGTCGCCGACGGCCTTGCGGGCCTTCGTCATGGTGTAGATGAACTCCGCCATGCTCTCCACTCTTCGTTTCGGGAGGGGCTCAACGTGCGTTTTGCCCCGGAATCTCGCGGAAATCTGACGACTCCGCATGCTCTGGATGCTCCGCCGCTAAGCGGCCTCCGAAGCCCCTCTGTCGTTTGTCTGTCGTTTCAGTTTGACCAGACCATCCGTTGTGGTCGCCATCAGGCGATCATCATCGGGCCAGAGATGGGCGTACGTCCGCAGCGTCACGGTCGCATCCTTATGCCCCAGTCTATGGGCCACAGCCACCGGAGAGGCACCAGCCTTGATGAGACGTGAGGCATGGTAGTGACGCAGCTGGTGCCAGCCAGCTCCCATCCACGGGCGCGGCTCGCCGCGAGACCCGTCCGAATTGCCGCCGGCGGCCACGCGATCCCACTCCGCCTGGGCCAAGCCCTGCGTGATGATCCGCCCATCCCCAGTGTGGAAGAGCAGGCCATCTGGCCCCGGCTTCTGCATCAGCGACGTGAGCACCTTGAGCGTGTGCTCTTCGATCGCGAGGTGGCGCCGCGAGGACTCCGACTTGAGCTTGGGCTTGAGCACTGACTTCGTCTGCACGGTGGACACCTGCTGACGCTCGACTCGCAGGATCCGAAGCCCGACGTCAACAGCCGGCGCGATCACCCCGCGCCACTCCCCCGAACGCAGCGCGGTCGCCGCAACGACGACTGCCGCGGCGGCGAACGGCGGGCGCATCGCGTCAACGATCTCCTGCACTTGCTCGTCGGTGAGCGGCACGATCTTCTCGCCGACCACCGTGGGGAGCTTGATCTTGACGCACGGATCCTTGGCGATGTGACCCGAGAGCACGGCCTCCTGTAGCACCGCGTGGAGGAGCGTGTAGTCCTGGCGCACCGTGTTCGCGGCGCGGCCCGCTTCCGTGCCGGCCACCACGACGTCCTGCACGGCCAGCCGGTCGATGTCCGCCAGGAGCTTGTCCGCCAGGGCTGGCGCGAGCGCGTTGGCGTAGGACGCCCGGTAGATCGTGCGCGATCGGTCGTCCAGGTGAACCTGGCGCCGCAGCCACGACTCGAACATCTGGGCGAACGTCAGGCGCTGCGCATCTGCTTGCGCTTGCTCGCGCTCGGCCGCCAGGCGCTCGGCCTCGACTTCCTCCGGCAGGGGCAGGCCAGCCATGCGATCGGCGAGGAAGGCTGTGGCCTCGTCCTTGAGGCGGAAGGATCGCTTGGAGTCGTGGGCGCCGGGTGTCTTCTTCCATGCCACGACCCACCGTTTGCCGCGCCCGTAGTTGGGCTTGCGTTCCCCGGTCTTCTTGTTGGTCCAGTCGTCGTAGACCCTCATGTCCACTCCTGAAAATGGGCGCGCTCCATCAGGGCGCGTGCGTCTGGAAGATTGAGGCGGTCGCGGAGCACGGCCACGGTGACGCCGAGGCTGTCCGCTAGCTCGCCTTCTGAGCTAGCCCAGCACAGCTCCTTCTCGAGCTCTCCGATGGGGATGAGCATCTGCGCGGCGATCTCGCGCACCTCTCGCTCGATCGCCTGAGGCTGGTGTCCGTCGTGCCCGAGGAGCACGTGCACGATCTCGTGCATGACGGCGCATCCTTCTTCCGTCTTGGTGAGACCGATCCGCGTGGCAATGAAGGTACGGCCATCGGTCAGCCCGTGCAGTCCTGGTGTCAGTGGCATGACGATGTGATCTACGCCGGACAGCCATCGCATTGCAGGGTGAGCATCGAACACTCTCCGAGCGTAGGAGAACCCGCCGACACGATCAGGCGACGTGGTCGGGGTCCTCAGGCGACTGATCCTCAGACTCCGCCCACTCGGCCTCTTGCTGCTCACGCATGGTTGGTCCGTCCATCTTGTACGCAGCCAGGTCAACTTCGCCCTGCTCCGTTACGCCAGCAGTAGCAATCCGCTCCTCAACCGACATCGCCCGGTACGCCTCAGAGTCCTTGTCGACCGAAACAACCTCTGGCTTCGACTTCGATGCCAGAGTGAGGTCATCAACGCGCTCTTGCCAGCCGAGGAGGTTCGTTGCGGTCTCGATCAGGAGGCGTTGCGAGTCGATCGGCAGTTCGCCGGCTCCGTAGAGCACGAGGTCACGACTTGTGGTGCTGTACGCGGGAAGGCCGAGGCTGCGCGCCGCGGCGAGCACGACTTCACTCACCTTGACGTCGAGGGCTTGCGCCAGGCCCTCGATCACCGTGGCGCCCGGGAAGGCGCTGATGCCTTGCTTGCGCAGGACGGTGAAGTAGGTGCGGCCGAGCTTGCCGTCCGCGAGGCGGATGAGGTCCGCGTCGCGCTTGTCGCCGCGGTTTGCCTCGATGAACTGGATGAGTCCGTCGTCTTCTGGGGTGCCCTGGGGCGTCTGGTTGGTCATGGGTGAGACCTTGCCTCTCCGAAGCGGTGCACGCCTTCGAACATATGCTCGCATGTTTACTAGCCAACATCATTTTACGAGCGACAAACGTTTACTAGAAACTTCTCGGCGTGGCGCGGGATCACGGCCCATCAGGACACCCTCGATGTTGTCCAACCACAAACGAATGTTGATTGCCAGTTGACGTGACACCCCTCTCCGCTCTAGCCTGTTGTTTACCAGTCAACGAAAGTTAGAAGAAGGAGAACCCATGGCCACCCGTACCTCTCGACGTCGATGGAAGGAAGGGACGTACATGCGTCTCAGGGACCCCAAGACCCTCGCCAACCTCATGAAGAACCGCGGCTACACGCAGGCCTCGCTGGCCCGCGAGGTCTACCGCGAAAGCCCCGTTCTCACCGAACTCAACCCCGACGGAACGCCCAAGACTGACCAGCGGCGCTCGTCCATCAACCACCTGCTGTCCGGCAAGAACAAGGGCTCCCGCCCGATCATCGCCGAGCGCATCGCCGAAGCCCTCGGCGTCGACCTTGACTACCTCTACGAGGTGCACGTGCCGGCCGATGCGAAGCCGACGCCCCGCCGCAACGCCACGGCCAAGGTGGCGGCATGAGCACCCCGATGGCACTCGAGAACCAGGCCACCGCGACGTGGGCGGCCCGCGGTCTGGCGCTCATCGAGCAGTGGGCCAAGGACGGGCGTCGCTTCACCGCAGACGAGTTGCACGCAGAGATCGGCGAGCCGTACCACCCGAACCAGTGGGGGTCGCTCCTGACTCGGGCCCGGGACCTCGGCTACATCGTCGAGGACGGCGCGAAGAAGGCCACCAGCGGCCCGGCCCGCGGCCGCCTCACCCGCATCTGGGCACCGAACCCAGAGCGGCGTCGGGCCCTGTTCCTGGACGCGGCCTGATGGAGCCGGTCCACACCGTCAAGGAAGTCGCCGCCACGCTGCGCATCGACCCGCAGGACGTTGGCCGCCTGATCCGCTCCGGCCGGCTCCGCGCCTTCCGCGCCACCACCGGACGCACCGCCCCCTGGCGCATCACCGAGGAAGCCCTCGCCGAGTTCATCGCCACCCAAGAAGCAGCGGCACACGCCGCCTGACCCGAAGGAGAAACCCATGAGCCTGACGTTCAACGCTGACTCCCACCGCTACCGCCTCGACGGCAAGCCCGTCCGTGGCGTCACCGGCCTCATCGGCGCCGGAATCCCGAAGCCCGCCCTCATGTGGTGGGCTGCCGAGCAGGCCGGCCTCTGGGCCATCGAGCACTACCCCGAGATCCCCGTCATGGGGGACGAGGCCGCCGTGCGGGCCATGCGCCGAGCGCACAACCTGGTCCGCGACGCCGCGGCCGTGCAGGGCACCGCCGTGCACCACCACGCCGAGATCCTGGCCCGCACCGGTGAGGTCGAAGCGCCCGAGGAGGTCATCCCGTTCCTGACGGGCTACGCCGAGTTCCTCGACGCCTGGCAGATCACCCCGCTGCTCATGGAGCGCCCGGTCGGGAATCGCCAGCACTGGTACGCCGGCACGTTCGACCTCATCGCCACGTCGCCGCTCCTGTGCGACGGCCGCCCGGTGCAGATCGACATCAAGACCTCGAAGTCGGTGCACGGCGAGACCAAGCTGCAGACCGCCGCGTACGCCCACGCCGAGTTCTACGTGGACGAGGACGGCGTCGAGCAGCCCATGCCGGAGATAGCCGGCAACTACGTCGCCCACGTCACCCCGGACACCCGCGAGGGCGAGCACGCCCGCTACGGCGACGCCCCGCTCGGCACGTCCCTGTACGTGATGGGCGAGGGCGCCGAGGTGATCGCCGGGCACTTCGGCGAGTTCCTTGCCGCCGCGTACATCGCCAAAACCACCAAGGCCCGCGACACCGTCGCCGAGCCCCTGACCATCCCCAGCTTCACCGAGCAGAAAGCCGCCTGACATGACCACTGAAATCGAGACGCACCGCGGATCCTCGCTGATCCTGCATGACGACCAGGACTTTTGGAGCGACCGCCAGATCGCCGCACTCCGCCAGTTGGGCGTAGATACCAACTCCAAGGGTGACCTCGCCGTCTTCTTCCACCAGGCGCAGGCCACCGGCCTCGACCCGTTCAAGCGCGAGATCTACATGATCACCCGCAAGGGCAAGCCGACCATTCAGACCGGCATCGACGGCTTCTACAAGATCGCGGCCCGCGTCACCGCGAACACCGGCGGCACGTGGGGCATCGAGGAAACGTACTGGTGCGGCGAGGACGGCGTCTGGCACGACGTATGGCTGGGACGGAACGAGCCCGCGGCGGCCAAGGTCGTTGTGCAGCGCAACGGCGCCCGCTTCACCACTGTCGCCCTCACTGGCGAGTACAGCGCCGCGGGGCCGATGTGGTCGAAGATGCCCGCCCGCATGATCGCCAAGTGCGCCGAGGCCCTCGGGATCCGCAAGGCCTTCCCCGAAGACCTCTCCGGCCTTTACACCACGGAGGAAATGGCACAGGCGGACAATCCGCGCCACGCGCCGGTCAAGACGGTTCGCCGCCAGACGCGGGCCACCGGGTCAGCGCCCGCACCGACGCTGCCGCCTGTGGTTAATGACGCCCCCATCGAAGCTGACGAAATCACCGGCGAGATCATCGAGGAGGCCGTTGACTGGTTCGCCCGCATGGAGCCGATCGTCGAGGACGCCGCCGCGCTGCGCACCCTGTGGAAGCAGGCCGAGGCCGGCGGCGCCGACAAGGCCACCCTGGACTCGATCGCCGCGGCCGGCCAGGCCGCCGCCGACGCAGCGAAGGCGGCCGCCTGATGGCCGGGGAGACGCCAGTGACGGTGATCGGTCGACTCACCGCTGACCCGGAGCTCAGGTTCGTGCCCTCCGGCGCCGCGGTGGCGAACTTCGACGTCGCATCCAACGCCCGGGTGATCGACAAGCAGGCGAACGAGTGGAAGGACGGGCCGACCACCTACTGGCCGTGCTCCGTATGGCGCGACCAGGCCGAGCACGTGGCCCAGTCCCTGGCCAAGGGCATGCAGGTCATCGTCTACGGGAACATCATCACCCGCTCGTGGGAGGCCAAGGACGGCGGCCAGCGGTCCCGGCAGGAGATCGACGTGCAGCACGTCGGGCCCAGCCTGTACGGCCAAGAGGCCCAGGTAACCAAAGCGGCCCGCGGCCAGGGCGGCTCCGGCTTCGGCGGGGCCACGCCCCCGGCGTCCGGCGGCAACGACTGGGGCGCCCCGGCGCAGCAGAACGACCCGTGGGGCCAGCCCTCCGGCGGCTCGGGCGGCTGGCCTGCCGCGGGCCAGAACGAACCTCCATTCTGATGGGCGGCCGGACGACCTGGAATCAGGCGCTCGCTGCGGCCATGACCGAGGCGGGCGACCCTGGGCCCGTTCTGGCCCGGGCCCCCGATGCCGCGGCCTTCGACGTCGAATTCTACGACGGATACGGAGGCGAGGAAGGGCCGGAAGTCCTGGCCTGGACTCCGTCCCGCGTCTACTTCCCCGTCAGTTACGACGGCGCCGAATGGCTCGGGAGCGCACCACGCGAACCGAGATCAGAAGGCCAAGCACATGTAGGCGGCGGGTAGAACCCGCCGGCGCGAGCGGCACACACCCGGGTTCGAGTCCCGGCGCGCCACGAGCAGTACCCACCCCATCACCAAGGAGAAAACCCATGTCGAAGATCGTCAGCCTGACCACCACCGACTTCAAGCGTGCTCGCCGCGTCGACATCACCCCCGAGGGCAACGTCGTGATCCTGTCCGGCAACAACGGCGAGGGGAAGTCGTCCGTGCTGGACTCCATCGCCGCGGCGCTCGGCGGTTACAACGCCAAGATCACGCCCAAGCCCATCCGCGACGGCGCCGACCGCGCCGAGATCGTCCTCGAGACCGAGGAGCTCATCGTTACCCGCGTGTTTACCGAGTCTGACTCTCGGCTCGTCGTCAAGTCCAAGGACGGCGCCACGTACTCCAAGGGTCAGGCGAAGCTCGACGAGATCGTGGGGAAGCTCGCCCTGGATCCGCTGGCGTTCACCCAGCTCTCCGACCGCGACCAGCTCGCCCAGCTGCTCGCCCTCGTGGATCTGCCGTTCGACCTCGCAGAGCTGGACGCCCGCCGTGCCGCGACGTTCGCCGAGCGTACCGAGGTCAACCGCCGGGTCAAGACCGGGGAGGGCTACGTCGCCTCGCTTCCGCAGGTGCCCGCCGACACCCCGGACGAGGAAGTCTCAGCGGCAGGACTCATCGCCGAGCTCCAAGCCGCGAACGCCGGCCGCGCCGCGTACGCGCAGGCCGAGCAGGACGTCACCGTGGCCCAGCGACGCGTGCGTGAGGCGGAGCATGAGCTCGAGCGCCTGCGCGCCGATGCGCTGGTCAACGCCGAGCGGCTCGCCAGCCTGCCCGCGCCGACCGCTGACCCGGCGGAGATCCAAGAGCGGATCGCCGCATCAGACACCATCAACGCGGCCGTGCGTGCCAAGCGCGAGCGCGCCGCCGCCGAGCACCAGCTCGCCGAGCTGCGCAAGCAGGCGGACATCATGACCGCTGCGCTCACCGCGTTCGACAAGGAGAAGGCGGCCGGGCTCGCCGCGGCCGAGTTCCCGGTCGACGGGCTTGGCTTCGACACGCAGGGCGTGACGTTCCAGGGTGTCCCGTTCAAGCAGGCCTCGTCCGCCGAGCAGATCCGCGTGTCCATGGCCATGGCGATGGCGCTGAACCCGGGCCTGCGCGTGATCCGCATCGCTGACGGCTCTCTCCTGGATCCGCGCTCGCTCGCGCTCATCAAGGAGCAGGCCGAAGCCCACGACTTCCAGATCTGGATCGAGATGGTCGGCCCACGTGAGGACGGCTACGTCATCGAGGACGGCGAGATCGTCGCTCCGGCCGACGCCGCCTCTGCCGCGTAACGCCCGGCCCGCCCGGATCCTGGCCGGCGCCCGTGGTTCGACGCCGCGGGCGGGCACTCACCACCACCCCATCACCTCGAGGAGGAACCCATGCAACCCCGTTTCAACCTGACGCCGTCCGCTGAGCGCGTCACCGTCAAGGGCCCCAAGGCCGAGGCCCGCGCCACGCACGAGAACAACGTCCGCGACGTCGCCGGGTACATGGCCCAGCGCCAGGCCCGCCGGGCCGCCGCCGGGCGCCACGCCCTCGCCGCCTGACCAACCACACCCCAAGGAGAAACCCATGCTCACCCTCACCGACATGTTCTGCGGCGCCGGCGGCTCCTCGACCGGAGCGCTCTCCGTGCCCGGCGTCGAGGTCCGCACCGCGATGAACCACTGGGCCCGCGCCATCGAGACCCACAACACCAACCACCCCGATGCCACGCACATCCAGGCGGACATCAGCATCACCGACCCCCGCTACGTCGCCCCGTCCGACATCCTCTGGGCGTCCCCCGAGTGCACAAACCACTCCGTGGCTAAGGGCCGCAAGCGCGTCACCAACCAGCCCGATCTGTTCGGCGAGTCCATCGCCGACGAGGCCGCCGACCGCTCCCGCGCCACCATGTGGGACGTGCCCCGCTTCGCCGAGCACCACGACTACCGGCTCATCATCACCGAGAACGTCGTGGACGCCGCGAAGTGGGTGATGTTCCCTGCCTGGCTGCACGCGATGGACTCCCTCGGCTACGAGCACCACATCGTCTACATGAACTCGATGCATGCGCAGGCCGGCGGGCTCCCCGCGCCCCAGTCCCGTGACCGCATGTACGTGATGTTCTGGAAGAAGGGCAACAAGGCGCCGGACTTCAACCGCCTGCGCCCCAAGGCCTACTGCCCCTCGTGCGACGAGACCGTGGACGCCATTCAGTCCTTCAAGAAGGACCGCTGGGGACGCTACCGCTCCCAGTACGTGTGGCGCTGCCCCAAGGGCACCTGCCGCGGCCAGATCATCGAACCCGGGTGGCTTCCTGCCGCATCCGCGATCGACTGGTCCATCCGAGGCCAGCGCATCGGCGACCGCGCCAAGCCCCTCGCGGACAAGACCATGGCGCGCATCAAGGCAGGCCTGGACAAGTATGCGGGGCGCCGGGATCCGCTGGTGGTCAACAACCTGAGCGGCTCGGACTCCTCGCGCACGGACCTGGCGACGGACCCGCTGCGCACGCTCGTGGCCGGCGGCCTCCACGCTTCGCTCCTCGTGCCCGTCGAGGGGCGTGACGGGAAGCAGGCCCAGGCGGTTCACGAGGCCATGCGCACCCAGACCACCCGCAACGAGACCGGGATCCTCGTCCCCGAGCATGCCCGGGCCGCGTTCGTCGCCACCATGCGCGGCACCAACGCCCCCAAGGACGTGACCCAGCCGCTCGACACGTTCGCCGCCAACGGCACCCACCACGGCCTCGCCAGCCCCCAGTCCATCAACGTTGAAGACTGCGAGTTCCGCATGCTTGAGCCCCACGAGATCCAGGTCGGCATGGCCTTCCCCAAGGACTACGTCGTGACCGGAAACAAGCGTGAGAGGACCAAGCAAATGGGCAACGCCGTGACCCCGCCGGCCGCCCGCGACCTCATCCGCGTCGGCGTCGAGTCCCTCGTCGCCGCATGAGCACCCGGACGCGGCGCCGCGGCCCGGCGTTCCCTGTCGGCCGGGTCCAAGCGGCGACATGCGGGTGCGGGAAGGCCTACTACCCCACCAGAAAAGATGCCACGGCTGCACGTCAGGCCAGCGGGGACACCCTTCCCGTTCGCTACTACATATGCGCGAGCGGCGGACACCACTGGACGCACGACATCGAGCGGCAAGCCGCCGCATTTCACCGACACGTTGACTAGGAGTACCCCATGGCAGACGACAAGCCCGAGGCCGGGCTGTACGCGCAGATCCATCGCCGCGTCTGGTCGGATCACGAGTTTCGCTCGCTCACGCTGGTCGAGCAGTGGCTTTACCTGCACCTCGTGACCACCGACAAGATGACTTACTCTGGCGTGTGCGACTGGCGACCCAAGCGCATCAAGCCCATGGCAACCGACTTGAATGTGTCCGACATCGAGCTTGCCGCCTCCGTCCTGCAAGCCAAGGGCTACATCGTCATCGACGAGGACACCGAAGAAGTTTTCATCCGCTCATGGCATCGCAATGACGAGTGCCTCAAGCAACCCAACATGGGCACAGCAGTCAAGAAGGCCTACTACAAAGTCACGTCCCTCAAGCTCAAGGACGTCATCGTGTGGGAGCTGCAGCGCCTCCACGCCGAGCATCCCGACTGGAAGGGCTGGCCCCTGGTCGCTGAGGTGCTGGAGAAGCCCGCCACAGACCCTGCGGCCTATCGCCATGAACCCCTGCCCGGCGCGGACGCACCCGCCGGAGCAGACACCCAGGAAGCGCCGTTCTGAGACGCGCCTGGAAACGCAAACGCCCCGCCCTCAAGAGAGGAGCGGGGCGATTGTGCGTTCAGTCGTTATCTGGAGACTTGCCAGCGCGAGTCCTTTGAACCATAGCGATCAATGCCGATCCCGCCGGCACAACCATGGCTACAAGCGCTTGAGGTTGACCATTCACCACACCGATGCCAGCCAGCACTACGCAGGCGATGTTGACAAGCGGGACCGTGACCGCACCGATAGTAGTGCTGAGGGCATCAGCCGTCGAAAGCTTCTTTGTGGCCGAGACATTTGCTTCCACCTGTGTTTCGGCCATCCTCATGATGCGCTCAGGGAAAGATGAGTCAATGTGACCATATCCGGCGAGGGTGTGAGGCGCCGGCAATGGTCCCTCGTGCCTCATGGAAATGATCTGAGATTGATCTTGGGTCAGCGGTCCTTGTTCGACCTGTTCTGCGTCCTCGACGATTCGGCCTTCAGTTGCTGCATCGACTGCCGCAACGCCTTCCCCGTCTCCTGCCAGGCCTCGGCGACGGAGTTCGTGTTCTGCAGACTCGAGCTCCGATCCCGGATCGGAGTTGAGGCGCCCCAACCCATCGCCATCCCGCGAGTGAAGGCTTCCCTCGGACGGTACGTCTGAAGTGTCATTTTCTCCCTCTCTACGAGACGAACTGCTATCACCCGTCACGATACCAACCCTTTCCTGGTGCGAAGCTGTGAGACTACCCAGTCATTCGATGGTGGCCGAACTGTGACACGGCGGGGCCCGATGAGTACGTCGCATCGGCCTGGACAAGATGGGCTAGCCCCTCCCCCATCGACCCCGGACCCCCTCCCGAAACCCATCCCCTAAGGGATCCCCCAACCCATCGCTGAACCCTTCCCCCAACCCATCCCCCAAGGGATCCCCTGACCCTTGAATCCACCCGAGGGAAGGGATCGGTTAAGGGATGCCTCACACCTAACACCTAACACCTAGCACCACCACCGAGCACCTCAGTGCCAACCAAGTCACGTACTCAAGGTCACCAGGGGCGAGGGCGCCGAGCGCGACGGCAGGCCCAGCGCAGCAGTGCCCAGAGCAGGCGCCGGCGACACGACGTTTGGTTGGTCGATGTTTATTGATGGACAACAAGAGTTAGAAGCTAGTAAACTTCTGGGCAGGAGGAACCCATGACCACCACACCCCCCACGGGAATCCAAACCCGTGAGCAGGCCGCCTGCCTGGCGAACCTGCTGAACCAGATCCGCCCGGACTGGCCCACCAGCTCCCTGATGACGCTCCTCGCCGAGCATCGAACCCACCCGGCCACGTTCGGGGAGATCTGCCAGGCGGCGATCACCAAAGCCCAGGAGGCAGACCTCCGCACCCCGGCCGCGATCTTCAACCCCGGCCCCCACTGGCCCGAGCGCGCCAAGGCGACACTCCCTCGCACGCCGTGCCCCCAGCACCGCGAGGAAGACGAACACACCTGCCGGTGCTGCGCAGCCGACCGACTCGCCGCGAACACCACCAACACCGGCCAGTCCGAGCTCGCACCCCCGGCAACCTGCCAAGACCACCCCGAGCACGAGGCCGGCACCTGCCCCACCTGCTGGGCAGAAGTCCAAACCGGCACCCGACGCCGAAACCACATCGGACGCCACAACCCCCAGGGCCATTCCTAGGGTCTACGCGACCCACCAGAGCGCCGAACAACCCAAGCCGGCACAGGAACCCACCCGAGGCCAAACCAGCCCCGCAAAACGCCAGGAGAAACCCATGACCGAACAACCCCTCACCCCCACCGAACGCCGCAACGAGAAAAACCGCACCTGGGCCTTCCTCGAAGCCGTCCAAGCACCCACCCCGGCCGCCGCCGCCCCGCTCGAAGGCACCATCCTCGACCGGCCCACCGCCACCGAGCTCCGCAAGCTCACCGGCTACAACGGCGACACCCGCCTCTACCGCATGACCCCGCCCTACCACGGCAACAAGCACGTGATCGTGTCCGCAGCAGTCGCCTACGGCAACCCCGAAACCTACCTGTTCCCAGCCGACGCCAGCGGCGAAGTGACCGACTGGACCGAGCTCCCTGGCTCCCTCAAAGGCCACCTCGACCACACCGCCGCACTCGAAGCCGCCGGCTACCAGGTCGTGACCCGATGACCACCCTCAACAACCGCCGCCAACTGCAATCCGAAGCCACGCGCCATTCTCCGGCGCCGTGGGTGATCGACCCCGAGCTGCCGGGCGACGTGCGCGATGACAGCAACGAGCCTGTCTCGTGGGGCGCCGACCCCGCAGGACCCGCCCTGATCGCCGCCGCTCCGACCCACCTCGCCGACCTCATCACCGCGCTCGAACAGATCGAACGGATCCGGGAGGTGCACAAGGCCGAGACCGTCCACGCGATCACCGGCTACGACTGCTGTATCGAGGACTGCGACCACGAAGGCGAATGCCCCACGGAGCCCATCGAGGTCTGCGCCGAATGCAACCGCATCGCCAAGGAGTCGTACAGGTACTTCGGCGAGAACGGCCTCGGCAATGTCCTCTACCCCTGCCCGACGATCCGCATCCTCGACGGAAACGAGTAACCCATGAGCACCAAGAACTGGCAGCGCGCCGTGCACGACGCCGAACAGGAGCGAGACAACGCCCTCGCCCAACTCGCCCACGAGCAAGCAACCCGGCGGCAGTGGCAGACCCAATACCAGGCAGAACACCTCGACTACCTCAACGACGTCGAAGCCGACCGTGACCGCCTCCGCGACGAGATCAAAGCGCTGGCAGCCGCCCTGCATGCAAAAGGATGGGCAGCACACGACGAGAACGATCCTGGCAGCGCCTCCGCGTACGGTCACGCGGCCGCCGCCCTCCGCGCCCTGCTCGACGGGGAGGCGAAGGGATGAGCAGCCACTACATCTACGTCCAGTGCTCCGCCGAGGGATGCGACGCCTTCGAATCCGCCTACACCGGGAGCATCTACCTCGACCGCTTCTCCGACGACCAATGGGAAGGCGGGACCATCACCGCCCTCTGCCGCGAGCACGAACAGGAGGCCAAGGGATGAGCATCTACTACCGAGACGAGCACGTCACGCTCCACCACGGGGACTTCCGCGAAGCTATCGGGAACATGACGGCCGACGCCATCGTGACCGACCCGCCCTACGGTGAAACCTCTCTCGACTGGGACGTCTGGCCCACCGGCTGGGTCGAATCAATGACCGCCATCGCGAACTCCATGTGGTGCTTCGGCTCCATGCGCATGTTCCTCGACCACGCCGCCGACTTCTCCGGCTGGAAGCTCTCACAGGACATCGTCTGGGAGAAACACAACGGCTCCGGTTTTGCCACCGACCGATTCAAGCGCGTTCACGAACACGCCCTCCACTGGTACCGCGGAGACTGGGCGGGAGTCAGACATGAGACGCCGCGGGTCGCAGGCGGTAGCGGCACGAAGAGCGTCCGCCGGAATCCGCCGCCGACTCACACCGGCAAGATCGGCGCGAGCGCATACGTGGACGACGGCCTACGACTGCAGCGATCAGTGCTTCGCGCTCAATCCGTGCGTGGAGGAATCCACCCGACCGAGAAGCCTGTCGGCATCCTCGAACCCCTCATCGCCTACGCCTGCCCGCCCGGCGGACTCGTATTCGACCCCTTCGCCGGATCAGGGAGCACCCTCGCCGCAGCCAAGAACCTCGGACGCCGCGCCATCGGCTACGAGATCCGCGAAGAACAATGCGAGACCACCGCCAAACGGCTCTCCCAAGGAGTCCTCCCCCTGGCAGGCCTCGCATGACCACCCACCGTCCCCCTTTGGGGGCGACCGCACCCACCAACCAACACACCCAGGAGGACAAATGAGCACGCTCCCCGGAAACCCGCACCTTGAAATGGCACAGGCCAACATCGACGCTGAAGAACTCCTACCCGAAGGAGCCGAGTCAACTGGCCTCCGTGAACTTGCGCAGATCGAAGCCACTCTCGCGGTCGCCCACGAACTGCGCACTACCAACCTGATCGCATGGCTCAACTTTCAGCATGCCTGGGATCGGGACGGCGGGTACTTCGATGACCAGGAGTCCAATCTGTTCCCGCAGATCGCCACCCGCCTTGGCCTGGGCGGTGAGGGGCAGTGACCGCGCCTGACCTGCCCATGTGGGAACGCATCGCCGCAGTCATCAGTGAGCACGACGGTTGGTACGGCGTTCCCGGCAAGGGGGCGTACTGCGACTGCGAGCACTTCCTCGCACCGGACGGCGCCTACGCGGTGAACGCGTGGAAGGCCCACCGCGCCGACGCCGTGCTGACCGTCCTGGCCGACCTGCCCGACACAGCCGTGGAAGCAGGGGCGAAGGCGGACTGGGACATGACCGACGGCAGATGGTGGGGGAAGCCCTGGGAGGACGTGCACCCCGAGCTCAAGGCCGACCGGATGGATGGGATGCGCCGCGTCCTCACCGCCACCATCGCCGCGCTCAAGGAGGGGAAAGCGTGAGGCCGCGCTCATCGGCATTCAAACCCGGCTCCGGAGTCACCTACCGAGTGATCCGCAGCTATCGACGTGCGGGCGTTATTGACAACGTCCGCACCCCCGAGAGCAGCCGCAAGGCCCACTGGGGACGGTATGCACCTGGCGCCGACATGTTCAGCCGCTACCAAGTCTGCCTTGACTGTCGCCGCGTCGTCCGCAACCCAGGTTGGCGCCCTCTGCTGCACAACGGGCGGAAGGGGCGGGGATGAAGTGCGACCGATGTGGACGCTTCACCAGCACCCTTCATGATGTCTTTAGCGTCGGCCCTATCCCTGAGATCGACCTGGAAGTCTGCCCTGACTGCTTCGACCTACTCACCCGAAAGGACACCCCATGACCGAGACCACGCACGACGACTGCACCACATGTGAGTGGCTGGCACGCGAAGCCGAACGCACCGCCAAACGCCAGGGTCGAGACCACTGGGTCTCCACCACCGAGGTGCACGGCATCACCCACACCGCCCGCTACCAGGAGGAATCATGACCAACCAGACACCCAGCACCGAAGACGTGCGGTACGGCTACCGCACCGGGGTCACTGCGCCCATCCTGCCCGTCGAAGCCGGAGACGCCTTCGACGCCTGGCTCGCCGCCCGTGACCGGGAGGTAGCCGCGAAGGCACGGGCACAGGAGCTTCGAGACGTCGCTGACTGGTTGTTCGACACGATGGAAGGGCCACTCATGTGCACCGACAAGTGCGGCGACCCCAAGTGTGCGGACGACATTCGCATCAACTTCGCCAGCGGCTTGCAACGCTCACTTCGCGCCCGCGCCGACCGCATCGGGGCCGGCGATGAGTGAGCGGGTGGGCAGCGTGCGCGACGCAAGGTTCCTCAGCGGGGCGGACCTTGGCAGGACCATCCGGGTCGAACGCATCGGCTACCACCTCACCGGGACGCTCGAAAGAGTCGAGCACGAGCTCGGCACGGTCTCGTTCACCATCAGACGCGGCACTGCCGAGTACCTGTTCGAGGTCAGCCCCCACGACGCCGTCACCATCACCGGGGCGGACGCGTGACCCTGACGTTCACCGTCCCAGGCGACCCCATCACCCAGGGCAGCATGCGCGCCTTCGCTCGCGGCGGCCGTGCGATCGTGACGCACGACAAGGGGCCGGCGTTGAACCACTGGAGGTCCAGGGTGACGTTGGAGGCGCGCCGAGCCTGGGGGCGCGCCGCGCCGCTCGACGGGCCCGTGGCCGTGACGCTCACGTTCCGGCTCGCCCGGCCCAAGTCCCACTACGGCACCGGGCGGAACGCGCAGCGGCTCAAGCCGTCAGCGCCCGCTCTCCCCCACACCGGTCTCGACCTCGACAAACTCGCCCGTGCCATCAACGACGCGCTCACCCAAGCCCGTGTTTGGGCCGACGACAGCCGCGTCTGCTCGATGACCACCCACAAGGTCTACGCCGGGCCCGGTGAAATGGCAGGGGTCGATGTCACCGTGGAACCGCTCACTGTTCCCTCACAGCGTCAGCATGATGTGATCGGGCAATCACTCGCCGCCTAACCGATGGAGGAAACCATGAGCGAACAACCCGCACCCGCGCCTGCCCAAGCGACCGCACCAGCATCAACAAAGAAGGTCGGTGACAACACGCGCACCAGTGGCGTCGTCATCGCCTCGATCGCCGCCGTCGGACTCCTGCTCGGCCTCATTGGCGTGTTCAACGGGTCAATACAAGCCGCGCTCGTAGCCATCTCCTCCACCCTCGTCATGATCGTCGGCCTCCTCATGCTCTGCGCCGGCTACCTCGCGCAGATCGCCGCCCAAGGGGAGGCTCGCAAGTGAAGCGCCCCGCCCTCACCCTGCTCGCCGTCGCCGGCCTCGCACTCACCGCGTGCGCGGGCCAGACTGAGGCGGCGCCCGTCACCGTCACCGAAACTGTGCCGGCCACCAGCAGCGCAGCGGCCACACCCACCCAAGACGAAACCCGGCCCGCATACTCGCAGTGGGCCAAAGAAGCAAAATCTCCGGTCCTGGAGTGGGCCAACACGTGGCAGAGCGAAGGCTGTGACGACAACACCGGGTCAGGCAAGTGCTCCAGGCACATCCTCAACGGCCTCACCGTACTGAAAGACCTCGCCGTCTCCATGGCATCAGCAATGAGGACGGACGGCGCCGGATACCTGGGTGAGCGCTCCGCCGCAGTGGGCAGCGAACTTGAGTCAATCCGAGTGGCCCTGGGCACAGCATCGAAGAACGGCACCAGTTGGGCGGAGGCTGGATGCGCGGCAGACGGGTCTGGAGCGAAATGCCCCGAGTTCTCAATCGCGTTCGCAGACGCGATGACCGAGGTATCGCAGGGGCTCGGATCACTTTCGCGCCCGTAGCCGCCTTCTGAGGCCCTCACCTTCGGGTGGGGGCCTTTTGCACGCTCGCATGTTAGTCAACATCAAACTTTTGATGCATGTCAGTTGACTGACGGCAAACACACCCCTAGGCTGTTGGTCAGTAAACAACACTCGTTGTTTCGCGACCACCTAGGAGGAACCCATGACTCTCGCTCCCGCCTTCGCCACCACGGCGACGCTCGCGTCCACGGCGGCGCTGCTCGCCGAGCTCACCCCCGTGATCACCGACCAGGACTGGACCCAGTACGCGCCCACCCTCGTCCAGAACACCTGGGCCACCGTCGGCACCCGCATCGACTCCCACCGCGCCGACCTCAACCCCAACACCGTGCCGGCCAACGTCTGCGACTACGTGGGCGCCAAGCTTGACGCCGCCGAAACCGCCATGCGCGCCTGCGAGAACGACATCGAATTCCTCGGCCGCTTCAACCCCGCCGAAATTATCGCCCTCGAAGCCGCATGCACCGCCCTCGAAGAAGCCGCCACGTACGCCCACGAGCACACCGTGGCCCCGCTGTGACCGCCGTTGACGCCGCCGAGAAGGCCCTCGCGGACTGGGAGGCAGCCCACCAGCTCGAACCCATTGACCCCGGCATGCAGTCCATGCGGTTCCACCAGACCCAAGCCAAGCGCGACAAAGACCTGACCGCGTTCCTGAACCGCATGCGCCGTGAATCCGCCGAGCACGAACGCCTCACCGAAGCACTCGCCAAAGCCCGCCGCGACGAACGACGAGCCGCTGTTCCCACTGAACCGGTTGATCCCGCGGTGCTGGCTGGCGCCACCCACATCCTCGTCAACGAACGTTGGCGGGCCGTCTGGATGCGCGTGAAGCGCATCAACGCGAAGACCGTCACGTGCCACGCAGCACCAGGCATGGACGAGCCCCGCATTCCCCACAACCGCATCGTCGGCACCAGCCACGGGCAGGTGGCGTCATGACCGCCCCGGCCCGCACCCCCATCCGCTGGACCGCCCGCGCCCGCCGCATCGGCACCTGGGCGGCCATCGCCACCGGCCTCACCGCCTGGTTCGGCCCCATCCTCTACGTCACCATCCACCCCTAGGAGAAACCCCATGAGCATCGCGACCATCGGCACCTGGATCATCGTCGCCGGCAGCGTGACCCTGTGGATCACCTGGCTTCCCCGCGTGCCGGAACGCGCCACCTGGCACCTGACCCTGTGGTCACGCATCCTCATGTGTGCTGGCGCGCTCCTGCAGATCATCGGCGGCGGACTGGTCATCACCCTCGTGTCCGTCGGCCTGATCGCCGCGTGCGTATGGGGCGCGACAGTGGACTACTACCGCGAGCGGCTCACGCAGGTGCGCATCAGCCTCACGCTGGCTCGCGTCGAAGCAGACGACGCCCTCACTGCGCTCGCCCGCCGCGACGGATCCGCCCGCAGCTTCTCCGAGGCCATGCAGGTGATCGGGGAGCGAAGCCGTGCGCGCCTCTGACCTGACGGCCCTGCATGGTGGCCAGCACGTCGAAGTCCACGACGCCGGGTTCCATGCGGCGGGGCGGCTCGTCGCCGCAGTGCCCGCCGGCCCCGACTGGGTCGCCCTCCACCTTGAAGCCGATGGCACCGCCACCGCCACCCTCTTCATCCCCGCCACCCAGGACGTCACCGTCCACGGGTGGACCCTCACCCCCACCCGCTACACCCCCGAACACCAAGGAGCCGCCGCGTGAGCACCATCGCCCCCGAGACCGTCCAGGCGCCGGCCGAGCCCGGCGACCACGACCTGTTCGCGCACTACGCCCGTAAGACCGACATCGAGGCCGCGATCCTCGACGGCGTCCCCTGCACCGCGCTCTGCGGCAAGACCTGGTTGCCGAACCGCGACCCCCAGCGCTTCCCCGTCTGCCCCACCTGCCAGGACATCTACGACAACGTCGTCGGTACCAAAGCCCCCGGTGGTGATGCATGACCAAGTCCGCAGGCTCCCCCGAGCCGCAGGAGGGCAGGTGTGGCGCGAAGCTGCGCGGCCAGGACGCCTACTGCCAGACCCGCCTCGCCGATGGCGCCAAGCGTTGCCGGCGCCACGGCGGCGCCGCACCCCAGGCGAAGGCCAAGGAGATCGAGCGCGTGGAGACCCGCAAGAACGAGGAGATCATGCGCCGAGCCCTCCCCTTCGGCACCCCCAAGGACGTCGACCCGCTCGAGGCCCTCCTCGGCCTCATCAGCGACAAGGCCCAGGAGGTCGAGTGGCTGCGCTTCAAGGTCGAAGAGCTCGGCGACGAGGCCAAGGTGTGGGGCCCAGTCGAGCATCAAGAGGGCGTCGGCCCGATGGGCGCCGTGGACATGTCCACCGTCAAAGCCGCGCCCAACACGTGGTGGGTGATGCTCCGCTCCGCAGAAGATCAGCTTGCCAAGTACGTGACCGCCGCGCTCAAGGCCGGCGTTGCCGAGCGTCAGGTGCGCATCGCCGAAGGCCAGGCCGCGAAGATGGTCGGCGCGGTGCAGCGCGTCATCGAGGCCCTGGAACTCACCCCGGAGCAGCGAGACCGGGCCCACGGCCTCCTCTCTGTCGAGTTCCGCGCCCTCGAAGGCGGTGCCGCGTGAAGCAGCGCATGAGCCACCTGATCCGCGGCCAGTTGCTCGCGCTCGGCATCGACCTGGATCGGGTGTGGGTGGAGGACATCACCCGGCTGTCCGACTGGGAGGTCGTGGCCGACTCTGAGGGCTGGCCGACGCCGATCGTCACCGAGAAGCCGACGCACCAGTACCTCGTGGTCACCGTTTCCCGGGGAGACGAGAACACGATCGAGTACGCCACCGAATTTGGCTTCAACTCCGCCCACGCGTTTGTCGAGCAGGACGGCGCATGGGTGCGGGTGCCCAAGAACACCGCCATGGCGTGGCGGATCGAGGCACTCCTATGACCCACCTCCTCAAGGTCCATGCCGTGCACCCGGCCGTCGACGACCTGCCGGAGCTCGTGGACGAGTGGGAGCACGAGGATCGCCACGTGGACGCGACCGAGGCGCGGCGGCAATGGCTCACCAGGGACCGGCCCGGTGCGTCCCCCGTGACCCGGCACCCCGACGGGTCGTGCACCTACACCGACGCCAACGGGTGCACGCACACCCTCCAATGGATCAACCCGGCCGCCGTCCAAGGGGTGCTGCTGTGATCTGGCTCGGGTGGGTGTTGTCCGCCCTCGTGATCGCTTCCGGCGTGCTGGTCTGCATTTGGGCCGTGCGCCACGATGTCCACTCGCCATCTAGGGCGCTCATGGGGCGCAAGCCCGGGCCTGACCCCGTTGCCGAGCACTACGCGGCCCGGCGCCGGGAGCGCACCTCGGCGCTGACGGAATGGGAGCGGGACTTCCGCCGGGCGCAGGGCCTCCCCGAGCCAGCCACCACGACGCTCGGCCGCGGCGAAGCGGTGGTCCCGGTGTCACGGATGCTCACCACGGCGAACCGCCTGATGTGGCCACCGACCCTGGCCGAGCTGAACCCCGCCCGCGACGTCGAGTGCGTTATCGACACCCTGCCCCGCCACGACGTGCCGCACATGCCTGCCGAGTACCTCACACAAGAGCATGTTGGTCAAATGATCTGCGCGCCGCACTCTGGGCCCGCTCTACCCCACGGCACCTGGCGAGTGCCTGCCGGGACCATCACTGCCGTCCACGAAGCAGACGTGATCGAGGATCACGCCCTATGCGATGAACCCCACACGATCGTCACCGGCGTCAACCTCGAAATCGACGGTAGGGCCATCCACCTGCCACCGCGCCAGCCTGTACGCCTCACTCTGCCCCGCTGACCTGAGGAGCCTCCCCTGATGACCTGCACGTACCCGCAGTGCGAGACCGCGACCACCCCCGGCATCCACCTTTGCGCCCCGCACCAGGGCGCTTTTGTCGCGCTCCTGGACCGTGCGGGTGAACAGGTCGCCACGGCGCGGGAGACCGTCGCCAAGCAGGGCTCCAACACGGCCGGCGGGGGCGGCGGCGGGTCCGTGTCCTCGGCGCCCGTGAACCTGACGGCCATGGTCCTCGTCGACGAGTACGTGCGGCTCATCGAAGCCGACCCGCGCCACCTTGGCCCGGAGCCCACCGTCGAGCGCGTCCGCGTCCTCGCCCGCAGCTCGTCCGCTGGCCCGACACTCGCGCACCTCGAACGCGCTGAGGCCCGCATGATGGCCGTGTGTGAGCGCCCCGCCGACTGGCTCATCCTCGGCGACTGCGCGGGCACCACGGAGGACGGCGCACCGTGCCCGGGCCAGTACCGCTACCAGACCGGCGACACCGTGGCGCGGTGCCGCAAGTGCCCCTACGAGGTGTCGGTGGACGAATACCGCCGCTGGCAGCTGCGCGGCGTGCCGTTCGCCCCCGCCCGCCTGACCGACGTCGTGCGCGGCCTGGGTGCCCTGGGCGTGGCGGTGCGGATGAACACGGTGAAGTCCTGGGCGCACCGCGGGCGGCTCGTCCCGGCCGGCTTCCACGGCGCCGTGCCGCTGTACCGGGCAGGCGACGTGCTGGATCTTCTGGAATCGAAACCCGTCGCGGCGTAGACGAATTGCCGTGACACGCCGTACATCACTGGACAAATGACAACGGTGCAACTAGATTTTCCTCAGAATCGAACAAGTGTCGGTTCCCAAGGCCAGCCAGGGGTTGAGCCGACAGCTACAGGCTCGTCATGGGGCCTCTCCTGCTGGCGCTCCCCCGGCTGGCCTTCTCAATGTTCAGGCCGGCGCGGTAGCGGCACCCACCACGGCGAAGACCGGGCGGCGTGAGAACCGCCCTCGAAACGCCGGCCACCCCAGACTGACGAGTCGCCACACAGCACCCCAGGCCCCGCTACGCGAGGGCGACACACGCGGGCGCACTCGTCACCCCCGCCCAGGGCACAAGGGCACCAGATCGGGCAACACCAACCACAAGGAGGCCCCATCTCGCCGCTGGGAGCGTCAGACCAGCAGCGGGCCACGGCCTGCACCGCCCCGGCCCGAAGACGCCGGTCTTGTCTTCGGTACGGGTGCGATGGCACCTACTTTCAACAGGTAGATGGCCGGTCTCCAAAACCGGACGATGCAGGTTCGACTCCTGCGGTGTCAGCTCCCCCGGGTCAACGGCTCACGGGCGGCCGGGTTTCTACTTGCTCCCCACCGTCCACTCCACCGAAGGCACCCCACGACGGCTCAACTTCTTCTAGCCGAGGGTGACCTGCCCGGGACCAAACCACCAGGAGGCCCCCATGCGCATCCTCATCGCAGGCCGTCGCGAGTGGGCTGAGGCTGTGGCTGCGGACGTAGCGCGCACCTCCCCCAACACGGCGCACCAGTACGCCCTGGCGCACCCGGGCCGCCCGGCCGCCGGCGTGCATGACCTCGTGCTCATCCAGCACGACGGGCCCGAGCACGTCGCCACCCAAGCACACCAATGCGCAGCCGAAAACGGCGTCGCCATCCTCATCGACTAGGAGAAACCCATGGCCCTGCTCAACAGCGCCATCTACCCGACCACGGTCATCAACAAGGGCATCGAGGCCACCCTGTACTACGGCATCGGTAAGGACTCGCCCATGAGCCAGTTCATGGCCGGGTGCGGCTTCGACCCCGAACGCACCGCGGCCTCCGACATGATCGTGAACCTCGACGAGCACACCGTCACCGCCCGCGTATACCGCTACACCGAGAACGGCCAGCGCGTAGTCGGCAGCGGCGGATACCTCACCACCGAAGTCACGCGGCCACTCGTCGGGACGCTTCCGCCGTCCGACTACGCCACCGACCTGATCATGAACCCGGTCGAGGTACTCGAGATGGTCTTCGCTGAGCACTTCGGCTGGGACGAGCGCAACGATGACGCCATCAAGGCCATCACTGCAGCCCTGTTCCCCCGCAAGGAGTCCTGATGCCCGAGCCCACCACTCCGACCCAGGTTAGTGACGAGCTCCGCGAACACCGCGCCCAGCGGTTCGCGCTCTCGCAGACCTGCCAGGGCGACCCCGACACCTGCGGGTGTGGCGGCGCCTGCCCCATGCTCAACGCGGCCTAGGGCTTCCGCGTCCTCGCGCCGAGGCTCCAAGGGTCTTGCTCGGGGATGCCTGGCGCGGGTGGGCGCAGGCTGATCTGCTTGGTGATCCAGTCGAAGCGCGGGCCCAGCCCGAGCTTGAACCGGACGCGCATGACGGGGTCCGGGCCGCGGCGGTCGAGCCGCGAGAACGTGACCTCGCCGTTGGCGCGCAGCACGTCCTTGTCCTCGTACCAGTCCGCCCGGGCGCGCACCCGCGACGGCCCCGGCACCAACACCCGGAACGACAGCAGATCCCTGCCCGTGCCGTTCACCAGGGCGCCAGCGTTCGGCCCGTCCCACCTGATCCACAATTCCCGCTCCACCCGCCAAGCGTAGAAGGGCAGGCCGACAGCAGGAGGCGACCATGACGACCTCCGTGTTCGGCCTCATGGCCCAAGCCTTCGAGAAGCCCAAGCCGCGCTTCGCCACTCCCGGCGAGCTCGCGCAGGCGCTCGACCCGAAGACGGTGCAGACCCGGGCGATGGACCTCATCGACGAGGCCCTCGTGTGGGCCTGGAACACGCCCGACGCCCGGCTGATCATCAGCGTGCCGCCGCAGGCCGGCAAGTCTCAGCGCGCCACGCGCCGCTTCGCTGAGTGGGCGCTCTCCCAGAACCCGGACACCCGCATCACGGTCTGCTCCTACAACACGGACACGGCCCGCCGCTGGGGCCGCACGATACGCGACGACATCAACGAGCACGGCGACGCGCTCGGCGGCCTTGTGATCCGACATGACGTCTCGTCGCAGTCCGAGTGGCAGCTCGACGGGCATGACGGCGGCGTGTTCACCGCCGGTGTGGGTGCGTCGCTCACTGGCCGGCCCTCCGACCTGATGATCGTGGACGACCCCGTGAAGGGCCGCGAGGACGCCGACTCCGCCCGCTACCAGGAACGCAACTGGGACTGGTGGCGTGAAGTCGCCATGACTCGCCTCGCCCCTGGCGCGCCGGCCATCATCATCATGACGCGCTGGTCCCCCGACGACCTCGGCGGGAAAGTCCTCAAGCCGGAGAACGGCGGCGAGGACTGGCGCGTCCTCAACATCCCAGCCCAAGCCGATCACCGCCCCGAGCTGGGCGAGACTGACCCGCTGGGCCGCGAGCCCGGCGAGTGGATGGTGACCACGCGAGGCATGACTGCCGCGCAGTGGGAGCGCCGCAAGCGCGACACCGGCCCCCGATCCTGGGCGGCGCTCTACCAGGGCAAGCCGACCCCTGACGAGGGCGGGATCTTCCCCCGCGACTGGGCCACCTACGACGTGGCTCCGTGGCAGGAACGCCCGGACGGCTCCCGCTGGGTTCCCGGCGTGGGCGAACGCGACGACCACGAACTGGCCATGTCCTGGGACCTCACGTTCTCCGACACCAAGGGATCCGACTACGTCGTCGGGCAGGTGTGGTTGCGCGTCCAGAACGAGATGTTCCTCCTGGACATGGTCCGCCGGCGCATGAACTTCAACGCGACGTGCGAGGCCATCCTTGCGATGCGCGCCCGATGGCCCCAGGCCATCCAGACGTTCGTGGAGGACAAGGCCAACGGCCCGGCCGTGATCAACGCCCTGCAGCGCCAGCTCGTCGGCCTCGTGCCGGTGATGCCGGAGGGCTCCAAGATCGCCCGCGCTTCGGCCGTCTCGCCGCTCGCGTTCGCGGGGAACATCAAGCTCCCCACCGCGGCGCTCCTCCCGAACGTGGAGGAGCTGCGCGAGGAGCTCGTGAACTTCCCGACGTCCAAGCACGACGACACTGTCGATGCGCTCTCCCAAGCCGTGAACCAGATGCTCTTGCACCCGCTCATCAATGGTGGGCGCGTCACCCCGGGCGATCTGTTCGACGACTTCACCCCGGTGGACTTCTCCACCTGGTGATCTGAAAGGCGGTGCCGCATGGCCCTGTTTGGCCGTACCAAGACCGCCGTGGAGGCCACCGAGCCGATGGTGCCCGCGCACCGAGTGGACACGCTCTCGCTCGAGGTTGAGCGCCTGACCGAGTCCCTGGCGTCGCTTCGCCGCGAGGACATCGGCTGGAAGCCGCTCACCGGGCTCGGATCGGACCTCATCAGCCGGGAGGAGCTCGGCGCGAAGGCCGACACCCTGCGCGGCCTCACCGTCGCGAACCCGCTCCTGCGCCGCGCCCTGGGCGTGCGCACCGGGTACGTGTGGGGCACTGGCGTGACGATCAGCGCCGCCGAGCAGGAGAACGGCCAGGACGTCGACCACGTGGTGCAGGGCTTCCTGACCGATGAGCGCAACGAGGCCGCCTGTTTCGGCGCCGAGGCCCGCGAGGAAGCCGAAGGCGACCTGTTCTCCGACGGCAACCACTTCCGCGCTCACTTCGTGGACCGCATGACCGGGCACGTGCAGGTCCGCCCGATCACGTTCAACGAGATCACCCAGATCATGACGGCGCCCGGCGACCGCTTCACCCCGCACTACTACCTGCGCGAGTGGACGGAGACCGGCTACGGGCTCTCCGCCGTGCAGCGCAAGGCCTGGTATCCGGACCTGCGGCATCAGCCCCGCGCCAAGCCGAAGCTCATCGACGGCATCGAGGTGCTGTGGCCCGGCGAGATCGGCGGCGCGGCGATCCTGCACGTGTCCTCCCGCACCGCGGGGCGCGGCTCCCGCTGGGGCATCCCCGACGCCTACGCGGCGGCACCGTTCGCGATCCGCTACGAGGGCTTCCTGTCCGACTGGCTCACCCTCGTGAAGGCGCTCTCCAAGGTCGCGTGGCAGGTGGTCGACCCCAACGGCAAGTCCCAGCAGATGCGCGCCGCGGCGCAGGCCGTCGCCAGCATGCAGGGCGCCGGCGGGACGATCGCCACGGGCACCGGCGAACTCAAGGCCGCGAACGTGTCCGGCGCGACCGTCGACGCGGACTCGGGCCGGCCGATCGTGTCGCTCGTGGCCGCGGCCCTGGACCTGCCCGTCACGATGCTCACCGCTGACCCCGGAACGACCGGGGCCCGCGCCGTGGCCGAGACCCTGGACAAGCCCACCAAGGATGCGATGCGCGCCCGTCAGCGACTCTGGGAGGCCGCCGACCGGGCGTCCATCCAGTTCGTCATCGAGCAGCACGTCATCGCCCCGCGAGGCTCCCTCAAGGGCCGCGTGGTCCCCGAGGACGACCGCATGACGGTGGAGTTCACGGACGCCACCGAGGTCACCATCAACGTGGTCTGGCCGGACATGGACGAACCCGACGTGAAGACGGTGCTCGACGCGCTCGAGGTCGCCGACAGCCTCGGCGTCCTGCCGATGGTCGAGCTGGCCAAGCTCGTGCTCCACGCGCTGCGCGTGCCCAACGTGGCCGAGCTCATCGACAAGATGACCGACGACGCGGGCGAGTGGGTCGACCAGCGCGACAACGACGAGCAGGTCGGCGCCGCGCTCGCGAATCGGTACCGCGGCGGCAAGCCGCCCGCACCGGATGACGAGCCCGAGACCGAGTAAGGGGGTGGGGCGGTGGCCATCACGGAGGACACTCTGCGCGTGGCCGCCGCCACCCGCGCCCGCCTCATCAACGCGACCCGCGAGCAGGAGCTCGCGATCACGCGGGCCTGGGCCGACGCTTGGGACCTGATCTCTCCGGAGCTACTGGCGTCCCTGCTGGATCTGATGGTGCGGTACGCGCAGGACGGCCGGGTGCCGCGCCACGCCGTGGCGAAAGACGCCCGGCTCCGGGCCGCGCTCGCGCAGGTGCGCGCCACCATCAAGGAGGTCGCCAAAACCACCGGCGAATCGGCGGCCGCGATCATCCCCGCCGAGGTGTCCGCCGCTGGCCCCGACCTCGAGGCCAGCGTCCGCACCCAGCTCCCGGCAGGGTCCACGCTCCCGGTGGCGCACCCGGCGCCGGACGCCCTGGACGCGATCGTGATGCGCACCCAGCAGCGCATCCACTCGCAGTACCGGGCCCTGTCGGCTGAGTCGGTGGCCGCGATGCGGGCCGAGCTTGTGCGTGGCATCGCCGTGGGCGACAACCCGCGCACCGTGGCGCGCCGCATCATGGACCGCACAGAGGGAGCCTTCAACGGCGGCATCAGCCGGGCCTCCACGATCGCACGCACGGAGATCCTCGACGCATACCGCGCCGCATCCCGGCACGCCTCCCAGGCGAACACGGAGATCCTGGCGGGGCGCCGCTGGACTGCCGAGCTTGGGCCGCGCACCTGCGCATCCTGCATCGGACGCCACGGGCGCATGTACCCGCCCGGCACCGACGGGCCCTGGGATCACCCCAACGGCCGCTGCTGCTTCACGGACGTCACGAAGACGTGGGCCGAGCTCGGCCTCGACGGCGTCGACGAACCGGAGCCCGTGTGGCGCGACCGGGATGCGTGGTGGGACAACCTCACCCCCGAGTCGCAGGACCGCATGATCGGACGGGCCCGCGCCCAGCTACTCCATGACGGGAAAGTCCGGTGGGAAGACCTGTCCCATTTTCAGCAGAACGTCGGCTGGCGTGATTCCCTCCGCCTCCGCCCGCTTCACGAACTCCTCGTAGACGAGCTGTAGCGCCTCGTCCTCCAACGCCGTGTCCCGGTAGAAGTCCGCGTTCTTCGACGGCTCCACCTGGATCGCGTCGCAGTACACACACACCACCGTCAGCTGAGCCCCGCGAGGTTTCAGCAGCACCTCGCCCGCCACCCAAGAGTGGCCCGGGCAAGCCCCCGGCTCGCCGCGGCGCTCATTCGCGTCGTCCATGCCCATCGCCCCAGTGTAGGAGGCCACCCTTGACCACCACCATCCACGGCTGGGCCACCGAGTCCGCCACCACCGCCCCGCCCGTCGAACGCGTCACCGAGTCAGGTGCCGTCACCTCATCTGGCGGCCGGTTCCTCGTCACCCTGATAACGCCCGGTCGAGGCGCTTCGGGCTTCTATACGCCCGAGGTCCTCGAGGCCGCAGCGACAGCCAAGGTGTTCCCCGAAGGTACCGCCATGCACCTGGATCACCAGACGGAAACGGAGCGGTACGAGCGTGGCGTGCGGTCCGTCGCCACCCTGGCCGCTGTACTCACTGAGGACGCCCGCTGGGACGGCCAGGCTCTCGTGGCCGAGGCTCGCCCGATTGGCCTCAATGGGCAGCACATGCGCGAGGCCGCTGGCGTGGCCCACGTGTCGATCGCCTCCGCCGCGTCGTTCGATCCTGGCACAGCACCGGACGGGCTACCGATGATCGTCGAGGCCATGTACCCCTCGCCCCTGAACACGGTCGACTTCGTGACCGTGCCCGGGCGCGGCGGCACGTTCACCGTCCTCGAGTCCGGTCGCGCCGAGGAAGCCCGCACCGTCGCCACGTTCCTTGAGGCGCGCACGCACCGCTACCTCAACGAGCTGTTCGCCGACATGTACGGCGAGGGGCGACTCACCCGCGAGGAATGGGACGTGCTGCAGGTCGCCGCGGCGTCCGCCGTCGCGTCCATCACCGGCGCGATCGCCGCGCTTCCCGGCCTCTCGTCCCGCGACATCTGGGACGACGCCCCCACCAACTCCCCTGCCGTCGAGGCCGGGGCCCCCAAGACCAACCCGGCTGGGGATTCCACCATCCAAGGCACACCCCATCAGGAGGATGACATGCCGCAGATTGAACAGGCGGAGCTGGACAAGCTCCGCGAGTCCGCCGGCCGGGCCGAGGCGCTCGCGACCGAGAACGCGACGCTCAAGGCCGACGCCGAGAAGCGCGAGACCGAGGCCAAGGAGGCCCGCGTGGCCGCCGCCGAAAAGGTCGTCAAGGAAGCCTTCGGCGAGGACGCGCCCGCGTTCATCGTCGAGTCCGCCAAGCACGCCGCCGAGCAGGGCACCTTCGACGAGAAGGCCGTCCGCGAGGCCGCCCAGGCCGCCGAAGCCCACAAGGCCGGCCAGCCCGCCGGGCTCGGCTCCACCCACGTCTCCGAGTCCGCGGCGCTGCCGACGGACGAGGACATCGCCAACGCGCTCTAAGGAGGCACCCACATCATGGCGAAGAACCAGCGTTACACCGAGTCGCGTCACATCGCGCTCCCCCTGCCCTACGACCGCGCTCCCGGCGAGCCCGTCAACATCGGCATCTTCAATGGCGTCGCCCTCAACGGCGGCAAGTCCGGCGAGACCGCCACCGTCTGGCTGGACGGCTCCTACGACGTCACCGTCACCGGCGCCACCACGCCCGGCGCGACCGTCTACATCACCCCCGCCGGCGCGCTCAACACGACCGCCTCCGGCAACAAGCCCTGGGGCGCCGCCATCGGCACCAAGGCCGCGGCGGCCGGTGTCGTCGAGGTCGCCCCGCTCGGCCGCACGGCCCCGACGGCCTGAGAAAGGACGACCACATCATGAACTTCGACAAGCACGGCTTCCGCGCCGCCCCCTCCCACCAGGAGAAGGTGCACGAGGCCGCCAAGTTCTTCAACGCCGGTCGCACCGGCTCGCCCATCCAGCAGGCCGAACTGCAGGAGGCGTTCTCCACCCCGGACTTCCCCAAGCTCCTGGGTGACGCCTTCACCAAGAAGGCCATCGTGGCGCAGAAGGCCGCGGTCAACGAGTTCGACCCGATCCTCGCGCACACCACCGTCCCGGACTTCCAGCGCCACAAGCTGGTCGACCTGTGGGGCGCCGACGAGTTCGAGCGCGTCCGCGAGGGCGAGGAGTACAAGGGCGGCTCGCTGAACGAGACCGACCTGGACCACGGCACCGCCAAGTGGGGCAAGTCTTACGGCTTGACGTTCGAGCTGCGCCTGCGTCGCCTGTTCTCCGACCTGGCGAACTTCCCGACCCTGCTCGGCAACGGCGCGGTGAAGGCCAAGAACACGGCCGCCGCGTCCGCCCTGGTCACCGCCGCTGGCGCGTGGGACCCGGCCCTGTTCGGCGCGGTGCAGTCCACCGCGCTGGACGCTGACGGTCTGGATGCCGCGATCAACGCCCTGGCGATCCGTGAGGATCACCGCGGTGACCTGGTGGATACGTCCAACCTGGTGCTGGTGGTCGGCCCTGGCCTGCAGACTCAGGCCGCCCGCCTGCTCAACGTTGACCGACTGGTCATCAAGCAGACCGTCGGCAACAAGGAGACCCGCACGGAGGTGCCGAACCCCTTCAAGGGCCTCGTCACCCTCCTCGTCTCCCGCTCGGTCGGTAAGCGCCTGGGCGCGAACCAGTCCAAGGCCTGGGCGCTCGTCCAGGGCAAGGGCTCCACGCTCCCGTCCCTGATCGACACGGGCCTTGAGGGCCACGACGGCAACGTCGACATCCGCGTCAAGAACGACCAGGGCACCAACGTCGGCGGCGGCGCGATCAGCGCTGATCAGGGCTCGTTCAACGACGACACCATCTGGTACCGCGGCCGCACGTTCTTCGGCATCGACAAGGGCTTCGGCACCGGCGTCTACGCCTCCAACGGCGCCGCGTGACCGGGCGCCGGGCCAGCCGCCACCTGAGAGGAGTCCCTCGTGGATGAGCAGCAGATGATCCGGCTGGTCCGGCGCACCGTGGCCGACCCGGACGGCGCCCTGTTCGACGACCAGGCCGTCACCGACGCCCTGGCGATGTTCGCGGCGGACAGTGACGCCCACCGGGTGAAGCTGGCCGCCGCGGACCTCCTCGACCAGATCGCCGTGTCCGAGGTGATGGTCTCCAAGAAGATCACCACCCAGGATCTCTCCACGGACGGCACCGCGGTGTCGAAGGAGCTCCGCGAGCACGCGAAGCGCCTCCGCACCGAGGTCGCCACCGAGAAGGCCCAGGACGACCCGAACGTCGGTTTCTTCCACGTGATCCCGGACGGAGCCTCGGCCCGTCTCGAGGGCGAGGAGTGGTCGGCGTGGCCCCGCTGAACGGCACGCGGGTGATCCCGGTGGGCTGGTCGGCGCACCACCGGCCCGTGGTTGAGGGATCCTTCAACCTGGCGTGCGAGGTGTGGCGGCCTGGTGACGGGCCGCCACCCTTCGGGCAGGACGAGGCCCCCGCGGTCCTCGTGTGGTCGGGCCAGTGTCGCCTACAGCAGCGCGCCACCGGCGACGGCGGCAAAGTCGTCGCCGATCAGGCCGTGCAGGTGCGTGACTACCTGGCCGTACTCCCCTACGAGGTGCTCGCCCTCGTGCGCTCCGGCGAGGCCGGGGACGTGCTCAAGGCGGGCGGGCGCTCCTACATGATCCTCGACGCCCTGCAGGGCTCCGAGCTGTGGGAGTGCGACCTCATGCTGCAGTCCACGGACGGAGGGTGACGTGTTCGACTTCTCCGACGCGAAGGACTTTGGGCGCAAGCTCAACCGGGCGGCGCCGAAGCTGCAGCCTCTCGCACAGAAGGTCGTGGCGAAGGTCGCCGCTGATGTGGCGACCCAGGCGGCGCAGTCCGCGCCGGTGGACACGGGCGCGCTGCGCTCGTCGATCACCGCTGACGTGGCGGGCCTGTCCGCCACGGTGCGGCCGGGTGTGAACTACGCCCACTACGTCGAGCTCGGCACGAGCCGGATGGCAGCCCAGCCGTACCTGTTCCCCGCGCTCGATCGGAATGCGCAGTCGTTCACGACGGCGCTGGCGGCTGCGGCGAAGAAGGTGATGCCCGGTGGCTGACCCTTCCGCGATCGTCATGGCCGTGCTGCAGGGCGTTCCCGGGCTGACCGGTGGCGTGTACGACGGTCAGGTGCCCGACACGATCCCCACGACGGGCCAGGGAAAGTTCGTGAAGCCCTACGCGGTCCTGTGGGCCGGGACGGGCGACGACATCCCCGCGGAGCGAGACCTCACCCGGCTCTCCGCGGCCGACGTCCTCGACTGGCGACCCCAGGTCACCGTCGTGGGCCCCAGTGGCGCCGTGTGCCGCGACGGCGCCCGCGCCGTCCTCGCCGCCCTGCGCAACCTGCATGTGGGCGGCGGCTGGCTCATCCCTGACGCCGACCACAACCGGCAGCTCTCCCCCATCCCCGACAACACCGTCACCCCCGTGCGCATGTTCATGCCGCTGCGGTTCCGGCTCGTCACCACCCAATAGGAGGCCCCTCGTGGCAACCGCCCCCAAGGCGACCGACACCAAGTCGGCCGCCAACACCAGCGCGCCCGAAACCGCCCCGGCGGCCAAGGTGCGAGCCCGCGATCCGCGGCGACTCATCCACGTCTACGACCCGGAAACCGGGGCCAAGAACCCCGACCTGGTGCCCGAGACGTGGCTCGACAACTTCCCGAACCTGCGGGAGACCCCCTCCACCAAGGAAGGCAACTGACATGCCCAAGATGCTCAACGACGCGAACACCAAGCTCGCGTTCGTCCCCACCCTCGCCGACCACCGCGCCCCGAAGGTCTCGGAGCTCACCGGCTCCGGCGTCCTCGACCTGTCCTGCGCGATCACCGCGGCCGACTTCGTGCTCGGAGCCACCGGCAACGACGACGTGTCGGACCCGGCGCTGTGCACCTCGACCAACTCCTCCGTCCCGGGCCGAGACAACTACGAGGCCGCGATGAACTTCTTCCGGTACACCGAGACCGCCGAAGACAAGGCGTGGACGACCTTCACCAAGAAGGGCATCAACGGCTACCTCGTGCGCCGCATCGGTCAGGGGGAGCCCGACAAGAAGCCGTTCGAGTCGCCGTTCAAGGCCGGCGACGAGGTGCAGGTCTACCAGGTGATCTCCGGCGTCCCGCAGATCCTCTCCCCCGCCGATGCCGGATTCGAGAAGTTCAAGGTCCAGTTCTACGTGCAGGACAACGTCGACGAGCGCGCCAAGGTCGCCGCCGGCGCCTGATGAGGTAGCCACTCCCCGCATACCAAGCCCCCGCCACACCTCGTGGCCCGGGGGCTTTTTCATGCCCGGCCCCGCCCCCGTAGTCAGGCACGGGGGCGGGGCCGCACTACCCCTTCACCGCCTGGCACCACCACATTCTTAGGAGCCTGACATGTCCGAGAACACCACCACCCCGACCGCCGCCGACCTGACTGAGGGCTTTGACTTCGACGCCTGGCTGTCCGGCGCCGAGCGCCCCTCCCGCCTCGTCACCCTCTACGCCCGCCCGGACGTGTACGGCGAGCTGATCGCCGTCCGTGAGCGCCTCGACGCGCTGCCGCCCGCCCCGACGAAGGAGAACGCCCCCGAACGTTCCCTCGGCGATCCGGTGGACCCGCAGGCCGCACTGCGCGCCGAGCTCGAGCAGGAGCGCGACACCCTCACCGCGAAGCTCCACGCTTCCCGCACCGAGGTCAAGGTCGAAGGTTCGATCGAGGAGGAGGTCAAGGACGTCGAGAAGGCCGTGAAGCACGACCTCGCCGACGCCCGCAAGGCCGCCGAAGACGAGGCCCGCACGGACACGACGGAGCTCGCCACGGCGCTGAGCATGGGCGCGAAGGAGACTCTTGCCGCGGTGCAGGCCGCCGTGGCGCAGGCTTCCGACGCGATCGTCGGCCTCGAGCGCTCCTTCCGCATCCTCGCCGAGCGCGTGCACATCCGCGGCAAGAACGGTCAGTGGGAGCCCATCGGCCGGGAGCGCCTCGACAAGCTCAACCGCGTCATCGGCGACCCTCAGATCGTCCTGCTGCAGAACGCCTGGTCGCAGGCAACCCACGCGCCCGTGGAAGCGGTCACGGCCCCTTTCTAGCGAGGGCGATGAGCCGGCGGCGCTGGTCTCACCTGCTCTCTGAGGCCCGCGCCGCCCGCTCCCAGGGCTGGCCCATCACCGTGCTACTCAGCCTGCGCGACCGCGACGACCCGCACCGGCACGACGTCACCCGCATCAACGACCGGGACCGGCGCATGGCGCTGGCCCTGCAGGTGTACGAGGACTCCCTGTGTTCGAAGTGCGGGCAACCCGTGTGGGTGTGCCGCGGCGTGGAGAACCTGGACCGTTTCGAGGTCCGCGAGGACGTCTGTCATGCCTCCGACCGGGTGCGTGAGTACGTCTCCGAGGTCACTGGCAAGACCGGCGTTTACGGCGAGCACGGGATCCCCGAGCACGTCGCCCTGTCTCTTGTCGACTTGCTCGACTCCCCTGCTGAAACCCCCGCCGCCTGACCTGGCGGCGGGGGTTCGCTTTTCTTGGAAGGAGCCCGCGTGGCCGACCTGACTCAGACCCTCACCGCCCGCCTGACCGTCGACCTCAGCAACTGGGAAGCGAACATGAGTAAGGCCGGCGCCTCGCTCCAGTCGCTCGCGAAAGAAGCCGAGAAGGCAGGCCAGTCCGCGCAAAAGGGAGCCGAGCAGGGCGCGAAGGCGCAGGGCAAGGCCGCCGACCAGGCCGAGAAGGCGGGCCGGAAGGCCAAGACCGCAGGCGACGACTCCGCCAAGGGCTCCGACAAGGCCAAGACCGGGGCCGACAAGGCCGGGGCCGCGCAGGAGAAGCTCGGCCAGAAGTCCCAGGACGCTGGCCGCAAGGGCAAGAAGGCGGGCGAGGACTCGGCGTCCGGGTCGAAGAAGTCGGAGGAGGCCGCGAAGAAGGCCGCCGTCGTCATCGAGCAGTCGGCCGAGAAGGCCGCCGCAGCCCAGCGCCTCAACGCCACCAACCAGCAGCGCGTCGCCACTTCGACGCTGGCCATGGGCAAGACCGCCAACGCAGCCGCGCAGAACGCCGGCCTCCTGTATGACGCCCAGGGCCAGCTCGTCGACCAGTTCGGCCGCACCGTGTCTGCATCGAAGGCCGCCCGGATGGGCCTGGCCGCCCAGTCGACCGCCGCCGTGTACGCGGCTCAGCGGTCGCAGGCGTTCCAGCAGTCGCTCTCGGAAGTGTCCTCGACTGCGATGCGCACCGGCACAGCCCTGACGGCCACGTCCGTGCTCGGCGTGAAAGCCGCCATGGACTGGGAGTCCGCCTGGACTGGCGTCACCAAGACCGTCGACGGGACCCCGCAGCAGATGGCCGAAGTCGAGGCCGGTCTGCGCGGCCTCGCCAAGACCTTGCCTTCCACCCATCAGGAGATCGCGGCCGTCGCAGAGAACGCCGGCCAGCTCGGTGTGGCCCGCAAGGACATCGTCGGGTTCACGAAGACGATGATCGACCTCGGCGAGACCACGAACCTGACCGCCGATGATGCCGCCACGAACATCGCCCAGATCTCCAACGTCATGGGCACGATGTCCCGCGACGGCTCCGAAGGTGTCTCGCGCTTCGGCGCCACGCTCGTGGCCCTTGGCAACGACGGCGCCTCGACCGAGGCTGAGATCCTCTCCATGGCCCAGCGTATGGCCGGTGCAGTGAAGACCCTTGGCGGGTCCGAGTCTGACCTCCTGGCCCTGTCCAACACCCTCGCGTCGATGGGTGTGCGTTCGGAGCTCGGCGGCGGCGTCGCCACCCGTGTGCTCCTCAAGATGCGCACGGCGGTGGACGAGGGCGGCCAGTCCCTCGAGTCTTTCGCTCAGGTCGCAGGCGTCAGCGCCGACGACTTCGCTGCCAAGTTCAAGTCCGCCCCCATGGAGGCCCTCGACCTGGTCGCGAAGGGCATCAACCGGGTCAACTCTGAGGGCGGCAACGTCACGGCGACCCTCAAGTCGATGGGCATCAAGGGCACCGAAGAAACCCAGGTCATGCTGGCCTTGGCGAACTCCGGAGACCTGCTCACGGACTCGCTCAAGCTGGGCAACCAGGCTTGGAAGGAGAACACGGCTCTCGTCGACGAGGCAGACAAGCGCTATGACACGGCCGCGTCCAAGGTGAAGGTCGCGTGGAACAAGATCAAGGACGCGGCGATCAGCGCGGGCGAAGCCCTCGCGCCGGCCGTGGGCACGGTCGCCGAGATTGTGGGCGGCATCGCTGACGCCTTCAACGGGCTCCCGGGTCCGGTGAAGTCTGCCCTGACGTCCCTGACTGGCTTCGCTGGCGCGGCCCTGCTCCTGGGTGGTGCCGCCGGCAAGGTCCTCGGTTTCGTCAGCACCACCAAGGGTGCACTCTCCGATCTGGGCATCAGCTTCGGCCGCGCCGAGAAGGGACCGGGCAAGCTTGCCAAGGCCATGGGCGTCATCGGCAAGGGCGCCATGGGTGTCGGGCTCGCCGCGGCAGCCCTGTCCGCCGTCGGCCACGCCATCACCGAGGAATCGGTAGCGACGGCTGAGGACTTCGCGAACGCGATCCTCAAGCTCAGCAACACCGGTGACCTGTCAGGCATCGACAAGATGCTCGGCGACGGCGCGAAGATGTTCGGGCAGAACACCCTCGATGACGTGAACAACCTCAACGACGCGATCGCGAAGCTCGCGAACCCGCCGATGGGCCAGGGCCTGAACTCGTGGGCAGACAAGACGTTCGCGTGGACGGGCCTGGCCAAGTCGGACTTCACGCAGCTGCAGGAGAAGTTCTCCTCCTTCTCTGACGAGATGGGGAAGATGGTCTCCGGCGGCAACGCCGAGGCCGCAGCGAAGGTGTTCCAGCAGATCACGGACGCATTCAAGGCGCAGGGCAAGGAGGGTCCGGAGGCCATGCAGGCCGCCTTGGACATCCTGCCCGGCTACAAGAAGGCGCTCGTCGAGGCTGCCAATGCGCAGGACAAGAACATCGAAGGGCAGGATCTGCTCAACGCCGCCATGAGTGGTGGCGCCGAGTTCATGTCCACCGCCGCCGATGGGACCAAGCAGCTCACGACCGCACAGCAGCAGCAGGCCGAGGCCGCACAGAAGGCGCAGGCAGCCAACGCCGCGCTAGAGGAAGCTCTCGCCGCGGTGGGAGTCTCTGCCGAGGGCGCAGTCTCGGACATGCAGAAGTTCCTTGACCTGCTGTTCTCGTCGGGCATGGCCACCATGTCCGCACGCGACGCCGCCGTGCAGTACGAGCAGGGCCTCAAGACGATCGCCGACACACAGAAGGAGATCGCTTCCGGGCAGCTCGGCAAGGCCCTGAACAAGGCCAAGACCGACTTTGACTTCACCACGGAAGCCGGCCAGAAGGCTAACGCCGCTTTCCAGGGCCTTGCTCAGAATGGCATGGCGAAGGTCACGGCAATGGCGAACGACGGTGTTGGGCAGGGGAAGCTACAGGCGAGTCTGAACACCACCTACAACGACCTTGTGTCTACGGCCAAGGGCTTCGGCATCGGCAAGTCCGCCGCCGAAGCGCTCGCCCGCGAAGTGATGGGCATCCCGAAGGACGTGAAGGTCAAGTCCTGGATGGAGGACACCGCCAAGAAGACGGCCGAGGAGACCAAGGCGGCGATGGGTGAGGTGCCCGAAAGCGTCGACGCCAAGGTCAACGTCAAGCCGGGCGAGAACTCGTTCCTGCCGTACTGGGCTCAGCTCCCGGACGAGAAGGACGCTTCCGTCAACGCGGTTCCGGGGCATGACTCGGCGGGCCCGTGGCTCGAAGGGTACAAGTACCCTACGGACGCGCCGGTCAACGCGGTTCCGGGCGCGGATGATGCGTCCCGGTGGCTGGACCCGAAGGCGGATCCGCGGAACGCGCCGTTCAACGCTACGCCGGGTTCCAACTCAGCGTCCGGGTTCTTGGACCCGCTGGCCGCCCCTCGGAACGCCCCGTTCAACGCGGTCCAGGGCAGTGACTTCGCGTCGCGCTGGCTCAGCGCGTTGGCGCAGCCGCGGCAGATGGTCATCTCTGCGGTGTTTGGTGGAGCTACCGGCGCTCTGGCCGCCGCCGCATCGGCCGCAGGCGGCAAGGCGACTGGCGGCCGACTCCCGGGTCACGCGGCGGGTTACCGCCTGCCAACCGCGGGACCGGGCACTGAGAAGACAGACGGTTTCCTCGGTGTCAACCACAAGGGCATGCCGTTGGCTCGCGTGGATGCCGGCGAGTGGATCATCAACGGGAAGTCGTCGCAGAAGTACCACGGGCTCCTGTCGGCGATCAACGCGGACGACCCGGCCGTGCAGGGGCTCGCGGCTTTGGCGTCTGGTGGTCGTGTGTCGTGGTCTTCGAAGGATCAGGGAAAGTCGAAGACGGCGCTGGCTAAGGCGAAGGCTGAGGCGCGGGCTGCTGAGAAGGCTGAGAAGGCCGCCCAGAAGACCTACGACAAGATCGACGGGAAGAAGGCCAACAAGGGCGCGAAGTCGTCGGCGAAGTCGAAGTTGTCGGCGGCGAAGAAGCGGTCGGACAAGGCTGACAAGGCCTTGGAGCGCGCCGAGAAGGCCTACCAGGATGATCGTGAGCGCACGAGCCGTCTGCGCGAGCTCGAGTTCGACACGCGCCGTGACCTGTACCGGGGTGACATCCGGGACAACTACGGCGCGGGGAACTACTCGGGCGTCGATGCACTGTTCGAGGCGTCGAATAACAAGGATCTGTCTCCGAAGCAACGCGCCACCATGCGCAAGCTCGCCTACGCGCAGGAGCGCCAGACCAAGAGCCTGACGCTCAAGCAGGGGATGCTTGAGAAGCGTCTTGAGTCGGCTCAGTCGAAGTACGACGAGCTCGCTGGTGTGCATGACGGTGTGCGCGACCAGGTCAAGGGTGCGATGGACTTCGGTTCACTGACCGGCAAGACGGATCAGTGGGGCTACAAGCAGAAGGTAACCGACAAGTCTGTCCTTGCTTACGGCAAGAACATGGCGGCAGGCGCGAAGAAGCTGTCGCAGAAGGTGGCTTGGCTTAAGAAGTGGGGCTTCCCGTCCGCGATGATCCAGCAGGTCATCGACGAGTGGGCGTCAACTCAGACGTTCGAGCTGGCCGACGCGCTGATGACGATGGACACCACGGAGCAGCGGCAGTTGACGTCCTACTTCAAGGACGTCGAGCGGTACGGGGCGGCCACTGGCACGTACCTCACCGAGTCGATGTACACGGGCGGCGTGAACGCGGCGCAGGGCGTGGTGAAGGGCATTGAGTCCCAGATCTCCGCCGTTGAGAAGGCGTTCGCGAAGATGGGCACGGCTGGCGAGAAGGCGTTCCGCAAGGCGTTGGGCATCAAGTCGCCGTCTCGTGTTCTGAAGGCGGCGGGTGTGTGGGCTGGTAAGGGTGCTGCGTTGGGTGTTCGTGACTCCATTCCGGAGAACGAGCGTGCGATGCGGGATCTTGCGGAGGCTCAGGCGGCGGCGTATCAGCCGCAGTACCGGCTCCCGGCTTCGGCTGAGGTGCAGGCGTTTGCGGCTTCGCAGGGGCAACCTGCCGAGTTTGATTACGACCGTCTGGCTGAGGCGATGACTCGAGTGCAGATGCAGCCGGCGCCGGTTGCTATTGGCGACCGTGAAGTGGCTCGTCTTGGTCAGGAGATTGCGCGGGTTACTCCGCGCCTGAAGTGAGGAGGCCCGCACGTGGTTGCGGCATTTTCGTTTGGGCCTCTGGGGGCCATGGCCGATCTGGTTGTGGCCCCCGGTGCTGGCGTGGAGTCGGGGCGTGGTCGCTCTGAGTTTGTGTCGGGTGGTGGTGTTCGGTGGGCTCGGCAGGGCGCTTCGAGTCCGCGGACGTGGCGTGTTGCGCGGGGCTGGCAGGACAATGAGTTCGCCCGCCTTTTGGACATCGCGGCGCATTCTCCGGCGTCTGCTTTCTACCTGTATGACCGGGCGTGTGCGCGGCGGAATCTTTTGCCGGCGAAGGACAGTTTTGGCATTCCGGCGACTCGGACGAATTTGTGTGTGAATCCTGGGTGGGAGTCGGGGTTCACGCAGTTCGGTGTCGCGCCGGCGTATGACGGCCCGTCTGCGACGAAGCCGACTGGGGCGCTCGCGACGGATTGGTTTGACGGTGGCACGCGCTCGGCGAAGTTCACGTTCACGACGTATGGGAGCGTGCGACCATTCGGCGCGTTCGCTGGCACGCTGGCCCGCACCGGGATGCAGCCGGGGCGGACGTACACGGTGTCAGCGATGATGCGGTTTGAGCCCACTGCCGCGCTGGGTTCTGGCGACTCGCCGGAGCAGCCGAACATCGCGTGGACACTTGAGGCTCAGGGTCCGTTTGGGGAAGGCACTTTTGCTGTTGGTACTGCGATTCCGATGCGTGCGTGGGTGGGTCGTCAGGTATTCCAGTTCACGATTCCTGAGGATGCGACCGAGGCTTCCCTGAGTCTCGACACCCAGTTCTATTCGATGCGTGCCGGGAACCTGTGGGTGGATTCGATCACGCTCGAGGAAGGCGTGTCGGATGGCTCGTATTTCGATGGGGCGTCGCCTGGGTATGCGTGGTCAGGAACGGCGAATGCGAGCGCCACGGTGCCGTCTATGGTGCCGGTTGCTGGCATTCCGATGCCGCCAGTCAGATGGACGAAGGCGCGAGCTTTCGTGCTGGCTGGGCGCACGTACACGCTGTCTGCGTGGACGACGGGGACGACGTACCCGCTGACTTACCAGGAGACGGGCAACCCGGCGTACTCGATGCCCGCCCCGGTCGGTGGGCTATCGCAGACCACGTTCACGCCCACGGTGTCTCGGGTGATGACGCTAACCCGACCCGCCGGGCGTGTGGTGTCTGGCGTACGCATCCATGAGGGCGCCGCTGACGGGACGTTCTACCCGTCTGAGGGAACGCCTACTCGCGTCGCGGTGACTGATCCGGGACGCACATACCAGCTCGTGACGGGCACACAGACGCTCACCGACTATGACGTCGAGCTCAAAGAGATCGGCGTGCAAGGCAACTTCTAGGAGGCCACATGCAGAAGAAGCCGGTTCGCTGGAGCGATGACGCCCCGGTGCGGGTGTTCGCTGAGCTGGATGAGAAGGCGTGGCCGAACCGGGACGCGTCATTGCCTGGCGGGTTCGTTGAGGCGGGCTCGTGGCAGGTTCAGCGCACGCTCACTGGTGGCGGCCTTCCTGGCGCCGCTCGTGGCGGTTCTGGGCTGTCTGTGGGTTCTGGTTCGGTGACGCTTCCGCAGGCCCGTGATGGGCGGGTGTCGCCGTTCGGCAGCCGCCTGGTGCGGGCTGGTGGTGCGTGCAGGCTGTGGGCGTACAGCGGCGTCGCGCAACCTGAGCCCATGGCATATGACGCGCTGACGGGGCAGGCGTTCCTTGACGCTTTTGAGAAGCGGCGCGCCCATCCCGAGGCGGGGTTCGCGCACATGTCCGCTGAAGCGCGCCTGCCGCTTGGTTCGATGACCTCGCACTCGGTTTCCGGGTCGGCAGGGTCAAGCGACGTGTCCATGTCCATTGCCGAGACTGTGCCGGGGATGCAGCGCAAGTTCACTTCCAACGTAGCTGTAGCGTCTTCCACCGCCGCGTTCGATGCGTCGTACGTTGTGGCTGAGGCGGCCCGCATAGCAGGGTTTAGGCCGTCCCGGCTACCCAACGCCTCGAACGAGTCGTGGCACGACTTTGTGGCCGGGTCGTATGCCCTCCATGTTCCGCTCATCGGCTCGGTGACCCCAACTGTCGGCTCGCTCACCTCGGCAGTAGCCCCTGCGTGGACGAACCGTTCTGGTGAGCAGTGGTACTCCGGCGGTAAACTCACGTTCCGAAACTCGGGAGCTGTCGCATGGGCAGGTGGTTCCGGCGGAGGCATGTCTACAAGCCGCGGACTGACTGTCCTGGCGGATGTTGAAGGCGACGGTGTCACCGTTGCGTCTGAGGACGTCTCACTCACGGTCTCTCCTTCCGTCGTCTCCATGACTGTCGGAGCAAACACGCTCACCGTCTTGTTGACTGGCAAGAAACTCGCAAAGGGGCGCGTGTCCGTCTCTGGGCGCGTGAACAACGGGGTTGCATTTCTGAGCGTTATCGGGTTCACACCTGAGGCGGGCGACTGGTCAGAGTCGAACACAGCATCGGGCTGGCCGGCCCTCCCGAGCCAGGCCGCATCCGAGGTGATTACGGTCACCCCAGCGCGAGGCGGGTTTGTCCGCGACCTTGCGGTAGAGATCAGTCATTTTCCCGGCGGAATCTCCGATCTCTACAACTTCGAGGCCGCGAACACGAAGATCGAGTTCGCGAACACCCCGTTGACCGGTGTATTCAACCTCGCCGGTCGCACCTGCTGGGATGTCATCCAGGAGATCGCGAAAGCCACGATGGGTGCCGCATGGATCGACGAGACCGGTGCCCTCGTGTACCGGTCTCGCGAATCCCTGCGTGGCGGCTCGCCAGTCGAGCGAGTCAACGCTGACGAGCAGCTCGATGATGTGCCGTGGACGATCACCGACGATGAGTCAGCCGACCGTGTCGTCGTGTCCTACACGCCCGCCAACAGCGCCACGTCGTCAGACTCTCGACTCACACTCTGGGAAGCGACAAACCCCATCTATGTCGGTCCGTGGGCTACCAAGGTGTTCACGCAAGACCTCGAGTCGGCTTCGGACCGTGTGGCGCCGTTCAAGGCGATCTGGGAGGACGCGTCCGACCCGTCCGGGCTCAAGGGGTCGAAGTGGGCTGCCGCGGCGAATCGTGACGGGACTGGAGAAAGGCCGACCAGCTCCCACCTCACTGTTTCCGCGAAGATGGTCACGCCGTTTCGTGTGCAGATCACCGTTGTGAACTTCACGTCTGGTGGTTGGTGGCTGGTGGACGGCAATGGCAACCCGCTCCTGATTGCCCGAACTTCGATTCAAGTTGTCGCAGGAGAGCCGGAGACGGTGGAGTGGGGTGCGCCCGAGGATGCGGCGCTGTCGGAGTTCCGGTTTGACGCGGGCCAGTGGGTGCAGGACTCGACCACGGCAAACGAGATGCTGACGTGGCTCGTGTCGCAGTTCCAGGCGCAACAGCCGACCCTCGACCAGGTGAAGGTTAAGCCCGACCTCGCCCGGCAGCTCGGCGACATCATCGTGCTCACCGAAGAGAAACGCTCCGAGGAACACAAGCCGCTCAAGTCGAAGGGTCTCGTCACTGGCATCAGCTTGAGCGGGTCTGCTGGCGAGATCACGCAGACCCTCGATGTCGCATTGTTGACGGACGTGTTCCGTGACTTTGATGCGTGGTGCCAGGCGAACAGTGTCGAGACGTTCGACCAGCTGAACACGGCCCTTGCCAACGCTGGCGTCAACAGTTTCGACGACTTTGATCGTTGGGCTTCAGCAACCCTCGTGGACTACTAGCCCACACCCAACACACACCGAAGGCCCCTGACTCTGCACGAGTCGGGGGCCTTCGTCGTACCCAAGACTCTCTAGGAGGCCCGCATGGCGTCACCAACGACAGCCGCAGCCCCAGACGCACCCAGCGGCTCGTCCCCGCTCTCCATCAACGGGCTCCCCCGCCTTGTCGGTTGGTTCGTGGAGATCGTCAACTTCATCAAGGCCATGTCCCCGTCTGGCGCTTCGGCGTATGACACGGGGTGGGTGGCGCTCACCCTGAATAGCGGTTGGACGCAGGGCGGCTCGACACAGGTTGCCGTCCGTCGCATCGGTAAGGATGTTCGCGTGCGTGGCCATGTGGTGCACACGACCGCGACGGGTTGGACGTCACCGTTCACGCTACCGGCTGGATTCCGTCCCCCAGCGGGTGACACGTATCCGCAGAACACATCGAACGCAACGCTGGGCTTGTCTATGCAGGCGGCCCCCGACGGTGTTGTCACGCTCTGGGCGTCGGCCGCAACGAACGCATGGCGGCCACTGCGCGGCCTGCGATTCGAGGTGGACTGATGGGCACGAGTAACGCCGCGACCCTGCGCGCCCTCGCTGCGGCCCGTGAAGCCGCCGCGCAAGCCGACCTGCTCGCCGACATCCGCACCGAAGCACAACGCGCCGCCGACAACTCCCAGTTCCTCGTGGACCAACTCGGCGGGCCAGTTGTCGTGCCGGAACCAGTGCCGGAGGCGGTGACCCCGTGATTCTGCACCACTTCGAAGCCCCCGGGCCCACGTTCTTCGACGTCGTCCCCTCCGAGGTCATCGTCGCCGTCATCAGCCTCGCGTCCGGCGCCATCGTCGGCGGACTCGCCCTCTGGGGCGTGCTCCGCAAAACCAACGCGGACACACACGCCGCTCAACGCCAAGCCGACCAAGCCGCGAACACCGCCCTCATGGACACGTTCCGCCAGGAGCTCACCGCCGTGCGCGAACGCCAAGCCGTCACCGAAGCCGGGCTGCAAGAAGCCCGCGACGAGCGCGACGCCGCCCGCCGCGAAGCCGCCCTCGCAGACGACACCGTCCGCGACTTCCGCGAAACCCTCACCGACTACGACCAGTGGGCCCACGCCACCGACGAGCACTACGCCGCCGGCAACCCGCCCCCGTCCCCGCCCTTCACCTGGCGGATGAACGCCTGGCGCCGCACCCAAGCCGAACGCGCCGCCTCCCGCAACAACAACTGACCACCAGCCCCGCCGCCCGTTCCAGGGCCGCGGGGCTTCCTCATGCCCAAGGAGGCCTGACATGGCGAGCGCCATCAGCCAGAACGGGTGGCCCGTGATCTTCACGGCCACTGACAAGAACACCACCAAGATCCCCCACATCATCGGCCGCGTGCGTGCCGGCGATGTGGCCACGATCTTCACCGCCCTCGTGGAGTTCATCGACCGAGAGGTCGAGAGCCTGGAGCGCGGGGCCGACGACTGGGGCGGAAACGTCCGCCCCATCCGCGGCAAGACCACCGGCTACTCCAACCACGCCAGCTACACGGCCATCGACGTGAACGCGCTCCTGCACGGGCGCGGACGCGAGGGGACCTGGACGCCCGCGCAGGCCGCCAAGATCCGTGGCTTCCTCCGCAACCAGCTCGAGAACGTCGTGCGCTGGGGCGAGGACTACAACCGCAAGCTCTCCATCGTCGACGGCATGCACTTCGAGATCAACGCCAACGCCGCCGCCGTGGCCCGCGTCGCCGCCAAGCTCCGCGGCGAGAAGGCCCCCTCGACCACCGGCAAGACCCCCACCAAGAAGCCCGCCGTCACCGCGGCGAAGGGATCGACCTCTCTGCTCTACGAGGGCAACCCCAAGAACAACGCCGCCCGCATCAAGAAGCTGCAGGCCGGGCTCAACCGCGCCTTCCCCGCCTACAGCCGCTTCGCCGGCGGCGGCGACGGGAAGTTCGGTCCCTACACCGCCAAGGTCGTGCGCGAGTTCCAGCGCCGCACCGGCCTCAAGCCCGACGGAGTAGTCGGCCCCACCACCATCAAGGCCCTGCGCAAGCACGGCATCAACGTCTGAGGATGAACATGTTCACCATCGCATTCTGGAAGGGCGCCGCCGAGCGCGCCATCAAGACCTTCGCCCAGTCCCTGCTCGGCTCCATCGGCGGCACCGGCATCGCATTCGGCGCCGTCCAGTGGGGCCTCGCGCTGTCCATCGCGGCCCTGGCCACGCTCGCCTCTGTGCTCACGTCCATCGTGAACCCGGCCCCCGTGCCGGCCAGCGTGGATCCCGAGCTCGCCGAGGCCCAGGCGATCGCCGCGGCGAACACTGCGGCCGCGGCCGCTGACCTCGAGGTCCAGGAGCCGGAGTCGGTGGACGAGCTCCCCGCCTACGACGGCTCCGACCCCGACGCCGACTACTCCGGCCACGCCATCCAGGACGAACCCGGACGGCACCAGGCATGACAAAGCGCCCCACCCTTCACAGGGTGGGGCGCTTTCGTCGTTTCACCAAGGCCTCGCTTTGTCCCCGACGATACCAAGCGGCAAGATTGTGGCCGTTTGTCCCGGCTCGGCTGGGACCCGGCGGCGCGGCCGCCTCACGGGCCTCGTGCTCTCTGTCGTTTCTCTGTCGTTTCAGTTCACGCGCAGAGCGTGCAGGCACCCCGGCCTCACCTAAGCAGATCCCCGGAATTACACGGAAGTAGGGGCACAATCCGCGCCAACGCTGGGAAGCGCGCACCCCGGGGAAAACATGGTGTAGATGAACTCCGCCATGCTCTCCACTCTTCGTGCTTGCGAGGGGCCAAGCCAACGGCCGTGCCCGGGGGTGGTGCGGGAAGTTCCCCGCGCGGGATCCGCTCCCTCGCCTGCCCGCCGTCCGGCCGCGCTTCGCCTCCGGGCAGCTGGTGCCGCGCAGGGGAAGAGGGACTGGAACGGGGTGCACGCGTGAGGACGCGATCCCATCAACCCTCAGTCTATCCGCTCTGGCAAGCGCCGTGGGGGGACCCGCCGCCCCAGGGGGACGGGACGGCGGGCGCCGGAGGGGCGGGCCGACGCCGGGCGCCAGGCGCCCCGCGCCCCGGTCGCGGGGCCCGCAACCCAGCCTCAGGCCGCAGCGTCGGCGTCCACCCCGGTGATCTCGCCCGTCTCGAGATCCACACCGGGCTCGAGGGCGTCGTCGTCTCCGTTCGGTTCCTCCCCCGCGCCGACGGCAAAGTCAGGCGGTGGGCCCGCATACCCCGGCGCCCATCCGTCCGCACCACCGTCGCCTGCGGCGCCATCGGGGGCCACCGCTGCATGAGTTCCCTCTCCCCGGGCCGCCACCGGAGCTCCCTGCCCCGAGCTCACCCCGTCCTCGGCCGGCCCGCCCTCCGCGCTGTCCCCGCCGTCGCCACCCGGCGCCCCGGGCGCCGAGCCGGCGTGCTGCTCGCGGTTGGTCCGCCCGAAGGTGCCTGCGCCGAAGCGCAGATCGTGTCCGAGCGTCTCCGCGTCCAGCTCCACGCTCACGCCGGGGCTTCCGTCGGTGCGGGAGAACTGCCGCACCTTAAGCCGGCCCAACACGATGACGGGCTGGCCCTTCTTCAGCGACACCTGCGCATTGACGGCGAGCTCCCGGAAACAGGAGACGGTGTACCAGCTGGTCTCCCCGTCCACCCACGTCGAGGTGGCCTTGTCGAACCGCCGCGGCGTGGATCCGAGCCGGAAGCTCACCACGTGCAGACCACTCTCCAACGTGCGCAGCGAGGGCTCCGTTGCCACGAAGCCGCGCACGATCATCGTCTCGTTCATGATTCCTCCTCGGGGCCAGCGCCCCGGCCGTCCGTTCTTGCCTCCCCCGACCCTCCGCCGGGGTCCCACCAGCCTGCGCGCGGCACGCGCGCCGCGGGGCCCGGGCACCGCGAGTCGTGGACAACACGGCGAGCCGGCGCCGATGTGAGGGAAGGCCCGGCGGGCAGATATGCTTCAGAGGCGGCGCCGGGCGCCGCATGCCCCCATAGCTCAGCTGGATAGAGCAGTGGCCTTCTAATCCACCGGTCGCGCGTTCGAATCGCGCTGGGGGCACCGAAGCGGGTCCCGCGGAAGATTCCGCGGGACCCGCAGCGCTTTTCGCTCCGATGCCGCCTCGGCGGCTGTCGTGGCGCGCCTCACAGGACGGCGGCTGCGCCGGAACATGAGCGTGGGGCCGGACGCCGGGCCGCGCGGGGTGATAGTTTCGTGCGCGTGAGCACCGATTTTCGCACCAGGCCCATCGACGACCGCGGCAACCTTGTGGCGCACGAGGGTGCCCTGGATCCGCGGGCAACGGTGAACTTTGCCGGACGCCACAACCGCCTTGTTGTGGACGGAACCACCCGCCTGGACAAGGTCACCATCCGCTTCCGCGGCGACGACGCCCAGGTCGTCATCGGCGCCCTGGAGCCCGGCGATCACCTGAGCCTCGACCTCACCGTCGGCGCCGGTGCCACCATCGAGATCGGCGCTGGCGTCACCTCGGAAAAGACCCTCACCGTCGTGGCGGCCCCCGGGGCCCACGTGCGCATCGGCGCCGGAAGTCACCTCGGCACCAACGTCGGCATCGTCGCCGACGACTCCCGCGGCCTCGGCCCCGTCTCCGGCGATCGCCAGCACGACGTCACGATCGGTGAACGCGTCTGGATCATGCGCGGCGCAGAGATCCGCGCGGGTGCCGCGATCGGTGACGGCGCCGTCCTGGAGCTCACGCCCATCGTCGACGACGCCGTGCCCGCCGGTCAGCTCGTGCGCGGCCTGCCGGCCACGCCCGTGCGCGCCGTCACGTGGGACCGCGAGTCCCTCGCCGCCTCCCGCTAAGCGGGCAAAGCCTCACGCCCGACGACGGGTGGTCATCAAGGTGCCACCCGTCGCCCCTGGTTACTCGGCCGGGCGCCGCGAGCGGTCGAAGGTGCGCATCTGCTGCAGGCGCCGCGTCAGCGAGGAGCGCCGCTGGGGGTCGTCCCCCGCCGTCTTCTGGATGTGCTCCCGCCCGTAGGTCCACAGCAGCAGATCGTCCAGGAGTCGGTCCGGCCCGGGCGAGTAGCGGTGATCGAGCGCGCTGCGCACGCTGCGGATATTTCCGGCATCCAGGAGCTCCACGAGCGCCCTCGGCGTCTCGATGCCGTGGGCGCGCAGCAGCTCGAGGGCCCACTCCCAATCGCTGTCGCGCTTGCGGTCAAGGTGCGGCCAGAGGGTGCGCCAGATGTCGCCCACCATTTCCGGCGTCAGCTCCTCCGCGCCCGCCCCCTGGTTGTCCCAGTAGGAGCGGATCGCCTGATGGCGCTCGTCGATGTCGGTGAAGATGCCCTCCACGGACTCGAGCATGGCGGCGGAGGCCGTGAACTGACGGTCCAGGTGGGGGCTCCAGGCCCGCTGATCCTTGCGCTTGAAGCGGATGTCGTGCTCAATCTCGCTCCACGCGTGGGCGAGAATCGTGCGGATCTGCACCTCGAACACGAAGGGAAGCTCCCCGCGGGGATGCTTGGCAACAAAGCCATCCACGGCGTCGTCGTGCCGGGGAATCAAGATGAGGTGCCGGCTGGAGTAGCCGTAGGTGCCCGACTCGAGCGAGCCGATGTCCTTCTCGCGATCCGACTGGCAGTAGAACGGCCCGCGGCGGCGCTTGATGATCGCTGCGGCCTCGCGCACATCGCGCGGGAGCATGACGATGACGCGCACGCCCACGAGGTCGTGCAACTGATCCAGGGGCTCAGGGAACTCGAGTTCCCGGTCCTGCCCGTCCTCCTTGGTGTACACCGTGCGGGAGGCCTTCTGGCGGAAGGACTCCACGGACTTGGTGCGGGCGGTGACGAAGAGCGGGGTGACCTCGCTGTCGTCGAAGAGCGCCGCCACCTCGTTGCGCAGGTGTTCCGTGACATCCTCGAGCTCGGGCCGCGCCGCGCGGTACGCATCGACGCTGGCGACGACGCGCTCCTTCAAGGATCCGTCCAGCTGCTTCCAGGCCTGCGCCACGTTCGCCCCGCTCTCTCGAATGCGCCGCGACGCTTGCGCGCGGCCCGCCTGCAACCCTACCCGGCCGGGCGTTGCGTCACGCTCTCCTGTAGCGCGTCGGGGCGCAGGAGCGAGGCGAACCGCAGGCCGCGGAAGTAGCCGCGCTGCGCCGGTGCCGCGAGCACGAGGAACAGCAAGGTCACGGCGCCGGCTGCCGCGACGCTGAGCTTGACCGGCGTCGCCGGCACCCAGTCGGGCAGCGACAGCTGGTCCACGAGACACCAGACCACCAGGGCCGAGCTCAGCAGGATCGTCATCTGCTCCCAGAAGCCAAAGCGGCGCGCGTAGGCCACGAAGAACGGCAGGAACCAGAAGAGGTACCAGGGTTGGATGACGGGGTTGAGCACCACGGCCAGGGCCAGCGCGCAGCCCGTGTGCATGAAGGGGTCGCCGAGGGGGCGGCGCAGGGCGAGCCAGAACGTGCCGCCGATCGCGAGCAGCTTGCCGAGGAGGTAGAAGCCCGACTGGACGGCGGCACCCACCGCGGCGCCGCCGAGCGCGCCGACGCCCGCGCCCAGCGCGAGGCCGATCAGCCCGTACGGGGCAAACGGGAAGGCGGCGGAGCCCTGGTCCGCCATGGCGCCGATCCAGCCGAACCACAGTCCGCTGAGCGCGCCGAGGACGGCGAGCACGGCACCGACGGCCGCGCCCGTGACGGCCCACCACGCAAAGCGCTGGCGCCAGCTGGCCTCCCGGCCTGCCAGCGCCAGGCCGATGAACGGCAGCGCCAGCACCATGATGGGCTTGATGGCGATGGCCGCCGCGACGAGCAGGAGCCCGCTGGCCTTGCGCCCGTGAGCAATCGCCACGAACGCTGCAACGATGAGCCCGACCATGAGCGAGTCGTTGTGGGCGCTCGCGACCATGGAGTAGATGAAGAGCGGGTTGGCCACGACGATCCAGAGCGCCCACCCGGGGTCGACGCCGCGCAGTCGGCACATCCGCTCGAGCGCAACGACGCACAGCAGCACGCCGAGCATCGCGAGCGCGCGGAAGAGCAGCACGTAGATCTCGGGCCGCCAGCCGGAGACGCCCTGCACCCCAGACGCGATGAGTAGGAAGAGCGGGCCGTACGGGGAGGACGATTGCGCCCACAGGACGTCGGCACCCTGCCCCAGCCAGCCGGGGAGGGAGCCCACGGCGTCGCTGTAGGGGTCCATCCCCACGCTCAGGAGGCGACCCTGCGCCGCGTAGGAGTACACATCGCGGCTCATGACGGGGAAGGCGAGCAACCACGGGCCGCTCCACGCGAGGATGGCGCGCTTCACGCGACGCAGGTCTGACTCCCCCGCCGAGGCGCGGCCGAGCTGCAGCCAGACCCAGATGAGGCACACGGCGCTCAGGACAAGCGCCAGGGAGCAGAGGTAGACGCCCACCTCGTTGACGCGCAGCGGGCGCAGAATGCCAGGCGTCACGAAGATCGAGCCCTGGGTCGAGGGCATGAAGCCCACGCCCCAGGAGGCGATGGCGCCCACGATGGAGGCCACGAGGCCCGTGCGCACCGCGGTGCGCGCGCTCACGCCGTGCAGCAGCGGCGAGAGGAAGCGGAGGGCCCGGGGGCGGGCCACAGCGGCGCTCAAGAACGCGCCTCGGGCGGGGCGGTGGTGCCCGACGGCGGCGGGTCACCGGCGCGCGTCGTCGTGCCTTCCTTGGCGCTCACCTTGGTGAGCCACTTCATGACCCGCCGCGGCATCAACGGCGCCAGCTGGCGCCGCGTGGCGCGCGAGCACAGCAAGAGCGCCACGCTGATGATGGTGACGGCGAGCGAGATGAGCTGCAGCGTGCCCTCCCACCCGTTGTTGAAGTCCCACACGAACATCTGGTCGATGCAGCCGAGGGCGATGAAGAAGCCGACCGTGGCGTAGACCCAGAGGCTTTGCCAGTCATCGCGAATACCGGTCGCGGCAAAGAAGGGAAGCAGCCAGAGCAGATACCAGGGATGCACCACGGGAGCCAGGACCGTGATGGCCGCGAAGGCGAGCAGGAGGCGCTGCACCAACCGCGAGTAGCTCCCCTTGAACACGAGGTACACCGCGATGGCCAGGCCGGCGACGCGACCGAGCAGGCCGACCGCCGAGAGCACCCACTCGCTGCCGAGCCCAAAGGCCGAGCACAGTGTGAAGAGCACGTAGCAAGCGAAGCCGAGCGGGGCATAGATGACGTAGTAGCCGCTGCCGGCGGAGAGGGTCGCGGAGATCCAGCCGAAGCCGAGGCCGCCGGGCAGGCCCATGAGCCAGCACAGCGCGATCGTCAGGACGCCCGCGTACACCCAGTAACGGATGCGCTTGGGCCAGCTCGCGTTGGGGCCGGCCCACAGCAGCGCCAGGAACGGCAGCGTGATGAGAGTGATCGGCTTGATGCCCACGGAGGCCACGAGGAACACGATGGCCAGCACGCCGCGGCGCTTGGCCGCGTAGTACGTGGCGCCCACGGCGAGCCCGATCATGAGGGCATCATTGTGCGCGCTGGCCAGGAAGGAGAGCAGGAAGAGCGGGTTGGCGACCGTGATCCAGTTGGCCTTGACGCCGTTGACCCCGTGCAGCTTGGCCAGGCGCGGCAGGTAGAACATCACGAGCGCGATGCCGACCCAGGAGAGCAGCCGGAAGCCGAGGATGGACGCCTCGATGTTCAGGCCCGTGAGAGCCACGGTGCCGGCCGCCATCCAGTAGAAGAGCGGCCCGTAGGCGGTCTGGGAGTCGGCCCACATGACGTCGGTCCCGAGCTGCAGCCAATTGGGCAGCACCGAGATGGAGTCCACGTAGGGGTCGAAGCCGCCGCGCATGAGCCGACCCTGCCCGATGTACGCGTACACATCGCGGCTGAAGATGGGGATGGAGACCATGAGCGGCAGCGACCAGACGACCAACGCGATCCACAGCGCCCGCATCGACTGACCCCACGGCTGCAGGTACCGTCCCAGCCGCAACCACGCCGAAAACATGACCCACACGCCGGCGGTCAACGCCACCACGGCCGTCATGACGCCGGGGATCTCGATCCGCCAGAAGACGAGGGAGGGCCAGCGGTTCAGCGCCGATCCGGGGGCGAGCCAGCCCACACCGAGGGCGCCAATGAATACGAGCACCGCCCCGATCAGGCCCTCGGCGAGGACCAGGAGAAAGCTTCCGCGTGCCGCAGGGCGTTGGGACGCTGGGGCGACCGCTGCATTCATCGTGGGGTGCGGTCCTTTCCGAGCCGTCCAAGAATGTCCGCAAGCCTAGCAAAGCGGCCCCTCCCCTCCCCGGAGGCGCACGGGCCTCCCGTGGGCTCCGGGGCGGCGGCGGTAGGGTGGGCCGCGTGAACGACATGAACAACGCCTTGGTCTGGATCGACTGCGAGATGACGGGGCTGGACCTGCACCGGGACGCCCTCATTGAGGTGGCCGTGGTCATCACGGACGCCAACCTCAACGTCCTCGATCCCGGGCTGGACGTGGTGATCAAGCCCACCGACGAGGCCATCGCCGGCATGAACGACTTTGTGCGGAACATGCACGTGACCTCCGGCCTGCTCGAGGAGCTGCCCCAGGGCCTGAGCATGCGCGAGGCCACGGATCAGGTGCTCGCCTACATCAAGCGTTTCGTGACGCACCCGGGCAAGGCGCTGCTGGCCGGTAACTCGGTGGGTAACGACAAGAACTTCCTGGTGCGCGATATGCCCAAGGTGATCGAGCACCTGCATTACCGCATCGTCGACGTCTCCTCGATCAAGGAGCTGGCCCGCCGCTGGTACCCCAACGCGTACTTCAACGCCCCCGCCAAGACCGGCAACCACCGCGCGCTCGGCGACATCATCGATTCGATCAACGAGCTCAAGTACTACCGCGAGGCCATCATGGTCCCGGCGCCCGGCCCCAGCGCGGCCGAGGCACAGGGGATCGCGGCTGAGCTTTCCGAGGGCTGAGCGCCCGGGGAGGAACCCCGTGGTCGTGAGCACTCAAAATCTCGTGTAGGATTGTTCGTGTTGCCGGGCCCGAAAGGGAACGGAACACAATCCTCAGGGATTGTGGTGGGTATAGCTCAGCTGGTAGAGCGTCTGGTTGTGGTCCAGAAGGTCGCGGGTTCAAGCCCCGTTACTCACCCGGATACGCGAGGGCACCGTTTCGAAAGAAACGGGGCCCTCGCGTTTGTTGTCCCCTTTTCTCGCCGACTCGTGGAGTGGTCAAGAAAAGGCCCGACGACGGGTGGTTCCGTCGGGCGGCTTAGCTCGCCGGATGTTCCTTGCGGGAGGCGTCCCTGAACGCCCGCGGGCTCACGCCGTAGGCGCGCTTGAAGGCCCGCGCGAAGTGCGCGGGATCGCCGAAGCCCCAGCGCTCGGCGATCGCCGCGATGCCCGAGTCCTCCCCCGGGGTCTGCAGGTCACGCCGCGCGGCATCCAAGCGGCGCTCGCGCACCCACGTTCCCACGCTGCTTCCCTGTTCGTGGAAGAGCACGTGGAGCTGGCGCGTGGAGATGAAGTGGGCAGCGGCGATCCCCGCCGGATCCAGCGTGGGGTCGCCCAGTCGATCCATGATCCAGGCCCGGATCCGCATCACCTCGTCCAAGCGCCGGGCCGAGCGGTGTGGGGCGACGAGCCCGAATTGCTCGGAGAACACGGCGGTCACGAGCTCGAGGAGCGCGTGCACCGTGCTGGCCCCCTGGCCGTCCTTGAGCTCGTGCAGGTGTGCGGCGAGCGAAGAGAGGTAGGCGGAGAGGATGGCGCCCATGCCCTCGTCGGCGCCGATGCGCAGGCCGGCGATGAGCGCGAGCGCCTGCGGCGGCAGGCTGATGAGCTGCTGCGGGATGAGCACCACGAGGGTGTCGGAGTCCCCTGGAAACTCGCGGCGATACGGCATCGAGGAGTCGTAGACGGCCAGCTCTCCGGGCGCTAGCTCCGCCGTCCGCCCGGCTTGGGAGATGGTGCTGCTCCCGGCGATCTGCAGCGCGAGCCAGTAGTGCGGGTCTCCCCCGGCGGCGAGCCGGTGGGTGCGTTCGGCCGCGTGCTTTCCGGCGCGCACGCGGGCCAGGCGCACCCCAGCGAAGGCCTGCGCCGTCACGGAGGCCTTGAAGTCCGGATTCGCGGAGGAATCGATGGCCAGGGGCATGAGCCGCTCCGAGACCACGCGATGCCACGCGTTGACGTCCTCGACCTCGATGACGCTCGACTCCACGGTGCCCTCCCCTGCTCTACCGCCCATTGTCCGCCCGCCCGTCGCCGGCGGCCAAGCGCTGTCCACGCCCGGGACCCGCGCGCCCGCGCCGGGCGGGCCCGGGCGTCGCCGGGCCGGACACGCGCCGACGGCGCCGGGGACCCTCGAAGGGGTCACCGGCGCCGTCGTGCGGTGCCCTCGCTCAGAACGCGGCGACCGCAGGTTCCTGCAGCACGGCGTCCAGGTGCGCGGCCAGCAGCTCCGGGCGGTCGAGCGGGAGCACGGCCGAGACGTACATGTCCGGGCGCACGAGCACCACGGCGCCCTCGCGGCTCACGCCGCGTGCGTCGAAGATGTCCTCGCCGTCCAGGCTCGCGTAGACCTTCTCGTAGTCCATCATCTGCAGCGGGCCGATGCGCGGGCGGAAGATCTCCGGGGCGTCCATGATGCTCAGGTGCTCGTAGTCCTGCTGGTAGATGACCTTCGCGTCGAAGAGCGAGTCGGCGTCTGCGCCTTCCGCCGTGAAGCGCAGCACCGGGGACGCCGGATCGGTGGAGAGCCACGCGGCGAAGTCCTCGAGCTTGGAGGCCTGGCCCGGAGCCGGAGCGTCGGCGAATGCGTAGAGGCGCCAGCGCCCGTCGGCCTGGTGATGATGACCCAACTCACGGGCGTTGCCGTCGGCCAGGCGCATGGCCTTCGCGGAGCGGAAGCGCTCACCCAGGGGGTAGCCGGTGGCGAGCGACTGGAACTCGTCGGTGCCCGTCAGCCCCGCGAGCTCGTAGCGCGTGCCGAAGCCCATCGTGAAGTCGAAGCTGCGCTGGTAGAACTCCTGGATCACCTCGGGATCCACACCACCGCGCTCGGGGTGCTGCGGGTCCAGCGGGCCCGCCGCCATGAGCGAGCTCCACTGCTTGTCGAAGGTGATGAGGTCGACGGCGATCCGCTGGCGCTCGGCGGAGTAGGTGGACAGCAGCGACTCCGGCGCCTGGCCGCGCAGCACGTGGGCCAGCTTCCAGCCCAGGTTGAAGGTGTCCTGCATGGACACGTTCATGCCCTGTCCCGCCTTGGCCGAGTGGGTGTGGCAGGCGTCGCCGGCGATGAAGACGCGCGGCGCGCGCTCCCCCTCCACGGCGTCGTCGAAGTGGTCGGCCACGCGCTGGCCCACCTCGTAGACCGAGCTCCAGGCCACCTGCTTCACCGTGATGGTGTACGGGTTCAGGATCGCATTGGCGAGCTCCACGCACTGCTCCACCGTGGTGGAGCGCACCGAGCCGTTGTCGCCCTCGGGCACCTCGCCGAGGTCAACGTAGAAGCGCACCAGGTGGCCGCCCTCGCGGGGAATCAGCAGGATGGAGCGGCCGTCGTGGGCCTGGATGACACCCTTGGTGCGCACATCCGGGAAGTCGGTGTCGACCAGCACGTCCATGACGCCCCACGCGTGGTTCGCCGAGTCGCCGCGCAGCTTGAGGCCGAGCGAGCGGCGAACGTTGGAGCGGGCGCCGTCGCAGCCCACGAGGTACTTGGAGCGCACCGTGAGCTCCTCGCCCGCGCGCTCGCCCACCGTGCGGCGCAGCGTGGAGACGATGGGGTACTCGGTGCCGTCCTCGCGCACCTGGCCCACGAACTCGTAGCCGAAGTCGCGGCCCATGCGGGAGGGAGAGTTGGCCATGACCTCGGCGAACTTGTCCTGCACGCGCACCTGGTTGCAGACCAGGTGCGGGAACTCGGAGAGGCCTCGCGGATCGTCGGGGCGGCGGGACTCGCGGATGATGTTGCCGCGGTTGGCCGGGTCCGGTCCCCAGAAGACGGTCTCGGTGATGTGATAGGCCTCGCGGATCAGGTCCTCGGCAAAGCCGAAGGCCTGGAAGGTCTCCACGGAGCGGCACGCCACGCCGTCGGCCTGGCCCACGCGCAGGCGCTCCTCGCGGGAGTCGATGATGCGCGCGTCGATGTCGGGGAAGGCGGAGAGCTGGGCCGCCAGGAGCATGCCCGCCGGGCCCGTGCCGACGATCAGGACGTCCATGACCTCGGGCAGCTCGGCCGAACGCTCGATGCCGACGCCGGCCGCGGCCTGCAAGCGCGGATCGTGGTCAACGTAACCGTGGTGATGAAACTGCACTGTCTCTCCTGGGGGTGATGCTGGGGGCCGCGCCTCGGGGAGGGCGTCCGTGACCTACCGTTCAAGGCTAGGTAACGCAGCTCACTCCGCCGTGGCCCACAGCGCATAGAACCAGGATTTGCGCGCACGCTCTAGGTCATCTCTGCGACTCGATAAGATGGAACGTCTCGTCGCGCACCCGCGGCACCCCCAACGCTAGGAGCATCCGTGGCCGTCCGCCCCATCGTCATCTACGGGGAGCCGGTGCTGCACCAGCGCGCCGCCGAGGTCGAGGTCATCGACGAGGAGATCAAGACCCTCGTCGCCGACATGTTCGAGACCATGGACGTCGCCAACGGCGTGGGCCTGGCCGCCCCGCAGGTCGGGGTCGGCCTGCGCATCTTCACGTTCAACTTCGACGAGCACGACGACGACGCGCCCCACCGCGGTGTGGTCATCAACCCGCGCCTCACGCTCTCCAAGATCTCGGGCGCTGCGCCGGATCCCGACGAGCACTCCGAGGGTTGCCTCTCCGCCCCCGGCCTCGACTTCCCGCTCCAGCGTGCCGACTACGCGCGCGTGCAGGGCCTGGACATGGACGGCAACGAGGTGGACTTCGAGGCCCGCGGCTGGTTCGCGCGCATCATGCAGCACGAGTACTCCCACCTGGACGGCAAGCTCTACGTGGACATGCTGGATCCCAAGTGGACCAAGCGCTGGAAGAAGGCGCAGAAGAAGGAGGGGTTCAACACCCCCGGCCAGACCTGGATGCCGGGCGTTGACCCGGATCCGTTCGGCCACTGAGCCGGCGCCGGCCGCCCGCCGCCCAGGCGCGGCGGCCCGCTCCCCCGGCCACGCGCCGTCGGGCACCGAACGCAACAACAAAGGGCCCCGGAACCAAACGGTTCCGGGGCCCTTTGGCGCTAGCTACGGCGTGGTTCAGCCCAGGGCCGGCACGTTGGCCGGGTTGGTGCCGGCCATGGTCTCGACGACGCGGACCACCTGGCAGGAGTAACCGAACTCGTTGTCGTACCAGACGTAGACGACCACGTGGTGGCCATCGGCGGAGACGATCGTGGCGCGGCCGTCGACGATGCCGGCGCGGCGCGAGCCGACGAAGTCGGTGGAGACGACCTCGGGGGAATCGATGTAGTCCACCTGGCGGTGCAGCGGCGAGACCAGCGAGACGTTGCGCAGGAAGGTGTTCAGGGACTCGGCGTCCGTGGCCTTCTCCAGCGTCAGGTTCAGGATCGCCATGGAGACGTCCGGGGTGGGGACGCGGATGGCGTTGCCCGTGAGCTTGCCCTCCAGCTCCGGCAGGGCCTTGGAGACGGCCTTGGCGGCACCCGTCTCGGTCAGCACCATGTTCAGGACGGCGGAGCGGCCGCGGCGCTCGCCCTTGTGGAAGTTGTCGATCAGGTTCTGATCGTTGGTGAAGGAGTGCACCGTCTCCACGTGGCCGACCTGGACGCCGAACTCGTCGTTCAGGGCCTTCAGGACGGGGGTGATGGCGTTGGTCGTGCAGGAGGCGGCGGACACGATGCGATCGGCCTCCTCGATGTCGGCCTGGTTCACGCCGTGAACGATGTTCTTGAGGGCGCCCTTGCCGGGGGCCGTCAGCAGCACGCGGGAGACGCCCTTGGCCTCGAGGTGCTGGGACAGGCCGGCCTCGTCGCGCCAGCGGCCCGTGTTGTCCACCACGATGGCGTTGTCGATGCCGTAGGCGGTGTAGTCGACCGTGGTCGGGTCGTTGGAGTAGATGAACTGGATCATCGTGCCGTTGGCCGTGATCGTGTTGTTCTCCTCGTCCACCACGATGGAGCCGTCGAACGGGCCGTGGACGGAGTCGCGGCGCAGCAGCGAGGCGCGCTTGAGCAGGTCGTCCTCGGAGCCCTTGCGGACCACCACGGCGCGCAGGCGCAGGCCGTAGCCGCCGCGCTCGATGAGGATGCGGGCCAGCAGGCGGCCGATGCGGCCGAAGCCGTAGAGGACGATGTCGCGCGGCTCTGCGGCGGTGGCGCCGGACTTGCCGACGGCCTCGCCCAGCTCGGCGCGCAGGAACTCGGCGAGGTCGCCACCGGCGGCCTTGGCCTTCTGATTCAGGCGGGCGAGGTCGACGTTCACGGCGCCGAGGTCAAGGGCATCGAGGCCCTCGAGCAGGGCAAGCGAGTCGGCCGGATCCATCTCGACACCGTCGATGTGGCGCACCACGCGGTGGGCCTTCAGGATGTCCACGGCGGACTTGTTGATGAGCTTGCGGCCATAGATGGACGCGACCACATTGTTCTTGCGGTACAGGCGGCCGATCAGCGGGATCATCGTCTCGGCAAGGCCCTCACGGGCGCTCCACTCGGCGAGGGCTGCTTCGGTCTGCTGAGTCACTGCGTCTCCTGAGAGGTTCCGGCCGTGCGGGGCCTAAAGTGTCCCGGCGATGGCTCCATTGCGCACCGCGGGCGCGCGTCGGTCTCAGAAGCGAGGCTCCTTTGCGACGCACCATTGGTCATTCTACGGTGCAAATCTCGCACGCCCGTTCAGCTCGCCGTGAGGTGCATCACGCACTGCCCGACGGCGCGGGCCCGGGAACACGGCAAGGCCCCGCCCGGGTGGGCGGGGTCTTGCGTCTGGCGTCCCCGGCGCGCGCACCGCACCAAGGACTCGGGGACTCGACGCGCCTTAGGCGCTGAGCTTGAGCTGGGCCGCGCTCGAGGCGCGCACGTGCAGCTCGGTCGGCATGACCGTGGCCTCGGGCACCGACCCCTTGCCGTCGATCAGCTGGATCAGCAGTCGGGCCATCTCGGCGCCCATCTCGGAGGAGGGCTGGGCCACGGAGGTGAGCGGCGGCAGCGCCGTGGAGGCGGCACGGTCGTCGTCGAAGCCGACGATCGCCACGTCCTCCGGGATCCGCAGGTCATGCTCGGCAAGCACAGCGTAGGCCCCGAGCGCCATCTGATCGTTGGCGGCAAAAACGCCGTCGATCGGGGCGCCGGTGGCCAGCAGCGCACGCATGGCCTTGGCCCCCGAGGCCGGGGAGAAGTCTCCGCGCTCGGCCAGATCTGCCTGCAGACCTGCGGCGACGAGCGCCTCCTCCCAACCGCGCAGGCGGTCCTGACCGGCCGTCATGTCTGCCGGGCCGGCGATCGTCGCGATGCGGCGACGCCCCAACTTCACGAGGTGCTCCACCGCGGCCCGCGCACCGCCCACGTTGTCGGCGTCGACGTAGTGGGTGTGCGGCGGGACCGGCTCGAAGGGGCGGCCGCCAAACACGAGCGGGAGGGTGCCGGCGACCCCCTCGAGCAGCGGATCGTCCTTGTGGTGCGAGACGACCACCGCGCCGTCGACGTTGCCGCCGAGCAGGTAGCGCCTGGTCTTTTCGGTGGAACCGGCGGAGGAAATGAGCAGGCTGAGCGCGTAGTCGGTCGTGGCCAGGTGCGTTGCCACACCCTGCACGATCTGCGCGAAGTACGGCTCGTCGAAGACCTTGGCGGTGTCCTCGGGAACCACCAGGGCGATCGCCTGAGTGCGCCGGCTCGCGAGCGAGCGGGCGGCGCGGTTCGGGACGTAGCCCAGCTCCTCGATCGCCTGGCGCACGCTGGCCAACACATCGGGCGTGACCTTGGGCGAGCCGTTGACGACGCGGGAGACCGTGGCCCGGGAAACCCCGGCCCGCTTGGCTACCGCCTCCAACGTGGGGGCCCCAGATCGCGACTGCATCACTACCGTTCCTCCTGCCGTGGACCGAACCACACTAACCCGCCTTGACCTCGGCCTCGGCGCGACCCGCGATCGCGGCCTGGGCGATGCGGGCGTAGGCCAGCGCCGAATCCTTGAGGATGCGCGGGCCGTCGGCGTCGGCCCGGACAATGCCGAAGCGCTGCTCGTAGCCGTAGGACCACTCGAAGTTATCCAGCAGCGACCACACGAAGTAGCCGCGCACATCAGCACCCTCGGCGATCGCCTCGGAGACGGCCCGGAGGTGGTCGGTGATGTAGGCGGTTCGCTCCCCATCGTGGACGTGCCCGTCCGCGGAGACCTCGTCCGGGAAGGCGGCACCGTTCTCGGTGACGTACAGCGGGGGCAGGCCCGGGTACTCCCGCCCCAGGCGCACCAGCAAATGGCGCAGGCCGTCCGGGTTGATCTCCCAACCCATGCCCGTGTGCTCCAGATCGCGGTGCGGGAAGCTGATCTGCTCCACGCCGACCCAGGGCGAGGCGGCCTCGCGATCGGTGCCGCCGCCGTGGCCATCCGCTCCCTCCAGCGCGTAGCCGGAGACCTGATCATCGTGATAGTGATTCACGCCCAGGAAGTCCAGGGGTGCGGAGATGGAGGCGAGGTCACCGTCCTTGATCAGCTCGGTCAGACCGAACGGGGCAAGGTCCTCGAGCGTGTCGCCGGCGTAGGCGCCCTTGAAGATCGGGTCGAGGAACACGCGGTTTTGTAGCACATCGAAGCGGCGGGCCGCCTCGAGATCCACGGGATCCGTGGGATCCAGCGGGATGGCGTTGGAAAGGTTCAACGTGATGCCGAGGTTGGTGACGCCGGCCGAACGCAGCGCCTGAACGGCCAGGCCGTGGGCCACGTGCTGGTGGTGGATCGCCGCCACCGCCGCGCGAGGCTCCTGGCGTCCCGGCGCGTGCACGCCGGAGGCGTAGCCAAGCAGGGACGAGCAGAAGGGCTCGTTGAAGGTGCTCCAGTTTTTCACGCGATCGCCCAGGGCGTCGTGGATGCTCTGGACGTACTCGACGAAGCGCTCGGAGGTCTCGCGATTGGCCCAGCCGCCGCGCTCCTCGAGGGCCTGCGGCAGGTCCCAGTGGTACAGGGTCAGCCACGGATCGATGCCGGCGCCCAGCAGCTCATCGACGAGGCGGTCGTAGAACGCCACGCCGGCGGGATTCACCGCGCCGCCGTCGGGGCGCACGCGGGACCAGCTGGTCGAGAAGCGGTAGGCGTCCAGGCCTAGCTCCTTGAGGATCGCGACGTCCTCGGGGTAGCGGTGGTAGTGATCCACCGCCCGTTCCAGATTGTCGCCGCCGGCGACCGCCCCGGGCACCCGCGCGAACGCGTCCCACACGGAGTCGGTCTTGCCGTCCAGGTGACCCGCACCCTCGATCTGCGCCGCGGCGGTGGCCGCACCCCAGAGGAAGGAAGGGGGGAAGTTCTGCATGGTCATCCTTTCACCGCGCCCTGCATGATGCCGGCGATGAGTTGCTTGCCCGCTGCGACAAAGAGCACCAGCAGCGGAATGGTGGCCAACACGGCCCCGGCGAGCACCACGGAGTAATCCACGTAGTGCGCCGACTGCAGCTGCGAGAGCGCGGTCTGGAGTGTCGGGTTGGAGTTGTTGAGGACGAGGAGCGGCCACAGGTAGTCGGTCCACGCGGTCATGAAGGTAAACAGGCCGAGGATGGCCATGGCCGGGCGGGCCGCGGGCACACCCACGTGCCAGAAGGTCTTGAACATGCTCGCGCCGTCCACGCGGGCGGCCTCGATGAGCTCGTCCGGGATCACGTCCACGAGGTACTGGCGCATGAAGAACACGCCAAAGGCCGTAACGAGCGTGGGCACGATGACCGCGCCGATCTCGCCGGTCCAGCCCCACTGCCGCATGAGCATGAAGAGCGGAATGATGCCCAGCTGCGTCGGGACCGCGAGGGTCGCGACAACAAAGACCATGAGGCCGTTGCGGCCCTTGAAGCGCAGCTTCGCGAAGGCGTAGCCGGCCAGGGTGGAGAAGCTCACCACCGAGAGAGTGATGATGCTGGAGATCAGGACCGAGTTGCCCAGGGCCTTCCAGAAGGGGATGGACTCGAGCACAACGGAGATGTTCTCCCAGAAGCGCCCACCCGGCAGCAGCGGCGGCCAGCTCAGGCCAAAGTCAGCGTTGGAGCGCGAGCCCATGACAAAGGACCAACACAGCGGGTAGACCGAGACCACCAGGAACACGGTGAGCAGCCCATAGGTGAGGAAGCCCGGGCGCCCGGCCGTGCGTCGTCGTGCACGACGGCGGGTGGGAACCGAGGTTCCCGCCTCGCCTGAGTCCTCGCCGCCCGTGGGGGCGGCGGCGGGAAGGGTGGGGGCGCTCATTTCTCTCCTCCTGCGCGGCGCCGGCGGCGCTTGGCGCCGACCTTTGCCTCGGCGGTGGCGATCGACTTGGACAGGAAGAAGTTCAGGACTCCCACGCCCACGATGATGAAGAAGAGGATCCAGGCGATCGCCGAGGCCTGGCCGAAGTTTTGCCGCTGGAAGGCCATCTCCCAGAGGTAGAGGACCGTGGTCTGGAACTGGCGCTGCGAGCCGCCCGGCGTGGAACCGGAGGAATCGAAGAGACGCGGCTCCACGAAGATCTGCAGGCCGCCTACCGTGGCGGTGATGATCACGAAGATCATGGTGGGACGGATGCCGGGCAGCGTCACCGAGAGGAAGCGGCGCAGGGGGCCGGCGCCGTCCAGCTGCGCTGACTCGTGGAGTTCGCGCGGGACGGACTGCATGGCGGCCAGGAGAATCAGGGCGTTGTAACCGGTCCAGCGCCAGTTCACCATGGTGGCGATGGCGATGTGACTCGGCAGCGTCTCTGACTTCCACATGATCGGGTCGAGGCCGAAGTTCTGCAGGATGTTGTTGATGAGGCCGTACTGCTCGCCAAACATGGTGGAGAAGATGAGGGCCACGGCGGCGGGCGTCACCACATACGGCAACAGGACGCTCATGCGCCAGAAGGTCTTGGCGCGGATGTTCTGATCCAGCACGGCCGCGATGAACACGGCGGCGATCAGCTGCGGGATGGCCGAGAGCAGGAAAATGCTGGCCGTGTTGAAGAGCGAGTTCCAGAAGTACTCGTCGCTCAGGACCTTGACGTAGTTGTCGAAGCCGACGAAGTCGCCCTGGCCCTTCAGGAGCTTCCAGTTGAAGAGCGAGACGAAGAACGTGTAGACGAGCGGGAAGAGACCCACGAGTCCAAAGAGGATGAAGAACGGGGCGATGTAGACGTACGGCGAGGCCTTGGCGTCGAGCCGGCTCAGTCGCGCTCGCCACGGGCGGCGGTTGCGGGCTGAGGAGCTTTCCCGCGGTCCGGGCTCCGGCTCCGTGCCCTCGGCAAGGCCGCCGCTGGGGGTGATGGTGGAGGTCATGGCTTCTTTCCGGTGCGGCGGGCGGGCCTCACGCGAGGCCCGCCCGCCTGGGTGGGACAGGGACTTAGTTGTTGACGACCAGCTCGTCGAGGAGCTTCAGCGCCTGGTCCCATGCGCCCTTGGCATCAGTCTTCTTCAGGTCAAGCTGCACCAGGGCCGGGCCGAAGACGTTCTCCTGGATCACGGAGTCCTGCGGGCCCTTGAACTGGGCCTTCACACCCTCGGCACGCTTGGCCAGGATGGCGCCGGTCGGTGCGTTGTTGAAGAACTCGTTCGGCGTGGCCTTGGAGGCGATCTCCTCGGCGGCCTTCACCGTGGAGGGGAAGGTGCCGGCGGCGTCGGACTGCGCGACCTGCTGCTCGGGGGCGGTCAGCCACGCGGCGAGCTCGGCGGCCTCCTTCTGGTGCTTGGAGGTGGTCGGCACCGAGAGGAAGGAGCCGCCCCAGTTGGTGGCGCCGCCCGGGAAGACGTCGGCGAAGTCCCAACCGGTGGACGCGTCGCCGCCGCCGGCCTCCACCTGGCCCTTCACGACACCCAGCATCCAGCCCGGGCAGGTGAAGGTGGCGAAGGAGCCGTCAACGAAGGCCTTGCCCTTGCCCCAGTCCCACTGGGTCTGGCCGGCGGACTGGCCGGAGAGGGTGGCGGCGGCGAGCTGCTCGAAGCGGGTCTTCAGCTCGGCGTTGTCGGCCACGTTGAGCGTGCCGTCGGCCTTGTAGTAGCCCTCGGAGAGCTGGTTGACCATGGCGTTCCACACGAAGCCGGACTGGTCGTACCAGCCCTTGCCGGTCTTCTTGGAGTACTCGGCGCCCACCTCGAAGTACTTGTCCCACGTGGCGTCCGCTCCCCCAAAGAGCTTGGCCACCTCCTCGCGGTCGGTCGGCAGGCCGGCCTCCTTGAAGAGCTTGGTGTTGTAGCACAGGCCCGTGGGGCCGATGTCGGAGCCGTAGCCGATGACGCGGCCGTTAGCGTCGGTGCCCTGGGCGTACTTCCAGTCCAGCCAGTTGCTCTTGATGTCCTCAGCGCCGAAATCACGCAGGTCAACGAACTGGTCGGAGACCTCCATGATGGAGCCGAGCCAGCCCTCCTCGACGGCGACGATGTCGGAGAGGCCCGAACCGGCGGCGATCTTGGTGAAGGCGTCGGTGCGGGCGTTGCCGCCGGTGTCGATGTTGGTGGCCTTGATGGTCACGCCGGGGTGCTCGGCCTCGTACTTCTTGTAGAGCTCGTCGTAGCCGAAGGTGCCGAAGGTGGTCACCGTGAGCTCCACCGGCGCTGCCGAGGACGAGCCGGCGGCCGAGGTGGAGCCGGGGGCGGCGCTGTCGGAGCTGGAGCCACAACCGGAAACGGTTGCGGCGAGGGCGGCGGCGGCGGCGAAGGCGGCCACGCCACGGAGACTGCGGGGGGTCTTCATGGTTTCTCCTCGCAGGGGCGAAAGGGGAGGTTCAACGGGGGGTTGCCTCCACCCGTGTGAGAGCGCTCTCACGGGCGATGGTGAAACGCTAAACGTGTGGCGTGGGGCACGTCAAGCGATTTTGGTGATCGTTGTCACCATTGCGTGAGAGCGCGATCACGACTCGCCCGGAAGGGCGCGGATTTCGGTTGCCGCGGTGGCACAAAAGAAATCCGGAGCTGTCCCCCGTTCCCGGGCACGCGTAAGCGGTGGCCCGGGGCTAGCGAGCTTCGCCGAGTGCCCGTTCGCGCCGCGCGAGGCGGCGCCACACCAGCCCCGACACGGTGGCCGCAATGAGGGTCAGTGCGGTGAGCACCCACATGATGGGATGAGGCGGCCGCTCGGCGAGATCAACGCCCTTCGCTGCCGTGAAGACGTAGCTCATCCAGAGGATGGCGGGCGAGGCGGCGGCCCACGCAAAGACGGCCCCGGCCCGCTCTGCGGGCGTCGACGGCACGTAGGCAGGATCCTCCGCGCGACGGCGCACCGCTTGGCGCCACTGGATGACCGAGCCCACGGTCAGGAAGAGCAACGACACAGCGACGCCACCCAGGACGATGAGCATCAGGCCTGTTGGATCGTCGGCTTCCGTTGCCACGCGGGGCTCAAGCAGCAGGGCGTACGCGAGGGTGCAGAAGGCGCCGATCATCGGCAGCACGGAGAGCCAGAACAAGACTCTCAACGTGGGAGATCCGCTCCAGGACCGCCACCATTCCCGCATTTGCCCTCCGCGTCAGTTGCCGGTGCCTTCGAGAGTAACCGGTGGCGCTTCGGCCTCAAGACACGTTGCCGCCGAACACGCAAAGAACCCGAGACCTCGCTGAGCGGCACGGGTTGTTTCGCGTTTCTGGCTACGGTGCTGTGCTGGGCCAGGGCGGCGACTCCGAGGCGCCTCGCTCCCCCGCGGCCGTATCGACGGGCACCATGATGCCGTCACGGTCCGGATCAGTGGTGCCGATCGGCGCAGCGGCGCGGAAGTCGCCGGCATCATCGTCGGGCGTGGCGAAGCGGCGCGACGTTCGCCGCGAGGTCCCCCTCAGCGGGGCGCACGACAGGTCGTGCCGCAGGGCGAAGAACACCGTGGGCCGCTCCCCCGACACAAGGATTCTCGGCGTTCGCGTGAGGTGAGACATCATCCGGCTGCGCCGCCCGCACACCAAGCGGTTGAGGGCCTTCCGTCATGACGAGTCTTTCGCCAACCCAGCAGATATTAGGCTTATTTACACCGGCACTAAATGCTAAGTAATTCTGTGATCTTGCCGTCCATTAAAGGGATCTCACAGTGTGAGCATGATGCGATATGACTGTCCAGCAACAGCTCATCCTCGAAGGACTTCCCTTGCGACGAACCCCCATGGTGACTGCGTTCGCCACCGCCGCCCTTGCGCTCACGGCCTGCTCAGGTCAGCCTTCCGCAGCGCCCGTGACGGTGACCGAAACCGTCGTTGGCACGACTACCGCGGCCCCGACCGCCACCGTCCCGACGGCGACCACGCCTCCGTCTACTCCTCGCACAACGAGTGACCGTGGGAATCTCGTGAAGAAGGTGGGCGAGCTCGGTGCCGCTGGCGACTCGAACGGAGATCGGTCCTTCGAGTTCACAGTCACGGAAGTAGATACCAGCGTGAAGTGCGGGAATCCCTACGCCCGGAAGCCCGAAGGCAAGCTCATCGCTATCAAGATCACAGCCAAGACCACGAAGAATGTCTCGCTCGATACGCTCGGTTCGGACGAAATCTGGTTCACGCAGGATTGGAAGGCCATCGACAAGAACGGCGAGACGGCCGGTTGGGATCCGGACTCAACGGATGCGGTGTACAACTGCGAAGTCAAGCCGTCGCTCATGCGAGGAGTTGGGCCGTCCGAGAAGATCACCGGCTGGGTCGTTCTCGATGTCCCGGACTTGGAGAGCGTGATCGTGTGGCAGCCAGGCTTTATGGTCAACGGCGGCTGGGAGTGGCAGCTCTAGGGCGTGTCTCCTAATAGGCGTTGCCAGGTGAGGATGGCGCAGAGGGTGACGCCGGCGCGGTAGGTGATGGCGA
>NZ_QQXK01000018.1 GCF_003575975.1 Galactobacter valiniphilus | reverse complement strand
GCCGCGTACCGGGCCAACGCCCTCTTCGACGCCCATCAAGAGGACCCAGAGTTCGGGCACCGCTTCTTACGTGACCAAGCCGCAGCGGCCGGTGAGGTCATGAGTGAGCGCACCGCGTGGAAACTCTGCTCGATGGCCGGCTGGTTCTCCACCACGTGCAAGAAATCCGGGTCAGGAAAGAAGGCCGGGCCGTCGGTGCACGATGACCTCACCGTCATCGAAGGCAAGCACGGCGAACCCCGCCACGACTTCACCACCGCCACCACCGGCATCAATCAGCTGAAGGGTCGGCGACATCACCGAGCATTGGACGAGCGAGGGGAAGCTGTACATGTGCGCATTCAAGGACGCTCACTCCCGCAAAATCGTCGGCTACTCCATCGGCGATCGGATGACGGCCTCACTGGCCGTTGACGCGCTGAACAACGCCGTGGCGATGCGCGCAAGCGTGGCCGGGTGCATCGTGCACACAGACAGAGGCTCCCAATTCAGATCCAACAAATTCCTGGCCGCCCTCAAGCACCACGGGCTACGCGGCTCCATGGGCCGCGTCGGTGCGGCCGGGGATAACGCAGCGATGGAATCGTTTTTCGCCCTCCTGCAGAAGAACGTTCTCAACCGTCGAGTCTGGGCCACTCGTGTGCAGCTGCGGACCGCGATCGTGGCCTGGATCGAAACCCGCCACCACCGCCGCCGACGCCAACAATGCCTCGGCCGGTTGACGCCCGTGGAATTCGAACTCATCATGAACCCACCAGCCGCCCAAGCGGCCTAACCCCAACTGTCTCAATCCGTGCAGCAGTCCCGTCAGTTCACTATCGGGGACTCGCCTGACTCTTATCAGGACATGACGGCCCGCCGGGCTGCACTTCGAAAGTGAGCCGAGCCGGCCGACACGTCGCATGCAGGACAGCCACCACAAGGATGACGTCAGAAGAGCCGTGAGTCAGACCCGCCCACCAGACCATCGTGCGCCCGCTGGGCAGGGGCCGCCACATCCTTCAAAGAGTCAGACCATCTGGTCCACGAAATCCATAGTGAAGAGCCGCTTTGCCCTCGATTCGGCCGATGGCCAGGTGGCGCGTGTGACGCGCACCGGCTCGCCGGCGGGGGAGTGGCTCGATCACGTCATCGATGCAGTGCGGACCCCCGCCATCCACCTGGCCGTGTCCGTGGCCCTGTTCCTGCGCCCGGAGGTGCAGCGCGGTTGGCTCGTCCTGTCCTTGATCTTCACGCTCGTCAGCGTGGGCATCTTCATGTCCCAGATCCTGGCCGAGCAGCTGCGGCGGGCCGCGCTCGCGGGCCGCCCGGCCGCCGTCGTGCCCTCCGCCCCGCCGTCGTGCCCTCCGCCCCGGCCCCGGCCGGGACGGGCCTGCTCCGTTCCCTGGCCCTGCTTCCCACCGACTTCGGCATGGTGTGCTGGGTGTTTGTCCTGTGGGGCTCGGCCCCGCTCTTCCTGGCTGGCTACGGCCTGCTGCTGCTCATCAACGGCCTGCACTTCCCGCTCTCGGCGGCCAGGCGCTTCCGCGAGCTGCGCTCGCTGGGGGAGGCCTCGGCATGAGCGGCACTCCTTTGGCCCCAGGGCACGACGGCGCGGCGCCGGTTTCGGCGGTCTTCGCCACCATCGGCGGGCGGCCGGAGCTGCTGCGGCTCGTGGTGGCATCGATCTTCGATCAGCGCACCGCGAGCGGCGGACGCTGGCCGCTCGAGATCATCGTGGTCTTCGATCACGTGGAACCCCTCGACCTCTCCGACGTGGACGTTCCCGAGGGCTCGCGGCTGCTCGTGACCGTGAATCAGGGGCCGCAGGGGCTCGCGGGGGACGCAACACGGGCATCCGCGCCGCCACCTCCGCCGTCGTCGGCTTTTGCGATGACGACGACGCGTGGTTGCCCGGCAAGCTCGCGTCCCGGCTTCCCCTGCTCACCTCCCGCCCCGAGGCCCGCGCCGTGGCCGGCAGCATGCTCGTCCGCACGGGCGGCAAAGACGTGGAGCGGAGGGCGCCGGAGCGCGTCGACTTCGCGCAATTGCTGCGTTCCCGCGTGCAGGAGATTCACCCCTCCTCGCTCATGTACCGGCGAGCGGACCTGCTCGGCGAGCTGGGGCTCGTGGACGAGGAGCTGCCGCACGGCTACGGCGAGGACTACGACATGATGCTGCGGGCCGGACGGCTCGGGGGGATCGTGAGCGTGCAGCAGCCCGTGGTGCGCGTGCTGTGGGATCGTCCCTCCTACTTCATGGGCAAGTGGCGCTCCGTGGCCGAGGGGCTCGGCTGTCTCCTGGAGAAGTTCCCAGAGTTCGAGCAGGACCCCAAGGGGCTCTCCCGCATGGCCGGTCAGATCGCCTACGCGCGCGCCGCCCTGGGCGAACGGCCCGAGGCCAGGCGGTGGGCCAAGCTGGCGCTGCGCAACGACCGCGGGCAGCTGCGGGCCTGGGCCGCGCTGGCCGTGGCCGGGCGCGTCCTCCCGGCCGGGCTGGTGCGCTCCGCCGTCCAGCGCACGGGGCACGGCCTGTGATGTCTGCCGTGCTCGAGCCGCCCGCGGTCAAGCCCCTGCCGGCCTGGCCCCTCGCCGCGCTCCTCGGCGGGCTCATGGTGTGGTGGGCCGTCGGGGCCATGGCGTCTGTCGCGACCGCGGCGTCCGCCTGCATGATCGTCCTGATGATCCGCCGCGGGGCGCGCTGGCTGCCGGGTCTTGGCCCCTGGGTGGCCCTCGTGGTGTGGGTGCTCGCGTGTTCGCTCTCGCTCACCCAGACGGGCTCCGTGCTCGGCTACGGCATGCGGGCTCTGGACGTCATCAACGCGGGCGTGGCGGGGTTCTACGTCGCCTCGGCCCGCGAGCGCCTGCCGCGCGAGCGCATCATCGTCATCCTGTGCTGCACCTGGGCCACCGTGGTGGTGCTCGGTTTTGCGGCCATGCTCGCGCCCGATCTGCGCCTGAGCACGCCCATCGGGCGGATCATGCTCGGTTCGCTGAGCTCCAACGAGCTCGTCCGCGATCTCGTCAATCCGCGCCTCGCCGAGGTGCAGCAGCCATGGGGTGCGGAGCAGCCCTTCGAGCGTCCGGCTGCGCCCTTCCCGTACGCCAATTCCTGGGGCTTGGCCTACGCGCTGCTCACCCCCGTGGCGATCGCGCGGCTCGCGCTCGCCCCCGGGGCCCGGCGCAAGCTGGCCTGGGGCGTGGTGCTCCTGGCCTCGCTCGTCCCCGCGCTCGCCACGTCCAACCGCGGCATGCTTGGCGCGCTCGGCGTGGCGCTCGCCGCCGCCGCGCTGCGGTTGGCCGCCGCCGGGAGGTGGCGGATCGTGCTCGGCATCTCGGCGGGGGCGGCGGTCGCCGCCTCGGTCGCCGTGCTCTCGGGTGCCATCGATTCCATCCTGCAGCGCCTCACCCACTCCAACTCCACGGGGGACCGCTTCGAGCTCTACGAACGCACCATCAACAAGGCGCTCGAGCGGCCCTGGCTCGGGCACGCCTCGCCGCAGCTGGACCCCGTGGTCGGGGTGTCCTTCGGGACCCAGGGCATGGTGTGGCTGCTCATCTACTGCTTCGGCTTCCCGGCGCTGGTCTTCTTCCCGGCCTTCCTGCTGCAGGTGTTGGTGCGCGGGTGGCGGGTTCCCGATGCGGCCGGCGCGTGGCTGTACGCGGCCTTTCCGGCGCTCGTGGTCCAACTGTCTTTCTACTCGCTCAACAACATCACCATGGTGCTCGTGCTCGTGCTGGCCGCCACGGTGCTGCGCAGCGCCAGGCCCCGGGCCTCCGCCCCGACGCCCCTGCGCGGGCTGAGCCTCGTCATGCTTCCGCGGCGGGTGCCCCCGCGGGCGATGGCCCCTGTGCTCGTGGGGGCCGGCGCCGGTTCCGGGGCCCGCCTGGGCGGCCCCGGCGAGGCGCTCGTTGCCTTGGGCGCGATGGCCCCGGCGCCCCTCGCGCCGGCCCCGGCGCCCCTCGCACCGGGCGGGGCGCTCACCCGGGGCGCGGCCCTCGCCGAGCCCGCTGCGCCCGGTCCCTCACGCGCGTCGTCGTTCTCCCTGCCGCCCGGCCCGGCAGCCCCGCCAGCCCCGCCCGCCCCGGAGGGCGCCCGCACGGGCAGGGGGCGGCGTCGCCTCGACACGGAGGCGATCCCGCTCGTGACGCCCGAGATGCTCGCGGCCAGGCGGGCCGTGCTGCCCACGGAGGAGGCCTCGCCGCGGCGCCGCTCCCGCGCCCGTGCGGGCTCGGCTGCCAAGCTGGCCGGCTCCTCCTTTGCCCTCGTCGTGGTCGGCGCCGTCCTGGCGTTCGGGGCCACCCTGCTCTCGGGTAATGTCGCCGGCGACGGCGCGGCGGGCGTCTTCTTCCAGGTCATCGCCCTGTTCAACATCGCGGTCGTCGGCACGGTGCTCGGCGCCGACACCGCGCTCGTGCGCGAGCTGGCGGCGCGCGTCGCCACGGGCCAAGCCGCCGACGTCGTGCGCGTGCTGAAGATCGCCCTGATTCCCGTCGCCGCCGTGTCGTCGGCCCTGGCGCTCGCCGCCTGGCTCGCTGCCCCGGCGCTGGGGGGAGCGGCGCACCCCGAGCTGACGCTCGCGATCAGGGTGGCGGCGCCCTTCGTCCCGCTGGGCGCGGTCATGACGGCGCTCTTCGGGGCCCTGCGCGGCCTCGGGCGCGTGCGCGACTTTTCGCTTCTCCAGAACGTCGCGCTTCCCGTGCTGCGCCTGCTGCTCATCGTTGCCGCGCTCGTGCTCGGCGCGGGCCTGCTGCCCCTCACCGTGGCGTGGGCGGCGCCGGTGTTCGTGGTGCTTGGCCTGGCGGTGGTGCTGACGATCAACGCCACCCGGTCGGCCGTGCACCGCCGACCCGGCCGGGCCGTGGCCGCACCCCTGCCCCCGGCCTCGCCCCGGCGCTTCTGGTCCTTTGCCTCGGCCCGCGGCGCCGCGGCCCTCGTGGAGACGTGCCTCGAATGGGTGGATGTCCTGTGCGTCGGCTTCTTCCTGGGCCCGGCGGCCGCCGGCGCGTACGGCGCCGTGAACCGGTTCGTGCGGCTGGGGCCCATGCTCGACCTCACGGCCCGGCTCGTCACCTCACCGCTTGTTTCTGCCTCGCTGGCCAGGGGCGAACTCGGTGCGGCCAAGGCGCTGTACGCCGCGACCACGCGCGTGCTCGTCGCGGCCGCCTGGCCCTTCTACCTCGTGCTTGCCGTCTTTGCGCCGGTGCTCCTGGGTGTCTTCGGCGAGGGATTCGCCGTGGCGGCGCCCGCCATGAGCCTCATCGGCGTGGCCATGATGCTCGCGGTCTCGGCCGGCGGCGTGCAATCGGTGCTGCTCATGGCGGGGCATTCGCGGTGGCAGCTACTCAACAAGCTGGCCGCGCTCGCCGTGGCGGTCCTCGGTTGCCTCGTGCTCATCCCGCTGCTCGGGCTCGTGGGAGCGGCCGCCGCCTGGGCGGCTTCCGTCCTGCTCGACGCCGCTTTGGCCACCTTCCAGGTGTGGCGCCGGCTGGGCTTTGCGCCTCCGCTGCGCAGCATCGGGCTCGTGGGGATCAGCGCGCTTGCGTGCTTCGGGGCGGTGGGGCTCGCTTGCCGCTTCCTGCTCGGGCCGTCGTGGTTCGCGTTGCTCGTGACCCTGGTGCTCGGCGGTGGGGCCTATGCGGCGCTCGTGCTGGTGCGCCCGGCCGCGTTCGGCCTCGAGGCCCCGGTCGGCGCCCTGCATGCGGCGGTGGCGCGCCGCCGCGGCGGCGCGGACCGCTCCGGAGACACCGCGTGAGCCAACACGGGAACGCGCGCGGGCATGGCAGAATAGATGCGGGCCGCCCCGCGCGGCGTGCCCGTTCCGCCTTGGTGTAATGGCAGCACGCCGGCCTTTGGAGCCGTGCAGTCTAGGTTCGAATCCTAGAGGCGGAGCGCTGCGGCGCCGCAGGGCGCAGTGGCTCCTCGAACCGGGGGTCGGCGCCGACGCCCCCGGCTGAAGCGCGGGCGCACCGGCCGGCGCACCATCCACAGGGAGCAGAAGAGCCACGTGAGTGACGCGATCCACCCAGCAGCCGTGATTGTCCTCGCCGCTGGCGAGGGGACCCGGATGAAGTCCTCCACACCCAAGATCCTGCACCGCATCGGTGGCCGTTCCATGGTGGGGCACGCGCTCGACGCCGCCGCCGCGCTGGAACCCGAGCGCCTCGCCGTCGTGGTTCGCCACGAGCGCGACCGCGTGGCCGCCCACGTGCTCGACCACGCCCCCCAGATCGCGATCGTCGATCAGGACGATGTCCCCGGCACGGGCCGCGCCGTCGAGGTGGCCCTCGAGGCCCTCGAGGACCTGACCCACGGCACCGTCGTCGTCACCTACGGCGATGTCCCGCTCCTGAGCGCCGAACTGCTCGGCGAGCTCGTCTCCCGCCACGTCGAGGAGGGGAACTCCGCGACCGTCCTGACGGCCCGCGTCGAGGATCCCACCGGCTATGGCCGCGTGCTGCGCGCGGAGGATGGCTCCGTGCTCGGCATCAAGGAGCAGAAGGACGCGAGCGAGGAAGAGCTCGCGATCAATGAGATCAACTCGGGCATCTACGCCTTCTCGGCGTCCGCGCTACGCGGCGCGCTGGCCCGCGTCGGCACGCAGAACGCCCAGGGCGAGAAGTACCTGACCGACGTCCTTGGCATCATGCGCCAGGACGGCGACCGCGTCTCCGCCGCCGTGACCACCGACCAGTGGCAGGTGGAGGGCGCCAACGACCGCGTTCAGCTCTCCGCGCTCGGCCGCGAGCTCAACCGCCGCATCGTGACCAAGTGGATGCGCGAGGGCGTGACCGTCATGGATCCCGAGAGCACGTGGATCGACGTGGACGTCATCCTGGCGCGCGACGTCACGCTCCTGCCCGGCACGCTCCTGCAGGGCCACACCGCCATCGGCGAGGGCGCCACGGTGGGCCCGGACACCACGCTCGTCGACACCGTCGTGGGTCGCAGCGCCACCGTGAAGCGCACCGACGCAACGGGTTCGCGCATCGGCGCGGGCGCGTCCGTCGGCCCGTTCGCCTACCTGCGCAAGGACACCGTCCTCGGCGAGGACGGCAAGATCGGCGCGTTCTACGAGACCAAGAACGTCACGATTGGCGCCCGCACCAAGCTCTCGCACCTCGGCTACGCTGGCGACGCCGAGATCGGTGAGGACACCAACATCGGCTGCGGCAACATCACCTCGAACTACGACGGCGTGAACAAGCACCGCACCGTCATCGGCTCGCAGGTGCGCACCGGTGCCAACACCGTCTTCATCGCCCCCGTCACGGTGGGCGACGGCGCCTACACCGGCGCCGGAGCGGTCGTCCGCAAGGACGTTCCCGCCGGAGCCCTGGCCATCACTCAGGCGCCTCAGGCAAACTCCGAGGGGTGGGTGCAGCGCAAGCGGCCCGGCTCCGCGGCAGCCGTCGCCGCGATGCTGGCCTCCCAGACCATTTCCGACGCATCCTCCACCCCGCTTCAGAACGGAAAGTAAGTCCCATGAGCGAACTGAGCCACAACGTCGACAAGAAGCTGGTGCTCGCCAGCGGTCGCGCCCACCCCGAGCTGGCACAGGAGATCGCGGAGGCGCTCGGCACCGAGCTGGCTCCCGTCTCCGCGTACGACTTCGCCAACGGCGAGATCTATGTGCGCTCCGGCGAGTCCGTGCGCGGCAAGGATTGCTTCGTCATCCAGTCGCACCCGGCCCCGCTGAACAACTGGCTGATGGAACAGCTCATCACCATCGATTCGCTCAAGCGCGCCTCGGCCCGCCGCATCACCGTGGTTTCGCCGTTCTACCCTTACGCCCGCCAGGACAAGAAGGGCCGCGGCCGCGAGCCGATCACCGCCCGCCTCGTCGCCGATCTGTACAAGACGGCCGGCGCCGATCGCATCATGAGCGTTGACCTGCACACCGCGCAGATCCAGGGCTTCTTCGACGGCCCGGTCGATCACCTCATGGCGATCCCGCTGCTGGCCGACTACATCCGCACCCGCGTGGGCTCGGACAACATCACCGTGGTCTCGCCCGACACGGGCCGCGTCCGCGTCGCCGAGCAGTGGGCGGACCGCCTGGGCGGCGTGCCGCTCGCGTTCGTGCACAAGTCCCGCGATCTGACCGTGCCGAACAAGGCCGAGTCCAAGACCGTGGTGGGCCAGATCGAGGGTCGCACCTGCGTCCTGATCGACGACATGATCGACACCGGCGGCACGATCGCCGGCGCCGTGCGCGTCCTCAAGGAGGCCGGCGCCAAGGACGTCATCATCGCCGCCACGCACGCCGTGTTCTCCGACCCGGCCGCGCAGCGCCTGGCCGAGTGCGGCGCCCGCGAGGTCGTCGTGACGAACACGCTCCCGGTCCCGGCCGCGAAGCGCTTCTCCAACCTCACCGTGCTCTCCATCGCGCCGCTCATCGCCCGCGCGATCAAGGAGGTCTTCGAGGACGGCTCCGTGACGAGCCTCTTCGACGGCCGCGCCTGAGGCTTCCGCACCACCCTCGCCACCTAGCGCCGCCCCGCCGATCTGCACGATCGGCGGGGCCGCGCTTTTTCACCCCGGCTCGCTCCGACGCGAATACTCACCCGCTCGTGGCCTCTGCACCGTCCCCGGGACGGTGCAGAGGCGTCGGGAGGGTGAAGAAACGGTAGAAGGATGAGAAGGCGAGGGAGGAAGGGCGGAAGGCCCGACGGCGCGTCGGCGCCGCCGGGCACGGCGCGGGGCCCCGGCATCACTCGCGTGCGGCGCTCGGACGCCCCAGCTCGGGGTTTCCCGCCGCGGGGCTCGCGGCACCGGGGCCGTCCGAAACGGGGCCCTCCGAAGTGCGGACCCGCTGTGGTGAAATGTGCGCATGCGTTGAGGGGAGAACGCGTGGCGGGAGAGCTCCGCCGCGTGGTGGTGGGCCGGGCTGACGCTCGCCTTGGGGCTTGGCTCCGTGGTCCTGCGGGCCGGCGTGCCCGGCGTCGGCACGCCGTGGGATCCGTCCACGGCGGCGCGGGCGGGGGATGACTTCGCCCCGTTCCTCGATCTGCTCAATGCGGCCCTCCCTGCCCTCATGGCGGCTTCCGCCGCCCTGGCCGTCGCGGCGCTCATGCGGCGGACCGCCGGCCGCCGCCGACGGCGCCGCTGGGACCTGAGCCTCGTGCGCTCGGGCGGGCTGGCTGCCGGGGTGGTGATCCACGCCGACTTCGCGGGGCTGACGGCGCACGCTTCGGCTGGCGGCGCCGAGACGGCCCGGGTCCTGGAGTCGCGGGGGCTGCGTGCGATCGCCGCGATCGACGGCGCGCGCGAGGGGTTGCGCTCGCGCCCGGAGGCGGCGTACGGCGGCCCGCTGGGCGAGGTCGCCGGCCTGGTTGCCGCGTTCGAGACGGAGTCGGCGGCGCTCGCGGCACTGGCCGGCACGCCGGAGGCGCCCCGAAGCGCTGCGCCGACGGAAGCACGCACCGGCGCGATCCTGGACGCCGCCAGGCCCTTCCGGGTGCGCCCCGAGTCGGCAGCGAGCGCCGGCCCCGGCGGCGCGTCCGTTCCCGTCTCGCCGGCGGAGGTCGAGGCAGGGGAGCGCCGCTGGTCCCGCGCACGCGCCGAGCTGGAGGCGGATCTGAGCGAGCGGCAGCGCCGCGCCTTCGCCGACCGGACGGCGCGCTCGCTGGACCCCTCCTGGCGCCCGGGAGGCATCCTGGCGGCCTTCCGCAACGCCGCGGCGGCCGCCGACGTGGCGGCCGACCCGACGCGCCGCGCCTGCGACCGGGCGGCGGCGGTGGAGGCGGCCCGGAGCCGGCTCGCGAACGCGGACGCCGCCCTCGCGCTGGCGGGCGCCGACGCCGTCGCCGATGGGGAGGCCGCGCAGGCCACGGCGCGCGCCGAGGGCGCGGAGGCCATGAGCGCCGCCATCGCTCACGACAGGATCCGCTCGAACGTCCGCCGCCCGAGCCAGGGCGGCGTCGACGAGCCGCCCCTGCACCAGAGCGCGCCCGAGTTCCTCGCCGCCTCGCTCCTGCTCGGCGGCCTGGTCTTGGCGGGGCTCGGGGGTCTCGCCGGCGTGGCGATCTCCGCGTTTCTCTCGGAGGTCGGCGCGGCCTGGCTGGGGGAGCGCAACGGGCCCTGGGCCGGCGCGCTGCTCGGGCTGCTCTTGGCGACCGGCGCGATCGTTGCCACGGCCCTCGGCCTCGCCTGGCGCGAGGGCGGCCGGCTCGCGGACAGCGCGCTGCGCACACGCCGCCGCGGCGAGGCGGAGGAACTGCGGCGCCGCCTCGATCGGATCTCCCTCCTGGGGGAGGACCTCGACCTGGCCGCGGTGAGTCGTGACCGTAACAGCGGCCGAGGCGACGGGGCCCGGGCGCGCGCCGTCGTGGAGCTCGAACACGTTCAGCTCCTGCGCCGCGTCGCCTCGGTGGAGCACCTCCCGGGCACCGACCTCGTCGGCGAGGACGTCGAGGCGGACCTGGCCGAGGTGCGGGAGCGCCTCGGACGCATCGAGGCCGTGGCCGCCGAACGGCTCGGCGTGCCCCTGGGCCCGGAGTCCGCGCCGCGGGGCTGAGTGCTGCCCGCGATGCGGTTTCTTCACCCTCTCGGCGTCTGTGCACCGGCCCCGGGACGGTGCACGGACCGCGCGGGGGTGCAGAAGTGCCACCAGGGTGAGGAAGCGAGGGAACGTGAGCTGTGCCACCCGCCGTCGGGCACTGCCACCATCCGCTGGTAGGCTAGTGACGTTGCCCAGGCGAGGGAGCACCGTTGACGGTGACTCCGTCATCGACGAGGGCCGTTAGCTTTCCCCGCGTAAAGCGGGAGGCGGTGAGACGGAACCCAAGCCGAGCGTCTTAAGGGCCGATCTTCGAACCCAGACCGGGTTCGATCTCATCGACCAAGGAGAAAAGCTCATGAGCGAGACTCAGAAGATCGCGGCCGAGACCCGCGACGATTTCGGTAAGGGCTCCGCCCGCCAGGCCCGCCGCGACGGCAAGATTCCCGCCGTCATCTACGGCCACGGCGCCGACCCGATTCACATCCTGCTGCCGGCCCGCGAGACCACCCTGGCCGTCCGCACCGCCAACGCCGTGCTCGACCTCGTGGTTGACGGCCAGGAGCACATCGCCCTGGTGAAGGACATCCAGCGTCACCCGCTGCGCCAGACCGTGGACCACCTCGACCTCCTGACCGTCAAGAAGGGCGAGAAGGTCCAGGTCGAGGTCAACGTGCACGTCGAGGGTGAGGTCGCCTCCGGTCTGGTCCTCAACCTCGAGCTGAACACCGTGCCGGTCCTGGCCGACGCCCTCAACCTCCCCGAGAACGTCACGCTGAACGTCGAGGGCGCCGAGGCCGGCACCCTGACCGCTGACGCCCTCGTGCTGCCCAAGGGCGCCGAGCTCGAGCTCGAGGCGGACGTCGTCGTTGCCGTCGTTGCCGAGCCCGAGGAGCAGGATCTGCCGGAGGAGGAGGCCGCCGAGGCCGAGGCCGAGTAAGGTCCCGATGTCTCAGGACGTGTGGCTTGTGGTCGGGCTCGGTAACCCCGGGCCCGGCCACGCCGCGAACCGCCACAACGTGGGCCAGATGGTCCTCGACGAGCTGGCGACGCGCGTCGGGGGTCGCTTCAAGGCGACCCCCGGCCACCGTGCCCAGGTCCTGGAGGGTCGCCTGAGCATGGGCGGCCCCAAGGTGGTGCTGGCCAAGCCCACCTCGTACATGAACCTCTCCGGGGGTCCCACCTCCTCCCTGAGCAAGTACTTCAACGTGCCGGCCGATCGCGTGATCGCCGTGCACGACGAGGTGGACGTCGACTTCGACGCCGTGCGCGTGCGCACCGGCGGCAGCGAGAACGGCCACAACGGCCTGCGCGATATGACCAAGGCCCTCGGCACGCGCGACTACCAGCGCGTCCGCGTCGGCGTGGGCCGCCCGCCGGGCCGCCAGCAGACGGCCGACTATGTCCTCGCCAACTTCTCCTCGACCGAGCGCAAGACCCTGCCGTTCGTCCTGGATGCGGCGGCGGACGCCGTCGAGGCCATCGTCAACGACGGCCCGGCCGCAGCGGCCGATCGCCTCAACGCACGCTAGCTTTTTCCGGCCCCGGTCCGGGGCCGCTCGAGTCTGAAAAGGATCGCCCGTGGCCGCGTCTGACCTCCCCCCGCTCGACGACACCGAGGCCGCGCGCCTGCGCGCCGACTTCCCGATCCTCGAAACGAGGATCGGCGACGCACAGCTCGTCTATCTGGACTCCGGAGCCACCTCCCAGAAGCCCGAGTGCGTGTGGGAGGCCGAGCAGCACTTCTACGAGACGGCCAACGCCGCCGTGCACCGCGGCGCGCACACGCTCGCCGTGGAGGCCACCGACCGCTTCGAGGACGCCCGCGCCGCCGTGGCTGGCTTCGTCGGTGCCGGTGAGCGGGACATCGTCTGGACGGCCAACGCGACCGAGGCCCTGAACCTAATCGCCTACTCCTTCCTCAACGCCTCGCTGGGCGCTGGCGGCCCGGAGGCACAGCCCTTCCGCCTGGGCCCGGGCGACGAGATCGTCGCGACCGGCATGGAGCACCACGCCAACCTCATCCCGTGGCAGGAGCTCGCCGCCCGCACGGGCGCGACCTTCCGCTGGATCCCGCTCACGCCGGACGCGCGCCTCGACCTCGAGGCAGCCGCCACGATCGTCAACGCCAAGACCCGCATCCTCGCGTTCACGCACGTCTCCAACGTCCTCGGCACGGTCAACGACCCGGCCCCGCTCGTGGCGCTCGCCCAGTCCGTGGGAGCCTTCACGGTGCTGGATGCCTGCCAGTCCGCGCCGCACCTGCCGCTGAACCTGCGTGGCCTCGACGTCGACTTCGCTGCCTTCTCCGGCCACAAGATGCTCGGCCCCACGGGCATCGGCGCCCTCTACGGCCGCGCCGAGCTCCTGGACGCCATGCCGCCCTTCCTCTACGGCGGCTCCATGATCACCACGGTCTCCATGGAGAAGGCCGAGTACCTGCCTGCGCCGCCGCGCTTCGAGGCAGGCACGCAGAAGATCGCGCAGGCCGTGGGCCTCGCCGCCGCGGTGGGCTACCTCTCCGAGGTGGGCATGGACCGCGTGCAGGCCTGGGAGGAGACGCTGGGTGAGCGCATGCTCACCGGCCTCGCCTCGATCCCCGGCGTGCGGATCCTCGGCCCCGCCGCGGACTCCGGCGTGCGGCGCACGGGCACCGTCCCGTTCGAGGTGCAGGGTGTCCACCCGCACGACGTGGGCCAGTTCCTCGACTCCCGCGGCGTGGCCGTGCGCGTGGGCCACCACTGCGCCGAGCCGCTGCACCGCTTCCTCGGCGTCACGGCCTCGACCCGCGCCTCGGCCTATCTCTACAACACGACCTCGGACGTCGACGCCCTCCTGCAGGCCGTCGCCGACGTCCGCGGCTTCTTTGGGGTGAAGTGACATGAATCCGCTCGAACAGCTCTACCAGGAGATCATCCTGGACCACTCGAAGCGCCGCGTCGGCGCGGCCGCCCTCGAGGGCGAGCCGGGCGCGCACGAGGGGCAATCGCACCAGCACAATCCGCTGTGCGGCGACGACATCACGCTGCGCGCCCGCGTCTCCGGCGACGGCGTCATCGAGTCCCTCGCCTGGCAGGGCGACGGCTGCTCCATCTCCATGGCCTCCGCCTCGGTGCTCTCCGAGACCCTGCGCGGCCACGCAGTGAGCGAGTTTGCCGAGGCCAACGAGACCTTCCATGAGCTCATGCGCAGCCGCGGCAAGCTCGCCGCCGACGAGGAGCTGGAGGAGCGCCTCGGCGACGCCGCCGCGTTTGCCGGCGTCTCCAAGTTCCCCGCGCGCATCAAGTGCGCGCTCCTGAGCTGGGAGGCAGCCAAGGACGCCATCGCGCGCGCCTCGGCTTAAGTTCCCACCGCACGACGACGCGGGCCCGCCTTTCGCAAGGAAAGGCGGGCCCGCGTCGTCGTGGCGTGTGTAGGCCGGCTGCCGCGTCAGCGGCTCGCGTCCTCGGCACCCGCTGCAGCGGCACCCGAGCCCTGGGCCGCGGACCGCTCGGCGAGGGCCTCGGCCTTGTAGCGGCGGTTCGCCGGGGCGAGCCAGGCCGCCGCGAGGAGCGCGGCGAGGACGGAGGCCACGAGGATGGCGATCTTGGCGTGGTCGTCGTGGGCGTTGCCCTGGCCGTAGCTGAGCTCGGCGACGAGCAGGGCCACGGTGAAGCCGATGCCACCCAGGATGCCGACGCCGAGCAGCTCGCCCCACTTGATGCGGGGGTCCAGCTCGGCGGCGGGCGTGCGCGTCACGAGCCACGTGGCGGCGAGGATGCCGAGCGGTTTGCCGAAGACGAGTCCAAGGACGATGCCCCAGACCACGGGATCGCCGAGCGCGGCGCGCATCCCCTCGAAGCCGCCCATGGCCACGCCGGCGGAGAAGAAGGCGAAGACGGGGACGCAGAAGCCGGCGGAGAGGGGGCCGATGCGGTGATCGAGCGCCTGGGCCAGGCCCTCGCCCGGCTCGCCGCGGCGGCGCTTGGCGGGGACCAGGAAGCCCAGCACCACGCCGGCGATGGTCGCGTGGATGCCCGACTCATAGACGCAGACCCAGGTGGCGAAGCCCAGCGGCAGCAGGATGAGCCACGGGGCCCACCGGTGCGCGCGGAAGAAGTCGGGGGCCAGCTGCACGAGCAGGCCAAACGCGGCGGCGGGCAGCAGGGCCAGGGCCAGCCACGCGGGGGAGAGGTCGTTGGCGTAGAAGATCGCGATGATGACGATCGCGATGAGGTCATCCACCACGGCAAGCGTGAGCAGGAAGAGCCGCAGCGGGCTGGGCAGCCACTTGCCGACCACGGCCAGGATGGCCACGGCGAAGGCGATGTCGGTGGCCGTGGGGATGGCCCAGCCGCGCAGGGTGTCGGCGTGGGCACCGGCGTTGATCGCCACGAAGATGAGGGCCGGGACGGCCACGCCGCCGAACGCCGCGGCGACGGGGGTGAGTGCCTTGCGCGGGCTGCGCAGCTCGCCCACGACGAACTCCTCCTTGAGCTCCACGCCCACGATGAAGAAGAACACGGCGAGCAGGCCGTCCGCGGCCCAATGGCCAAGCGAGAGGTCGATCGTGGTGAAGCCGAGCGGCAGCGCCACGTGCAGATCGCGGAGGTCGAAGTACGCCGCGGCGGCGGGGGTATTGGCCCACACGATCGCGATCACCGCGCCGAGAATCAGGAGCAGGCCGCCGGAGGATTCGGAGCGCAGGAGGTTCCCGAGCCGGTGCGCGAGGCCGCGGCCTTCGGGGTGAGCATCGGGGCGCGGGTCCAGGCGGGCGACGTCGTCATAGGGGTGGTGCGGCGTGGGCTGGGTCATGCGGCGGCCTCCTCAAAGGCACAGCGGGGCTGGGACTCGCAGACCAGACTTCCCTGCACACCTGCCTCGAGTCTAACCCCGAGGGTGCCGATGGGGTGAGGCTCCGGCGTGCCCGCGCGCGGCGCGTCGGCGCAGGGCCAGGAGGGCCGCGGCTCCGAGGGCGGCACCGAGCGTGTTGGAGAGGAGGTCCCGGGGGTCCGCCACACGATCGGGCAGGAAGACGCCTTGGAAGCACTCGATGAAGCTCGTGACCGCCGCGCCGGCGAACACCGAGGCGCCCCAGGATCCAAGCCACGAGGCCGCCACGGCGCCCACGGGAACGAACAGAGCGATGTTCGCGCAGAACTCGAGGAGCGGCAGATCGATCCACGCCGGCAAACCGGCCCCGTGCCAGCGCGTGAAGAGCTCCTGCAGCCCACCCGGCTGGTTCGGGTCCCCGGGCTGCGGCCCCAGCGTGATGAGCCCGATCACCACGGCCGTGATGAAGGTGGCGAGGACGCGCACCGTGGCGACCGCCGCGTCGTCGTGCTGGTTCTCAGACGCCGAGGGGCGTGCCCCGGGAGCCCGCGTCAGCGCGGGATCCCGGGACACGCCCCCGGAGCTGGGCCGGCTCAGGCGGCCTCGATGGCCTGGCAGCGCACCGCCAGCAGGCGGTCGAGGAAGGGCTCGGCGGCCTTGGAGATCTTGCCGCCCAGGAACGGGATGGACGAGGAGACCTCGCCCTCCAGCGCCAGGACGGAGCCCGTGCCGTCCGCGCTCAGGGTCTCGGAGCCCGAGACCTTGACCGGGGCGCCCTTGACGGAGGCGGAGATGGTGGAGGTGCGCGCGCCGTCGGCGGCGGCCGGACCCCAGGTCTCCTCGAGGGTCACGGCCACGCCGTTGCTCATGAGCTTGGCCACGATCTCGGGCAGGCGATCCGAGGGGAGCGTGAAGACCGTGACCGTGGTGGTGCTCTCGCCCTGGGTGGTCACCTCGTGGGACTCGAGGCCGCCGCCGACGCGGTCGGCCACGGCCTGCGCGTTCTCCTGGGAGATGAGGGCGGCGAAGGCCGCCTCGGGGGAGGCGTCGAGGGAGCGGGACGAGGACAGAGCCATGAGGCACCTTTTCGTTGGGTACGGGTTTCTAGCGCACGACGCCGGGTGGCGGCGTGCCGCCCTTAAGCCTACAGAGAGTGGGCTGAGGCTTGCCTGGACGCGTCGGGGGCGCGCACTAGACTTTGGGTACCGACCCGGCCGGATGCCTTCCGACCGGGTGTTGGTGTTGCCCTGCGACCGCCCCGACGCCCCAAAGAAGGTTCTGTTGTGCCGCTGAACGGACTGCGCTCCGCGCTGCTCGCCGATCCCACCTATGCGCGCGTTCGCACCGCCGCGACGCGCGGTCCGGGCCCCGAGGACGAGCGCGAGATCGCCGCGCCGGAGGGCCTGCGCCCGCCGCTCGTGGCCGACATCGCCGACGGCCTGCTCGAGGGCTTTGATGCGCGCGGCGGCGCGGGGTCGGCCCCCATCGCCCTCGTCGTGACGCCCACGGGGCGCGCGGCGAGCGACCTCGTCGCCAATCTCTCCTCCTACCTCCCCGCCGGTGCCGTGGAGGAGTTCCCCGCGTGGGAGACGCTCCCGCACGAGCGGCTTTCGCCGCGCTCGGACACCGTGGGCCGGCGCCTGAGCGTGCTGCGCCGCCTGCACATCGCCGACCCGGCGTTACGCGTCGTCGTGGCGCCCGTGCGCTCCGTGCTGCAACCCGTCGTCGAGGGGCTCGGGGCGCTGGAACCCGTGCGCTTTGCCGTGGGGGAGGAGCTGGACTTCGAGGCCTCCGTGCGCGCGCTGGCCGACGCCGCCTACGCCCGCGTGGACCTCGTGGCGCACCGGGGTGAGTTTGCCGTGCGCGGCGGCATCATCGACGTCTTCCCGCCCACGCAGGACCACCCCGTGCGCATCGACTTCTTCGGCGACGAGGTGGACTCGCTGACCTACTTCTCGGTGGCGGATCAGCGCTCGCTGCTCGGCGAGGACGCGGCGTTGCGCGAGCTCACGTGCCCGCCGTGCCGCGAGATGCTGCTCACCGAGCACGTGCGCTCCACGGCGCGCCGCCTGGCCGACTCCATGCCGGCCAGCCGCGACATGCTGGAGAAGATCTCCCAGGGCATCGCGGTGGAGGGCATGGAGTCCCTCGCGCCGCTGCTCGTGGAGCGCCTGGTCCCCGTGGCCTCGCTCTTCCCCGCCGGCTCCGTGACGCTCGTGACCGATCCCGAGCGGGTCTCCTCGCGCGCCCAGGACCTGCTCGAAACGAACCGCGAGTTCCTCGAGGCGGCCTGGTCCACGGCCTCCGACGGCGGCGAGGCGCCGGTGGATCTGAGCCAGGCCGGGGCGGCCGACACCGGCTTCGCGACGCTCGGGCAGACCCGCGCCGACGTCTTCGCGGCGGGCATGGCCTGGTGGACGCTCACGTCGCTCGGCGGCGACGAGGAGCTGGAGCAGGAGGGCGTGACCCAGCGGATCGCCGCGCGCGAGCCGCAGGCGTGGAAGGGTGACGTGGGGCAGATGCTCTCCTTCGTCGCTTCCCGCATGGCGGATGACTGGTCCGTGGTGCTCGTGACCGACGGCCCGGGCCCGGCCCAGCGCCTCGCCGAGCTCTTCCACGAGGCGGACATCCCGTGCCAGCGCGTGGAGTCCGTCTCCGGCGCGCCGACGCCCGGGCTCATCGAGATCACGCAGGCGCCCGCCGGGCACGGCTTCGTCTTCGACGAGCTGAAGCTTGGCTTCCTGACCGAGGCCGACGTGCTCGGACGGGCCTCCTCAGCCCTCGCCCGCGGAGGCAAGAAGCTCGCCGCACGGCGACGCAACGCCGTCGACCCCCTGTCCCTCACCGAGGGCGACTTTGTGGTGCACGATGCCCACGGCATCGGGCGCTTCGTGGAGCTGGCCTCCCGCAAGGCCGGCGGCGGCTCGCGCGAGTACCTCGTGATCGAGTACGCGTCCTCCAAGCGGGGCCAGCCGGGCGACCGGCTGTTCGTGCCGACCGACCAGCTGGATCAGATCACGCGCTACGTGGGCGCCGAGACGCCGTCGCTGTCCAAGATGGGCGGCTCCGATTGGGCCAACACCAAGTCCAAGGCCAAGAAGGCCGTCAAGGAGATCGCGGGCGAGCTCATCCGCCTGTACTCGGCGCGCATGGCCAGCCGCGGGCACGCCTACGCGCCGGACACCCCATGGCAGGCCGAGCTCGAGGCGGCGTTCCCCTTCGTGGAGACGCCGGATCAGCTCACGACGATCGACGAGATCAAGGCCGACATGGAGCGCGAGGTCCCCATGGACCGGCTCGTCTCCGGCGACGTGGGCTTCGGCAAGACCGAGGTGGCCGTGCGCGCCGCGTTCAAGGCCGTGCAGGAAGGCAAGCAGGTGGCCGTCCTGGTGCCGACCACGCTGTTGGCGCGCCAGCACTTCGAGACCTTCTCCGAGCGCTACGCGGGCTTCCCCGTGCGCGTGCGGGCGCTCTCCCGCTTCCAGAGCGCCGCCGAGTCCAAGGACACGGTCGAGGGGCTCAAGAACGGCTCCGTTGACGTCGTGATCGGCACGCACCGCCTGCTCTCCAACGAGGTGCAGTTCAAGGACCTGGGGCTCGTCATCATCGACGAGGAGCAGCGCTTCGGTGTGGAGCACAAGGAGGCGCTCAAGAAGATGCGCACCGACGTGGACGTGCTTGCCATGTCCGCGACGCCCATCCCGCGCACCCTGGAGATGTCGCTGACCGGCATCCGCGAGACCTCCACGCTCGCGACCCCGCCCGAGGAGCGCCACCCCGTCCTCACGTACGTTGGCCCGTACACCGACAAGCAGGTCGGGGCGGCCATCCGGCGCGAGCTCATGCGAGAGGGCCAGGTCTTCTACGTGCACAACCGCGTGTCCTCGATCGAGTCCGTGGCCGGGCAGCTGCGCGAGCTGGTGCCCGAGGCGCGCGTTGCGGTGGCGCACGGCAAGATGTCGGAGTCTCGGCTCGAGCAGATCATGGTTGACTTCTGGGAGCGCAAGTTCGATGTGCTGGTCTCCACCACGATCATCGAGACGGGCCTGGACATCGCCAACGCCAACACGCTCATCGTGGACCGCGCGGACATGTACGGCCTCTCGCAGCTGCACCAGCTGCGCGGGCGCGTGGGCCGCGGACGCGAGCGTGCGTACGCCTACTTCCTCTGGAACGCCGAGAAGCCGCTGGGCGAGGTGGCGCTCGAGCGCCTGAAGGCCGTGGCGGCGCACAACGAGCTCGGCTCCGGCTACCAGCTGGCGATGAAGGACCTTGAGATCCGCGGCGCGGGCAATCTGCTCGGCGGCGAGCAGTCCGGCCACATCGCCGGCGTGGGCTTCGACCTTTACCTGCGCCTCGTGGGGGAGGCGGTCTCCGACTACAAGGGCGAGGCCTCCACGGCGCCGGCCGAGATGAAGATCGAGCTGCCGCTGAATGCGCACCTGCCCGAGGAGTACGTGCCGGGCGAGCGCCTGCGCCTCGAGGCCTACCGCAAGCTGGCCTCCGCGGCCTCGGAGGAGGCGGTGCTCTCGGTGATCGACGAGCTCGAGGACCGCTACGGGGCGCTGCCGACACCGGCGCTGCTGCTCGTGGACATCGCGCGGCTGCGGATCTCCGCGCGCGCGGCGGGGCTCGGCGACATCGCCGCCCAGGGCAACTTCATCCGCTTCGCGCCCGCGGACCTGCCGGAGTCCCGGCAGCTGCGCCTCAAGCGCATGTTCCCGGGGTCCTTGGTGAAGCCGGCGCTGAACTCCGTGCTGGTGCCCTTCCCCAAGAAGTCGGGCGTGGGCGGGGCCAAGCTGGAGGACTCGGAGCTGCTGGCGTGGGTGCAGCACGTCATCGACGTGATCTTCTCCTCGGAGCCGGCCCCGGAGCGCTGAGCCAGCGCGGCGCGGCAAGGTCGCTTTCTCACGGTCGAACTCGCCCCGCCCCGCCCAACGGATTCGCGCCCAACGAAACCGGCCCGCATGACCCGGCCTCCCGCCGTCGTGCTGTCCCGCCCCCACGCCGACCCGCGACTGTGTACCGTTCCCTCCCGCACTTTTCGTTGAATCCCGCACATTCTGTCCGGGATTCAACGAAAAGTGCGGGATCGGCGGGGGCATCGGAGCGCCTGCAGGGGCTCGCTTGGGTGTCGGCCTGTGGATAACGCCATGCACGCCGGCGCGGTGTGAGGCATGCTCTCGGCATGATCCAGCCGACCGCGCTTAGAGTTCCCGCCGCACTGCTCGACGCCGCCTTGTCACCGGGTCTGTCGAGGCGCTGGGAACGGGGAGAGTTTGTTCGTCTCACCTCGGGGTACTACGTCTCCATCGATGAGTGACTCGGTGCCAGCCCGTGGGATCGTTTCGCTCTCGCGGTGTCGGCCAAGGCGCTACGGGCGCCACGCAGCGTGTTCTGTTGCGAGACGGCCATGTTCATCATGGGCCTGCCCGCCTGGCGCGTCCCACCACAGGTGCAGACGCTGGCCACGGTGCCGCATGCTTCCGGTGTTCGGGCGCGGACCTTTCGATGTGTTGACCCGGACGTGCCGCCGGCCGCGAGGACGGTGGGGCACCTTCATCTGCCGACGCCCGAGACCGTGCGAGCCGGTGACTTTCGTGTCGTCGCCGCGGCCCACGCCGCTGCGCGAGTGCTCGGCCGCACCACGCTGGAGATTGCGCTGCCCCTCGCGGATGCCCTGCTTCGGAGCGGCACGTTCGGTATCTCTGACGGCACCCTCCTCGCGGCCATCGAGGCGATGCCTGAGGGGACCTCGCGCCGGCAGGGCAAAGGCGTTCTGAAGCTCGCCGACGGTCGCAGCGAATCTCCCGGCGAGTCCGCGTCCCGGGCCGTCATGCTCCGGCTGGGCGTGGAGCCGCCGGAACTTCAGGTGGAGTTGGTGGTTCCCTCCGGACGCCTGGTTCGCCCCGACTACTGGTGGCGCAAGGCCGGGGTCGCAGGAGAGTTCGACGGACGAGGGAAGTACCTTGACCCAGACCTGGTAGGGCAGGGGAACACCTGGGACGTGCTTCGAAAGGAGAAGCAGCGTCAAGTGGAGCTCTTGCAGGTAGCGAATGCCGTCGTGCGCTGGACCAGCGAGGACTTGCAGCGGCCGGAGGTGCTCCGCGAGCGCCTCGTGCGGGCCGGCGTTGACGTGGATCCCCTTCGCCGCTCGCGCCTTCGTTGAGTGCCCATCCCGCCTTTTTCGTTGAGTCCCGCACAGACTGTGCGGGACTCAACGAAAAAGGCGGGATGAGAGAGCACCGTGCCGGGCTGAGCGGGCGGAGGGCGCGCTCGGGAGGGCAGGCGCGCAGGCAGGGCGGAAACGCAAACGAGGGCGCCGCGCGCTCGGAAACCCGAGCGTGCGGCGCCCTCGCGGACGCGCTACAAAAAAGCGAGCGTCAGTGCTTGCGGGCGGAGGCGTTGAGCGCCTGCGCGTACTCCGCGTCCACCTCGGCGACGGCGGCGGCCTCGTTGGCCGTGCGGTCCGGGTGGGCGTCGGAGCGACCGAAGACGTGCATGCCCACGCCGTAGGCGATGATGCCAGAGCCGATGACGGCGATCATGGGCCACCACGCGGCGGCGTGGGAGAACAGGTCGGCAAAGCTCGTCAGGTAGAAGCCGGCGCACAGCACGGCGAACAGCACCACGAAGATGATGACGTTCGAGACGCCGTGGCCTTCACCAGAGTGAGCGCGGTTCTTTCCATTGGCCGAGTACACGGATGTTCTCCTTCGTTTGTCTCCGACGCGAGGGCGAGTGAATCAGTAGTTCGCGCCGGACTCTCCACCGTTAACAATAGCAACGCCGGAGCTCGCCCCGAGACGCGTGGCGCCGGCCTCGATGAGGGCCCCGGCGTCGGCGTAGGAACGCACGCCGCCGGAGGCCTTCACGCCGAGGTCCGGGCCCACGGTCGCGCGCATGAGCGCGACGTCGGCGACGTTCGCCCCGCCGCCGTTGAAACCGGTGGAGGTCTTCACAAAATCGGCGCCGGCCTCGACGGAGGCCTCGCAAGCGAGGGCCTTGGCGGCGTCGTCGAGCAGCGAGGTCTCGATGATCACCTTGAGGATCGCGCCCTTGGCGTGGGCGACCTCGGCGACGGCGCGGATGTCCGTGACGAGGCGCTCGCGCTCGCCCGCGCGGGCTGCAGCGATGTCGATGACCATGTCGACCTCGTCGGCGCCGTTGTCGATCGCGTTGGAGGCCTCGAAGGCCTTCGTGGCGGTCGTGGAGGCGCCGAGGGCGAAGCCCACCACGGTGCAGGTCTTGACGTCGGAGCCGGCCAAGGCCTCGGCCACGGTGGAGACCCACACGGGGTTCACGCAAACGGAGGCGAAGCCGTACTCGCGGGCCTCGGCGGCGACCTGGAGGATCTGCTCGCGGGAGGCCTCGGGCTTGAGGAGGGTGTGGTCGATGTAGGCGGCGATCTCGCGCGGGCCCAGGGTGGTGGTCATCGCGGTGCTCCTTTGAAGCGTTGGGGTTGAAACGTGAAGGGGTGCCCGACGGCGGGTGGCCGGCCGGGCGCGGGGGCTAGAGCCCCAGCGCGGCGCCGAGGTCGGTGCGCACCGCCGAGAGGCGGGCGTCGGCCGCCGCGTCGGCGGCCTCGAGGCCGGACTCCGAGGCGACGGCAACGACGACCTCGAGATAGCACTTGAGCTTGGGCTCGGTGCCGGAGGGGCGCACGATCACGCGGGTGTTGTCCTCGGTGAGCAGGCGCAGGCCCGTGGTGGGCGGCAGGCCGTCCACGCCATCGGCGAGGTCATCAACGAAGACCACGGCGGAGCCACCGAGCGTGGCTGGAGCGGCGGAGCGCAGGCGGCCCAGCAGCACATCGCGCTCGGAGAGTTCAGCCACGCGGATCGAGATCTGGTCGGTCGCGTAGATGCCGGTGCCCACGTTGATCCGGTCAAGCTCGGACTGGATGGAGCGCCCCTCGTCCTTCAAGGCCTGCGCCAGCTCGGCCAGCAGCAGGGAGGCGGAGATGCCGTCCTTGTCGTTGGTCAGGGCGGGGGCCACGTCGTAGCCGAGCGCCTCCTCGTAGCCGAAGGTCAGCCCCTCGACGCGGGCGAGCCACTTGAAGCCCGTGAGCGTCTGGTGGTGCTCCACGCCCGCGGCGGCGCACACGGCACCGAGCTGGCGGGAGGAGACGATGGAGTTGGCCATGATCGAGGTGCGCCCGGCGGCGGCATCGCGCCGGATCAGGTAGGAGCCAAGCAACACGCCGACCTCGTCGCCGCGCAGCTGGCGCCAGCCGCCGCCCGGGGTCGGGATGGCGGCGGAGCAGCGGTCGGCGTCGGGGTCGTTGGCGACCACGAGGTCGGCGCCCACGCGCTCGGCCAGCGCCAGGGACAGGTCCATGGCGCCCTTCTCCTCGGGGTTCGGGAACGCCACCGTGGGGAAGTCGGGATCGGGCGTCTCCTGCTCCAGCACGGGGTGCAGGGCCGAGTAGCCGGCCCCGGAGAGCACGGCGGCGAGGGTGTGCCCACCCACGCCGTGCAGCGCCGTGGAGACGATGGACAGGTCGCGCGCGCCGTCGGCCGGGGCGGGGGACAAGGCGACGATGTCGGCCACGTAGCGGGCCTCGACGTCGCCCTCCTCGCCGGCGGCGGGCAGCACGGTCCAGCCGGAGTCGGCCACCGCGATCCCCGCAAGGTCCTCGTCCCAGTGGATGGCCTCTGAGATCAGCCCGTCGATGGGCGGCACGATCTGCGCCCCGCGCCCCACGCCGGGCTCCACGCGCCCGCCCACGTAGACCTTGTAGCCGTTGTCCTCCTTGGGATTGTGGGAGGCGGTGACCATGACGCCGGCGTCGGCGTCGAAGGCGCGCACGGCCCAGGAGAGCACGGGGGTCGGCAGGTGCGTGGGCATGAGCAGCACCTCGAAGCCCGCGGCGGCGAACACCCCGGCGGACTCCACGGCGAAGTCGTGGCTGCGGTAGCGGGCGTCGTAGCCGATCACGACGCGTGGCACGTAGGCACCCTCGGCCGCACCGGTGAGGAAGCGTGCGATCCCGGCCGCGGTGCGGCGCACCACGGCGATGTTCATGCGGGACTCGCCGGCGCCGATCGCGGCGCGCAGGCCGGCCGTGCCGAACTCGAGCGGGCCGGAGAAGCGCGAGCGCAGGTCAGCCTCGGCGCCGTCTTGCCCGCGCTCCACGGCGGCGAGCACCTCGCGCAGCTCGGCGGCGGTCGCCGGGTCCGGATCCGCGGCGGCCCACTCCGCGGCGCGGACGGTCAGTTCCTCGATGCTGTGGTGCTTCATGCTTCCCCTTTGCAAACGTAAGTAGAGACGGTGGTGCCCGACGGCGGGTGGTGACCACCCGCCGTCGGGCACCAAAAAGACCGGTGAGCCTTAGAGCTTGGCGACGATGTCGGCGAGCAGGCGCGAGATGCGCGGGCCGGCCGCCTGGCCGGCCTCGATGACCTCAGCGTGGCTCAGCGGCACGGGCGAGATGCCGGCCGCGAGGTTGGTCACGAGCGAGATGCCGAGGATCTCCAGGCCGGCGTGGCGCGCGGCGATGGCCTCGAGCGCCGTGGACATGCCCACGAGGTGGGCGCCCATGACCTTGGCCATCTGGACCTCGGCCGGGGTCTCGTAGTGCGGGCCGGTGAACTGGGCGTAGACGCCCTCGGGCAGCGTGGGGTCGACCTCGCGGGCGATGTCGCGCAGGCGCGAGGAGTACAGGTCCGTGAGGTCCACGAAGGTGGCACCCTCGAGCGGCGAATCCGCGGTGAGGTTGATGTGGTCGGAGATGAGGACGGGCGAGCCCGGCCCGTACTCCTCGCGCAGGCCGCCGCAGCCGTTGGTCAGGACGACCTGGGCGCAGCCGGCGGCGGCGGCGGTGCGGACGCCGTGGGCCACGGCGCGCACGCCGCGCTTCTCGTAGAAGTGGGTGCGGGCGCCGATGATGAGCGCCCGCTTGCCCGTGTGAGTGAGCACGGAGCGGATGGTGCCGGGGTGGCCGACCACGGCGGGGGCATGGAAGCCCGGGATGTCGGCGGCCGAGAGCGTGTGAGTCGTCTCACCAATCAGCTCGGCGGCCTCGCCCCATCCGGAGCCCAGGACCAGGGCGATGTCGTGGCGCTCCACGCCGGTCGCGGCGGCGATGGCGGCGGCGGATTCGGCGGCGGCGGCAAAGGGCTCTGGCATCTGGGCAGAGGCATTCTCGAAGGCAGTCACGCCCTGGATCCTACCGTCGAGGCGTCCGCGGGGAAGCGGTGTGGTTGGGTTCCCTTGCTCACGTGCGTGAGAATGGGGGAGTGACGACTCAAGTGGACCTCAGCTCGCCCCGCCTGGTGATCCTCGGAGGTGGCCCCGGTGGCTACGAGGCAGCCATGGTGGGGGCCCATCTCGGCGCCCAGGTGACGATCGTGGAGGACGCCGGCATGGGCGGCTCCGCCGTCCTCACCGATGTGGTGCCCTCCAAATCGCTCATCGCCACCGCCGACTCGGTGCGCCGCGTCATCGGCTCGGCCAAGCTCGGCGTGCGCATGGCCGACTCGGACCCGGAGGAGGGGCGCGTCGACCTCGGCTTCGTGAACGAGCGCCTCATGAAGCTCGCGCACAGCCAATCGGACGACATCCGCTCCGGCCTCGAGCGCGCCGGCGTCCGCGTCATCATCGGCCGCGGAACGCTCCTGTCTCCCACGCGCGTCAAGGTCACCGCGACCGAGGGTGTGACCGAGCTGGAGGCCGACTACGTCCTCCTGGCCGTCGGTGCCCACCCGCGCGAGCTGCCCACGGCCGTGCCGGACGGGGAGCGCATCTTCACGTGGAAGCAGCTCTACAAGATGCAGGAGCTCCCCGAGCACCTCATCGTGGTGGGCTCCGGCGTGACCGGCGCGGAGTTCGCCTCCGCCTACAACCTGCTCGGCACCAAGGTCACCCTGGTGTCCTCGCGCGACCGCGTGCTGCCCGGCGAGGACAAGGACGCCGCCGAGCTGCTCGAGTCGGTCTTTGCCGCGAACGGCGTCAACGTGGTCTCCCGCGCCCGCGCCGAGGCAGTGACGCGCACCGAGGACGGCGTGTCCGTCACGCTCGGCGACGGCCGCACCATCGAGGGCAGCCACTGCCTCGTGGCCGTCGGCGCCATCCCGAACACCGCCGAGCTGGGCCTCGAGGCCGCCGGCGTGAAGGTCAAGGATTCCGGGCACATCGTCACCGACGGCGTCTCGCGCACCACGGCCCCGAACATCTACGCAGCCGGCGATTGCACCGGCGTCTTTGCGCTGGCCTCCGTGGCCGCCATGCAGGGCCGCATCGCCGTGGCGCACCTCATGGGCGACGCCGTGTCCCCGCTCAAGCTGCACGAGGTCTCCTCGAACATCTTCACCTCGCCCGAGATCGCCACGGTCGGCGTGACCGAGGCGCAGGTGCTGGATGGCAAGTACCAGGCGGACATCCTCAAGCTGGATCTGACAACGAACCCGCGCGCCAAGATGATGAACGTCGAGGCCGGCTTCGTGAAGATCCTCTCCCGCAAGGGATCCGGCACCGTGATCGGCGGCGTGGTGGTCGCGCCGCGCGCCTCCGAGCTCATCTACACGATCGCGTTGGCCGTGCACAAGCGCCTGCACGTCGACGATCTCTCCGAGACCTTCACCGTGTACCCCTCGCTCTCCGGCTCGGTGTCCGAGGCGGCGCGCCGCCTCCACGTGCACGTCTGACGTTTTCGTGAGCGGGTGCCCGACGGCGCCCGGGAACCACGGCGGGCCCGTCACCTTGCGGTGACGGGCCCGCCGTTCTTGTGCTGCGTCTACATCCCGGCGTCTGGGGACAGCATGCCGGGGGGATTGACGGCCTCGGAGCCGTACATGGCCGGGTTGCCCCCCGTGCCCGTGGGCACCTGGTCCACCGCCGCGGACTCGGGCGAGTACTTCGGGTTGGCCCTGAACTCGTCGACGAACTTCTGCAGCCGCGGATCCGCCGGGTCGTCGACGCGCAGCTGGCGGCCCCAGGCGGAGATCACGATGGGGCTCGGGAGCGAGTCGTCTGCCCACGGGCTCATGACCATCCAGCGGTTGCCGCCGCCCGGGGTGTCGGGCACGCCTGCCGGGTAGTCCTGCTGCTTGAAGAACGCGCGCAGGGCCTCAACCTGTTGCGCCGGAAGCGAGGCGTTGTAGGTGATCCAGATGGCGCCGTGCTCCATGAGGTGCACGGCCCGCTCCGTGGGAACCGGCTTGGAGTACACGCCCGCGTTCATCCAGACGGGCGCGTGGGGGCCGCCCACGGCCGGCTTCACGGCGTACTCCACGGGGGTCGTGACGTGTTCGTGCGTGAGGGTGCCGGCGTTGGCCTGGCCCGGCGCCGGGTAGCCGGCGGTGTCCCACGCGAGCACGCCCTCGATGCCGCTCGTGTCCTTGACCTGCGCCGGCTTGCCCTGCTTCACGGGAGTGCCCTCGGGGAAGGCCGGCGTGACCTCGGCCGCCGCGTCCACACCGTTCATGCCGGTCTTGGGCGCCGGGGACGAGGCCGGTGCGGCCGGAGCCGATGACGCAGTCGAGGGGGTGGCCGGCGGCGACGCGCTCGCCGCGGGTGTGCCCGTCGTTGCGGCGGAGGTGCCGGGTGCCGCCGAGGAAGCGGCAGGTTCGCCCGCGCCGGTGCACGCGCTCAGCCCGAGGGCTGCAGCGAGGGCGAGGGGGAGCAGGCGGGCAGCGCCGGAGGGCGTCCGTGAATCAACCATGGGCCCATCCTGCTCCGGCTCTCTGCGAGTTTGCTCCAACGGGGCGGCGGCCGGCGATCGCCACCGACGCCGCGCGTCTCGAGGCTGCGGTGGGTGGGGTGGCGCCACACGTGAGGCGCCCAGGCGCCGGGCTGCCCAAGGGCGGCGCTACTGGGCGTCCGCGAGCGCGGCGGCGTTGCGCAGCCAGTCGCGGAGAGCGGCGGTGTGCTCACGCCAGGCTGGTTCCTCGGCCTCGTCCCACAGCTCGGCGAGTTCGGAGTCCTCGGCGTTGAGCACCGCCTCGAGGGCCTTCACGGCGAGCTCGGCCGCCTCCGGCCGCAGCGGCGACTTCACGCGGCCCACCCACTCGAGCACCTCGTCGGGCAGCTTACCGGTGACGCTTGTCCCGGCGTGGCCGAGGCGGGCCAGGGCGGCCGCGGCGGCGACGGCCTCGGTACCGCCGCGGGCATCCTCCACCCCACCCGGATCCAGCGCGGCCGCGAGCGTCAGAAGCAAGGGCTCCGGGCTGTCCGCCGCCTCGAGCTCGAAGACCCAATCCAGCGCCGTGTCGTTCTCGAACGGCTCGTGACCCCAAGCTCCCATGCGTGTGTCCCCTCACGTGTTGCTGTGTGCTCCGGCACGCCGGACGGCGCCCGGGCCGAGCGTAGCGCGGACCCCGTCGGAGGTCACGAGCTCGTGCCATTACCCTTTCCCCATGGCTTACCACGCTGACTCAGCAGATCTTGTTCAGAAGGAGGTCCTGACCTGGGACCTCTTTGGCACCGCCGGGCGCGAACTCGCCCAGAGCATCGCAGACTCCGGCTACGAGCCGGAGATCATCATCGCCGTGGCCCGCGGCGGTCTGCTGCCGGCCGGCCACCTCTCCTACGCGCTCGGCGTCAAGCTCTCGGATGCGATCAACGTGGAGTTCTACACGGACGTCAACGAGACGCTCCCGGACCCGGTGCTGCTCGAGCCCATGCTGGACACGGCCTCCCTGCAGGGCAAGCGCCTCCTCGTGGTGGACGACGTCGCCGACTCGGGCCGCACGCTCGCGCTGGTCCTCGAGCTGCTGCGCAAGCAGGGCGCCGAGTGCCGCTCCGCCGTGATCTACGCCAAGTCCGCCTCCGTCGTGGACCCCGACTACGTGTGGCGCCGCACCGACGAGTGGATCGTCTTCCCCTGGTCGGATCAGCCCCCGGTCACGGCCCAGGCCTGATCCACCGCCCAACGCAACGCCGCCCCGGTCAGGTGACCGGGGCGGCGTCGTGCATTCAAGCGGTGAGGATCAGAGCTTGGCCAGGTCCACGTTCTTCGTCTCGGGGGAGAAGAACAGGGCGATCAGCGTCAGGACGGCGCCGAGCGTGAGGTAGAGACCCACGGCGCCCACGCCGAAGTCGGCGTTGAGCCACACGGCCATGTACGGGGTGATGGCGGCACCGAGGATCGAGGAGACGTTGTACGCGATGCCGGAGCCCGTGTAGCGAACGTTGGTCGGGAAAAGCTCGGGCAGGATGGCGGACATGGAGCCGAAGGTCAGGCCCATGAGCGTCATACCGATGCAGAGGAAGACCAGGACGCGCCACACCGAGACGTCGGCGCCCGTGCCCGTCAGGGCGGGGTCGATGAGGAACTTGAAGGTCAGGCCGAACAGCGCGATGCACGCCGTGATGACGAGCTGCGAGGAGCGGCGGCCGTACTTGTCCGCGAGCCAGCCGGAGACCGGCACGAAGGCGGCGAAGAGCAGCACGGCGATGAGCTGCAGGATCAGGAACTCCTGGTACGGGATGCCCAGCATGCCGGCGGAGGGCTTGCCGATGCCGTAGGAGAGGATCCACGCGGTCATCAGGTAGAAGAGCACGTAGGTGGCCAGCATGATGAAGGTGCCCTGGATGAGCTGCAGCCAGTTCTTCTTGAAGACCTCGGCGACGGGGGCCTTGACGACCTTCTTGGCCTCCTGTACCTCGGCGAAGACCGGGGTCTCCTCCAGCTTGAAGCGGACCCACAGGCCGATCGCGACCATGACGATGGAGGCCAGGAACGGGATGCGCCAGCCCCAGATGAGGAAGCTGTGGGAGACGCCGTCCGGGTTGGCGGCGGAGTTGAAGCCGAAGGCGATCGTCAGGATCAGGAAGAAGCCGTTGGCGATGATGAAGCCGAACGGCGCGCCGAGCTGGGGCCACATGGCGGCGCGAGCGCGCTTGCCCTCTTCCGCGTACTCGGTGGCCAACAGGGAGGCGCCGGACCACTCGCCGCCCAGGCCGAGGCCCTGGCAGAAGCGCAGGATCGTCAGCATGGCGGGGGCCCACAGGCCGATCTGCTGGTAGGTCGGCAGGAGGCCGATGAGGAAGGTGGCGATGCCCATGGTCAGTAGGGCGCCGATCAGCGTGGCCTTGCGACCGATGCGGTCGCCGTAGTGGCCAAAGATGATCGAGCCGATGGGGCGGGCGATGAACGCCGCGGCGAAGGTGGCCATCGAGGCCAGGAGCTTGGCGGTGTCGTCGTTGCCCGTGAAGAAGAGCGCGGGGAAGACGGCGACGGCGGCCGTGGCGTAGACGTAGAAGTCGTAGAACTCGATGGTGGTGCCGATGAGCGAGGCAAGGATGACGCGCGAGCGGGGCGTCTGGTTCTTGGTCGCTGCGGCGGAGCCTGGGGTGGCGGACATGTTCCGTCCTTCGGGTGCGAGGGAGCGCTTGATTGGTCATACGTTACTGCGTGGTTCATTCCTTGGTCACGCGGTCTCATTATTTGAGACCGCATGACGCTGGGACTGGTCACGTTGCGGGCCGGGAGGCGGTGCACGACGGCGCGGCGGGGCCGCCTCGGGCGGCCGGGAACGGTGGGCGCCGGCGAGGTGTGAGCATCGCGTTGGTTCGGCCTGGCACCGCTCAATGGCGCGCGAACTCGGGCGCGTGCTCCGGCCGCGGCCCCACGCCCAGCAACCACGCGGGCAGTGCGGTGAGGCCGGGTGCGGCTCGCAGGAGTGTGGCGGCGGGCCGCGGGAGGGTCAACGCGGTCTCGGAGCGCAGGAGGCGCGCCACGCCGCGGTGCATGAGTCGCTGGGCGGCCTGGGTGGCAACGGCGACGGGAGCGTGCCGGCGCTGCAGCGCGAGCGCGTGCCGGTCGCTCAGCGTCCCGTCCAGCAGGGCGGGAGCCAGCATCCGGCCGGCGGCCGCGCCGTCCTGGATCGCGAGGTTCACGCCCACCCCGCCCACGGGGGGGGAGGGGGGGACATGGTGTGGGCGGCGTCGCCGAGGCAGATCAGCCCGCGCCGGTACCAGGTGCGTAGCCGCGAGAGCTCGACCCGCAAGAACTTGAGGTCCTCCTCGGCCAGTCCGGCGAGGCCGGCCGCGAGCTCGGGGAGGTCCTCGGAGAAGCGCCGGCGCAGGGCCTCGATGCCGCCGGCCAGCAAGCCGGGGCCGCCCCCTCGCGGGAAGATGATCCCGGCCTGCACGTAGTCGCCGCGGGGGATGAGCACGTACAGGAGCCCGCGCCCGCCGCGGGGCGCGAGCGTCTCGCTGAGCGCCGAGTGTCCGGGCACCCGCACCCACCACACGTCGAAGGGCACGGGCCACGAGCGGGGAACCATCCCGGCCTCGCGCCGCAGGGCCGAGCCGCGCCAGTCGCAGACGAGGGTCACGGTGGCGTGCAGCTCGCGCTCGGGTTCCGGCCGATCGCCGGTGCCAGCCGGCGAACCGGGAGGCACCGGGCGCCAGCGCACGCCGCGCACGGCACCGCCCTCCACGACGGGCCCGAGGGCCTCCGCGTTGGTGCGCAGCTCGAAGCCGGGCTCGCGGGCGGCGGCCTCCGCCAGGAGCGTCAGCACGTCCCACTGCGGGGCCATGGCGATGTAGGGGTGCTGCACGCGCAGGCGCGAGAGGTCCACGACGGTCACGGGCTCCCCGCCACCCGCCACGGGGATGCTCGCGCCCTGGACGTGGTGGGCCCCGAGGCGCGCGAAGTCCTCGCCGAGCCCCAGCTCGTCGAGGAGGGTGAGCATTCAGGGGTGCACGGTGTCCCCGCGGAAGTCGCGCAGGAAGTCGGTGTGCTTTCCGATCACCGTGACCCGCAGCCCGGCCCGCGCGAGGATCAGCCCGGAGACGAGGCCGGCGGGTCCCGCGCCGGCGATGGCAACGTCGCACGTGTCCATGCGCGGCACGCTACGCCGCGAGCGGGCCTCGCGACAGGGGCACGCGACCGGACCGCTTAGTGGGCCTCGCGACGGGGCCATCCTCCGCCAACGCGCGAGCGCCAGGCCTTCCCGCAAGGGAACGCCGGGCGCTCGGCACCACGCTGGCGGGGGCCTTACTCGGCGTCCTCGATCACGGCGATCGTCTCGCCGGCCGTGACGGTGCCGCCGGGGGCGGCGTGCAGCTTCTTGATGACGCCCGACTTGTGCGCGGTGAGGGGCTGCTCCATCTTCATGGCCTCGAGGACCACCACGAGGTCGCCCTCGGAGACCTTCTGGCCCTCCTTGACGCCCACCTTGACGATGGTGCCCTGCATGGGCGAGGTCAGCTCGTCGCCGCCCGCGGCGCCGCCGGCGGTCTTGGCGCCGAAGCGCTTGCGCTTGGGCTTCGCGGAGGCGGCGGCGGGCTTGCCCGCTGCCACGGCGAGGGAGCCCGGGAGGGTGACCTCGAGGCGCTTGCCGCCCACCTCGACGGTGATGCGCTGCAGCTCGTCCTCGTCCTCCTCCTCGGCCGCGACAGCCTTGAAGGGAACGATCGTGTTCTTGAACTCGGTCTCGATCCAGCGGGTGTGGACGGAGAACGGCTTCTCGTCGTCGGCCGGGACAAACGCCGGGTCGTTCATGACGGCGCGGTGGAAGGGGGCCACGGTGGGCATGCCCTCGATGACGAGCTCGCCCAGCGCGCGGCGGGCGCGCTCGGCGGCCTGGCGGCGCGTGGAACCCGTGACGATGAGCTTGGCGATCATCGAGTCGAAGTTGCCCGAGACCTTCTCGCCCTCCTCGACACCCGTGTCGACGCGCACGCCGGGGCCGGCGGGGAAGCGCAGCTTGGTCAGCGTGCCGGGGGCCGGCATGAAGTTGCGGCCGGCGTCCTCGCCGTTCAGGCGGAACTCGAAGGAGTGGCCGCGCAGGACCGGGTCCTCGTAGCCGAGCTCCTCGCCGCGGGCGATGCGGAACTGCTCGCGCACGAGGTCGATGCCGGAGACCTCCTCGGAGACGGGGTGCTCCACCTGCAGGCGGGTGTTGACCTCGAGGAAGGAGATGACGCCGTCCTGGCCCACGAGGAACTCGCACGTGCCAGCGCCGTCGTAGTTGGCCTCCTTGAGGATGGCCTTGGAGGCCGAGTAGAGGCGGTCCAGCTGCTCCTCGCTCAGGTAGGGGGCCGGGGCCTCCTCGACGAGCTTCTGGTTGCGGCGCTGCAGGGAGCAGTCGCGCGTGGAGACGACCACGACGTTGCCGTGCTGATCCGCGAGGCACTGGGTCTCGACGTGGCGCGGCGCGTCGAGGAAGCGCTCGACGAAGCACTCGCCGCGGCCGAAGGCGGCGGTCGCCTCGCGCACGGCGGACTCATAGAGCTCCGGGATGTCGCTGCGGTCGCGGACGACCTTGATGCCGCGGCCGCCGCCACCGTAGGCGGCCTTGATGGCCAAGGGCAGGCCGTGGGCGTCGGCGAAGTCCAGAACCTCCTGCGTGGAGGTCACGGGGTCCTTGGTGCCGGGCACGAGGGGCGCGCCGACCTTCTCGGCCAGGTGGCGGGCCTTGACCTTGTCGCCGAGTTGGTCGATGGCGGCCGGGGAGGGGCCGATCCAGGTGAGCCCGGCGTCGATAACGGCCTGGGCGAAGTCGGCGTTCTCGGAGAGGAAGCCGTAGCCCGGGTGGATCGCGTCGGCGCCGGACTTCTTGGCGGCGGCGAGGACCTTCTCGATGTCGAGGTACGACTCGGCCGCGGTGTTGCCGCCGAGCGCGAACGCCTCGTCGGCTAGGCGCACGTGCAACGCGTCCCGGTCGGGATCGGCGTACACGGCGACGGAGGCGATGCCCTCGTCTCGCGCTGCGCGGATGACGCGAACGGCGATTTCGCCACGGTTGGCGATGAGGACCTTGGTCAGTGACGGCATGGGTCTGCCTACTCCTTCACTCGGGACGCCTGGGAGCCTATCGGATTTGTGTGGTTCCCACGTCTCGCGCCGCCGCTCTCACGGCGCATAGGGGAGAATTTTGTGGGATTCCCACAAAGGTGAGGCTGCGCTGGAGCCGGCCTCCCGACGTCGGGCGCTGGGCTCAGGCGGCCGGGGCCGCCCAGAGGGCGGCCAGGGGAATGCCGAGCTCGCTCGCCATGGAGCGCAGGGCGGCGGGGGAGAGCCCGACGACGGCGTGGACGTCGCCTTCCAACCGGGTCACGAAGGCCGCGGCGAGGCCGTCCACGGTGAAGGCGCCGGCGCACTCGAGCGGCTCGCCGCTCGCCACGTAGGCGCGGATTTCGTCCTCGCTCACCTCGGCGAACGTCACGGCCGTCGAGACGAGACGCGAGGCCTCGCGGCCAGTGGAGACGTCGACGAGGTGGTGGCCCGTGTGCAACACGCCCGTGCGCCCGCTCATGCCGCGCCAGCGTTCGAGCGCGACCTCGGGCAGGTGGGGCTTGCCGTAGGCGACGCCGTCCAGCTCGAAGACCGAGTCGCAGCCGAGCACCACGCGGCCCGCGGCCTCCGGGGTGGCGGCGACGGCGCGCGACTTGGCGGTGCCGAGCAGCTGGGCCTCCTGGCCGGGGCTCACGAGCTCGCCGGCGGCCCGCAGGGCCTCGACCTCGGCGCGTTCGTCCACCTCGGGCGCCTGCGTCCCGAAGGCGAAGCCCGTGGACGTGAGGATGCTGCGGCGCGAGGGCGAGGTGGAGGCGAGCAGGAGCGGGGGAGTGCTGGTCATGGCCTCAGGCTACGCGGAAGGGCCGGTCCCGGGAGCGTGTCCCGGGGCCGGCCCTGCGTGCCTCGCGTCGGCGGGCGGCGCCGCCGAGGGTGGTGTCAGCGGGTGGCAGCGGCGTCCTGCGCCTGCTCCGCCTCGGTCTCGTCCTCGTCGTCGGAGGAGAAGACGTCGTTGGTGCGCTTGGCGTTGTAGAGGTCCAGGTCGAGGATGCCCTCGCGCTTGGCCACCAGGGTGGGGACGAGCGCCTGGCCGGCCACGTTCAGGGCGGTGCGGCCCATGTCGATGATCGGGTCGATGGCCAGCAGCAGGCCCACGCCGTCCAGGGGCAGGCCCAGGGTGGAGAGGGTCAGGGTCAGCATGACCGTGGCGCCCGTGGTGCCGGCGGTGGCGGCGGAGCCGAGCACCGAGACCACCACGATGAGGATGTACTGCATGAGGCTCAGGTCGATGTTGTAGAACTGCGCAACAAAGATCGCGGCGATGGCCGGGTAGATCGCGGCGCAGCCATCCATCTTGGTCGTGGAGCCCAGCGGCACGGCGAAGGAGGCGTAGGCAGAGGGGACGCCCAGGTTGCGCTCGGTCACGCGCTGCGTGAGGGGCATGGTGCCCATCGAGGAGCGCGAGACGAAGCCCATCTGGACCGCGGGCCACACGCCGGAGAAGTACTGCTTCACGGAGAGGCCGTGCAACTTCACGAGCACCGGGTACACCACGAAGAGGATGATCGCAAGGCCGACGTAGATGGCCACGACAAACTTCACGAGCGTGCCCATGGTGGTCCAGCCGTAGGTGGCCACGGCGTTGCCGATGAGGCCGGCGGTGCCGATCGGCGCCAGGCGGATGATCCACCACAGCACCTTCTGGACGACCTTGAGGGCCGAGCGGGAGAAGCTCACGAAGCCCTCGGCCTTCTTGCCGAGCTTGAGGGCGGCGATGCCGATGGCGATGGAGATCACGAGGATCTGCAGCACGTTGAAGGACACGGAGGCGCTCAGGGCGCCCGTCGCGGAGTCGGTCTTCACGGCGGCCTGCAGGCCGAGGAAGTTGGAGGGGATGAGGCCCTGGATGAAGGCGAGCCAGTCGCCGGTCTTGCCCTCGTAGGCCTTGGGGGTCTCGAGGCCCGTGTGGGAACCGGGCTGGAAGACCAGGCCGATGACGATGCCCACCAGCACCGCGATGAGCGCGGTGATGGCGAACCACAGGATGGTCTTCCAGGCGAGGCGGGCCGCGTTGGTCACCTTGGCGAGGTTGGCGATGGAGGCCACCACGGCAAAGAAGATCAGCGGCGGCACGGCGGCCATGAGCAGCTTCACGTAGCTGGAGCCGACGATCTGGAGCAGCTGGCCCCAGCCGTTAGGGGCCTTGGCCGTGGAGCCCGTGGCCACCGCGAGGAGGCCGAGCAGGAAGCCGACCACGAGGCCGGCGATGATCTGGTAGCCGAAGTTCCCGGTCCAGGCGGGAAGGCGGCGCTTCTTGGTGGGGGTGCTAGTCGAGGTCACCGCAGAACGCTAAGCCGCGCCTTTAGCACAGATCAACTCCATGTGTCCAAATGTGACGCTCAGGTGAAGTGGGTCTCCCCGGCAATTCCTAGGGAATAAATCGTCACATGGCGGCGTGGTGAGGGGTAGACCGCCGGGGCCCGTCCGGGGAGACTGGCTGGGAGCGGCCGGGGCGACGCGGGGAAAGGGGAAACACGTGAGTATCGAGGCCCAGGACTATGACGCTGCGGCACCGGGCGGCGGGGAACGCCCGCTCGCGCACGGCAACGAACCGGGCGAGGGGCTGATCCACCGATGAGCGCGCTTCCCCAGAACGGTCGGCTCGTGATCGTGGGTGGCGGACTCGCGGCGGCCAAGGCCGTCGAGGCCGCCCGCGGCTGCACCTTCGAGGGCAACACTGTCCTCGTCACGGCCGAGGCCCACCTTCCCTACGAGCGGCCCCCGCTGAGCAAGGAGTACCTGCGCGGAGAGGCAGAGTTTTCGGCGCAGGTGGTGCACGACGACGCCTGGTACGAGGGGCGCTTCGTCGACGTGCGGCGGGGCGTGCGGGCGGCGCGCATCGACCGTGACACCCGCCAGTTAGTCCTCGAGAGCGGGGAGGAGCTCGCCTACGACGCGCTCGTCCTCGCGACCGGCTCCGTGCCGCGGCTGCCGGCCACGCCGAGTGCCGACGCCGCCGGCGTGCACGTGTTGCGCAGCAAGGAGGACGCCGACGCCCTGCGCGGCGCACTCAAGGAGGGCGCGCGGCTCGTGGTGGTGGGCGGGGGCTGGATCGGCCTGGAGGCCGCGGCCTCGGCGCGCGCGCTGGGGGCCGAGGTCACCGTGGTGCTGCGCGGGCAGGAACCCCTCGCCCGCGTGCTTGGCCCCGAGCTGGGGCGCTTCTACGCCGATCTCCAAGCGGAGCACGGCGTGCGCCTGCTGCGCGGGGAGCGGGTCGAGGAGGTGCTGAGCGAGAACGGCGCCGCGACCGGGGTGCTCCTGGGTTCGGGGGAGCGGCTGCCGGCCGACCTCGTGCTCTTCGGCATCGGCGCGGACCCGGCCACGGAGCTCGCCCGCGAGGCGGGCCTCGAGCTCGGCGACGGCGTGCTCGTGAACGAGCTCTTCCAGACCTCGGACCCGGCGATCTACGCCGTGGGCGACATCGCCAACTACCCGCACCCGCGGCACGGCCGGATCCGGGTGGAGCACTGGGACGCGGCGCTGCATCAGCCTGCCACGGCCGTCGCAGCGATCCTCGGTGCTCCGGAACCCTACGATCACGAGCCGTACTTCTACTCCGACCAGTACGACGTGGGCATGGAGTACGTGGGCCACGTCCCCGACCCGGCCGGCACGCGGCTCGTGATCCGCGGGGACCTGGCCGCGCGCGCGTTCGTGGCGCTGTGGCTCTCGGAGCAGGACGCGCTCCTGGCCTCCATGAACGTCAACGTGTGGGACGTCGTGGACGAGGTGCTCCCGCTTATCCGCTCCGGCGTGAAGCTGTGCCCGAAGCGCCTCGCGGACCCGAGCATCCCGTGGGCGGAGACCACGGCGGATCAGGAGATCCCCCCGGCCCCGCCGGACTAGGACTCCACAGCACTTTCGACGCGGCGGCGCCTTTCGCTCGAAAGGCGCCGCCGCGTCGTCGTACTGGAGGACGCTAGGCGCCCAGGAGGGCGCGGTGCAGGGAATCCAGGCCCATGGAGCCCAGGCGCAGCGCGCGGGTGTGGAAGGCCTTCAGGTCGAAGTCCTCGCCCTCGCGGCGCGCCACCTCGTCGCGGATCTGCTCCCAGAGGCGCTGGCCGATCTTGTAGGACGGGGCCTGGCCCGGCCAGCCGAGGTAGCGCAGGAACTCGAAGCGGATGCGTCCCTCGGACTCGAACATGTTGGCCTTGAGGAACTCCCAGCCCTTGTCGGCGTCCCACGTGCCCGAACCCCAACGCTCGGGGACCTCGAGCTCGAGGTGCACGCCGATGTCGAAGACCACGCGCGCCGCGCGCAGGCGCTGGCCGTCCAGCATGCCGAGGCGATCGCCCGGATCGGCGAGGTAGCCCAGCTGCTCCATGAGGCGCTCGGCGTAGAGCGCCCAGCCCTCGCCGTGGCCCGAGACCCACACGGCCTGCGAGCGGTACTCGTTGAGCTCGTCGTCGGCCAGCAGGGCCGTGGCGCACTGCAGGTGATGGCCGGGCACGCCCTCGTGGTAGACCGTGCTCGTCTCCGCCCACGTGAGGAACTCGGTCTCGCCCTCGGGAACGGACCACCACATGCGGCCCGGGCGCGAGAAGTCGGCGCTCGGCGGCGTGTAGTAGATGCCGCCCTCCTGCGTGGGCGCGATCATGCACTCGAGGCGGTCCATGGGGGGAACGATGTCGAAGTGGGTGGCGGCGAGGTCCTTGAGGGCCGCGTCCGACTTGGCCTGCATCCACTCGCGCAGCGCGTCCGTGCCGTGAAGGACGCGCTCCGGGTCGGTGTTGAGGATCTCGCGGGCGCGCTCGAGGCTGGCGCCCGGCTCGATCTCCTGGGCCACGGCCTCCTGCTCGGCGATGATCCGCTCGAGCTCCGCGACGCCCCAGGCGTAGGTCTCCTCCAGGTCCACCTCGGCGCCCAGGAACTCCCGGGACATGAGCGAGTAGTACTCGCGGCCCACGGCGTCCTTGGTGGGGGCGTGCTTGCGCAGGTCCTCGCTCAGGTAGCCCGCCAGCTCCAGGTAGGCGACCTTGGCGGCGGCGACGATCGAGGCGAAGTTCACGGCGAACTGGGCGTCGGCCGTGGGGGCCTGCGAGAGCAGCTGGTCGAAGTAGCCGCCATCCTCGGCGTAGGCGCGGCACTGCGAGGCGACCTCGTCCACTTGGCGCACGGCGGCGACCTTGCCGGCCGCGCGCGAGGCCTCGAGGGACTCCGTGAATTCGGCGAGGGCCTGGGGCAGGTGCGAGAGGCGCGCGGAAACGTGCGCCCAGTCCTCGGCGCTCTCCTGCGGCATGAGGTCGAGCAGATTGCGCAGCAGCTGCGGGACGGACTCGAGGTTGTTCAGCGGCGTGACGCCCGTGTCGATGATCTCGACCTCCAGGCCCAGGCGCTCGCGCATGACGTCGATCGTCACCTCGTCGACCGTGTCCACGGGCGTGGCGGTGGACAGGGCCTCGAGCGTGCGCACCACGAGGGCGCGGCGGGCGGCCGTGCCCGCGGGGGAGTGATCGTCGTAGCTGTCGGGGGCGTCCGGGCGGCCGAGGGCGGTGGCCAGCTCGGGGCTCAGGGCGAGGGAAGCGGTCAGGAAGTCGTTCGCGATGGCGTCGACGGCGGTGGGGGCGCGATGCGCGGTGGTGTGGCTCACGTCCGCCAGCCTATCGGGTGGGGCGGGCGCAGGGGCCGAGCCTAGACCTCCGGACGGATCGCGCGCACCACGGAGCCGCCCTCCATGAAGGGGTCGGCGACGAGGGCCGTGATGACGTTCCCTGTGCAGCTCAGCTTGGAGTAGGGGGAGGCGTCGCCGAGCCACCCGAGCTGGCGCCCGCTCGCCGGAAGCCAGAACAGCACCGGGTCGAGCGCCCTGTCGCTCTCCAGGAGCACGGCGGTGCCGCCCTTGCACGCGGTCGCGGCGATGCTCAGCCCGTACTCGGGGCTGGGGCGCAGGAGGGGGAAGAGGCGCGTCCCGATGCGCTCGCCCGGGTGCAGGACCAGGACCTGGCCGCGCTGGCGGATCACCACGGTGTCGGCGTCTGCGGAGAGCAGGCTCACGGCCGAAATCGGCAGGCCGTCAACATCCGTGGCGACGGATTCGTCGGCCGACTCCGACTGTTTGAGGCCGCGCATCACCTCCGCCCGCGATAAGGCCACGAGGGTCTGCGGCGTGCCGCCCGGCACGAGCTTCTGTACCGACGCCAGGAGTGCGTTCGGGCTGAAGGCGATCTCCTCCGCGGTGCGGCCCTCGAAGTAGCGCTCGAACACCACGGCCCGGCCGGCCGCCTGCGGCTTGCCGGCGTTGCGGGCCACCGTGGTCAGCTTCCCTCCCCTCACGGGGACGGAATAGAGCGAGCTCGGGGCACTGTAGTCCTCGATGTTGTCCGCCGCGAAGTAGAGGGAGTCGCCGATTACGACGCCGGTGGTCGGCACCGCGAGGGAACCGTGGTCCTTGCCGTCGACCACGACGGTGGGGCGCTTCTCGCCGGGCTCCCAGCTGCTGATGCTCCAGTCCCCGGACTCTGCCTCCGGGTCGGAGGCCGAGCCGTCGCCGATCCAGAAGAGGCGCCCCCCGCCCGTCCAGGTCGGGAAGCCGCCGTAGTACGGGCTCACGGCGGCCTCGGGGCCCGCATGCCACCCGGCGTCGTCGACGTAGCCGACGCGGGGGACGGGGATCTTTTGTTCCTCCTCCGAGTAGGTGGCGTCGGAGAAGGCGACGGCATAGCCGCGCCCGAGGGCGCCGTCGGCGCCCGCCGTCGAGACCGGCATGAGAGAGAAGCCCTCAGGGGTGCCCGGGATGTCGGAGGACCAGCGCTCGTTCGCCTCCTGATGGAGCTCCTCCGCAGAGTGCGGCCGCGCCTGGGAGAGGCGCAGGACGTCGAGCCGGACGGGCGTGCCGTCTGCCCAGGTGAGCCCCGCGCTCTGCGTGCCGGTGGACAGGGGTGTGCCGGAGCCGCGGCCGAGCTCGGGGTGGTCGAAGGAATCGGGCAGCGGGGTGGCGGTGGAGGCCTCCTCGGTGGCGATCCCGACGACCGTGGAGTCGCCGCCGGAGGCCGAGACGTCGTCCCCGGAGTCGGCGGCGCCCGGCTGCGTTGCTGGGGAAGCGGACGATGAGGGGAGTGCGGAGGTGGGCGGGGAGGAAGCGGCGTCCTGGCCGCCGGTGGTGCAGGCCGCCAGCAGGCCGGCGACGGACACAGCGGCGGCAAGCCGGAGAGCGCGGCCGGCACTGCCGGTCGTGCGCGCGCCGTGTCCCGCTGGATGGCCCGAGCCATCGCCCGCGGCCGAGCCCGCGTCGATCACCCGCTCTGTGCCCACGCTGCCCCCTGAACCGGCCGTATCGACGAGAAAACGCCCCGGCTCCGCACCCCCCGAGGGGCGGCGGTGCCGGGGCGCTTCAGCCTAATGCACTGGATGTGGCTTGGCTCACCTTCCGCGGGCGCGCCACGCGCCCGGGACGGCCATGAGGCGCGAGCGCAGGCGGGCGCTGCGGCGCAGCACGTCCGAGCGGGTCGCCTCCTTGGGCTCCTCGTCCTCGTGGGACGCGGAGGCCGCCGCAGCGACGAGCACGGCCGTGACGGCGGCGAGCTCCTCGGGGGTCGGCTCGCCGCGCACGACGCGCAGGAAGGGGACGTCCTCGCTCGAGGACGCCTCGTCCGGTTCGGCCCAGGGCCGGCGGGCGGCGCTCACAGCGGGATGTTCCCGTGCTTCTTGGCGGGCAGCGAGGAGTGCTTATCGCGCAGGGCGCGCAGGCCCTTGACGATCTGCAGGCGGGTCTCGCTCGGCGCGATGACGGCGTCCAGGTAGCCCAGCTCGGCCGCCTGATAGGGGTTGAGCAGCTCGGCCTCGTAGTCGGCCACGATCTGCGCGCGGTGCGCCTCGACGTCGCCGCCCTCGGCCTCCACCGCGGCGAGGTCGCGGCGGAAGAGGATGTTGACGGCTCCCTGGGCGCCCATGACGCCGATCTGGGCGGTGGGCCAGGCGAAGTTCAGGTCGGCGCCGAGCTTCTTGGAGCCCATGACGATGTAGGCGCCGCCGAAGGCCTTGCGCGTGATGACCGTGAGCTTGGGGACGGTGGCCTCGGCGTAGGCGTAGAGCAGCTTGGCGCCGCGGCGGATGATGCCGAGGTCCTCCTGGTCCTTGCCGGGCAGGAAGCCGGGGACGTCCACGAGCGTCAGGATCGGGATGTTGAAGGCGTCGCAATGCCGCACGAAGCGCGCCGCCTTCTCGGAGGCGTTGATGTCCAGCGTGCCGGCGAACTGCATGGGCTGGTTGGCCACGACACCCACCGTGGCGCCCTCCACGCGGCCGTAGCCGATGATGACGTTGGGGGCGTAGAGCGCCTGCACCTCGAAGAAGGCGGCGTCGTCCATGATGTGCTCGATCACGGTGCGCATGTCGTACGGCTGCGCGGCGGAGTCGGGGATGAGCGTGTCCAGCTCCTCGTCCTCGTCCGTGATGAAGAGCTCCTGGTCGGCCGGCTCCAGGGCGGGCTCGGCCAGGTTGTTGGAGGGCAGGTACGAGAGGAGCTCGCGCACGAAGTCGAGCGCGTCCTCCTCGTCCGGCGCCAGGTAGGTGGCGGTGCCGGTGTCCTGGTTGTGGTGGCGCGCGCCGCCGAGGGTCTCCATGTCCACGTCCTCGCCCGTGACGGTCTTGATGACGTCGGGGCCCGTGATGAACATGTGGGAGGTCTTGTCCACCATGACGATGTAGTCGGTCAGGGCGGGGGAGTAGGCCGCGCCGCCGGCGCAGGGGCCCATGATGACGGAGATCTGCGGGACCACACCCGAGGCGTGGACGTTGCCGCGGAAGATGTCGGCGAACATGGCCAGGGAGGCCACGCCCTCCTGGATGCGCGCGCCGCCGCCGTCGTTGATGCCCACCACGGGGCAGCCGTTGCGCAGCGCGAACTCCTGCACCTTGACGATCTTCTGGCCGTTGATCTCGGAGAGCGAGCCGCCGTAGACCGTGAAGTCCTGCGAGTAGACGGCCACGAGGCGGCCGTCGATGGTGCCGTAACCGGAGACCAGGCCGTCGCCGAGGGGCTTCTTCTTCTCCATGCCGAACGCGTGGGTGCGGTGCACGCGCAGCGCGTCGAACTCCACGAAGGACTCGGGATCCAGGAGCATCTCGATGCGCTCGCGGGCGGTGTGCTTGCCGCGCGCGTGCTGCTTCTCGATGGCCGCCTGACCGTTGGGGGCCAGCCCGACCTCGCGGCGGGCGCGGAAGTCGGCGAGCTTGCCGGCCGTGGTGGTCAGGTCGAACGGGGCGTCCTGGCTCTCGATCATGACGAGGTGAGGCTCCTGTGTTGAGGTGCTGGCGGCCGAGGGTTCTCGGCGCGGACGTCTTGGTGGAAAGGAACAACCGCAACGCCGCCGCTGGACAGTCTAGGCCCACCCCGGCGGGGCGCCTTTGGGGGAATCGCACAAAAAGCCGGCGCGCCCTCGTGGGGAGGCGCGCATACCGGCGGCCGGGCGCCGTGGCGCGCCGCCGCGTCGTCGTGCGGGTCAAACGCGAAACATTACTCATGGGTAACAAATGGGGCCTTCTCCCGCTACGCTGGCCTCATGAGCAACGAGACCCAGCCCACACGCTCGCTGGCCGGGCGCACCATCATCATGAGCGGCGGCAGCCGCGGCATCGGCCTGGCCATCGCCCTGAAGGCCGCCCGCGACGGCGCCAACGTGGTGCTGCTGGCCAAGACCGACCAGCCCCACCCCAAGCTCGAGGGCACCGTGCACACGGCCGCCGCCGAGATCGAGGCCAGCGGCGGGCGCGCGCTCGCCGTGGTGGGCGACGTCCGCATCGACGCCGATGTGGAGCGTGCCGTCGCGGCCGCCGTCGAGACCTTCGGGGGCCTCGACATCGTCATCAACAACGCCTCCGCGATCGACCTGAGCCCCACGGACGCCGTGGACATGAAGCGCTACGACCTCATGCAGAACATCAACGCGCGCGGCACCTTCCTGCTCTCCAAGACGGCGCTGCCGCACCTGCGCCGCTCCGAGTCCGCTCACATCCTGACGCTCTCGCCGCCGCTGAACCTCGATCCGCGCTGGGCCGGCGACCACCTCGCCTACACCATGGCCAAGTACGGGATGAGCCTGACGACCCTCGGTCTGGCCCGCGAGCTGGCCCGCGACGGGACCGGCGTGAACTCGCTCTGGCCCGCCACGATCATCGAGACGGCGGCCATCCGGAACCTGCCCGGCGGGGCGCCGTTGCTCTCCGGGGCGCGCACGCCGCAGATCGTCGCCGACGCAGCGCACGCCATCCTGACGCGCGACCCCCGCGAGTACACGGGCCACTTCGCGATCGACGAGGAGGTGCTGGCGCAGGAGGGCATCCACGACCTGAGCGGCTACGCCGTGGGCAACCCGGACGCCCCTCGCACGCCGGACATCTTCCTCGACGGCGCCCCGAGCGCGAGCGAGGGCATGGCGTGAGCCGCACCTTGGTGCTCGACGCCGCCGCGGTCGCCAAGGCGCGCCGGGCCACGCCCGGCACGGATCGCCTCGCGTGGCCGGCGCCGCTTCTGCCCGCGCAGACCGGATCGACGAACGAGGACCTCGTGGCCCTCGGGGCCGGTGCCGCGAACCTGAGCCTCGTCGCGACGCTCGACCAGGTGGCCGGGCGCGGTCGGCTTGACCGCTCGTGGGTGGCGCCCCCCGGGGCCTGCCTGGCGATGAGCACGCTGCTGCGGGCGCCGGCCTCCATGGCCCCCGACGCCCTCGGCTGGGCCACCGTGTTGGTGGCCCTCGTGGCCGCCCGCACGGTGGATCACCTGGCCGGGGAGCGCGTGGCCGGGGTGAAGTGGCCAAACGATCTTCTGGTCGGCGGCTCCAAGTGCGCCGGCATCCTGGCCCGTCTGGTTCCCGGCGCGCCGGGCGAGGGGCACACCGTGGTGGTCGGGATCGGGGTCAACCTGGACCAGAGCCGCGAGGAGTTGCCCGTCGGCACCGCGACCTCGCTGGCCCTGGCCGGCGTCAGCATCGGCGGCGACGAGCTGCTTGGCACCCTGTGGGGCCAGCTCGGCGTGGTGAGCGCCGAGTGGTTTGCCGCTGGCGGGTCGGTGACGACGCCGCTGGCTAGCCTCGGCGGCGCGAGCGTGCTCGAGGCGGCCCGCGAGGCAAGCTCCACCCTGGGCAACGACGTCCGCGTTCATCTGCCGGGCGGCCACGAGCTCGTGGGCGTCGCCACCGACCTGGACGCGGATGGCTGTCTCATGGTCACGGACGCCTCCGGCGAGGTGCACCACGTGCACGCCGGTGACGTGGTGCACCTGCGTCGCTCGGACGGTGGCTACGCCTGAGCCGATAGGCTGAAGGCCCCGCTGGCCGGGCGCTGCGGCGCCCCGGCCGCGACGCAACGGACGGGCAAGGAGCGCCACGTGAGGGTCGAGCTGAGCGAGCGCGAGTGCGTCGTGGTGCGCACGCGCCCGCATCCGCGCGCCCTCCTCGGTCCCGCCTGGGCCTTCGTCGCGCTGACGGGCCTGGCGGGGGTGGGGCAGGGCATCGCGAGCCGGCTGCCCGAGCTCGGCGGCGGTTGGGAACAGGCCGCCCCGTTCTTGTCCTGGGGGCTCTGGGGCGTGCTGGGTATCGCGGCGATCGCGTGGGTGCTGCGCCCGCTGTGGCGCTGGACGCGCCGCCGCTACGTCTTCACCAATCAGCGCGTCATCTCCTTCGAGGGCCGTCGCCGCCGCGATCTGCCGCTCGGCATGCTGACCGGCGTGGACCCCCGGCCCGGCGTGGGGGCCGGCCGGGACGGCGCCGGAACGCTTGTCCTGTTCACGGAGCGCGGCCAGGCGAGCCTCAAGCACGTCCCCTCGGTCCGGCGGGCAGCCGATGTGGTGCGCCGCAGCCACGCCGCGCTCCCGTGGGTTCCGCCGCCCGGCACGCCGGGCCGGTACGGTCCGGCCTGAGCGCACAAGTGCAAGAATGGAGGAGCCGGCGCGGAACGCGCCGCATCCAGCCACCGCGAGAGGGAAGAGCAGCATGAGCGAGGACATCACGCCGGGCGCGCACGCCCCGGCTGAGTCCTTCGACGCCCCGCTGCCGCCCGTGCCGCCGCCGTCCCGCCCCGACGTGGAGAGAGCGGGAGACGGCCTGGCCTCCGGGGTCTCGGCCGGGCCGGCCGCCGGCCGCGACATCGGGCCGGGCACGCTGAGCCGCACCGCGCAGCTGCCCATGGTGCCGCGCCTCGCCCCTGACGAGAGCGCCCGCCCGCTTTCGGCCTCCGAGGCCGCCACGCGGGCGCAGCCGACCGTTTCGGAGCCCGCGCCCGAACCCGTCCCCGAGAACGCCCCCATCACCACGTCGATGCCCGTCGTCCCGATCAAGCACCAGGACGAGGCGGATGTGCGCAATGCGGCGCGCGAGCTCGAGCGGCGCCTGCTCGGCGGGGAGCGCACCCTGCGCCGCCGCGAGGTGGCCGCGGACGTGGGTGTCTCCCTGCTCAGTGCTCGCAAGATCTGGCGTTCCCTCGGCCTGCCTCGCGTGGGCGACGACGAGGTGGCCTACACGCGCAACGACGAGGCGGCCCTCGAGACGATCATCGATCAGGTGCGCGAGCACCGGCTGACCGAGGAGGCAGCGCTGTCCATCACGCGCTCGCTCGGGCAGCTCACGGACCGCATGGTCATCTGGCAGATCGAGGCGATCGTCGAGGACCTCGTCCAAAACCAGGGCATGAGCGACGCCGAGGCGCGGCGCCAGGTGATCCTGCTGCTCGATGACCTCATCGATCCCATCGAAGAGGTCATGATCTACGCCTACCGGCGCAACCTGGCAGCCGCCGTGCAGCGCCAGGTGGTGCGCGCCGAGTCGGGGCTCAAGGCCTCCAACGAGCACCGCGACGGTTCAGAGGACGACGCCGCGTTGCCGCTGGCCCGCGCCGTGGGCTTCGCCGACATGGTCTCCTTCACCAAGCTCTCCCGCCGCATGGACGAACGCACGCTCGCCAAGCTGGTGCAGGGCTTCGAGGCGCGCTGCTCCGAGATCATCACGGTCGGCGGAGGACGCCTCGTCAAGACGATCGGCGACGAGGTGCTCTACGTCGCCGAGACGCCGCAGGCCGGCGCGCGCATCGCGCTGACCTTGGCCGGCGAGTTTGGCGTGGAGGACGTCTCCGGTCCCGAGACCCCGCGGGTGCGCGTTGGCCTCGTGTGGGGGCGCGTGCTCTCCCGCCTCGGCGACATCTACGGCGCCACCGTCAACATGGCGGCGCGCCTGACCGCGATCGCCGAGCCCCAGCAGGTGCTCACCGACCACCTCACGGCGCAGGTCCTGGCCGGGGACGCCCGCTTTGTCGTCACCGAACAGGAACCCGTGCACCTGCACGGCTTCGGCGACATCACGCCCTACGCGCTCACCGAGGGCATGGGCGCCACGCTGCCGCTGGACTGACGCCGACTGCGCCGCAAAGGCCTTGCGGCCCCGCGCGAGATCCGGGAATCGACGGGGGATCGTCTGAGCGACGATCCCCCGTCGATTTTTTGATTCCGGAAGAGGTGGGGCGAGACCCAGCGGCTGGCCCCTTGAAGGGGCACGACGACGCGTCGCGGGCGGGAGCGCGGGCGGCGGCGGGTGGGGTGGGACTGTGACGACATCGCGCGTCATGTGGGCTCCGGCGCAACGATCCGCGCGTCAACGCCGCCTGAATGCTGGCCAAAGCGACGCCGCGTGACGCCCCGAGACGCCGCTGGGAGGGGCTCCATCGCGTCGCATGACGGGGGACAAAAACGCCACGCCGCTTCCTGGAAGAGTCGCCACACCAACCCCTTATGCAGGCCGCGCTCTCCGCGGCCCCCGGCACGAAAGCAGGCTCATGTCCCGCCGTCACTTGTCCACCCTCGCCCTCTTTTCGGCAGCCGCCCTGGGCCTGACTGCGTGCGCCGGTGGCGCCACCGCAGCGGATGGCGGCGCCGGGACCGATCGAACCCTCGTCTACGCCCACCAGCAGGAACCCGCCTGCGTGTTTGGCGGCTGGATCGAACAGGCCTACCTCTCCTACCAGGTGCTCGACAGCCTCACCTCGCTCGACGAGAACGGGAAGGCCGTCCCGTGGCTCGCCACGGACTGGAAGTCCTCCGCCGACGGCCTGACCTGGACGCTGAACCTCAAGGACGGCGTGAAGTTCACCGATGGAACGGCCGTCGACGCCGCCGCCGTCGCCGCGAACTTCGACTACTGGGTGGACGGTGGCAACTCCACCGCCGCCGTGTGGCTGGGCGGCTACTACGACTCCGCCAAGGCCGTGGACGCCACGACGCTGGCCATCAAGCTCAAGCGGCCCTACCCGCAGCTGCCCGAGACCATCAGCCAGGGCTACTTCGGCATCCAGTCGGCCAAGGCGCTCAAGGAACGCACGGCGGAGCAGAACTGCGAGGCGCCCATCGGCTCTGGCGCGTTCACGGTGTCCGAGTGGAACCGCGGGCAGAACATCCTGCTCAAGCGCAACGACGAGTACGCGTCCTGGCCGGCCAACGCGAAGGTGCAGGGCCCGGCCAAGCTGGCGGCGGTCGACTGGCGCTTCGTCCCGGACGGCACCACCCGCGCCACGGCCCTGAAGGCCGACGAGGTCGACGCGATCTACGACGTGCCGGCCATCGATTGGCAGCAGCTCGAGCAGGGAGGCTTCCAGCTGCAAAAGTACGTCACGGGCGGCCGCCCGCAGGCGCTGACCTTCAACACCCGCGAGGGCATCTTCAAGGACGAGTCGGTGCGCAAGGCCTTCGCCTACAGCCTCGACCGCCCGGCCCTCGTGAAGACCGTGGGCCTCGACGTCATCCCCTTCGAGGGCAACGGCTCCGTCAGCCAGGCCACCACCGACTACAGCCAGAAGGCGGCCGACGCCTACGGCTACGACGCGGCCAAGGCCAACCAGCTGCTCGACGCCGCCGGTTGGACCGAGCGCGACGCCGAGGGCTACCGCACCAAGGACGGCAAGGTCCTCGAGGCCAAGCTGCCCTACGGCGCGGGCTCCATCGTCACCGCCGACGGCGCCTCGATCCTGCAGGGCGTGGCCGAGCAGGCCAAGGCCGTGGTCTTCAAGGTCACGCTGATCTCTGTGCCGCAGTCCGAGCTCTTCTCCGGGGCCTACTCCAAGCCGAACGAGCGCGACATCTACGCGGGCTACTGGACCTCGGTGACCTCCGGCATCCTCTACATCAACTGGCGCCCCGACACCGAGAAGAGCCCCAACGGCAACAACTCGGCCTTCACCCAGGACGCGACGCTCGAGAAGTTCATCCTCAAGGGCAACTCGGCAAGCGACCCGGCCGAGCGCGCCAAGGCCTACCAGGACGCCCAGGAGTACATCGCCGATCACGCCTACGCGATCGGCCTCTACGACCGGCTGAGCACGCTCGCCGTGGCCCCGGACGTCGTCGACGTGTGGCAGGAGCACTCGCAGGGGGGACCGGTCTTCCATGACGCTCACTTCAGCTCCTGAGCAGCGCGCAGCGCAGGGACTCGAACCCCCCGCCGCGCCCGCCGCGCGCCGGGGCGGGGCGTTCGCCCTGCGCTGGGGCGGCCGCCTCCTCGGCGCCCTCGTCACCCTGTGGGGCGCCGCCACCGTCGCCTTCCTCGCGCAGCTCGCGCTGCCGGGAGACCGGGCCACGGTCATCTTCAATATCCGGGCCGGCCAGGCCATCGAGCGCACGCCGGAGGAGCTCGCCTCCATCAACGAGCAGTTCGGCCTGCAGCGCCCCGCCTGGCAGCAGTACGTCGAGTTCCTCGGCGGCCTGCTGCGCGGAGACCTCGGGGATTCATACCAGCAGTTCCGCCCCGTCGCGGCGCTCATCGCCGAGCAGCTGCCCTCCACCCTGGCGCTCACGGCGCTCGCGCTCCTGTTCGCCTGGATCATCATGGTCCTCTGGGTCACGCTGACCGCCGGCCGCGCGCCGTGGCTGAGCTCCGTGGGCGCCGTCATCGACACCGTCGCCGCGGGCCTGCCGCACTACTGGCTCGGCATCCTGCTCCTCGTGGTGTTTGCCGCCGGCCTCGGCTGGTTCCCCGTCATCAGCGGGGACAAGCCGGCGGGCATCGTCCTGCCGGCACTGACCCTCGCCATCCCGCTCGCTGGCTTCATGGGGCAGTCGACGCGCACGGAGTACGAGAACACGCTCAAGCAGCCCTTCGTGGCTGTGACCGGCCCCTCGGCCCTGGCCCAGGTGCTCGCGGTGGCCGTCGGCTCGGCTCCCGGCTACGCCCGCATGGTCAGGGCGCAGATCCTGCAGGCCTCCGGCTCCGGCTACGTCGAGGCCGCGCTCACGCTCGGCCACCCGCGCTCGGCGATCCTGTGCCGGCACGTGTTCCCGAACGCGATCCGCCCTCTCGTGGCGATCCTTGCCATGTCGGTTGGCCAGTCCATCGTGTGGGCCTCGAGCCTCGCGTTCCTGGGGCTCGGCGTGTCCCCGCCGTCCCCCGAGTGGGGAGCCCTGCTGGATGCCGGGCGCCGCTACATCGTGCACGCGCCCTGGCTCACGGTCATCCCCGGCCTCGTGATCGTGGTGGTCGCGGTCGCCTCCACCACCATCGGACAGCACCTGCGCCTCGCGCTGGAAAAGGGCGAGAAATGAGCGCCGTCACCGAATCAACGCAGGCCGCCGCGGCGGCCGCCCCTCCGGCCGACGAGCTCTTGAGCGTCGAGCGGCTCAACGTGGGCTTCCGCCGCCGCGGCGGGATCAATCCAGTGGTCCGCGACGTCTCCTTCAGCCTGCGACGGGGCCGCTGCCTCGCCCTCGTGGGCGAGTCGGGCTCCGGCAAGTCGGTCACTGCACGCACCTTGGTCGGCCTGGCCGGCGAGGGGGCGGTCATCGAGGCCGAGCGCCTTGAGCTCGAGGGGAGCGATCTGCTCGCGGCGGGCGAGGCGCAGTTCCGCTCTCTGCGCGGCTCCACGATCGGCTTCGTGCTCCAGGACGCGCTCGTCTCGCTGGATCCGCTGCGCCCCGTGGGCGCCGAGGTCCGCGAGTCGCTGAGCGCCCACGGCTGGGGCACCCGCGCCACGCGCCGGGAGAAGGCGGTGAGCCTCCTGGAGTCGGTGGGCATCCCGCTGCCGCAGGAGCGCGCCAAGCAGCGCCCGGGCGAACTCTCGGGCGGCCTGCGCCAGCGCGCGCTCATCGCCTCCGCCGTGGCCCTGGCCCCCGACATCCTCATCGCCGACGAACCGACGACGGCGCTCGACGTGTCGGTCCAGGCGCAGATCCTTCGCCTCTTCGGCGAGCTCAAGGAGCAGGGGACGGCCGTGCTGCTCATCAGCCACGACCTCGCCGTGGTCTCCGAGCTCGCCGACGACGTGGCAGTGATGCAGGGCGGGCGGATCGTGGAGAGCGGGCCGGCCGCCGACGTGCTCGGCGCGCCGCGCCACCCCTACACCAAGGCCCTGCTCGCCGCCGTACCCGGCGTCGACACCCGCGGCAGGCGGCTCTCCGGCCGCGACGCGGGTGAGCCGCTCGCAGTGCACGACGGCGCGGTGCCCGGCTCCGCGCCGGGCGTCGCCACACGAGGAGCGGAGGGGGAGGACCCGGTGCCGGGCGCGCCCGAGGCGCCCCAGGCGTCGTCGGGCACCGTCACCGACGGGCCGCAGGCCCGGCCGGTGGTCCTGGAGGCGAGCGGCCTGCGTAAGGTCTTCGCTTCGCCGAGCGGCGCCAAGCACGTGGCGGTGAACGACGTGTCGTTCGCGCTGCGGCGGGGGAGCACCCTCGGGATCGTGGGCGAGTCGGGCTCGGGCAAGAGTACGACGGCCCGCCTGGGCCTGGCGCTCGAGGCGCCGGACGCCGGCGACGTGAGCTGGCACGGGACCCCCATCACGGGGCTGCCCGAGCGCAAGCGCCGCGGGCTGCGCGCGCGGCTCGGCGTGGTGCCGCAGGACCCGCTCAGCTCCTTCGACCCGCGCTGGAACACGCGGCGGATCCTCCTCGACGCCCTGCCCGCCGGCTTGCCGGCGGCGCGGCGAGAGGCAAGGCTCCTCGAGCTGCTGGACGACGTGGGGCTGGATCGCCTGGTGCTCGATCGCTTCCCGCTCACGCTCTCCGGCGGCCAGCGCCAGCGCATCTCCATCGCGCGGGCGCTCGCCGGCGAGCCGGACGTGGTGGTGCTGGACGAGGCCGTCTCGGCGCTCGACGTCTCGGTGCAGGCCCAGATCCTCGACCTGCTGGTCCGCCTGCGCGAGGAGCACGGCCCCGCCTACCTCTTCATCACCCATGACCTGGGGGTCGTGGCGCACCTGGCCGACGACGTGCTCGTCATGAAGGACGGCGCGGTCGTGGAGCGGGGCGCCGCCGTGGAGGTCCTCACCCGGCCCCGGCACCCCTATACCCAGCGCCTCGTCGCCGCCGTGCCCAGCCTCGCGGCCGCCCCCGCGCCCTCCCCGAACCCCTCGCAGAACGGAGCCTGAACCATGGCCACCCCTTTGCTCTTCAACGCCTTTGTCATGAACACGACCTCGCACATCCACCACGGCCAGTGGCGCCGCCCGGACGCGCACCAGCGCGAGTTCAACGACGTCAACACCTGGATCAACCTCGCCAAGCTGCTGGAGGAGGCCCGCTTCGACGGCATGTTCTTCGCCGACGTCACGGGGCTTTACGGCGACGCCGACGCCCCCTACGACGTCTACGTCAAGGAGGGGCTGCAGATCCCCAGCAACGACCCGACCGTGCTCCTGAGTGCGCTCGCCGTCAACACGAAGCACCTGGGCCTGGCCCTGACCTCCAACGTGATGCAGTCCCACCCCTTCCACTTCGCGCGCCAGGTCTCCACGCTCGATCACATCAGCAACGGCCGCGTGGCCTGGAACATCGTCACCGGCATGCAGGACAACGGCGCCCGCAACTTCGGCCTGCCGCGCCTCGTGGATCACGACGAGCGCTACGCGTGGGCCGACGAGTACGTGGACGTCACCTACAAGCTGTGGGAGGGCTCCTGGGAGGAGGACGCCCTCAAGCAGGACACGAGCGGGGACCACGCCGACCCGGCGAAGATCCACAAGATCCATCACGTGGGCCAGCGCTACTCGGTGGAGGGACCGCACCTTCCTTCGCCCTCGCCGCAGCGCACGCCCGTGCTGTACCAGGCCGGCTCCTCCGAGGCCGGGCTGCGCTTCGCCGCAAAGCACGCGGAGGCGACGTTCATCATCGCCCCGAGCCCGGAGATCGCGCGCCAGCAGATCGAGAAGACCCGCGCGCTCGCCGTCGAGTTCGGGCGCGAGCCCGGGGATATCAAGTTCTTCCAGGGCCTGAGCTTCGTGGTCGCCGAGACCGAGGAGGAGGCGCGCGCCAAGGCCGAGGAGTACTTCGAGTACGTGTCCTCCGACGGCTACGCGGCGCACGCTGCGCTCGTGGATCCGGACGGGCGCGTCTACCCGCCGGAGACCAAGCTCAAGGACGTGCAGACGAACTCGGCCCGCGGCTTCGCCGAGTGGCTCTCCAAGCACATCACCGACCGCGAGTCACTCGTGGCGGACCTCGCGCGGCAGCGCGCGCAGCAGGGGACCATCGTTGGCACGCCGGAGCAGATCGCCGACGCGCTCGAGGTGTGGCAGGCGGCCGGCGTGGACGGCATCAACGTCATCAACTGGGTGATCCCCGGCTCCTTCGAGGAGTTCGCCGACCAGATCCTGCCCACGCTGCGCGAGCGCGGCCTGGCCAAGCGCGAGTACGAGGAGGGGCCGCTGCGCCAGAAGCTCTTCGGCGCGCCGCGCCTGAACGAGCGCCACCCGGCGGCCGCCTACCGCGGGGCGTTCAGCGAGGCTGGCGCCACGGCCTGAGCGCCGGGGAGGCCGGGAAGGGCGCCGTGCGCCCAACCCGGCCGCCCGCCGTCGGGCATTCCGACCCACCCCTGCGGCATGATGGAACCGTGAGCGAGATGCACAGCGAAGAGACCGCCCTTCCGAGCGCCGAGGTGCGCGAGGAGTACGCCCAGCTCGTCGAGGACGTGCGCCGCTTCCGCGCGGCGTACTACGACAACGACACCTCGCTGATCTCTGACGCCGAGTTCGACGAGCTCTTCGTGCGCCTGGAGCGGCTCGAGGCCGAGCACCCCGAGCTGGTCACGAGCGACTCGCCCACGCAGGAGGTCGGCGGCGACGTTTCCACGGCGTTTGCACCGGTGAAGCACCCCACGCGCATGTACTCGCTGGAGGACGTCTTCAGCCTCGAGGAACTGCGGGCCTGGATCGAGCGTGCAACGGAGCAGGCGGCCCAAGCGGCCCCCGGCGTTCCGCTGCGCTGGCTCAGCGAGGCCAAGATCGACGGCCTCGCCATCAACCTCATCTACCGCGACGGCGTGCTCGTCACGGCGGCCACGCGCGGCGACGGCACCACGGGCGAGGACGTCACCGCCAATGTGCGCACCATCAAGGAGATCCCGCAGAAGCTGGCAGGCTCCGGTTGGCCGGCCGAGCTGGAGGTCCGCGGCGAGGTCTTCATCGCGTCCAAGGACTTCGAGGCCTTCAACGCCAAGCTGCGCGAGGAGGGCAAGGCCGAGCTCGCGAACCCCCGCAACGCCGCGGCCGGCTCGCTGCGCCAGAAGGACCCGGCCAAGACCGCCCAGCGCCCCTTGAGCATGTTTGCCCACGGCATCGGCACCCGCGACGGGCTTGCGATCGAGTCGCAGTACGCCACCTACGAGCAGCTCGCCGCGTGGGGCCTGCCGGTCTCTCCGTACAGCCAGCTGCTGAACAACATCGACGAGATCCTCGCGTTCATTGCCGAGAAGGGCGAGCACCGCCACGACCTGATCCACGAGATCGACGGCATCGTGATCAAGGCCGACGATTTCGCGATCCAGCGCGCCCTGGGCTACACCTCGCGTGTGCCGCGCTGGGCCGTGGCGTACAAGTACCCGCCGGAGGAGGTCCACACCGAGCTGCTGGACATCCGCGTCAACGTGGGCCGCACGGGCCGCGTGACCCCGTACGGCGTCATGGAGCCCGTCAAGGTCGCCGGCTCCACGGTGGCCATGGCCACGCTGCACAACCAGGACGTGGTGAAGGCCAAGAACGTCCTCATCGGCGACATCGTGATCCTGCGCAAGGCGGGCGACGTCATCCCGGAGATCGTGGGCCCCGTGCTCCCGCTGCGCGAGGGCCGCGAGGACCAGCTGCGCGCGTTCGTCATGCCGGAGAACTGCCCCTCCTGCGGCACGCCCCTGCGTGCCATGAAGGAGGGCGACATCGACCTGCGCTGCCCCAACGCCGAGCACTGCCCGGCGCAGCTGAGCCAGCGCGTGGAGCACCTCGCCTCGCGCGGCGCCTTCGACATCGAGGCGCTCGGCGCGGAGGCGGCGATCGCCCTCACGGTGGGCGCGGGCCCCGATCCCGCCACGCTGCCCGGCGGCGTGCCGGAGCCGGCCGGCCCGGGCCCGCTGACCACCGAGGCCGACCTCTTCGAGCTCGTGAACCCGGACTCCGAGGTCTCGCTCGCCCTGGAACACGTGCGCGTGTGGCGCGAGAAGAAGTCGAAGGGCGTGGGTACCGGCAAGTGGGAGGCGGTCCCGTACTTCTGGCGCAAGGCCACGGCCAAGGACGTCAAGAAGAACCCGGAGCTCGCGCTGGGCCAGCTCGTGCCCAACGCCAATACGGGCAAGCTGCACACCCAGGTGGGGCTGGCCATGACGCGCGATCTCTGGCGCGTGCTCGTGGCCCTGTCCATCCGCCACGTGGGCCCCACGGCCTCCCGCGCCCTGGCCACGCGCTTCGGCTCGATGGACGCGCTGGAGGAGGCCGTCAAGGACCCGGAGGCGATCGCCAAGCTCTCGGAGATCGACGGCGTGGGCACCATCATCGCGGAGTCGCTCGTGGAGTGGTTCACGGGCGAGGAGAACGCCTGGCACCGCGAGATCGTGGCCAAGTGGAAGGCGGCCTGGGAGGCCAACGGCCACCAGATGGCCGACGAGCGCGACGAGTCCCTCGCCGCGACGCTCGAGGGGCTCACCATCGTGGTGACCGGCACCCTGCCGAACTTCTCGCGCGACGAGGCCAAGGAGGCCATCATCGTGCGCGGCGGCAAGGCCTCCGGCTCGGTCTCCAAGAAGACGAGCTTCGTGGTGGCCGGCGAGGCGGCCGGCTCCAAGCTGGAGAAGGCCGAGCAGCTCGGCGTGCCCGTCCTGGACGAGGACGGCTTCCGCCGCCTCCTCGAGGGAGGCGCCGCCGCCGTCGCGGGGGACGTGGATTCCGTGCCCGACGACGCGGCGTCGCCCGAGGCGGGCGAGGGCGAGTGAAGCTCGTCCCCGGCACCGAAAACCTTCCAGCCACGCTGGGCCTCGTGGCGCGCGTGGCGTCGTCGGCCGGCGCGCGCGTGCTCGCGGGGCGCCCGGCGGGGGCGCTGGACGCCGTGAGCGAGACGAAGAGCGCGGGCGGCGACTGGGTCACCGAGTTCGACCGCGGCGCCGAGCGGGCCGTGCGTGAGCTGCTCGGCAGCATGCGCCCGGCCGACGTCCTGACGGGGGAGGAGTACGCCGCGTCCACGCCCGAGGACGCGAGCGGCTACCGCTGGAGCATCGACCCGCTGGATGGCACCGCCAACTTCGTGCGGGGCATCGTCTACTACGCCACCTCTGTGGGCGTGTGCGGTCCGGGCCCGGACGGCACCGAGGTGTGGCTCGCCGGGGCCGTCACGGCGCCCGCCCTGCGCTGCCAGTACTTCGCCGCGCGCGGCGAGGGTGCCTACAAGGTGGGCTGGAACCCGGAGACGGGCGAGGCCGAGGGCGAGCCGGTGCGACTGCACGGCCCCCAGGGCGGGCGCGCCGACGCAATCCTCGCCACGGGCTTCGGCTACGACCCGGCGGTGCGCCAGGAGCAGGCGGCGGCGCTGGCCCGCATGCTCCCCGGCTTTGCGAACGTGCGCCGGCTCGGCTCGGCCGCGCTGGATCTGTGCCTCGTGGCTGAGGGGGTCCTGGACGCGTACGCCGAGCGCGGGATCCGCGAGTGGGACTACGCCGCTGGCGCACTCATCGCCGCAGAGGCCGGGGTGCCCGTAGTGCGCCCGGCGTTCGACGGCGACTGGCAGCTCGCGGGGCGCTTGCCCGTCGACCCGAGCCAGGGCTAGCCACGCCACTTCCTGTCGGGGCGGGGTGCGAGCCTCGAGGCATGATGGACGACCCCCGAAACGCCTCGGTGGAGGCGGCGTTTTGTGCTGCATGCGAGGCGGACGCAAGGCTTGGCCACGCGGTCGAGCGGGGGCATCCGGTGCTCTACGCTGCACGCCGCAGCTTTCACGCCATCGAGGATCCGGCCGAGTCCTGGTCCCTGCGCGAAGTGGGCGGCGGGGCGGTCGTGAGCTTTGGTCTTGGCAACACCGCGAGCCTGATCGCGGCCGTCGAGCGCCTGGTCCGCGACGGCGTCGTCGGGCGCCTGCCGGTGCCCGTGGACCTGGACTCCCTGAGGTGGCAGGTGATGCTGATCGAGCTGCGGGCGGGGGACGGCGAGGCGCACTTCCTGGCAGACACGGACGCCCTGTTGCTTTCCGTCGTGGATCTGGAGACCTTTGAGCGGCGAGAGCTCCCGGTGACACCAGGGATGAAGCTGAGCGACGAGGCGCTGCTCGCCCTCTTTTCCACGCAGGAGCGCCTCGACCGATGGGTCGGGCGGTGCCTGGACGCGCTGCGGCGAGAGTGGAACGAACTGGGGCTGCGCAGGGCGAGGTCGCTGGAGGACCGCCGCCGCGGGCATTGACCCGGCAGGCGGGCACCAAAAAGCCGCGGCCCCTCGCGTTCGTCTTGGGGCCGAACGCGGGGGACCGCGGAGAAGGTGCCGGGGCCGGCCAGATGTGTGTGTGGAAGGCCGGCCCCGACGTCCCCACGTCAGCGCGTGGGGAGGAGTGAGGCCCCGAGGGACGCGACCGGCAGTTCGGCCGGCAGCACCTCGAAGCGGGTATCGAGCCGCAGGGACGCGACGAAATCGCTGCTGGCGGCGCGGCGTGCGATGGCCGCGCGCACGGCCTCGGCCAGGCCCTGGGCCTTGGCCACACCGCCGCCCAGGACCACCCGGTCCGGGCCCACGCTGATGGCCAGCAGCTGCAGGGCCTGCGCCACGCCGTCGGCCAGCATATCCGCCGCGCGAGAGGCGTCGGCATCCCCGGCCGCCGCGGCGGCGAGGGGGTCGGCCCGCTGGCCGGGCGCCGGGCGCCACACGCGCGCCACGGCCGAACCGGAGGCCAGGGTCTCGAGGCAGCCGAGCTGCCCGCACTGGCAGCGGATGCCGCTGCCGACGGGCAAGTGCCCGATCTCGCCGACGGCGCCATCCGGACCGCGCAGCACGCGGGCGTCCCGCACCACGGCGGCCGCGAGGCCAGTGCCGAGGTTGAGGTAGGCCAGGGTGCCGCCCGTCCCGCCGTTGCCCACGTGCAGGGCAGCGCCGAGAGCGGCGGCCTTGACGTCGTTGTCCACGGAGACCGGAAGGTGCAGCTCCCACGCGAGCCCGGCCGCGAGGTCGAGCTCGTCCACGTCCAGGTTGACCGCGTGGCGCACCACGCCGGAGTGCGGGTCCACCATGCCGGGCATGCACGCGCCGACCGCGTCGGCCGGGACGCCGGCGGCGGCCACGGTCTCGCGCGCGAGCCGGGCGGCCTCCTGGGTCACCTCGGCCGGGCCGCGGCCCGACGGGGCCGAACGCTGCGCGAGCACCGCGCCATTGGGCGCGACGGCGGCGACGGCGGTCTTGGTGCCGCCGATGTCGATGTCACGCCTCATCCCGCGCTCCCACCGCCCCCCACGGCGCCGGCGGGCGCCGCCACGGGGAGCTGCAGGGCGAGGGCGAGGGCCTCGCCGACGGCGCGGGAGGCTCCGAAGGTCACGAGGTCGGCGCGTTCGTCGTGCGGCCAGCCGCACTCGATCACGAGCACCGGGTGCCCGGCGCCCTCGAACTCGGCGGCCAGCGCCCACGCCGGGTGGGCGGCGTCGAGCCCGCGGGCCACGAGCGCCACCTTGGCGCCGGCGGGCACCTCGGCGGGGGTGCTCAGCGGCACGCCGGCCGCGCCGGCGCCCCACGGCACAAAACCGGCGGCCATATTGGCCTCGTTCTCGAGCTGCACGACGGCGACCGGGGCCGGGTTCGCGAGCCAGGCCGGGACCGCCGCGCCGCGGCGGAACGCCTCGGCGATGCGCTCGGGCCCGGGCACGGAACCGGCGGAGCCGGGGACGGCGGCCGGGTAGGCGGCGGCCAGGCGAGACGTGCGCTCGGCCGCGTCCCGGAGGCGCTCCAGGCTCAGGCGACCCTCGGCCACGGCGGCTGCCACGGCGTCCAGCACCTCGCGGTAGAGCTCGGGGCTCGTCTCCGAGCCGAGGCAGAGCAGATCGGCGCCGGCGATGAGCGCGCGGACGGCTGCCTCGGGGATGCCGACCTCGCCGCTCGCGCCCTTCATGTCGAGGGCGTCGGTGACGATGACGCCCTCGAAGCCCAGTTCGCCGCGCAGCAGCTCCGTGAGGATGGCGCGGGAGAAGGTGGCGGGGCCGCTCGGGTCCAGCGCGGGCACGAGGATGTGGCTCGTCATGACGGTGGCCACGCCGGCCTGAATGGCGGCGCGGAACGGCACGAGCTCGCGGGCGTCCAGGGTGGCGCGGTCGGTGTCGATGCGCGGCATCGCGAGGTGCGAGTCGGCGGTCGTGTCGCCGTGGCCGGGGAAGTGCTTCACGCACCCCGCCACGCCGGCGGCCTGCAGGCCCTCGACCCAGGCCACGGTGTGCCTGGCGACGAGCTCGGGCTCGGCGCCGAAGCTGCGCGTGCCGATCACCGGATTCTGCGGCGAGGAATTCACGTCGGCCGACGGCGCGAGGTCGTAATTGAGGCCGAGGGCCTGCAGCTCGGCGGCGATCAGCTGCGCGGACGCCGCGGTTGCCGCTACGTCGTCGATCCGGCCAAGCACGGCGTTGCCCGGCTGCGGGGAACCCGTCAGGTAGTGCAGGCGCGTGACGTCGCCGCCCTCCTCGTCCAGCGTGAGCAGGGCGGAGGGGGAGAGCTCGCGCAGGCGCGCGGCGAGGTCACCGAGCTGCGCCGGGGTGTCGAGGTTGGCGCCGTAGAGGCACACGCTCGCGAGGCCGCCGTCGAGCCCCTCCCCGATCCAGGCCGGGACCGTGAGGCCCTGGAAGCCCGGCATGAGGGTGCCGGCGATGAGGCGCTCGAGCGCCGAGGGGGAAAGGGGGGGAGGTCATGATCAGCCCTTCACCGCCCCGCCCACGAGGCCGGAGGACATCTTGGACCGGACGATCATGAAGAAGATGATCACGGGCACGGCGACCATCGTGGAGCCGGCCATGACCAGGCACCAGTGGGTCTCGCGGGTCGCGGAGGCCTGGACCAGGCCGCGCAGCCACAGCGGCAGGGTGCGCACATCGTTGTCCTGCATGACCACGAGCGCGATCGTGAACTCGTTCCAGGCCTGCAGGAACGCGTAGACGGCGGAGGCCACGAGGCCGGGGGCCAGCAGCGGGAAGGTGATGCGCAGGAAGGCCTGCGTGCCAGAGAGTCCGTCCACCAAGGCGGCCTCCTCCAGCTCGGCGGGCACGCCGGCCACGAAGCCGCGCAGCATCCACAGCGTGAAGGGGATGACCGCCGCGGCGTAGAGCAGCGTCAGGCCCAGGATGTTGTTGACGAGGCCCCAGGAGGCCATCATCTTGAACTGCGCGATGAACATGCCCTCGGCGGGCAGCATCTGGATGAGCAGCATGGCCAGGATGAAGGACTTGCGGCCCTTGAAGCGGAAGCGCGAGATGGCCAGGGCGCCGAGGAAGGCCACGACGATGGCCACCAGCACGGTCAGCAGCGTGACGCCGAGCGAGATGCTCAAGGCCTTCACGAAGGTGCCGTCGGCGAAGATGTTCTTGAAGTTGTCCCAGCTACCGCCGAAGGGAAGCCACGTGGGCGTGGACTTCTGCAGCGTCACGGTGGAGAGGAACGAGGAGTTCACCATCCAGTAGACGGTGAAGATCCAGCACAGGGCGACGGCAACGGCGAGGAGGGTCCAGAGCCAGCCGGAGACGCGGCGGCCCGTGGAGACCTTGGGCTTGCGCACCGTGGTGGTGCCGGCTGAACGCCGGGCGGAGGTCGTGGCGCTCATGTCAGTCCTCTTCCTTCATGATCGAACGGACGTAGTACCAGGACAGGGCGATCGTCAGCAGCAGCATGATGACCGAGACCGCAGCGGCGGAGCCGAAGTCGGCCGAGCCCACGCCCATCTTGTAGATGTACGTGCCGAGCAGGTCCGTAGCGTTGGCGACGCCGCCGGCGTCCTGCAGGAACTTGATCTGCGTGAAGACGCGCAGGTCCCAGACGATCTGCAGGAGCAGGACGATGGAGAGCACGGGGGCGATGAGCGGCAGGACGATGTGGCGCGTGCGCTGCCAGCCGGTGGCGCCGTCCATCTGCGCGGCCTCGAGAACCTCTTCCGAGATCTGCGAGAGGCCGGCGTAGATGCTCAGGGCCACGAAGGGCACGGCCGCCCAGATGACGATGATGAGCGCGATGACAAAGAAGGTCGTGGGATCGGCGAGCCAGTTGTGGCCCTCGACGTCGAGGCCGAGCTTGCCGAGCAGGTAGTTCAGGACGCCGTTGCGCCAGTCGACGAGCCAGACCCAGACGGTCATGGACGCCGCGACGGGCATGGCCCAGGCGAGCAGGAGGGCGATCTGCAGGATGAGGCGGGCGACCTTGCCGACGCGCTTCATGAGCAGCGCCAGGAGGAAGCCGAGGATGACCGTGATGAACGCGGCAAGGAAGCAGAAGAGGATCGAGCGACCCAGGACGGCCAGGAAGTCAGGGTTGGTGAGGACCTTGACGTAGTTGTCGAAGCCCACGAAGTCCGGCGGGAGATCGGGGTTGAACTGCTGCTTGAGTCCGTACTTCTGGAAGCTGGTCTTGAGCTGCCAGAAGATCGGGTAGCCCATGGCGGCGATGACGATCACCAGCGTGGGGACGATCAGCAGCCAGGGGGTGAGGGAGCGGCGACGGCGGCGGGTGGGCGTGGCTCCCGTGGCGGGGGGAGCGGCCTCCGGGGCCGGGGACGCCGGGGCGTCGACGGACATCATGACCTCGTCCTTCATGGGGCTTGCGAGGGAAAAGAAGAGAAAAGGGTGAGGGTGGTCGGGACGCGAGCGCCCCAACCACCCTCGGCAAGATCACTGAGCGTTGAGGATCGGGGTGAGCTTGTCGTCGTACTCCTTGGCCAGGGTGGCCAGATCGGAGGCGCCCTCGATCTTGGAGAAGAACTCCTCCATCACGGAGTTGGCCTCAATCGTGGCCCAGCCCGGCGCGGCCGGGGTCAGCTTGGAGTTGGAGGCGGACTCGATGAGGGCCTTGGCGAACTGGTCGTCGCCCAGCGAGGAGACGTAGTCCGAGTTGGCCGGGCCGAGGCCGGCGCCGCCGAGCTGCTTCTGGAAGTCGGCGGAGAAGATGATCTTCATGAGCTCGCGGGACAGTCCCGGCTCCTTGGACTTGGCCGAGATGCCGATGTTGGAACCGCCGGCGAAGACCGGGGCGGGCTTGCCGTCGTTGCCCGGGAGCACGAAGGTGCCGAAGGTCTCGTCGTTCCAGACGCGGGTGTCCGTGCCGTCGACCTTCTTCAGGTCGCCGATGGACCAGTGGGCCCAGCCCGGCGCCATGATCGTGGCGCCGTTGAGGTTGGTCTTGGAGGTGACGTTGCCCTCGGCGTCGAGGACGGCGTCGGCGTCGTTCAGGAAGATGTACTGGTTCGAATCCTTGGCGTCATTCGGCGCGTTGGAGGCGGACTTGTACAGCTCCTACAGCTGCTGCAGGCCCTTCAGGCAGTTCGGGTCGGAGAGGGTGGAGACCCACTTGTCGCCGTCCTTTTTGGCCAGATCGCCGCCGTTGGCGAAGATCCAGGAGATGCCGTCGCGCCAGTCCTGGCCGCCCAGGAAGAAGCCCGAGAAGTCCTTGATGTTGCGCGGGTTCTTCTCGGCGATGGTCTTCACCGTCGTGTTGAACTCGTCGAGGTCCTGGGGACCTCGGTGATGCCGGCTTCCTTCCACACGTCCTTGCGGTAGAAGGCGTAGCGGGAACCGAAGTAGTAGGGCAGCGTGAACTTCTTGCCGTCCACGGAGCCGACCTCGACGAAGGACTTGAGCAGCTTGTCGCCGCCGAGCTCGTCGTACATGTCGGAGACGTCGGCGAAGGCACCGGCGTAGGTGAAGGTCGGGGACTGGGTGTTGCCCACCTCCACGACGTCCGGGGTGGTGTCGGCGTTGGACATCGCCGTGGTCGCCTTGGCCACGAGATCGCCCCAGGCCTACTCCTCGATCTTGAGGGTGGCGCCGGTCTTCTCGTTGAAGGTGGTCTTCAGGTACTCGCGCAGCTCATCCGAGGTGTCGCCGCCGGCGAGCCACAGGGTGATGGACTTGCCGGCGTTGGCCGACTTGTCGGTCGCGGGTGGGGCGGCCGAGCTCGAGGAGGCGGGGGTGCTTCCACCTGCGCAGGCCGACAGGGCAAGCGCCGTCGTCGCGGCGAGGGCCGCGATGGATACAAACTTCTTCTTCATCGAAAGAGTTCCTTCTTGTGGGTGACGGTCACGGTCCTCTCGCGCTGCGCGAGCACGGGCGGGGGGTCTGAGGGGGGATCGGGCGGCGGCGGGAGCCACCGCCCGGGTGGTGGGTGCCGTTCAGGCCACCCCGAGTTGGGCCCACAGGACGAGCACCGCGGTTCCGCGCAGCACGATGTCATGGGGGTCCTCACTGAGCCGCACCAGCAGCTGCGGTTCGCGCTGCTGCAGGGTGCGGTCTCTCAAGGTGGTGGCCACCGCCGAGGCGAGCTCACCGTTCAGGAGGTCCGAGGGGCCCGCGAGGACCACCTCGGCAAGATCAAGGGCGGCCACGACGGGCGCCAGCGCGATGCCGAGGCGCTCCCCGGCCGTGGCCAGGAGCGCGGCCCGCGCTGCGTCGTCGGGCGCCGCGGCCAGGGCTCGCCCGAGGTGAGGGGCGGCGACCCAGGTCTCGAGGCAGCCGACCTTGCCGCACACGCAGGGCTCGCCGCCGTCGGTGCCGACCGTGACGTGGCCGATCTCGCCGGCGGCGGAGTGTATGCCGCGGGCGCGGCGGCCGCCGACCATGAGGCCGGAGCCCACGCCGCGGCCGATCTTCACGAGGATCATGTCGTCCCCGCCGCCGCCGAAGGTGAACTCGCCCATCGTGGCGGCGTCCGCGTCGTTGGCGACGAGGGTGGGAAGGCTCGTGTGCTCCTCAAGCAGCGTGCCGAGCGGCAGGTCCAGCCAGTCGAGGTTGGGAGCGGTGAGCACCACGCCGTCGGCGTCGACGATGCCGGGCGTGCCCACGCCGATGCCGAGCAGCGGTGCGGTGGCGGCGGCGACGGCGCGGTCGGCGAGCTCGAGGACGAGGGCCGTGACGGCCTCGCCACGCTCGTCGGTGAGCTCGGTCTGCAGGCGAGTGAGGACGTTGCCGTCCAGGTCCATGACGGCGGCGCGCAGGACGTTGGCCTCGGCGAGGTCGAGCCCGACGATCTGCAGGCCCGTGCGGTTGACATCGACGAGGATGGCCGGCTTGCCCGGGCGGTTCTTCTCCGCCATGCCGAGCTCCACGACGTGGTTGCGCTGCTGCAGCTCGGCCACCAGATCGGAGACGGTGACGCGGGTCAGGCCGAGCTCACGGGAAAGGTCGGCGCGGGACATGGCGCCCTGCGAATGCAGGGTGCGCAGGACCAGCGAGAGGTTGTGCGCACGGCCGTGCGAGGGCAGCGCGGCCTGGGACCTGGTGCTGCGGCGCTCGGGGACCGTCGTCGGTGTCGTGCCAGTTAGTAGACTGAACTAACAAACAAATTGCAAGCCAGATCACAGTCGCCGTAATCAAACCGTGATCAGCAATGGGCTTATCAAAAAGCGCACGACGGCGTGGGTCGGGTGGGTGCCCAGCCTCGCCTCGGGCTGGGGCCCGGGTCGCGGAGTCGCGGGGTGGCGCGCCGCTGGCCGGACGGGGGGCTCCGGCTGGGCGCCGCGCCGTCGCAGCGCCCCGGGCGTGGCGGGCGACAGCCCGCCGGGAGGGTGCTCCGCCCTAGACTCGTGGTGGTCCACCGCGTTTCACTTGCGTGCCGCCGGTCCCGTTCGTTCGTTGTCGAAAGTTGCCTCTCTCTTGTCGCACCCCCGTACCACCTCGCGTTCGCTCGCCGCCCGCTTCCTGTCCCGTGGTCCGCTCGAGCGCCTGCCCAAGCGCGAGGACGACCGGCTCGCGCTCCTTGAACTCGTGGCGCGCCAGGTACTCCCCTTGGGCGAGTCGAGCGACGAGCCCGGCCTCAACCTGCGCCTGCGCGGCTTCAGCGCCGACACCGCTATGCTGCGACGCGCCTTGGTGGACCACGGGCTTGTCGAGCGCGCCCAAGACGGCTCGCGCTACGACGGCGTCCTAGAGCTGCCCCCGCTCGTGATCCGGCCGGCCACGGAGGAGGACGACGCCGAGGTCAACCGGATCACGGTGGCCGCGTACCTCGCGGCCGGCTACTTCCCCGATGCCCGCAGCGGCTACATGCTGAGGATCCAGGACGCCGCAGCCCGCCGCGCGGTGACGGACGTGTGGGTCGCCGAGCGCGGGGGAGAGGTCATCGCCGCCGTCACCCTGGCCGAGGCGGGGAACGAGTGGGCGGACGTCGCGGCCCCCGGAGAACTGGAGTTCCGCCTGCTCGTGGTTGACCCGCACATCCAGCGCTCCGGCGCCGGCAAGGCCATCGTGGCCGAGATCCTCGACGAGGCCCGCCGCCGCGCGGGCATCGAGCGCGTGGTCCTCACGACCAACGCCGTGTGGCCGGCCCCCAACGCCCTGTACCCGCGGCTCGGCTTCGCGCGGGTCCCGGAGCGCGATCGCTTCCCGGAGGACGTGCCGGGCCTGCACCTCGTGGTGTACGCGCAGGACATCTGAGACGCCCCTGCCCCCGCGCGCCGAACTCTGGTAGACAGAAACCGTGCCGCACGGGCACACCGCGCCCACCGTTGGGAGACCCCATGGCCGAGATCACGCACACGACCCTGGTTCCGTCCAAGTTGGAGCTGCTCGCGCGCTGGATGCGCGCCACCCCGTGGTTCCGCGGCGCCATCACGCCCGAGCTGGAGATCATCGGCGGCTTCCGCCTGGACGATCCCGAGGGCGAGGTGGGCCTCGAGTTCTTCCTGCTGCGCGACGCGGCCGACGGCGAGATCTACCACGTGCCGGTCACCTACCGCGGCTCCCCGCTGCCCGGTTCAAACGGCCACGAGGACGAGTCCTTCCTCGGCACCATGGAGCACGGCATCCTCGGTACGCGCTACGTCTACGACGGCCCGGCCGACCCGGTCTGGCGCACCACCGTGGCCGCGCTGCTGGATGGCGAGGCCGAGCCGCAGCACCGCACCGAGTCCAACACCCCCGACCGGACCATCCTGCTCGTGGGTGGCACGGAGGCCGGTGACATCTCCGAGGCCACCGTGGTCCGGCATCCGGTGCCTGGCGATCCCGAGGGCCCCGGCGTCGTGGCGCCGTGGGACGGCGACGACGATGCCCGCGTGCACTCGGGCCTGGTCCTGCGCGGCGAGGGCTCCTGACCCCACGCCTCAGAGGCGCCACTCCGGTCCCGAGCCGACCCGCGCCGACCCGGCACCAGAGGAGCCCCGGCCGCCGGGCGGCCGGCGGGTGGTCTCCCGACGCCCGCGCCGACCGGCGCCCGACGTCGCCTCGGCGGGCCGGGCGCGCGAGGCGCCCCGCCGCGTCGTCGTGCCTTGGCTCACGCCGTAGCGTGGCCGCCAGCGCGGCGGCGCTCCCGGGCGCACTAGACTGAGGGCAACACCGAAGTCTTCCCTTGGGAGTGATATGTCTGCCATCAGTCGTGACGACGTGGCTCACCTGGCCGAGCTGGCCCACATCGCGATGAGCGATGCGGAGCTGGACCGCATGGCCGGCGAGCTCGACGCCATCGTCGACGCCATTGCGTCCGTGTCCGAGGTTGCGGGCGACGACGTCCCCGCGACGAGCCACCCGATCCCGCTCACGAACGTGTTCCGCGAGGACGTGGTCGGCGTGACCCTCACGCAGGAGGAGGCGCTCTCCGGCGCCCCCGACCAGCAGGACGGCCGTTTCAAGGTGCCCGCGATTCTGGACGAGGACTGATCACTTTCATGACGAACATCATTTCGCTCTCCGCGGCCGAGCTCGCCGAGAAGCTGCGCGCCGGCGAGGTCACCTCGGTCGAGGCAGTGAACGCCTACCTGGCGCGCATCGCCGCCGTAGATGACGCCGAGCATGGCGTCCACGCCTTCCTGCACATCAACGCCGAGGAGGCCCTCGCTGTCGCCGCCGAGGTGGACGCGATCTGCGCCGCCGGTGGCGCCGAGGCCGAGGCCCTGCACCCGCTCGCCGGCGTGCCGATCGCCATCAAGGACCTCATCGTCACGAAGGGCCAGCCGACCACGGCCGGCTCCAAGATGCTGGACGGCTGGGTCTCGCCGTACGACGCGACCGTGATCGAGAAGATTCGCGCCGCCAAGCTGCCCATGCTGGGCAAGACGAACCTGGACGAGTTCGCCCAGGGTTCCTCCACGGAGCACTCCGCCTTCGGCAACACGCGCAACCCGTGGGACCTCTCGCGCATCCCGGGCGGCTCCGGCGGCGGCTCGGCCGCGGCCGTGGCTGCCTTCGAGGCACCCCTGGCCCTCGGCACCGACACGGGCGGCTCCATCCGCCAGCCCGGCGCCGTGACCGGCACCGTGGGCGCCAAGCCCACCTACGGAGCGGTCTCCCGCTACGGCGCCATCGCCATGGCGTCCTCGCTGGACCAGATCGGCCCCGTGGCCCGCACCGTCCTTGACTCCGCGCTGCTGCAGGAGCTCATCGGTGGCCACGATCCCAAGGACTCCACCTCGCTTCCCGAGGCGGTCCCGGCCCTGGCCGACGCCGCCCGCGAGGGTGCCTCCGGCGATCTGGCCGGCGTGCGCGTCGGTGTGATCTCCGAGCTGGGTGGTGAGGGCTACGAGGAGGGCGTCAAGGCGCGCTTCGAGGAGTCCCTGGAGCTGCTGAAGGCCCGCGGCGCCGAGATCGTCACGGTCTCCTGCCCCAACTTCAAGTACGCCCTGGCCGCGTACTACCTGATCATGCCCTCGGAGATGTCCTCCAACCTCGCCAAGTTCGACGGCGTGCGTTACGGCAACCGCGTGCTCCCCGAGGACGGCAACGTCACGATCGAGCGCGTCATGGGTGCGACCCGCGCCGCCGGCTTCGGCGACGAGGTCAAGCGCCGCATCATCCTGGGCACCTACGCCCTCTCCGCCGGTTACTACGACGCCTACTACGGCTCGGCCCAGAAGGTGCGCACGCTCATTCAGCGCGACTTCGCCGCCGCGTTCGAGCAGGCAGACGTGCTCATCTCGCCCACGGCCCCGACCGTGGCGTTCGAGCTGGGTTCCAAGATCGATGACCCGCTGGCCATGTACCTCAACGACATCGCCACCATCCCGGCCAACCTGGCCGGCGTCCCCGGCATCTCCATCCCCGGCGGCCTCTCCGAGGGCCTGCCGGTGGGCATCCAGTTCCTCGCCCCGGCCCACGAGGACGCGCGCATGTACCGCGTCGCCGCCGCGCTGGAGGACTCGCTCGTGAAGCAGTGGGGCCACCCGCTGCTGTCCGAGGCCCAGGATCTCGAGCAGGCCGTCGCCGCGGCCAAGGAAGGCAAGAACTGATGAGCACCGACGCTCTGGTCGACTTCGACGAGGCCCTCACGCGCTACGAGCCCGCCCTGGGCTTCGAGGTGCACGTGGAGCTGAACACCAAGACCAAGATGTTCTCCGACGCGCCGAACGAGTTCGGCGACGAGGCCAACACCAACGTCACGCCCGTGGACCTCGGCCTGCCGGGCACCCTGCCGGTCGTCAACGGCAAGGCGATCGAGTACTCGATCAAGCTGGGCCTGGCGCTGAACTGCTCCATCGCCGAGTCCTGCCGCTTCGCCCGGAAGAACTACTTCTACCCGGATAACCCGAAGAACTTCCAGACCTCGCAGTACGACGAGCCGATCGCCTTCGACGGCTGGCTGGACATCGAGCTGGATTCGGGCCGCGTGATCCGCGTGGACATCGAGCGCGCCCACATGGAGGAGGACGCCGGCAAGCTCACGCACCTCGGCGGCGCCTCGGGCCGCATCCAGGGCGCCTCGGCCTCGCTGGTTGATTACAACCGCGCCGGTGTTCCGCTCGTGGAGATCGTGACCCGCCCCATCCTGGGTGTGGGCGCCGATGCCCCGGAGCTCGGCCGCAAGTACGTTGCAGCCATCCGCGACATCGTCAAGGCCCTGGACGTCTCCGACGCCCGCATGGAGCGCGGCAACGTCCGCTGCGACGCCAACGTTTCGCTGGCCCCGATCGGTGCCGACAAGCTGGGTACCCGTTCGGAGACCAAGAACGTGAACTCGCTGCGTTCCATCGAGCGCGCCGTTCGCTACGAGATCGAGCGCCACGCGGCGATTCTGGACGCCGGCGAGTCCGTGGTTCAGGAGACCCGCCACTGGCACGAGGACACCCGCACCACGTCCTCCGGCCGCCCCAAGTCGGATGCGGATGACTACCGCTACTTCCCGGAGCCGGACCTGGTTCCCGTGGTCACTTCGCGCGAGCGCGTCGAGGAGATCCGCGCGACCCTGCCGGAGCTGCCGGCCGCGCGCCGCACGCGCCTGCAGGGCGAGTGGGGCTTCTCCGACGAGGAGTTCCGCGACGTCGTCAACGCCGGCCTGGACACGGCGATCGACGAGACCGTCACCGCCGGTGCCACGCCGGCCGCGGCCCGCAAGTGGTGGATGGGCGAGATCTCCCGCCTGGCCAAGGATTCCGATCTGGAGCCCACGGAGCAGGGCATCCTGCCCGCCGACGTCGTCGAGATCGAGGCGCTGATCGCCGAGAAGAAGATCAACGACAAGATCGGCAAGCAGGTCCTGAAGCTCGTGGCCGCGGGCGAGGGTCGCCCGGGCGCCATCGTCGAGGCCAAGGGCCTCGCCGTGGTGTCCGACGATGGCCCGCTGCTCGCCGCGATCGAGGAGGCCATGGCCGGCGCGCCGGACGTGGTCGAGAAGATCAAGGCCGGCAAGGTCCAGGCGATCGGCGCCCTCATCGGCCCGGTCATGAAGGCCACCCGCGGGCAGGCCGACGCCGGCCGCGTGCGCGAGCTGGTCCTCGAGAAGCTCGGCGTGCAGGGCTAGTTCTCCGCGTTCCCACTCCCGATCGGAGTGCCAAAAGTCGCCTCGAAGAGGCATTTCACGGCTTTCGGCACTCCGATCGTGCGTTCCCGGGTAGGGTCGCGCGCATGGGGGAGAAGACAGCACGACGGCGCGTGGGCGCCTGGGCGGCGCTCGTCGCAGCGGGCGCCGGGCTGGCCCTGGCCGGCTGCGCCACCGCGCCGGACACCCGGCCCGTGCAGGACGAGCTGGATCGATGGGTGGACAAGGTGCCGCTGAGCCAGGTGCAGCGGGCCGAGCCGAAGACGGTGACGTGCCCGTCCAGAGACGGACAGCGCCAGGCCGTGGCCGAGGCGAGCGGCAGGACCGCCGAGCCCTTCGACGAACGCGCGCTCAGGGAGCTCCTGGCGGACATGGGTTATGGCACCAACTCGCTCATCATCGAACCGCCCACGGACGGGTACATCCTCTCGGCGCGCCGCCCCGATGGCGGATCCCTGACCCTGCGCGCCCGCGGTGACGAGTTCTCCGTCTCCATCCTCGGGCCCTGTTCGTAGGGACCCGCGGCGGTAGGCTGGGATGCCCCTTCCCGCCACTGACCCCTTGGAGCACCGCGTGAGCGTCGACATCACCGTCATCGGATCCACCAACCTGGACATCACGGCCACCGTGCCGCGGCTGCCGGGGCCGGGGGAGACCCTGCTCGGGGAGACCCTGACGCATTCACCGGGCGGCAAGGGCGCCAACCAGGCCCTCGCCGCCTCGCGTGCAGGGGCGTCGGTGCGTTTCGTCAGCGCCGTGGGTTCCGATGCCGCCGCCAGTCAGGCGCTAGCCCTGCTGGAGGCCGACGGCGTGGACCTCGGGCACCTTCTGCGGGATCCCGCGCTGCCCACCGGCACGGCGCTCATCGCCGTGGATGCCCAGGGCGAGAACAACATCATCGTGATCCCCGGCGCCAACGCTTCCTTGGACGGCGCGGCGGTGACGCTGCGCCAGGACGTCGTCGAGGGCGTCGTGGTGCTGCAGGGCGAGATCCCGGCCGACGGCGTCGACGCCGCCGTGGCCGCGGCTCGCGGACGCGTGGTGCTGAACCTGGCGCCGGTGATCGAGCTTCCGCGCGCCGCCGTTCTGGCCGCCGATCCGCTGGTGGTCAACGAGCACGAGGGCGAGCTGACGCTCGCGCAGCTGGGGCAGGACCCGGCCGGGCTGGACGAGGCGGGCGTGGTGGCTGCGCTGCGCGAGCAGGGCGTCGCGTCGGTGGTCATGACCCTCGGATCGCGCGGGGCGTTGGTGTCCGACGCCGCGGGGACCGTTGAGGTCCCGTCCGTCTCGGTGAGCGCCGTGGACGCGACCGGCGCCGGCGATGCGTTTGTGGGTGCCCTGGCCGCGCGGCTCGCGGCGGGGGAAACGCTCGTGGAGGCGGCGCGCTTCGCCGCCCGCTTTGCCGCCGACACCGTGACCCGGCCCGGCGCGCAGGCCTCCTACCCGGCCAAGGGTGCGGTGTCCTTCGAGGCCTGATCGCGCGCCGCTCCGACGCGGCGCCGGAGCGCGCGCGGCGTTAGCCTGGGTGTCCGCGGCCGTTCGGCCGGTCAGGGGGAGTGTCCGGCCCGAGCCTCACGGCGAGGGGAAGGGCTGAAAGCAGACCCGGTCTCCCCGCCGCGGCGCCCCAACCAACCCGCCTACCCGGTGGGTCGGTAGTGGGCGCGGTGTGGCGGTGCCCAGGTGGGTTCGACGGTGTATTTGTGTTCGAAGCGCACGTGGGTGCCTGGGTGGTGGGTGACTTTGAGTCTGCCGCGGTCGATTTCGTGGTGGTGGAAGTTGCACAGCAGGATCGCGTTGGTGATGTTGGTTTTGCCGCCGTCTTGCCA
>NZ_QQXK01000017.1 GCF_003575975.1 Galactobacter valiniphilus | reverse complement strand
CAATCACCACCGCGGCCACACATCACTCAAGGGCTCCACCCCCGCCAGCCGCGTACCCAACCTGGCGGGGCAATACAACTAGGCGCGTGGCGCGGTGTGTTCGTGTTGGTTCCGCCGCGAAATCGTTTCCAGATGAAATGATATTCTGGCTGGGATGAGCACCCACGAATTACCCCGTGCCCAACGCACCTCCCTCGCGTACCTGAGCACCATCGTCTCCAGGCTCGGGCTCGAGGGCCTGACCGAGATCATGTCCGCCGAGGGGCTCAGCCGCAGCCAGTTCACCGTGGTGAGCGCTCTCGCCGAGTTCGGGCCGCTGACGCAGGGCGAGCTGGCGGACCGAACCAACCTCAACCGCGGGCACCTCGTGGGCTACCTCGACCAGCTCGCCGCCCGCGAGTTCCTCACTCGGACTGCGGATCCGCAGGACCGCCGGCGCAACATCATTGAGCTCACCGAGGCGGGCCGGGCCTTCACGCGCCGGGTCACGGCGGCCGAGGCGGAAAACGAGGAGCGCACCTTCGCGATGCTCACCCTCGGTCAGCGCGAGCAGCTGCGCGTGCTGCTGCGCGCCGTGATCGACGGCGAGACGCCGGACGCCGCGGAGCCGCGAGCATGAGCGGCCACGTCGCGCGGGTGTGGAACCACACCGTCACGTGGGGCCCGGCGCTGCCAAGCCTCGGCGCCGCCACGCGCGTGTGCCTCGCGGCGGGGCTGCCGCTGGCGCTCCTCCTGGCCACGGGCCACCTGAACTGGGCGCTCTACGCCGGATTCGGCGGCTTTGCTGCCTTGTACGCGAGGTACGACGACGACGCGCGCCCCCTCTGGCAACAGGCGAGCGCGGGTGCCACGCTCCTGGCCGCGATGCTACTCGGAACCGCTGCGTCGGTCATCGACGCCCCGGTGTTCGTGAAAGCCCTGGCGCTGGCGTTCGTGGCGTGGGGCACCAACCTGATCTCGTCCGGCCTGCGCTGGGCCCCGCCCGGCCCGATCTTTGCCGTCTTTGCCGCGGGTGCCTGCCTCTCGGTCCCGGCGACGGCCTCGTCCTTCCTCGCCGTGCTCGGCGTGGGCGGCGCGACCGTGCTCTGGAGCCTGCTGCTGGCTCTTGGCATCGGCGTGGTGCGCCGGGGTGGCGTGAGCGCCGTTCAGCTGCGGGCCGCCGCGCCGGGCTGGGATCCGCTCCCGCTCTCGGGCGGGCGTTCCCTTCTCATGGGGCTCTCCGCGCTCGTCGCCGGCCTGGCCGCCCATGCTGTGCTTGGCGGGCACTGGTACTGGGCCAGCCTCGCGGCGATCGCCGCGGTCATGGGAGCTGACGCACACTCCCGCGTGGCCCGCGGCGTGCAGCGCTTCCTCGGTACTGCGGTGGGCGTGGTGCTGGCGGCCGGGCTCTTTGCGCTGCAGCTTCCGGCCTGGGCGCTGCTCGTGGTCGTGATCGTCATCCAGGGCTTCGTGGAGCTGCTCATCCTGCGCAACTACGGTGTGGCGATGGGCCTCGTGACGGTCTTGGCGCTGTCCATGATCCACCTGGCCAGCCCCGCGGGGAACGCAAAGGAACTCGTCCTGGACCGCCTCGCCGAGACCGGCTTCGGCGCCATCATTGGCATCGCGCTGGCCGTGGGCCTGGGAACTGTCGTGAGGGCCCGACGACGCCGCGAGGCCAAGTAGGCGGTGGCGTCGACTGTCCCGGGGGACGCCACCGTCCGGAAACTGAGCCGCTAGGGTAGGACCACCGTGCACCCTTCTCGCCACGCAAAGGACGATGGAATGTCACAACCGCTTCCCACGAATCAGCCATCGCTCGGGCTCGCCCGGCTCCGTTTGCCCGCTGCAACGGCGGGGCTCTTGATCTTTTCTCCGGTGATGATCGCCGCCGGAGCTTTCATCACGATCGCCATGCGCCCGTTCACCTCGACGATTGCCAAGAGGGAGGGCGACGCCATCGCGATGGCGTGGTTCGGCCTCGTGCTTCTCTGCCTGGGCGTCGTCTTTCTGACCGTCGGGCTGGCGGCCGTCAGCGTCCGGTCCATGCTTCAGCGACAGACGGACCTTCTCCTGCACGCGAGCGCCCCGAGTAACGATCCGGCTTAGGCCGGAGCGTCAGCGGGGTGCGAGCTCCTCGAGACCCACCGCCGGAACATGGATCCAGCCCTCGCGGCGGGCGCGCTCGACGTGCTCGGTCGGCGGGCCCTGCGTTGAGCCGAGGTGTGCGGCCCAAGCCACCAGCGCGCTGACGAGAGCGTCGAGGGCGTCGTCGTGCGCCACGGCGAGGTCCGCCTGCTGGGAGCTCAGCTCCAACCACGGCGCCGCCGCGCGAATCGAGGCCACGAGTTCCGCACGCCGCTGGCGCCCGGCCTCGGGGTGCTTATACGAGGCGCCCGCCGGGAACCAGGTGATCAGGGCGGCGGCCGGGTAGACCTCTACAAGGGCGGCGTAGCCGTCGCGCGGCGAGGGGCCCAGCTCATCCGCCCACGCGGTCTGCAGTACGGCGGCCCGCATCGCCACGCGCGCGATCTTGTCGGCGGAGACCGAAAGCGGCAGCTTGCGCAGGCGCGCATGGATGTCCCGATCCGTCTCGCGGAAACTGAGCCGGTCCATGCCCGCCTTGCCCTGAAAGCGGCACAGGCTGCCGGCATCGCCGGTGCGCTGGGCTTCCAGGAACTCCAGGAAGTCGTCGGGCCAGCCCAGGGGCGCGTCCATGCCGATCTTGGCCGCGCCGCGCGTTGCCTCCAGCAAGGTGGCGTCGTCCGCCCCGAGGGTCAGGCGCTCAACACGGACCCGCTCACCGTCCTCCACGAGGACGCAGAGACCGGTCTTGGGCGCCTGAGCGGCGAGATCGATGCCCACGATGCGAACGCTCACGGCTTCAGGCTTTCAGCAGCTCCGCCGTGCTCACCACGGTGGCGAACTCGCCGTCCAGGTTCGTGGCGGTGATCCGCGCGAGCTCCTCGGCCGGGACCACCGTGCCGTCGGGTGCCGTGCGGTCGAAGGTGTGGGTCGCGTCCAGCGCGAAGTAAGTGTCGTAGCCGAGGTTTCCCGCCATGCGCGCGGTGGTCTCGCAGCAGTGGTTCGTGGTGATGCCGCAGATCACCACCTCGCTCAGCCCCTCGCGCTGCAGCCACGCGTGCAGGTCGGGCTCCCCATAGAAGGAGGAGTTGACGCACTTGCCCACCACGAGGTCGGCCGGGCCGTCGATGCCGTCCTTGTACTCGTGACCCGGCTGTCCGGCCGCGAGCGGTGAGGCGGGGTTGTCCGAGTCGTGGTGGACCAGGACCACGGGCCAGCCGCGTTCGCGCCAGCGCACCAGCAGCGCCTCGATGTTTGCCTCACACCCCGGGTTGTTCCGCGGGCCCCAGAAACCGGCGTCGTCGAAGCCTCGCTGCACGTCGATGACGATGAGCGCGGGGCGGGTGAGCTTCACCTGGGGGCGGGTCATGCGCGCCACGCTACCTGGGCAGCGTGGCGCGCACCCCCTACGCCGAGATCCCCCGCAACACGATCTCAATCGCCGCCCTCACCCGCTCCGCGTACCCCGGTACGCCCCACTGCCCGCGCACCACAAACTGGTAGTAGTGCACGCCGTTGAGCAGATCCACGGTCGCCTCCAGGTCAACGTCGCAGCGTAGCTCCCCGGTGGCCTGGGCCCGGCGCAGGCGCTCCAGCAGGGCCGTCCGCCGCCGGGAGACGTGCCGCTCCCAGTACTGCCGCTGCAGCTCCGGGTCCTGCAGCCCCAGGACCAGCCGCCGGTAGATCAGGCTGCGCTGCAAAGCATCCACCTGCTCCACCCCGGAGGCGTACAGCTCCACGAGCGACTCGCTCAGCGGCAGCTCCTCGGCCGGGATGGGCGGCTCGCTGCGCACGTGATCCAGCGCCGCCACGACGAGCGCCCGCTGGTCCGGCCAGCGGCGATAGATCGCCGCCCGGGACGTCCCGGACGCTTCCACCATGGCGCCGATCGTGATCGGCTCGCCCGCCGGGGTGGTTGCCAGCAAATGCACGACGGCGTCAAGCACCTTGGTCTCGAGGGCCTTGTCGCGCGGGCGGCCGGGGCGGCGCCCCGCCGGGTCCGCGGCACCGGGCGCGGCGCCGACCACGCTGGCCGGCGAGGCGGGGCCGGAACCCGGCCGGACGCCGTCGTGCACGGAGACCCCCAGCGCCTCAGCGGCCAACGAGCCGCTCCACCAATGCGCCCTCCAGGGCGCCGTCCAGCCCGGCCGAGCGCAGCAAGCGCACCAGCCCGGGAGCCCCGTCCAGCGCAGAGAGCGTCGCCGCCATCGCCTCGGGGTGCGCGCCCATGAGCGGGTGATCGGCCGGCGGGATGAGCGAGCGGTCCACGCCGGGAGAGACCGGCCCGCTGCCCCAGCGGCCCATGATGCTCGGCATGTTGGCGTGGGTGAGGGCGTAGTCGGCCACGATCTCCTCCTCGGGCGTGCCCAGCAGGGAGAGCACGGCGGCGGCCGTCATGCCCGTGCGGTCCTTGCCGGCGGCGCAGTGGAAGAGCGTGCCGCCCGGCGCCTCGGCGATGACCCGCAGGATCCCCACGAGCGCCCCGGCGTAGCCGCGGATCGAGGCCGCGTACCAGCCGCCCACCTCTTGCGCCGTGGAGATCTCGCGGAAGGATCGTGCCACGGAGGCCGGATCGGCGGAGGCGTCGGAGAGCGGGAGGTGGTGGCGGGCCAGGCCCAGCACGGCGTCGTGCCCCGGTCCGGTGGCCTCGACCTCCTGCGCCGAGCGCAGGTCCACGATCGTGGAGAGCCCGGCCTCGCGCAGCCCGGCAATCTGGGCCAGGGGAGCCACGGTGACGTCGTCGGCGCGCCACAGGGCGTGCTCGCGGACGGGCTCGTGGGCCGTGGGGATGCCTGCGAGGGAACGAAGGTTGGCCAGCGGCGACGCGGCGAGGGTGGCGTTCACGAGAGCTTCTTTCGGATGAGCGCGCTGGCGCGATCGATGATCGTCACGAGCACGATGATGGAGAAGATGATGGCGAACATGTGCCCGTAGTCGTACAGGCGCATGGCGTTGGTCAGTTCCAGACCGATGCCGCCGGCGCCCTCGAGGCCCAGAACGGTGGCGCCGCGGACGTTGCCCTCGAAGAGCAGCAACGTGTAGCTGACCAGGAGCGGGCTGGCCTGCGGGAGCACGCCGTAGGTGATGACCTGCCCGCGGGAGGCGCCCGTGGAACGCAGGGCGGCGAGCGGGCCGGTGGGCACGGCCTCCATGGCCTCGGCGTAGACCTTGCCGATGGAGCCGATGGCCCCGACCATGATCGCGAGCACGCCGGCGAACGGGCCCAGGCCCACGGCGGAGACGAACATGAGCGCGAAGATCAGCTCGGGGACGCTGCGCAGCACGTTGAGCACGGAGCGCGTGGAGTAGTAGAGCCGGCGCGGTGCGATGTTGCTCGCGGCGCCGAAGGCCACCGCGAGGGAGAAGAGCGCGCCGAGCAGGGTGCCGATGATCGCCATCTGCAGGGTCTCGACGAGCAGCTCCACGATCACGCCAAACTTGGCGAAGTTCGGCGGCCACATGCGCGCCAGGTAGTCGCCCACCTTGGGCACGCCGTCCACGAGCTTCTCGAGGGAGAAGCCGGCGCCGCCGAGCGACCACACCACCACGGCGGCGACCACCACGAGGCTCGCGATGCCCGCCAGGCCCGGGGCCTGGAAGGGGCGGGAGAGCTTGAGGCGGTCGGCCTCGGTGAGCTGGGGCAGCCTCCCGGAGGAGGCCTGGCTTTGGGTGAAGGGCGCTTCAGTGCCCGACGGCGCGGGCTCACCGGAGGTGAGCCCCTCGCGCCGGGTGCGGGGCTGGGTGGGGGCGCTCATGCTGTGGCCTCCTGGCCTGCGTTGGGCTGGGACTCGGCCGCTGCGTCGTCGTCCTCTGGGCTGCCGTAGATGTCGGCGACCATGTCCTCCGTGAGGGAGGCGACGGGGCCGGCGTGGGTGATGCGGCCGGCGTCGAGCGCCACGAAGCGGTCGGCGTAGCGGCGCGCGAGGTCGACCACGTGGAGGGAGACGATGACGGGGATGCCGTCCTCGTGCGCGATCTTGCGCAGGAGCGAGAGGACGGAGCCCGCCAGGCGCGGGTCGAGCGAGGCGACGGGCTCGTCGGCGAGGACCAGGCTGGGGCCCTGCATGAGCGCGCGGGCGATGGCGACGCGTTGCTGCTGCCCGCCGCTGAGGGAATCGGCGCGGGCGGAGGCCTTGTCGGCCAGGCCCACGCGGGCCAGGAGGGCGAGGGCCTGCTCACGCTGGGCCCGGCTGAAGAGGCCGGCGCGGCTGAGCGGGCCGGCGGAGTGGAGGCCGCCCGTGAGCACGTTGGTGAGCGCGCTGAGCTGGGGGACCAGGTTGAAGTGCTGGAAGACGTAGCCCGTGCTGGCGCGAACGGCACGCAGGGTGGCGGCGTTGGCGCCGGGGATGTCGGTACCGTCCACGGAGAGCTGGGTGGCGGTGGCCGGGGCCAGGCCCGTGACGGCCTTCATGAGCGTTGACTTGCCGGAGCCGGAGTGGCCCAGAAGGGCGACGACCTCGCCGGGGCGAACGTCCAGGGTGAAGTCGGAGAGGGCCGTGTGGCCGTTCTTGTAGGTAACGGAGAGGTCCTTGGCGACGAGGACGGGGGAGTCCAGGCGCTGCCCGTGTGCTGCGGTGGGGGTGGGGCTGCCGGTTGGCCGTGCGGGCGTGGCGGTGCGGCGGGCGCTCGTGGTCAGGCTCATCGCATGTCCTCGAGGTTCACGCCGGCGGCCTCGGCCACGTCGTAGAGCGGCTGGTAGACGTCGGCGCCGGGCTCGATGACGTAGTCGGTGAGGCCGCCGAGCAGGGTGAGGTCCTTGTTCCCGGACATCTTGGTGGCCAGCTCGTTGGCGATTTTGGTGCGGGTCTCCGCGTCCAGGTCCTTGTTGACCACGATGGAGACGCCGAGCGGCAGCGGGTCGGTGGCGCCGATCTCCTGGAGATCGGAGGCCTTGATGGCGCCGGCCTCGATGATGCGGTCGGCGATCGAGGAGCAGGCGACGTCCACCGAGTGGTTGGTGAGGGCCAGCAGGGCGGAGTCGTGGCCGCCGGCGAAGGTGGACTGGTAGTCCTTGCCGTCCTCGAGGCCGGCCTTCACGAACATGGCCTTGGGCATGAAGTAGCCGGTGGAGGACCCCGGGTCCACGAAGGCGACCTTCTTGCCCTTCACGTCCTCAAGCGTGTTGATACCCGAGCCGGGGGAGGAGTAGCAGTGGGAGGCTGGTTTGTCCCCGGGGGACTTCCACACGATGAGCGCGTCCACCGAGCCGTTCTTGACGGCGAGGGAGGTGGCGAAGGGCGACATGAGGGCGACGTCAACGTGGCCCTGGCGGACGGCCTCGACGACGCCGAGGTAGTCGGCGGGGGTTTCCTGCTTGACCTCAACGCCCGCGGCCTCGGCGATGTAGCCCTTGACGAGCTCGGTCTCCTTCCCGAGCTCGCCGTCCTCGGTGCCCGGCGGCATGGCGAAGACGAGCTCGGTGGGCTTCTGGTTGTTGGCGTTGGAGGCGTCTGCGGAGCCGCCACAGGCGGAGAGGGCGGCGGTGAGGGGGAGTGCCGCGATGGCCAGGAAGGCCAGGGAACGGCGGGACTTGGTGGAATGGAGGGCTGCGGGGGTAGCCACTGGGGGAGTCCTTTCGGCGGGTGCCGTGCCCACCGAGTGGCGGGCACGGCACTACCGAAACAGGCGTTCTCGTATTCGAATTACGAGAACGGTGGACTCCACATGAACAGCTCCGGCCGTCCCAACCGTGCGAGTCTGCAGAAGCTAACGAGCAGGCCCGTGGTTGATGTCGGCCTCATTGCTGACCCCATGATGTAATCAGCACGTCACCCGCAAGCCACGGAACGGAACCCTGTGAAGATCTCCAACATCCACATTCGAAATTTCCGGACCTTGTACGACGTATCTGTGGAGTTCGAGAACTTGACGTCGTTCATCGGGCCCAATGGAGCGGGAAAATCCACGGTATTACTGGCTCTTGACTGGTTCTTCAATGGGCGCCCAGGAACACTATCTGTTGCCGACTCAACGCACGGCCATGCGGCCGACCCGATTGAAGTCGAGGTATCCTTTTCGTCGCTCACGGCGCGCGATAGAGACGAGCTGGGCAAGTACGCGCCTATTGGCACGGATACATTCACTTGTTGGAAGCGTCGAAACGTAGACGGAAGTGAGTCGCTATCGGCCAACGCAAAGTCCTTTCCGCCGTTCGCGGAGGTACGGTCCGCTCGGTCGGCTGTGGACAAGAAGTCCGCTTATGCGAAGATCCGGGCCGAGCGGCCAGACCTTGACTTGCCGATAGCCACTACAGTGCAGGCAATTGAAAGCTCGATGACTGTATGGGAAGCAGCAAATGCATCGCTGCTCGAGGACTCTCCCGAGGCGTTGCAGACCAATTTCTTCGGATTCAATAGCGGCGGAAAGATGAGCGGACTTTTCGACTTCGTGCTCGTAAGCGCCGACCTTCGAGCCTCAGAAGAGGCATTGGACGTCAAAACCAGTGTGATCGGGCGAATTTTGGAACGAACAGTTGACAGATCTGCTGCCGATGCAGAAATCGAGGCAATTGCAAATGCAAGTCGGACCCAACAACAGCAAGTGTTCGAGGAGAGATTCGGGCCGAAGCTGAAACAGGTATCGCAGGATTTAAACACTGCCTTAGGGCGTCTCGCTATGGGCAAGCATGTTTCGCTTAGGCCGGGGCTAGTGGAAGCTAAGCCGGTGCGAATGCCGTTCGAAGTTGAAATTGGCCGGGCCGAGAGACCCGCAGGCGAGAAGACTCAGGTCGAACGTGAGGGCCATGGATTTCAGCGAACGCTTTTGGTGACCGCGCTTCAAGTGTTGGCAGCTTCCGGATCCGCAGGTAATCATGGAACAATTTGTTTGGCCATTGAAGAGCCAGAGCTGTATCAGCACCCGATACAGGCCAGAGCTTTTGCGCGCGTACTTCGTGACTTGGCCGAGGGAGACTCGGCTGACATGCAAGTCGTTTTTGCCACTCACAGCGAGGTCTTTGTTGAAGCCGAGAGGTTCTCGGAAGTTCGGCGGGTTGATATCCATGGCTCGAATGAATACACCGGAATTCTGTCGGCCTCGCAGACTCGCGTCCGCAGGCGCGTGCAGGGTTTTGTGGAAGACATGCGGTTTGATGCTCAATTCGCAGGACTATTGACAAACACGCTGTCTGAAGCGCTTTTCTCGGAGCGAGTTTTGCTTGTTGAAGGCAGTACGGATAGGGAGGTGCTGTACGGGATCGGAGATCGAACGACTGTTGGTAGATACGAGGCGGCAGGGCTTTCAATCGTTCCAGTTGGAGGCAAGGGAAATCTCATTTTTGCTCACGCGATACTCAGTGAACTCGGAATTCCGGTGTTCACGCTCTTCGACGGTGACGTTGGAAGTGAGGCTCGCGGTCGAAGCAAGTCTCTCAGTGAGAAGCAAATCAGCTCGACTCGCGCAAACAACGCCACGCAGAACAGGAACGTTCTGGCCTACTTCGGGATGACGGAACAGGATTTTCCGGAGTTCGAAATTGGTAGCGAAGTTGCAGTGCTTCCGGACCGTATTGAATCAACGCTGGAAGAGCTTTGGCCGGGCTGGGATGCTAAAAAGACAGATCTGGAAATGGCAACGGGCCTTGAAGCAGCGAAGAATTCCAGGCTTTACCGTTTGGCAACCCAGCAAGCCGCTGGACCTGTCCCGGATCAACTTTTGGAGATCTTGGACCATGCTCTCGGTGTCTGCCATCGAAGTGGCTGCGAGGGCGTCAAATGAGGGCCCTCCGCGTAACGGATCTGTCCCGCCGACTGGCGGTTGCGATACCGGCAAAGCTGGATTTCGATTTCGCCTGCAATCGTGGACATAGTTTCGGCGAGTACCATGTGCACGGTGTAATCAACGAAATACTTTGCGCCCAAGTTGATTCTTCGGACTACACTATCGAGCCCAATTTTCCGGCGTTCGCAATCCAGAAGCAAAATAGTCGAGGCATGAGAGCGATTGATTTCGCAATTGCGCGCCGCATGCCCGACGGCTCTCGGCCACTGGGGACGCGAGCCGATCCGGTGGACATCGCAGTCGAGGTCAAATGGGCGAAGTCGTCATACTGCACTCCCATGAATGTTTTGTCCGACCTAAATCGGCTGAGTCTGATTGTTGATGCAGGTGAGGCTAAGGCGGGCCTTCTCGTTGTCGCCGGCCCGAGGCGAGACGTTATCAAGTTGATGAAGAGTCCGGAGTTTCACCCCTCGGAGAGTCATTACCAACGGCCGCTCGCGATGAGTGCTCTTGACACCGCGGTCACCTGTCACACGCGTATTAGCTCGCACTTGCGAAAGTACTTGAACCCGAAAATGCGTCGAGCGTTGGAAGAGAATGGGCCGATCGCGGATTCTTTTCGCACGCAGCAAGTTCGCCCTTGCATCAGACAAGATGATGATTGGCGAGTTCTGGTGTGGCGCGTGGGATAGGGCGCAGTCTGGGGCTTTCCAGGCTCTCACGTGCCAAGATGGACGGGTGACGACTACCCCCTTCACCCCTCCTCCGTCCGATCGCCCCCGCCGCATCGTGGTGCTTGGCTCCACCGGCTCGATCGGCACGCAGGCGCTGGACATCATCAAGCGCAACCCCGAGCTCTTTGAGCTCACGGCCCTGGCGGCCGGCTCCAACGCGCGGGAGCTGGCTCGCCAGGCCGTTGCGTTTAGGCCGCCCGTCATCGCGCTGGCCGGCGCCGAGGGGATGAGCGTTGAGGACGTCCGCGACGGCCTCAAGCTGCACCTCGCCGGCGCGAAGGAGGAGGCGCAGCACGGCTACGTGGAGGTCAAGGACGTCGGGGACCTCACCGTGGATCCGGACGAGGCCAACGCCTACGAGCCCCAGATCCTCGTCGGCCCGGACGCCGCCACCGAGGCCGCGGCCCTGCAGGACGCGGACGTGGTGCTCAACGGCATCACCGGCTCCATCGGCCTGGCCCCCACGCTCGCGGCGCTGGACGCCGGCCACCTCCTGGCGCTGGCCAACAAGGAGTCCCTGATCGTGGGTGGCGCCCTGGTGAAGGCGCGCGCGGCCCAGGGGCAGATCGCCCCGGTCGACTCCGAGCACTCCGCTCTCGCCCAGGCCCTGCGCTCCGGCACCCCGGACGAGGTCGCCAAGCTCGTCGTCACGGCCTCCGGCGGCCCCTTCCGCGGCAAGAAGCGCGAGGAGCTCAAGGACGTCACCCTGGCGCAGGCGCTCAATCACCCCACGTGGGATATGGGCCTCATGGTCACCACCAACTCGGCCACCCTGGTCAACAAGGCCCTCGAGGTCATCGAGGCGCACCTGCTCTTCGACGTGCCGCTGGAGAGCATCGAGGCCGTGGCCCACCCGCAGTCGATGATCCACTCCATGGTGGAGTTCGTGGACGGCTCCACGATCGCGCAGGCCTCTCCGCCGGACATGCGCCTGCCCATCGCCCTCGGCATGAACTGGCCCCGCCGCGTCCCCGGCGCCGCCACCCCGAACAACTGGGCGAACCCGGACACGTGGACCTTCGAGCCCATCGACCACGAGGCGTTCCCGGCCATCCAGCTCGCCATTGAGGCGCAGCAGACCAGCCCCACGCACATGGCCGTTTACAACGCTGCCAACGAAGAGGCGGTGCACGCCTTCCACGACGGCAAGATCGGCTTCCTCGACATCGTGGACACCGTGGCCTCCGTGGTGCACGAGTACCACCCGGACGCCATCATCGGCACCGGCCCGGTCACCATCGACTCCGTCCTGACCGCCGAGCGCTGGGCCCGCGCCGCCGCACGCGCCCGCTGGGCCGTCAACCCGCGCCCGGGGATCGCCGTCTGCCCGCCGGACGACGCCACCTGGGCCGCCATGAGCGACGAGGAACGTCGCAACTACGGGCCCGACACCACAGCCCAGTAACAGCCACCGCCGGTAGGCTCACCCCAGCCCGCGCCCCGCGCGGGCGACACCGCCCGAGCCAACCACCCGCCGTCGGGCATTGAAGAAGAACTCACTGAAGGACGCTTGATGTTCGAAACGATCCTGGCCTACGTGCTGGGTGCGCTCATCATCCTGCTGGGCATCGGCCTCTCGATCGGCCTGCACGAGGTGGGGCACCTGCTGCCCGCCAAGAAGTTTGGCCTGCGCGTGCCGCAGTACATGGTCGGTTTTGGCCCCACGATCTTCTCCAAGAAGAAGGGGGAGACCGAGTACGGCATCAAGGTGCTGCCGCTGGGCGGCTACATCTCCATGGTCGGCATGTACCCGCCGGCCAAGGACGGCACGGTCAAGACCTCGCGTTCCGGCTTCTTCCAGAACCTCTCCGACGAGGCCAAGCGCGTCGAGGCGGAGACGTTGCAGCCGGGGGATCGCGGGCGCCTGTTCGTTGATCTGCCGGTGTGGAAGCGCATCGTGATCATGCTCGGCGGGCCGTTCATGAATCTGATCCTGGCGTTCGTGTTCTTCTCGATCGTGCTCGTTGGGTTTGGCACGTCCACGGCGACCACCACGGTCTCCGAGGTGTACCAGTGCGTGCTGACGCAGGAGCAGCAGGCCGCGCGCGGATCCTCCGATAGCGCCTCGCAGACGTGCCAGGCGGGGGACACCCCGGGCCCCGCGTACGCGGCCGGGCTACGCGCCGGCGACGTCATCACGTCGGTGGACGGGCGCCGCGTCTCCCAGACGGAGTGGGACGCACTGACCTCGGCGATCCAGGCGAAGGCCGGTGAGCCGATCGCCGTGACCTACACACGCGACGGCGCGGAGCACTCCACGACGCTGACGCCCATTAAGACCTCGCGCCCCGTGGTTGACCGCCTGGGTCAGGCCGAAAAGAACGCCGACGGCTCGGTGAAAAGGGCCGACGTCGGGTTTGCCGCCATTGGCTCGACGGTCGCCACCCTGCCCAAGCCCATCTGGGAGGTCCCCGCGTTTGTCGGTGAAAACGTGAAGGCCGTGGCCGGCGTGGTCATTGACCTGCCGGCGCGCGTGATCGGCGTGGCCAAGGCCGCGTTCAGCCCCGAGGAGCGCGACCCGAACGGGCCGATGTCGATCGTGGGTGTGGGCCGCCTGGCCGGCGACATCACCGCCATGGACACCGTGTCGGTGAAGGACAAGGTGGCCTCCTACCTGTCGCTGCTGGGATCCCTGAACATCGCGCTCTTCGTGTTCAACCTGATCCCGCTGACGCCGCTGGATGGCGGGCACGTGGTCGGCGCGCTGTGGGAGAAAGTCCGCAAGACCTTCAACCGCGTGTTCAAGCGCAAGGATCCGGGGCCGGTGGACATCTCCAAGCTGCTGCCCGTGACCTACACCGTGGCGGCGCTGATGCTCGTGATGGGCGTGATCCTGATCTATGCCGACATTGTGAAGCCAGTGACGCTGGGGTAGCAGAACGGCCGCGTCGAGACCCTTCGGGGACTCGACGCGGCCGTTCTTTCTGCACGAGCGCGACGGGTGAGAGCGGAGCTCTAGTCCTTCAGGACGTCCTCCTGCAGCTCGATGTCGCTCACCACGCGTCCGTCCTGCCGCGGAGTGATCCAAGCTTCCAAGGTGAAGCCCTGCGCCAGCGCCTCGGCGAGGTATTCATCGCGCACCTGCTGGGACAGCTCGTGTTCCCGGGCCAGCAGCCAGAGGTTCTCGTGGTCTGGCGTCCCGACGAGGGCCACTGAATAATCTTCGGCAACCTTCAGGACCCAGTAGTCGCCCTCGGTGAAGGGGATCCACCGCAGGAACTGGGGTAGGAAGGACACCTTGAGCTGGCCCGGTTCGCCCTCGACCGGCTTAGCGCGCCCCAGCGACTGCGAGGGGTTTCCCAGGTTGTCGTAGCACCGGTTGTCCACCTCGATGTTGCCGTCCTCCTGCAACGTGTAGGTGGCGGTGACATTGCTGGCGTTCTCGTCCTCCCACTTGAGCGGCAAGCGACCCACCTCGAACCACTGGCCCAGGTAGCGGTCGAGGTCCAGTGCAGGGACCGAATGGACAGCCTTCGTTGAAGCGTTCATGGTCTTCCTTTCGTGGCCGAACTCAGAGCGAGGGTGGTTCGCTCTCAGCGAGTACATCGGACTGTGCCGCCGGCGGCAACCCCGTGTGCTTGGCGATGCCTGGGGACGGTGCCGACTCCGCGTCGTCCTGGGCGCTCGACGGTGTCGCGTCGTCACTGCGCGGTTCCGGTACCCCCGCCGGGCGGCGGATCTCGGCCCCGATCATCCACGACTGCTGCTCCAGATCGGCGAGCAGGCCGTGCAGCAAGTCCGCGCTCGTTGGGTCGTCCTCGTCGACGCCGTCGTGCACATCGCGGACGTGCCTCGTGGTGACATCGATGGCAAGCACCACGGCGCCGATGGCGTCATGCGTGGTGATCTCGCCGGCCGGAAACTCCGGGAGCTTGCTCTGCGTCGCCACCACGGCGGCCCGACCGTCGGCCGTTGCGTGGAGCGCCCTGAGGCGCTCGGCGAGCGTGTCGGCCGCCTCGCGGGTGACGCCGACCAGCTCATCGAGGTTTCGGTGGAGATCGCGGAAATTCGCTCCAACAATGTTCCAATGCGCTTGCTTGGCCACGAGTTGCAGATCGATCAAGTTGACGAGCACGGACTGCAGGGAGGAGCGCAGGCGCTCCGGGGCGACGAATCCCTTTTCCGTGTTCTCACGGTCGGTGGAAGCTGAGCCGTACGAGGTGGGGAGCTGCTGCTGATTCACGGTGAAGTCCTTTCGTTGGGCGCGTTTGTTCGCGCGGGAGAGGGGCATGGTCAGGAGAGGATCATGGCGTCGGCTTGCCGCCGTTGACGTGCACCGTGGACCCCGTCACGTAGGAGGAACTGTCCTCGGCCAGAAACACGAAGGCGCTCGCCAGCTCTGCCGGCTGGCCGGCGCGGCCCAGCCAGGTGTCGTGGCCGAAGGTTGGCAACGCCTCGGCGGGCTGCCCGCCCGAGGGCTGCAACGGCGTCCAGATGGGTCCTGGGGCGACCGCGTTGACGCGGATTCCGCGCGGACCGAGTTGCTCGGCCAGGCCCTTCGTGAAGGCATTGATCGCGGCCTTGCTCGCCGCGTAGTCCAGGAGGTGCCCGGAGGGCGAGTAGGCCTGCACCGAGGTGGTGTTGATGATGCTGCTCCCGGGTTCCAAGTGAGCCACGGCATCCCTCGACAGCGCGAACATCGCGAAGACGTTCACACCGAAGGTGGCTTCGATCTGCTCGTCCGTCAGATCCTTGATCTCGGCGACTGAACGCTGCTTGCCCGCGTTGTTGACGAGGATGTCGAGGCCGCCCAAGAGTTCGCTTGCCGCGCCGACTAAACCATCGCGGTAACCGCGGTCAAGGAGGTCGCCGGGTAGGCGAAAAAAGCCCGGCGGGTCCTCGCCCGGAGAGCCCGCTAAGGCCGCGGCAAGCGCGTCGACATCGGGCTCTTCTACAGGGAGGTAGGACAGGGCCACTTGCGCCCCCTCGCGGTAAAAGGCGATGGCCACTGCGGCTCCGATCCCGGAGTCGGCTCCCGTGATGAGCACGCGCTTGCCGCGGAGGCGGCCGGTCCCGACGTAGCTTTGTTCACCGTGATCGGCCAGCGGGTGGAGGCGGCCATCGAGCCCCGGTTCCGGTTGGTGCTGGGGAAGTGGGCTGATCTGTGAGTAACGGGGTGCCCGGCCCGGATGGGCGTGTGCGGCATCCTGGTGCTTGGTCTTGGTGTTCACGGTGCTTTCCCCTCTTCTGGCGATGAGAGGACTCTGCGGATGATGGAAGACCGGCGTTGGGTCTTCCGAGCCCTCAGCAATCCCGACACTGTCATATCTCACAGGGGGCATCAAGTCGCGCGGCGGGGTTCCAGAGAACTGCCAGCAGGAAGTCGCCCCGGACTCAGGGGCCGAGAAGTCGCCCCAGCCACGCGCTCCGTGCGGCCACCGCCCGGCGCGACACCGCGGCCCCCGGCACCACTGCGTCGAAGCCGTGGAAACCTCCCGGCCAGACGTGCAGCTCGGTGTCCACCCCGGCCGCCAGCAGGCGCTGGGCAAACGCGATGTCCGCGTCCCTGAACACCTCGGCCGACCCCACGTCAACGTAGGAGGCGGGCAGTCCGGCCAGGTCGTCGGCAACCCACGCCGAGGCGTACGGATGCACCTCGCCGGGCTCGTCCCCGAGCAGCATCCGCCACGCGTAGGCGTTTGTCTCCTGAAGCCACGGATCCACCACGCCGCGCGCGACCGTGAATTGCGCGGCCGACGCGGTGGAACCTGTGTGATCGAGCATGGGACACACGAGCAGCTGACCCAGCAGGGCGGGCCCGCCGAGGTCCCGCGCCTGCAGCGCCACGGCCGCGGCGAGCCCAGCGCCGCCGGACACACCGGCCACGATGAGCCGGGCGAGATCCACGCCCAGCTCGACGGCGTTCGCCTCCACCCAGCGCAGAGCGGCGAAGCACGCCTCGCCACCGGCGGGCGCGCGGTGCTCCGGCGCCAGCGGGTACTCGGGGGAGATGAGGACCAGGCGGTGCTCGGCCGCCCAGCGCAGGTGCTCGGGCAGGAAGGAATCGAAGCGGTTCCCGAACACCATCCCGCCGCCGTGAAGATCCAGGACGGCGGGCAGCGCCTCGGTGAGCGGGGCGTCGACGGGACGGATCAGCGAAACCGTCATCGCGCCGTCGGGCATCGAGGGCAACCCGCGCAAGGGAACTGTGGCCTCCGTGTGGGCGAGTCCCAGCTCGGCCATGAGGGGCGCCAGCCCCGCCGCCGTGGGCTGGGCCCTCGCGCGATAGGCGGCGAAGGGCTCGGGAGAGTCGATCGCCCCGGGGAAGACGGGTGCGCCGGCGAGCAACTCGGGGTCGTACGGCGGGCGGGGCGCGGGGGAGGGGGTCATGGAATCTCCGGGGGAAGCGTGGGGCGCGGGTAGCGTGCGGCCCCAGCCTCCCACAGGAGGTGGGACGTCCTCGTGAGCCGTTCCGCGCGTGACGCGTGTCCGGCACGCTGGAGCGCGGCGGCGCAGCGGTGAAATCCTCCATGAATCCGGCCAGAAGCGCGTCCGAAAGCGCGGAGTTTGTCCGAACTCCGGGAAAACGGCCGGGGAGGAGCCGAAGAAGCGCGGCTGGGAACGCTGGAGCATCCGGAAGCACCCGTCCCCGCCCCTTCCGCCGGCTGGCCCGACCCGCCCAACGTCACCCCGCGCCGTCGTGCGCGTCCAACGTGGCCCGGGCCACTAGGCTGGGGGCCATGAGCGTCTTCCGCGTTGACTACCTGTATGCCGATGATTCCGCCCCCGCCCGCGACGAGGTGCGCCCCACGCACCGCGCCTGGCTCGCCGCCCTGGACGGCTCCGAGGCCTCCGGCGGCGTGAAGCTCATCGCCGCCGGCCCCATCGGCTCGGAGGAGGCCATGCTGCTCTTCGAGGCCGCCATCGCCGAGGACGTGAGCGAGCAGCTGCAGAAGGACCCCTTCAACGAGGCCGGCGTCATCGACCTCGTGACGGTGCGCGCGTGGAACCCGGTCACGGGTGAACTCGCTCACTACGCCTGATCCCTCACAGCTTTCACCCCGAACCGCGTGGGATCATAACCAGGTCCCATCACGGAGTTGATCCAGGAGGATCCCTTGGCTTCGGTCAATCTCGGCATGCCCAAACCCCCGCCGCCCGTGCTCGCACCGCGTCGCAAGACCCGTCAGATCCACGTGGGATCCGTGGGTGTGGGTTCGGACTACCCCGTGAGCGTGCAGTCCATGACCACCACGCCCACCACCAACATCAACGCGACGCTTCAGCAGATCGCCGAGCTCACCGCCGCCGGCTGCGACATCGTCCGAGTGGCGTGCCCCTCGGCCGATGACGCCGAGGCGCTGCCCATCATCGCCAAGAAGTCCCCGATCCCCGTGATCGCCGACATTCACTTCCAGCCCAAGTACGTCTTCGCGGCGATCGAGGGCGGCTGCGCGGCGGTCCGCGTGAACCCGGGCAACATCCGCAAGTTCGACGATCAGATCAAGGAGATCGCCCAGGCCGCCAAGGACCACGGCACCTCGATCCGCATCGGCGTCAACGCGGGCTCGCTGCACCCCAGCCTGCTCAAGAAGTACGGTCGCCCCACCCCCGAGGCGCTCGTCGAGTCAGCGGTCTGGGAGGCGTCGCTCTTCGAGGAGCACGACTTCCACGACTTCAAGATCTCGGTGAAGCACAACGACCCCGTGGTCATGGTGCGCGCCTACGAGATGCTCGCCGAACGCGGCGACTGGCCGCTGCACCTCGGCGTGACCGAGGCCGGCCCGGCGTTCCAGGGCACCATCAAGTCGGCCACGGCCTTCGGAGCGCTGCTCTCGCAGGGCATCGGCGACACGATCCGCGTCTCCCTCTCGGCCCCGCCGGTCGAGGAGGTCAAGGTGGGCCTGCAGATCCTGCAGTCGCTCAACCTGCGCGAGCGCAAGCTCGAGATCGTCTCCTGCCCCTCCTGCGGCCGCGCCCAGGTGGACGTTTACACGCTCGCGGAGAACGTGACCGAGGGCCTCAAAGACCTCACCGTCCCGCTGCGCGTGGCCGTCATGGGCTGCGTTGTCAACGGCCCGGGCGAGGCCCGCGAGGCCGACCTCGGCGTCGCCTCCGGCAACGGCAAGGGCCAGATCTTCGTCAAGGGCGAGGTCATCAAGACCGTGCCGGAGGACCAGATCGTTGAGACCCTCATCGAAGAGGCCAACCGCATCGCGGAGAGCATGAAGTCTGAAGACGAGGACGGTGAGGATCCCGTCGCCGGCGGCGCTGTGGTCTCGGTCCACTAGGTCCGCTCGCCACGACGACGCCGCGTCGGACGGTGTCCGCCTGCTCACGCAGGCGGACACCGCCGCCGTGCGCGCCCTGGTGGCCGAGGATCCCGTGGCGCATACCTTCGTGGATTCCCAGCTCGCCACCACCGGTACGGTCGCCGCCCGCTCGTCCGCCCTGTACCTGGGGCGCTTCGACGAGCACGAGCGGCTCGTCGCCGCCTGCTGGGTGGGCTCCAATGTTGTCCCCGTCTGCAGCGACGAGGACTCCGGCGCCGCCTTCGGCCGCGCCCTGCTCAAACAACGACGACGCTTCGCCTCAGTTTTCGGCCCGGCCGAGGCCGTGCGCGGCATCTGGTCCGAGCTGGCTCACGGACGCCAGCGCGCCTTCGACATCCGCGAGCACCAGCCGCTCATGACCATGACGGCGCCTCCCGCGCCCGAGCTACGCGCACACGCCGTGCGCACGGCCTGGCCCCACGACTACGACCGGCTCCTGCCGGCCTGCGCCGCCATGTTCGAGGAGGAGCTCGGCTACTCGCCGCTCACCCAGGGCGAGGCGCAGTACCGCGCCCGCGTCGACTGGCTCATCCGCGCCGGGCACGCCCTTGTGGAGACCGACCAGAGCGGCCGTATCGTCTTCAAGGCGGAGTTGGGCGTGGTGACCCCGCTCGCCACGCAGATCCAGGGTGTCTGGATGAATCCGGACTTCCGCGGGCTCGGCCTGGCGGCCTCGAGAATGGCCGACGTCGCTGCCCTCGCCTTGGAGCTCGCGCCGACGGTTTCGCTCTACGTCAACGACTACAACACCCGCGCGCTCGCCACGTACGAGCGCGTCGGCTTTGAACAGGCGGGCGAGTTCGCCACCGTCCTTTTCTGAGATTCCCCTGAGCTTCATCTGTGCAACAGTTGGTCTAACACCGTAAGGTTGCATTGGGCCCGGAAGTGGGCCATGCCTTGCCACTAGGGGGAACAATGAAGAAGCAGACCCTGGCCGCCCTCGCGGCCCCCATGACCATTCTGGCGCTGTCGCTGAGCGCCTGCGGCGGCTCGTCTGCTCCGGCCGCGAGCTCGTCCAGCGGCGCCGACGCGCCGTCGAGCTCCCAGAGCGCGGTTGCTCCGTCCAGTTCCGAGTCGGCTTCGGCCACCACGTCGACGGAGGCCACTGCCTCGGTCTCAGAGTCGTCAACCGCCGTCGCCGGAGACGACACGCTCGGCGATGCCGACGTTGACGCCGCGGCAAAGGTCTTCAAGGCGAAGTGGTCCGGGTCCCAGGTGATCGGCTCGAAGTCCGGCGCCTACAAGATGATGGCCGCTGCTCCGGCCCTTCTGGAACAGGCCGACATCAAGCCGGCGGAGTGCAAGACGCTCGCGGTGGAGGCGATCAAGGCGCTGCCGGAGGATAGCAAGCTCTCCGTTGTCGTTAACGCGCAGGCGGCCACCACGCCGGGTGCCGTGACGACGATTTCGTTCATGTCACTGGCCAACGACGCGTACTTCAAGGCAGCCGCAACCTCCGCGGCGAAGCAGGCCGAAAAGTGCAAGAACATGACCGTGGAAATGGCTGGTCAGAAGATCGAGTCGTCCACGACGACCTTCAAGCCCGAGGGGGTGAATGCTGAGCTCGTCACCGGATCCATCACCACGCAGACGATCGCTGGCACCGCCTCGTCCACGGTCAGCATCACTGCATCGCGGGGAACTGTCGGCGTCACCGCGCAGGCCACGAGCGACTCGGCCGAAACCCGCGCTAACCTCGTCAAGGCCGTCAACGAGGGCTTCGAGGCCCTCGGCGCCAAGTAAGCACCCGCTCTGTTTCGGCAGCCCGCACGTTTCAACGTGTGGGCTGCCGTCGGTTCGTCGCACCTGCGCCGCGGGAGATGTCCCACCGCCCGTGCACCGATCGAACCGAGCCCAGACCCCTTGGAGGAACACCATGAAGAAGAAGACCCTGGCCGCCCTCGCGGTTCCCACCCTCGCCCTGGCCCTCGGCCTCTCCGCCTGCGGCAGCGGCTCCACGCCGGGCCTCTCCGGCGGCTCCAGCGCCGCCCCGGCCTCGTCCTCGGCGGCTGGGGGCGGCGGCACCGCCGCGCCTGAGTCCAGCTCGGCCGCGGCGTCCAGCGCCGCTCCGGAAACCAGCTCCGCCGCGCCGGAGGCGCCCGCGGGGGCCGCCGACCTGGACGCGGCGATCGAGAAGTTCATCGCTTCCTCCTCCGGCACCGGTTTCACCAAGGTGCCGGCGGCGCAGATCAAGGCCGCCTTCGCGGGCGCCAAAGCCGCCCTGGCCCCGGTGACCGTGGACCCCGCCGCCTGCAAGGACCTCATGCTCAAGAGCGTTGACCTGGCCACGGGCGACATGGAGTTCGGCATGGCCCTGAAGCAGATGGGGCAGAAGTCCACCACCGTGACGTACTTCAGCCAAGGCGTCCAGTACGTCAAGGACATCATGGGCGTTTACGACGAGATGGCCTCGAAGTGCAAGGGCATGAAGCAGGAGGTGTCCGGCACCAAGCTGGAGGTCACCATCGGCGCCTGGGATGCCAGCGGCGTGAACGCCGAGAACGTGCACGGCACCACGGAGACCACGGTGATGGCGAGCGGCACCATGGTGCAGACCAAGGTGTTTGCCACGAAGGGCGACACGGCCGTGCAGGTGCAGGTCCTGGGCGATGGCGGTGCGGCCGATGAAGCCAACGCCGTTAAGCTCGTGAACGAGGCGCTGAACGCCCTCGCGGGCTAAGCGGCGCGGCGCCGGCCGAGGGGACCGGTGCCGTGCCTCACATCGGTAGCGCCGTGGGCGCCGGCCCATTCCCCGGGCAGGGAGTGGGCCGGCACCAGCGGCACCGACGCACCAAGGGGAGGCGTCATGAAGCAGTATCAGCAGCACCAGCAGGGCCGGGGTCTCAGGGGCTGGCGCACGGCCGCGGCGGTGGCGTGCGCCGTGGGCATCGCGCTCACGGCCGCTGCCTGCTCCGATCCGGGACCGAACACCACACCGAGCGGCAACGGGGAACCCGTGGGGCCGCTCTTCGGCCCCACGGGGCCATCCACCACGCCGAGCGCGTCCCCGAGCCAGGCGCCGCCGAGTACGGCACCCGCCCCGTCCAGCCCGGCCGGATTGAAGCTCGACGTGGATACGGCAGCGCGGGAGTTTGCCGCCAAATCGAGTGGGTATCGCGTCAGCCTGTCGGCCGTCGTGAAGGAGCGGCTGGCGAGCACGCGGGAGTCGCTCAGCGCCGCGCGCTTCTCGCCCTCGGCCTGCGCGCCGTACGTGGTGGCGACCAATGCCCGCCTGCCGATCAACGCAAAGGCGGCCATGGCGGCGTCGAGCGCCCACCAGGTGACCTTCTTCTGGGTGCCGAGCCAGGGCTACGCCCAACGCGAGCTCAAGGCCAAGGAGACCGTGGAGAAGCACTGCTCCAAGGTGACGGTGAGCGCGAGCGCCGGCTCCGCCACGGTGGAGACCGTGTACTTCGCGCCCGCCGGTATCACGGCGCCCGACTCCTTCGGTCTCATGCGCCGCATCAGCGACTCGAGCGGCAGCAGCTCGCAGGTGGACCATGGCACCACCGTGGTGGTGTTCAACGGCACGGTGGGCATCGCCGCTGCCGTGAAGGGCACCAACGGCGCTGCACGCAAGGAGGCCACGGAGCTCGCGAAGCGGGCCTACGCCAGCTTCATGGGCTCCGCGGTGTAAGGCGCGCACGGCGCCCTCGCCAGCATCGGTAGAATCACAGGCGGCCCGTCTTTCCGAGCGGGCCGCCTGTTCATGTTCGCGGCCAGCGGCCGCCGAAAGGGAAGACCCGTGGTCCTTCGTCTGTCCACCCTGTTCCTGCGCACTCTGCGCGACGACCCGGCCGAGGCCGAGGTCGAGAGCCACAAGCTGCTCGTGCGCGCCGGCTACATCCGCCGTGCCGCTCCGGGCATCTACACGTGGCTGCCGCTGGGCCTGCGCGTCCTGGGCAAGGTGGAGAACATCGTCCGCGAGGAGATGAACGCCATCGGCGCCCAGGAGGTGCACTTCCCCGCGCTGCTGCCCAAGGAGCCCTACGAGGCCACGGGTCGCTGGGAGGAATACGGCGACAACATCTTCCGCCTCAAGGACCGCAAGGAGGGCGACTACCTGCTTGCCCCCACGCACGAGGAGATGTTCACGCTCCTGGTCAAGGACCTGTACTCCTCGTACAAGGACCTGCCGGTGTACCTCTACCAGATCCAGAACAAGTACCGCGATGAGTCCCGCCCCCGCGCGGGCCTGCTGCGCGGCCGGGAGTTCATCATGAAGGACTCCTACTCCTTCAACATCGACGGCGCCGGCCTGGATCAGGCCTACGCCGATCACCGCGCCGCCTACCTGAAGATCTTTGAGCGCCTGAGCCTCGAGATCGTCCCCGTCTTCGCCATGGCCGGCGCCATGGGCGGTTCCAAGTCGGAGGAGTTCCTCCACCCGACCGCCATCGGTGAGGACACCTTTGTGCGTTCGGCCGGCGGCTACGCCGCCAACGTCGAGGCCGTCACCACCGTGGTGCCCGCCGACATCGACTTCACGAACGCCCCCGCAGCCGAGGTGAAGGACACCCCCGACACCCCGACCATCGACACGCTCGTGGCCGCCGCCAACGAGCTGGCCCCGCGCGCCGAGGGCGCCTGGACCGCCGCCGACACGCTCAAGAACGTCGTTGTGGCTGTCACCACGCCCGAGGGCGAGCGCGTCGTGGCCGTCATCGGCGTCCCCGGCGATCGCCAGGTTGACCTGAAGCGTTCCGAGGCCACCATCGGCGCCCTGCTGGGGATTCCCGGCGAGGTCGGCGTCGAGGCCGCCACGGAGGAAGACCTCAAGAAGTACCCGGGTCTCGTCAAGGGCTACATCGGCCCCGGCCTGTCCCTGGACGCCGCGGTGCTCGGCGCCGAGTCCGCCACGGGCCTGCCGTACCTCGTGGACCCCCGCGTGGTCTCTGGCACCACGTGGATCACGGGCGCCAACGAGCACGGCAAGCACGTCTTCGGCCTCGTGGCCGGCCGCGATTTCGCCTGGGACGGCGTCGTCGAGGCCGTCGAGGTGCGCGACGGCGATCCGGCCCCCGATGGATCCGGCCCCCTCTCCACCACGCGCGGCATCGAGATGGGCCACATCTTCCAGCTCGGCACCCGCTACGCCGAGGCCCTGGGCCTGAAGGTCCTGGACCAGAACGGCAAGGCCGTCACCGTCACGATGGGCTCCTACGGCATCGGCGTCACGCGCGCCGTGGCCGCCATCGCCGAGGCACACCACGACGAGAAGGGCCTGGCCTGGCCCCGCGCCGTGGCCCCGGCCGATGTGCAGATTCTCATCACGGGTAAGGGCGAGGAGCTCTTCGAGCTCGGCGAGAAGCTCTCCGCCGAGTTCGAGGCCAAGGGCGTCGAGGTCATCCTGGACGACCGCCCCAAGGTCTCCGCCGGCGTGAAGTTCAAGGACTCCGAGCTCATCGGCGTCCCCACGACCATCGTGGTCGGCCGCGGCGTGGCCGAGGGCGTCGTCGAGGTCAAGGACCGCGTGAGCGGCGAGGCCCGCGAGATCTCCCTCGACACGGTCGTGGACGAGGTCACCGCCCTCGTGAAGGGCTGAGCGTCCTGCTCCCCGGCTCCCTCGGCGTCACCGTCGCCGCAGCAACGCCCTCCGTCCTGAGCAACTCGGGACTGGAGGGCGTTGCCCTGTCCACGATCCTGTTGGTGATCGTGGCCGGCCTGCTGGCCGGGTGGGTGGACGCCGTGGTGGGCGGGGGAGGGCTCATCCAGCTCCCGGCGCTGCTCCTGGTGCCCGGCATCTCGCCCGTGCAGGCGCTCGCGACAAACAAGATGGGCTCCGTGTTCGGCACGGCCACGAGCGCCGTCACGTACTCCAGGCGCGTTCACCCCGATCTGCGCACGGCCATCCCCATGGCCGTGGCGGCGGGGCTGGCCGCCGTGGGCGGGGCGGGAGTGGCAACGCTGCTTCCCGCCTCGGTCTTCAAGCCCATCATCCTGGCGGCGCTCATCGTGGTGCTGAGCTTCACCCTGGCCAAGCGCCAGGCCGGCCTCGCGACGGCGCTGCGCTTCTCGGGGCGCCGGCACTACGGCACGGCCGTGCTGATCGGCGTGGGCATCGGCTTCTACGATGGCCTGATCGGCCCGGGCACCGGCTCGTTCCTCGTCATCGCGCTCGTGAGCGCGCTCGGCTACAGCTTCCTCGACGGCTCGGCCAAGGCCAAGATCGTCAACCTCGCCACCAACATCGGCGCGCTCGCGCTCTTCGCCCCCACGGGCCACGTGCTCTGGGGCCTGGGTCTGATCCTCGGCGCCTCCAACATGGCGGGCGGCTACCTCGGCTCCCGCATGGCGGTCTCGAAGGGCTCCGGCTTTGTGCGCGTGGTGTTTGTGGTGGTGGTCGTGGCCCTCATCCTGAAGCTGGGCTTCGACGTGGTCCAGGACTGGACCCGCTAGGCGTTCAGCCCGCGGCGGGGCGCGTGAGCCACCACTGCGTCAGCAACGCGGAGCGGGCGTCGCCGCTCACCGACACGGCCGCGGGCAGGAGCTTGTCCGCCAAGGCGGCGCGGGCAGCGAGCATGGTCTCGCTCGCCTCGGCACCCGTGAAGGCCGCGGAGGGCCCGGCCGAGGTCACGACCACGGGCAGGCAACCGGCCGGCTGGGCGCTCTGGAGCGCGCGCGTGAGCTCGCCGCGCTGGGCGGCCAGGGCGACGCTGCTCGCCGTCTTGGCGCGGGCCGCGACGACCTCGGACGCGTAGGCCAGGCGGCCGGACGCGGCCCCGGCCTCGTGCAGCAGATCGGCGCCGGCACCGATCAACGTTGCCGAGTCGGCGGAGAAGAGCGGGAAGCCGCTCACCGGCTCGTTCGCCGCCACGGCGGCGTCGCTCGCAGTGCCCGACGGCGTGGGGCTGGGGGAGGCGGAGGCGGCGGGTTCCGTGATGGTCGTGGCGTTCTCCCCGGTGCACAGGCCCTGCGCAAAGGCCGGGGTCAGTGTCGCCGACAGGGTGCCGAGCGCCTTCTCCTGCGCGGCCGCGCCGGCGGCGCCGGAGGCGACCTTGAGAGCGGAGGCGACCCCGCCCGAGGTGGGGATCTCCCGACCGGCGGCCGTCAGCGTCGCCCTCGCCGCGTCGTCGAGCAGGGCGGCGCCTGTCAGCAGCCGCCGGGCCTGCCCGGCCGGGGCGTCCAGCGCAGCCGAGGCCAGCGTGCCGGCCAGCGCGAAGGTCTCCTTCGCCGCTGCGGCGGCCCTGGCCACGTTGTTCTGCTCCGTCGTGGGGCCGGCCTCCTCGAGCGCCAGCGCATCCGCCTCGGCATCGCCTACGGGCGTCTCGGGGGCCAGGAATCCGCGGACCGCGGCGAGCTGAGCGTGCAGCGCCTGCCCCGCGGGGCCCGTGAGCCCCGCGCTCTGGTGCTCGAGCCGCGGCAGGGCGCGCGCCGGATCGTCGGCGGCGAGGGACGCGGGGGCCACGACGGGGGAGACGGAGTCGCCCGGGCGGGCCAACGCGCCGTCGGCCGCCGTGGTGCTCGTCACGCCTACCCACAGCGCCCCGACCAGAAGCACCCCGCAACCGCGCGCAAAGCGGGCTCCGAAGGACGTGGAGAGGCCGGGTGAACGGGTCATGAGCACCATGTTCCCATGCCAGTGCCGCCGGATTCGTCAGGATAAACTGGTGGCTTGTCGTCGGCCCGCTCGGGCCGAAGCTCAGGAGGAAGCATGCCCACCACCCCCACCACCCTTCCGGACGTCGAGGCGCTGATTGCCGCCGTGACCCCCGCGGTCGAGGACGCCGGATTGTTGTTGGAGGCCGTCGAGACGGTCGAGGCCCAGCCGCCGATCGTCCGCGTCATCGTCGACCACGAGGACGGCACCGTCGGTGTCTCGCTCGACAAGGTCGCCGAACTCTCCGAGGCCATCGGTGCGGCGCTCGACGCCGACGTGCTCTCGGGCGACACTCCCTACGACCTCGAGGTCTCGAGCCCGGGCGCCGGCCGCCCGCTCACGCTGCCGCGCCACTGGACGCGCAACGTGGGACGCATCGTGCGCCTCAAGGACACCGAGGGCGCCGAGCTGGAGGGCCTGCTCCTCGCGGCGGACGAGGAGGGCATCGACCTCGAGCCCATCCGCCCGCCCGCCAAGAAGGGCATGAAGGCCAAGGTGCTCCCCGCGGTGCGCCTGGCCTACGGTCAGATCCGCAAGGGCAAGGTTGACGTGGAGGCCACGGCCGCCCGCCTCCTCGCCGAGCGCGACGACGACGAATCACAACTGAACAAGGAAGAAACGGGCGAGGAGGCCTGACGTGGACATCGATATGAGTGCGCTGCGAGCGCTAGAGAAGGAGCGGGAGATCCCGCTCGAGAAGCTCATCACCACGATCGAGCAGGCGCTGGTGCTGGCGTACGACAAGCAGCCGGGCGCCATCCGTGGCGCGCGCGCCGAGCTGGACCGCAAGAGCGGCCACGTGACCATCTGGGCTCCCGAGCTCGATGAAGAGAACAAGCGCATCGGGGAGTTCGACGACACCCCCACCGACTTTGGGCGCATCGCCGCGTCCACGGCGCGCCAGATCATCATGCAGCGCCTGCGCGACGCGGACGACGCCGTGGTGCTCGGCGAGTTCAAGGGCAAGGAGGGGGAGATCCTCTCCGGCGTGATCCAGCAGGGTCGCGACCCCCGCATGATCCAGGTCAACCTGGGCACCATCGAGGCCGTCCTGCCCCCGCCGGAGCAGGTGCCGGGCGAGGCCTACAAGCACGGCCGCCGCCTGCGCGTGTACGTCACCGACGTGCACCGCGGCCCCAAGGGCCCCTCGATCACCGTGTCGCGCTCGCACCCCAACCTCGTGCGTCGCCTCTTCGAGCTCGAGGTCCCCGAGATCTCCGACGGTTCCGTGGAGATCGTGGGCCTGGCCCGCGAGGCCGGCCACCGCACCAAGATGGCCGTGCGTTCGAAGCGTGAGGGTGTCAACGCCAAGGGCGCCTGCATCGGCGAGGTGGGCACCCGCGTGCGCGCCGTCATGACGGAGCTGGGCGAGGAAAAGATCGACATTGTCGACTTCTCCACCGACCCGGCCGAGTTCGTGGCGCACGCCCTGTCCCCGGCCAAGGTGCTGCGCGTGAGCGTCACCGACGTGGCCAACCACCAGGTGCGCGCCGTGGTTCCCGAGTCCCAGCTCTCGCTGGCCATCGGCAAGGAGGGCCAGAACGCCCGCCTCGCGGCCAAGCTGACCGGCTGGCGCATCGACATCGTCTCCGACGTCGCCGACAAGGCCGCGCGCCTCGCCGACGCCGTCGAGGTCGTGGAGCTCGACGAGGCCTGAGCCTGCCGCACTCATGCGGGTGGTGTGAGGCACACCGTGGTGTGCCTCGCACCGCCCCGCCTTCCGCAAGCGGTAGACTGGTGAGCGGTGCGCCGCCTCGGCGTACTTGAAGCTGGACACGGAGGGAGAGACTTTCATGGCCTCCCCCCTCCGCACCTGCGTTGGCTGTCGCCAGGTGGTTGCCCAGGAGCAGCTCGTGCGCTGGGTCGTGGACCCGCAGAATCCCTCGCGGATCCTGCCGGACCCGAAGCGGCGCGCGCCCGGACGGGGTGCGTGGTTGCACCCCATCGAGCAGTGCGCACAGCAGGCAGTGCGTCGTCGTGGATTTGCCAGGGCATTTCGCTCCGGCGGAATCACCCACGACCTCGCGGCGTTGTTGCACGTGATGCCCACGGAATCCGTAGCGGATTCCGTTCGCCAGGAAACCCAAACTGAAAGCGGGTCAGGAAAAGTGGAAACCCGATGAGTGCCGCCCGATGAGCGCCCAGAGATGAACCACCTCTGCGTCGCCACCGACCCGTGCGCCGCGCCGTTTGTGCGCCGCACGCCCCAAACATCAAGGTCCGTTTGAGCCTGCTTTCAAAGGCGCGGACCAGACAGGAGAACTGTGGCTAAGGTCCGCGTACACGAGCTCGCTAAGGAGCTCGGGATCACTTCCAAGGAAGCGATCACCAAGCTCGAGGAGATGGGCGAGTTCGTTCGCTCCGCTTCCTCGACGATTGAGCCTCCGGTGGTGAAGAAGCTGCGCGGTGCGTTCCCGAACGCCGCAGCTCCCGCCGCCCCGGCTCCGGCGGCCGCCCCCAAGCCGGCCGCCAAGAAGCCCGCCGCCCCCGCGCCGTCGGCCCCCGCCGCCGAGGCAACGAAGGCGCCCGAGGCCCCGGCCGCTCCCGCGGCTCCCGCCGCCAAGCCGGCCGTGGCCCCCAAGCCCGCCGCCGCGCCCAAGCCGGCCTCGTCCGCGGCCAAGCCGGGCTCCGCTGCCCCCAAGCCGGGCACGCCGCGTCCGGGCAACAACCCGTTCTCGTCCCAGCAGGGCATGCGCCCCGCCGGTGGCCAGGGCGGCTCCGCCCCGCGTCCGGGTGGCCCCCGTCCGGGTGCCCCGCGTCCGGGCAACAACCCGTTCTCGTCGCAGCAGGGCATGCGCCCGTCCGGTGCCGGTGCCGGCGGCCCCCGCCCCGGTGCCCCGCGTCAGGGTGCCCCCGGCGCCGGTGGCCCCCGTCCGGGTGCCGCAGGTGCGGGCGGCCCGCGTCCCCCGCGTCCGGCCGGTGCCGGCGCCGGTGGTCCGCGCCCCAACCCGAACATGATGCCCAAGAAGCTGGAGCTGAACGTCGGCAAGCCCGGCGCCGGCGGAGGCCGTGGCCCGGGTCGCCCGGGCCAGGGTGGCGGCGCCGGCGGTGCCGGTGGCGCCGGCGGTGGCTTCCGCGGCGGCCGCGGCGGTGGCCGCGGTTCGGCCCAGGGTGCCTTCGGTAAGGGTGGCCCCCGTCGTGGCAAGGCGCGCAAGTCGAAGCGCGCGAAGCGTCAGGAGCTGGAGCAGCAGGGAGCACCCGTCGTTGGCGGCGTGATCGTCCCCCGCGGCAACGGTTCCACCGTGGTGCGCCTGCGCCGCGGCGCCACGATCTCCGACTTCGCGGAGAAGATCAACGCCAACCCGGCAGCGCTCGTGACCGTGCTCTTCCACCTGGGCGAGATGGCCACGGCCACGCAGTCCCTGGACGAGGCGACCTTCGAGGTGCTGGCCGAGGAGCTGGGCTACGTGGTCCAGATCGTCTCGCCCGAGGACGAGGAGCGCGAGCTCTTCGAGTCCTTCGACATCGATCTCGAGGGCGAGCTCGAGGCCGAGACCGACGACATGCTGGAGCCCCGCCCGCCGGTGGTCACCATCATGGGCCACGTCGATCACGGTAAGACCCGCACGCTGGATGCCATCCGCAAGTCGAACGTCATCGACGGCGAGGCCGGCGGCATCACCCAGCACATCGGTGCCTACCAGATCACCACCGAGCTCGAGGGCGAAGAGCGCAAGATCACCTTCATCGATACCCCGGGTCACGAGGCGTTCACCGCCATGCGTGCCCGCGGCGCCAAGGCCACGGATATCGCCGTGCTCGTGGTGGCCGCCGATGATGGCGTCATGCCCCAGACCGTTGAGGCGCTCAACCACGCGCAGGCCGCTGGCGTGCCTATCGTGGTGGCCGTCAACAAGATGGATAAGCCGGAGGCCAACCCCGACAAGGTCATGGGTCAGCTCACCGAGTACGGCCTGGTTCCCGAGCAGTACGGCGGCGACACCATGTTCGTGCCGATCTCGGCACGCGAGAACATGGGCATCGACGACCTGCTCTCCGCGATCCTGCTGACGGCCGACGCCGCCCTGGATCTGCGCGCCAACCCGGACAAGGACGCTCGCGGTATCGCGATCGAAGCCAACCTGGATAAGGGCCGCGGCGCCGTCGCGACCGTCCTGGTCGAGTCCGGCACGCTCATGGTCGGCGACACGATCGTGGCCGGCACGGCCCACGGCCGCGTCCGCGCCATGTTCGACGAGAACGGCAACGTGCTGGACGTGGCCCTCCCGGCCCGCCCGGTGCAGGTCCTCGGCCTGAGCACCGTCCCGCGCGCCGGCGATACCTTCATCGTCACGCCGGACGAGCGCACCGCCCGCCAGATCGCCGAGAAGCGCGAGGCTGCCGACCGCAACGCGATGCTCGCCAAGCGCCGCAAGCGCATCTCGCTGGAAGACTTCGACAAGGCTGTGGCCGAGGGCAAGATCGACACCCTCAACCTCATCCTCAAGGGCGACGTCTCCGGTGCGGTGGAGGCCCTGGAGGACTCGCTGCTCAAGATCGACGTGGGCGAGGACGTGCAGCTGCGCGTCATCCACCGCGGCGTGGGCGCGATCACCCAGAACGACGTCAACCTCGCCACGGTCGACAACGCCATCATCATCGGCTTCAACGTCCGCCCCGCGGAGCGCGTTGCCGAGCTGGCCGACCGCGAGGGCGTCGACATGCGCTTCTACTCGGTCATCTACCAGGCGATCGACGACATCGAGGCGGCCCTCAAGGGCATGCTCAAGCCGGAGTACGAGGAAGTTGCCCTCGGCTCCGCGGAGATCCGCATGGTGTTCCGTTCCTCCAAGTTCGGCAACATCGCCGGTTCGATCGTTCGCTCGGGCCTCATCCGCCGCAACGCCAAGGCGCGCCTCGTGCGCGACGGCAACGTGGTGGCGGACAACCTCTCCATCGACTCCCTCCGTCGCGAGAAGGACGATGTGACCGAGGTGCGCGAGGGTTACGAGTGCGGTATCGGCCTGGGGTCGTTCAACGACATCAAGGAAGGCGACACCATCGAGACGTGGGAGCTGCGCGAGAAGCCGCGCGCCTGATCCACATCTCTCTCGGGAGCGCTTCGACACGGGGGTGGGTGCACGTCACCCGCCCCCGTGGCGTCTCCCCTCATACTTTTCTTCAGGGGCCACCCCCGTGGCCCCTTAGCCTCAAGGAGGAAGCATGGCTGACGCAGCCCGCGCCGCCCGCATGGCGCAGCGCATCCGCGTGATCGTCGCGGAGTCCATCCGCAAGGTGATCCGCGAAGAGGGCATCGAGAACCTGACGGTGACCGATGCCCGCGTGACCCGTGACCTGCAGAACGCCACGGTGTACTACACCGTGTTCGGAACCGACGCCGACAAGGCCGAGGTCGCCGAGCTCCTGGCCAAGAACACCGGCCGCCTGCGCAAGGAGGTGGGCCGCAACATCACCGCGCGCCTGACCCCCACGCTGGCCTTCGTGGCGGACGAGGTCCCCGTGAACGCCAACCTCGTGGAGGACCTGCTGCGCGTGGCCAAGGAGAAGGACGCCGCCGTGGCGGCCCTCGCCGAGGGCAAGGAGTACGCCGGCGAGGCCGACCCGTACAAGCACGACGACGAGGACGATCAGGACGATGCCGAAGGCCGTTGATCCGAACGCGCCGTCCGGCCTCGTGGTGGTCGACAAGCCGCAGGGCATCACGAGCCACGATGTGGTCTCGCGCATGCGCCGGCTGGCAGGCACCCGCAAGGTCGGTCACGCCGGCACGCTCGACCCGATGGCCACGGGCGTCCTGCTCGTGGGCGTCAACAAGGCCACGCGCCTCCTGACCTACCTCGTGGGCCAGGACAAGGTCTACGAGGCGACCATCCGGCTGGGGGAGACCACCAGCACGGAGGACGCCGAGGGCGAGATCCTGCAGCGCCGCTACGTCGCCGCCGTCACGCGGCAGGCGCTCGACGCCGCCGTGGAGGCGCTGACGGGCGACATCCAGCAGGTGCCGAGCGCCGTCTCCGCCATCAAGGTGGACGGCAAACGCTCCTACCAGCGCGTGCGCGATGGCGAGGAGGTCGAGCTTCCGGCCCGGCCCGTCACCATCAAGCGCTTCGAGATCCTGGACGTCCGCCGCCCCGAGGGCGGCCGGACCATGGACGTGGATGTGGTGGTGGAGTGCACCTCCGGCACATACATCCGCGCCCTCGCCCGCGATCTCGGCGAGGCGCTCTCGGTGGGCGGCCACCTGACGGCCCTGCGCCGCACGAGCGTGGGCGGCTTCGGCCTGGACAAGGCGGCAACCCTCGAAGAACTCGCCGAGCGCTTCGAGATGCTGCCGCTGCCGGAGGCCGCGCGCGGGCTGTTCCCCGCGCGCGAGCTGACGGCCGAGGAGGTCAACGAGCTCGGCTTCGGCCGCCGCATCGAGGCCAACGCCACGGCCGAGCTGACGGCCGGTTTTGCGCCGGACGGCAGGCTTATCGCCCTCATGAACAACGTCAAGGACAAGGCCAAGCCGGAACTCGTCTTCGAGACCCGCTAGGCCCGTGCCGGCCCGCCCCCGTTGGGCGGGCCGGTTCCTTGCACCACCAGGAGTACCCCCCCATGATTTTTGACGGCTTCATGATCGCCGGCGCCATCGTGTGCGCGCTCAGCGTGCTCATCGGCGTGGGATCCGCCATCTGGAAGCGCTACCCCACGGACGCCTCGATTCTCTCGCTGGCCGCCGTGGAACTGTTCCTCGTGGTCTACGCGATCCAGGCCGGCGTGCGGCAGGCGGGCGGGGCCCCCATCCAGGGGGCCCCGTGGGAGTTCTGGGGCTACCTCGTCACGGCGCTCTTCGTGGGCGTCCTGGCCGGCTGGTGGGGGATCGGCGAGAAGTCGCGCTGGTCCAACATCGTCATGGCGGCTGCCGGGTTCACGATCTTCGTCATGCTGTATCGCATGCAGCAGGTCTGGGTCGGAACGGGCTGGATCTAAGCCACTAGATCGAACAACAGGCCCCGCCCCAGAGGGCGGTGCCCGGTCGGCGACACGGGGTCGCCGACCGGCCGGGAACGCGGCGCGCGGCGTCGGCGTCCCGCGGGTGAAGGAAGAGAAACATGCAAGAGAAGCAGCGCGGCGGCAAGATTGCCGCCAAGGTCCAGGCCGCCCAGGCGGCCTCCGGCACCCAGGGCGAGCAGGCGGCGTCGGGCATCGATGCCCACGCCCCCGAGGCGAAGAATCGCGGCCTCGGCCGCATCATCATCGCCGTGTACGGCGTCTTTGCCCTCTCCGCCTTCGCGCGCTCCCTGTGGCAGCTCGTCGGCAGCGAGCACGGCGAGCGGATCTTCCCGCTCGCGCCCGTGGCGATCGTGTTCTCGATGATCGCCGCCGTGGTCTACATCGTCGCCACCATCTCGCTCGCGCTGCCCAAGCGTCGCGCTTGGTACGTGGCGCTCGTCGCCGTGCTCGTGGAGATCGTGGGCGTCATCGCCGTCTCGATCCTCTCCTACGCCGAGCCGCAGCTCTTCCCCAAGGCCTCCGTGTGGAGCCACTTCGGCCAGGGCTACGGCTACGTGCCGCTCGTCCTGCCGTTCGTGGGACTGTGGTGGCTGCTCACGCACCGTCCGCGGTCCGCGAAGGCCTGAGCCCGGGTGGATAATGGATCCGGCCGCGTGCCGCCGATCCATCGGCGACCCGGCCCGTTGAACAAGCACTCCATCGAAGGAGAACTGGTGCTGCACTGGAATGGCCTGGATGACGTCCCGGCGTCCCTGACGGGATCCACCGTCACCATCGGCAACTTCGACGGCGTGCACCGCGGGCACCAATCGCTGCTGACCACGGTCGTCGAGGCCGCCCGCGAGCACGAGTGCGCCTCCGTGGTCGTTACCTTCGATCCTCACCCGGCCAAGGTGCACCGCCCGGCGTTTGCGCCCGTGCCGATCATGAGCGAGCGCCGCAAGGAGGCCCTCATCGCCGAGGCCGGCGTGGACGCCCTGCTGACCATCAACTACACGCTCGCGTTTGCGGATCAGTCCGCCGAGGAGTTTGTCCGCGACTATCTCGTCAACGGGCTGCGCGCCAAGGTCGTCGTGGTGGGTCACGATGTTCGCTTCGGCCGCGGCAACGAGGGCACGCTGGACACCATGCGTTCCCTGGGTGAGAAGTACGGTTTCGAGGTCGTGGCCGTGGACGATGTGGGGCCCGAGCGCCGCTGGTCCTCCACGTGGGTCCGCGAGGCGCTGCAGAAGGGGGACGTCGAGGCCGCCGCCGAGATCCTCGGCCGGCCCCACGTCATGCGCGGCACCGTGGTGCACGGCTTTGCCCGCGGCCGCGAGATGGGCTTCCCCACCGCCAACCTCTCCCGCGATGCCACGGGCCTCATGCCCGCGGACGGCGTGTACGCCGGCTGGCTCGTGGACGAGGCCGGCACGCGCTGGCCCGCCGCGATCTCCATCGGCACCAACCCCACCTTCGACGGCGTGGTGCGCACCGTGGAGTCCCACGTGATCGACCGTCCCGAGGAGGCCGTGGAGGACTTCAACCTCTACGAGCAGCTCGTCACGGTCGAGTTCATTAAGCGCCTGCGCGGCACGGTGGCGTACCGCGGCGTGGAGCCGCTCATCGAGCAGATGAACCTCGACGTGGCGCAGACGCGCGAGGTGCTCGGCGCCGACGCCGCGTCCGCCGAGGCGCGCCTGGCCTGCCAGGTGCGCGACGCCATCGATGCTCCCGTCATCGCCGCCGAGAAGGCGGAGCACTTCGGCGGGGCTGGGGCCGGCGTGTCCACTGCCGCGTCGGAGTGACGCGGCCTTCCGGCGCCTCCATTCCCAACCTGCCCGACGGCGCGCCCAAGCTTTCAGCCTCGGCTCGCCTCGAGCTGGGCGGTGCCTTCGAGGCGGCGGGGGAGGGGTACCACGAGGTGCGCCCCGGGTACCCGGCGTGGGTCGCGCCGTTCCTGGTTCCCGCTTCCGCCTCGTCCGTCGCGGACCTCGGCGCCGGCACCGGCCTGTTCACGCGGGACCTCGCGGCGCCCGGCCGCACGGTGCACGCCGTGGAACCGGCCGACTCGATGCGCGAGGTGCTCGCGCGAACCCAGCCGGGCGTCGTCGTGCATGGCGGGACGGGCGAGGCGACGGGCCTGGACCCGGCGTCCGTCGACGCCGTGACCGTGGCGCAGGCGTGGCACTGGATGGACCCGATCGCGGCCTCAGCGGAGGCCGCGCGCATCCTGACACCCGGCGGCACGCTGGGGCTGGTCTGGAATCAGCTCGACGTCACCGTGCCGTGGGTGCACCGGCTCAGCCGGATCATGCATGCCGGCGATGTGCACCGCAACGTGGACGCCGCCGCGCGCGTGGGGGCGGAGTTCGGCGCGCGCGAGGTGCGCGAGGAGGGCTGGGTGGACGCAGTCACGCCGGAGTCGCTCTTCGAGCTGTGCCACTCGCGCTCCTACTGGCTGCGCTCCTCGGAGGCCGTGCGCACCAAGGTGGACGCGAACCTGGCCTGGTACCTCTACGAGCACCTGGGGCACGCGGCGGGGGAGTCGATCGAGCTGCCGTACACGTGCCTCGCGGTGCGGTTCACGCTGCGCTGAGCGCCATCCCGCGACTTTTTCGCCTCTCCGCGACAAAGAGTCGCGATTCTGCGAAAAAGTCGCGAGGTGGCGGGGCTTTGGCCCTGTACGCGAGGGGCCGCGAGCCGCGAGAGAGCTGACCTCAGGACGGTCGACGGCCCCACCACGTCAATGCATGCACTTTGTGTCCACCCGGCGAGAAAGACTCGCGCCATACGCAGAAACCGCATGCATCGCCGCGGCCAGTTGAAACGCAGCGTCGCCCGCTCGCGCCGAGGCGGGTCCAACGCCCGACGGCGGCGCGCCCGGCGGGTGCCCCCGGCACCCAAGGTGCCCTTCGCCACGCGCGAAACCACGCGCCGTCGGGCGCTGATAGACTTCATGACGGTGCGCACTGCAGTCCGCGGTTGTGCCACCCCTCTTGTCTCCCCGCGAGGGCGAGGCGAGGGTCAAACACGCGGTACAACTCATGAGGAGTTACATCATGGCTCTTGATCAGGCGATCAAGCAGGAAATCATGAAGGAATACGCCACCCACGAGGGTGACACCGGTTCGCCGGAGGTGCAGATCGCTGTGCTTTCGCGCCGTATTTCCGACCTCACGGAGCACCTGAAGATGCACAAGCACGACCACCACACCCGCCGCGGCCTGATGGCCCTGGTTGGTCGTCGTCGTCGCATGCTTGGCTACCTCAAGGACACCGACATCGAGCGTTACCGCTCGCTGATCGAGCGTCTGGGCCTGCGCCGCTGATTGCGTCCGTGGGGCGGCACTCCTCTTGTGGGGTGTCGCCTCGCGTCGTATCCGGAGTCGTCATGAGACGATTCCACTGAGGCGAAAGCCTCGAGAGGGACCACCCGGTCCCACACCCAGAATCGGCCACGGAGGCCGGGCACACCACACGCTTGTGGTCCTCGGTAGTGGCCTTCGGTTCCGCCCACCCCACGCCTCGCGGCAACGCGACGCGGGGGAGAGGGCGAGCACCGCGGGCCTCGATCGAGCACCAGCGAGCGGACCGTGCCCAGGACCTCCGTGCCACGAACAGAAATGGAGGCACCCGTGTCGGGTACCGAACTTCAGTTTGCCGAGGCAGTGATCGACAACGGCCGTTTCGGCCAGCGTGTGATCCGCTTCGAGACGGGCCGCCTGGCCAAGCAGGCCGCCGGCTCCGCCATGGTTTTCCTGGACGATGACACGTCCATGCTGTCCGCCACCACGGCCGGCAAGCACCCCCGCGAGGGCTTCGACTTCTTCCCGCTGACGGTGGACGTTGAGGAGCGCATGTACGCCGCGGGCAAGATCCCGGGCTCCTTCTTCCGCCGCGAGGGCCGCCCCTCCACCGAGGCCATCCTGGCCTGCCGCCTCATGGACCGCCCGCTGCGCCCCGCCTTCGTGAAGGGCCTGCGCAACGAGGTCCAGGTCGTCGTGATGATCACCTCGATCAACCCGGACGACTACTACGACGTCGTGGCGATCAACGCCTCCTCGATGTCCACGCAGCTCTCCGGCCTGCCGTTCTCCGGCCCCATCGGCGGCGTCCGCGTTGCCCTGGTCGACGACGGACAGGGCGCCCAGTGGGTGGCCTTCCCGACGAAGACCCAGCTGGAGCAGGCCGTCTTCAACATGGTGGTGGCCGGCCGCATCGCCGGCGACGACGTCGCGATCATGATGGTGGAGGCCGGCGCGACCGACCACGCCTGGGACCTGATCAAGAACCAGGGTGCCGTGGCCCCGACCGAAGAGGTCGTCGCCGAGGGCCTCGAGGCCGCCAAGCCCTTCATCAAGGTGCTCGTTGAGGCCCAGGCCGATCTGGCTTCCCGCGCCGCCAAGCCGCTGCGCGAGTTCCCGATCTTCAAGGACTACCAGGACGACGCCTACGCGGCCGTCGCCGCCGAGGCCACCGACAAGCTGGCCGGCATCTACCAGATCGCCGACAAGCAGGAGCGCGACAACGCCGCCGACGAGCTCAAGGCCGAGGTGCTCGGCAAGCTCGCCGTCGCCGGGGCCGAGTTCGAGGGCCGCGAGGGCGAGATCTCCAAGGCCTTCGGCTCGCTGACCAAGCACATCGTGCGCCAGCGCATCCTGACCGACCAGATCCGCATCGACGGCCGCGGCCTGACGGACATCCGTCGCCTCATGGCCGAGGTCGAGGTCCTGCCGCGCGTGCACGGCTCCGCGATCTTCGAGCGCGGCGAGACCCAGATCATGGGTGTCACCACGCTGAACATGCTGAAGATGGAGCAGCAGATCGACTCCCTCTCCCCGGAGAAGTCGAAGCGCTACATCCACCACTACAACTTCCCGCCGTTCTCCACGGGCGAGACCGGCCGCGTGGGTTCGCCCAAGCGCCGCGAGATCGGCCACGGCGCCCTCGCCGAGCGGGCCCTCATCCCGGTGCTGCCCTCCCGCGAGGAGTTCCCCTACGCGATCCGTCAGGTCTCCGAGGCCCTCGGCTCCAACGGCTCCACCTCCATGGGCTCCGTGTGTGCCTCGACCCTGTCGATGTACAACGCCGGCGTGCCGCTGAAGGCCCCCGTGGCCGGCATCGCCATGGGCCTGGTCACCGACGAGGTTGACGGCCAGACCCGCTACGCGGCGCTGACCGACATCCTGGGTGCCGAGGACGCCATGGGCGACATGGACTTCAAGGTCGCCGGTACCTCCGAGTTTGTGACCGCCATCCAGCTGGACACCAAGCTCGACGGCATCCCGGCCTCCGTGCTGGCCGCCGCGCTGAAGCAGGCCCGCGAGGCCCGCCTGCACATCCTGGACGTCATCACCTCGGCGATCGACGGCCCGGACGAGATGTCCCCCTTCGCCCCGCGCATCATCTCCGTGAAGATCCCCGTAGACAAGATCGGCGAGGTCATCGGCCCCAAGGGCAAGATGATCAACCAGATCCAGGAGGACACCGGCGCGGACATCTCCATCGAGGACGATGGCACCGTGCTGATCGGCGCCACCTCCGGCGAGGCCGCCGAGGCCGCCCGCTCCGCCGTCAACGCCATCGCGAACCCGCAGGTTCCCGAGGTGGGCGAGCGCTACCTGGGCACCGTCGTGAAGCTGACCACCTTCGGTGCGTTCGTTTCGCTGACCCCGGGCAAGGACGGCCTGCTGCACATCTCCGAGCTGCGCAAGCTCAACGGTGGCAAGCGCGTCGACGACGTCGAGGATGTCCTCGGCGTGGGCCAGAAGGTCCAGGTGGAGATCACCAAGGTTGATGATCGCGGGAAGCTGTCGCTCGCCCCGGTCGTGGCCGAGGACGAGGCCGCCGAGTCCGAGGGTTCCGAGGACTGATATGGCGGTGATCCCTCTGCCTCTGACCGGCACCGGGACACCCCAGAACGCAGAGCGCGCCCCCGAAGGGGGGCGCGCTCTTGCGCACTCTGGCGTGACCCAGGAGGTGCTGGTGCACGAGGACGGCGCGCGCGTCATGCGCTCCGTCCTTCCGGGAGGCGTGCGCGTGCTCACGGAGTCCATGCCGGGCGCCCTCTCGGCGTCGGTGGGCTTCTGGGTGGGCGTCGGCTCGCGCGACGAGGAGCCCGGCATGCACGGCTCCACGCACTTCCTGGAGCACCTGCTCTTCAAGGGCACGGCCACGCGCTCCGCGCTGGAGATCGCCCTGGCCTTCGACGAGGTCGGCGGCGAGTCAAACGCCGCCACGGCCAAGGAATCCACCTGCTACTACGCGCGGGTCCTCGGCACGGATCTGCCCATGGCGATCGCCACGATCGGCGACATGGTCACCTCGGCGCGTCTCTCCGACTCCGATCTGGAGCAGGAGCGCGGCGTGATCCTCGAGGAGCTCGCGATGGACGCCGATGACCCCACGGACGTGGCGCACGAGCGCTTCGTGCAGCTGGTCATGGGCGAGCACGAGCTGGGCCGCCCCATCGGCGGCACCCCGGAGGACATCAACGCCACCGAGGCCGAGGCCGTGCGCGAGCACTACCGCAAGCACTACACGCCGGACACCCTCGTGGTGACGGCGGCGGGCGCCGTGGACCACACGGAGGTCTGCGAGGCGGTCATGCAGTCCCTGCACGACGGCGGGTGGTCGCTTGAGGTGGGCGCCGCGCCGAAGGCGCGGCGCGCCCCGGCGCCCGCGACCGTCACCTCGGTGACGGGCGAGCACGTGGTGCGTCGCGACGTCGAGCAGGCAAACATCCTGCTGGGCTGCCCCGGCCTCGTGGCCACGGACGAGCGCCGCTACGCGCTCTCCGTGCTCAACACGGTGCTCGGCGGCGGCATGTCCTCGCGCCTCTTCCAGCGCGTGCGCGAGCAGCGCGGCCTGGCGTACTCCACGTACTCCTTCTCGGGCTCGTACACGGACGCCGGCTACTTCGGGCTCTACGCCGGGTGCTCTCCGGCCAAGGCGCGCGAGGTGCTGGACCTCTTGGGCGAGCAGCTCGACGAGCTGGCGCGCGACGGCATCACGGAGCACGAGCACCGCGTGGCGCTCGGGGCCCTGTCCGGCGGGCGCGTGCTCTCCGGGGAGGACGCCGGGGCGCGCATGTCGCGCCTGGGCGGCGCCGAGCTCATCACGGGCGAGTATCACGACCTTGACGAGACGCTGCGCCGCATCCGCGCCGTGACGCGCGAGGAGGTGCACGCGGTGGCCCGCGAGCTGGCCTCGCGCCCGCGCACCGCGGTGATCGTGGGACCGTTCGACACGCTGTAGGGCGTGGGGCGGGCGGTTGTGGCCCGTGGGTAGTGCGTGGGGAGGGACGGATCGTCGATCCGCCCCTCCTGCGTGTTCCCGGGGTGCCGGGGGCGCTGGCGTTCCGGGGTTCCGGCGGCTGTCGCTGGGCCGTGCCAGGATGGGTTCCATGGAGGCAGATCTCTTGCAGCTCGAGGAGTACGACGACGCCGGCTTGCGTGAGTGGGCCAGGCACCACGGCGCCGAGTGCGCCGCGCTGCTCGGCGCCTCCGTGGCGGGCGGGGCGCTTTACGATCCGCGGGCGGCGCGCCGGATCATGGCCGGGTCCTCTGACCCGGCGGCCGCCGCCTTTGCCACCGCCCTGGCGGGCCTGCAACCGGGACGCAACCGGGCCGACGTCGGGCCGGTGGCAGCGCTGTGGGACGCCGTCCCCGCGGGGGAGCGGGCGGCGTGGGCCGTGCGCTACCCGGGTGTGGTTGGCTCCCTGAACGGGGCCGACTTTGACTCGCGCGTGCGGGCCAATGTGCTCGTGGCCGCGGGGCTGTTGTACGTGCTCGAGGCCGAGCTGGCGGCGGCGGAGGTCGTCGCCGGGCCGTTGCCTGTGCTCCCCGTGGGGCTCGGCGTGCGCGCCGTGGCGCGCGGGGCGTGGGACGGCTGGCGCTGGGCGCGGAAGGCCGGGGGGCGGGCCGTGCAGGTGACCCGACAGATCGCCGGCTTCCGCGAGGCGGTGCGGCGGGCCGACGCGCCGATCCGGCTGTTGTACTGCTCCACGGCGAGGGATGGGCGCTTCGTGGCGCTGTCCGGAGCGGTGGGGCCGGCGACGCGGTCCGTTGCCGTGGTGGTGCCGGGGACGCTGACCTACGGGAACCACCTGCCCATGAACATGGGGCGGCTGTCCGACGTGGACGGGCGGTCGCAGGAGCCGGTCAGCGCCGTGGGCGTGTACTGGCAGGGCTGCGAGTTCCCGCGCTTCATCACGGACAACGCCGACCGGCGCTTCAACCAGGCGGCGCGCCAGAAGCTCGCGGCGTTCGACGCCGCGCTGGACGTTGAGTGCGAGCGCGGGGTCGCGTTGGCGGTTGCCGCTGGGCTGCCCGCGGTGGAGCCGGTGCAGACGTACATCGGGCACAGTTACGGGGCCAGCGCGATCGGCTCGGCCGAAGCCCGGGCCGAGGGGCTCACGCTGGATCGCATGGTGTACGCCGGGGCGCCGGGGACGGGCTTCAAGGTCCAGGTGCCGGCCGACACCGTGAACGCGGGGGCCGAGCGGTACGCCTTGGTGGCGCCCGTGGACTGGAAGCCGTGGCTCGGTGGGACGCTCTACGGTGGGGCCATGGGCGGGGATCCGGTGCGGGAGATGGGCGCCGAGCTGCTCGAGACAGGATTCCTGGATCACGCGCGGCGGCAGGGGCGCCTGCTCAACCACAACGACTACCTGCGCGGCGGGTCCACGGCGGCCCTGAACATCCAGGCCGTGGTGCTCGGACGCCGGACGCTGCCGGCCGTGCTGCGGAGGCCGTGGCCGCTCGGGCGCATGTCCGATCGGAAGCTGCGGCGGCGGATCGACGGCTTGCGGTTGCCGCGGTGAGTCCCACTCGGGGCGCGCATTCTTGACCTCTCCCGGGGGTCGAAGCAAACCCTTTGTGTGAGGGGCGTCAGAGTTGCGTTATAAACGGACACTGTTCGTTTTGGGGAGTACGTTCCCGGGCACGGGGGCCACGGCGCCCAGCTCAGCGGAGGACTGAAGCCGCGCCACGTCACCATGCTCAGCATCGCCGGCGTGATCGGCGCCGGCATCTTTGTTGGCTCCGGCACCGCCATCTCGCAAGCCGGCCCGGCCGTGCTCCTCTCCTTCCTCGCCGCCGGCACCCTCGTGGTGCTGGTGATGCGCATGCTGGGGGAGATGGCCTCGGCCAACCCGGACTCCGGCTCCTTCTCCGTCTACGCCTCGCGCGCCATCGGGAGGTGGGCCGGCTTGAGCATCGGCTGGCTGTATTGGTGGTTCTGGGTGCTCGTGATCCCCGTGGAGGCCACGGCGGTAGCGATCATCCTCAACGCCTGGATGCCGGGCGTTCCGTTGTGGGTGTTCGCGCTGCTCGTCACCCTCGCGCTGACGATCACGAACCTCTTCAGCGTCAAGAACTACGGGGAGTTCGAGTTCTGGTTCGCGCTGCTCAAGGTGGTCGCGATCATCGCGTTCATCGGCGTGGGGGTGCTCGCGTTTGTCGGCTTCTTCGGGCCCGATCACGCGGGGGCAGGCAACCTCGTCAACCACGGAGGCTTCATGCCCAACGGCGTGGGGTCCGTGATCGCGGCGATCCTGACGACGATGTTCATGTTCATGGGCACCGAGATCGTGACGATCGCGGCCGCCGAGTCCGCCCACCCCGCCGAGCAGATCCGCAAGGCCACCAAGTCGGTGATCTGGCGCATCTCGATCTTCTACGTGGGCTCCATCTTCTTTGTGGTGTGCCTCGTGCCGTGGACCTCGCCCGCGTTGGTGAAGGACGGCTCCTTCCTGGCGGCGCTCAACGTCCTGGGGATTCCCGGGGCGCAGCTGCTCGTGAGCGTCGTGGTGCTCGTGTCCGTGTCCTCCTACCTCAACTCAGCGCTGTACACGGCCTCCCGCATGGCGTTCTCGCTTTCGGTGCGCGGGGACGGCCCCAAGCTGCTCGCCAAGGTGGCGCGGACCGGCACGCCGATCCCGGCGGTGCTGGCCTCGACCATCGTTGGCTTCCTGACCGTCATCGCGAACTACGTCATGCCGGAGAAGGCGTTCTCGATGCTGCTGGCGACCTCCGGCGCTGTGGCGCTACTCGTCTACTTCGTGGTCGCGGTGTCGCAGCTCATGACGCGCCGCCAGATCAACGCGAGCGGCGTGAAGCCGCCCGTCCTGATGTGGGGTTACCCGTACCTGACGTGGGCCGTCATCATCTTCATCCCCGTGGTCCTGATCTACATGGGCTTCTTCTCCACGCTCAAGGTGGAACTCGCGGCGACCGCGGTGCTGGCCGTGTGTGTCGTGGCCGCCGGCGTCTACATCCAGCGGCGCTTTGGTCAGCATGCCGAGGACTACGGGGGAGTGGGCACGCCGGCTCACCACCCCGGCCACGCCGAGGCGGACGCCGAAGCCAGGAGGCGCGTGAACGCGCCCGTGGGGCCGGACGGTGAGTACGAGGACATGGCGCTCGACGAAGAGGGGTTCCCTCCCAGCGCCTGAGCGAGCTGGGTGGTGGTGACTTGAGGGGCCGGGGCCGGCCGCGGGCATCCCGCGGCCGGCCCCGGCCGCGTTCGCTGGGCGGGCTAGCCGAGCGGCGGTCAAGCGGTCGCCAGGACGAGGATGACGGTGCGGCGTGGGAGACTGCGGCATGACCTCCGACCATGAACCCGCCGCAGCCCGTCGATCCAGCGGCCTCAGCGTGTCGGCGTGCGTGGCCGGATCCGAGCTGACGGTGGAGGCCGAAGGGCCCAGGGGCAAGGGAGTGTTGCGACGCCGGAAACCGTTCCTTGAACGGTGCTTGAGCCTCGACGGCGTGCGCCTGAGCACCCTCGCGGAGTCGGACGACGACGGGCTGGTGAGCTGGGTTGGGCGGGAGCGCCCAGCGCCTGCACCGGCAGGCCGCCCCCTCACGGAAGGCGCGCACTGGTGGGACACGGACTGGCAGGAACGCGCCTATCGGACACTGATTGGCGAGCTGCCGGAAGAAGCACGCTGGTTTCCCGGTGGGTGGGTCCCGGTGTTTACGTGCCCCTGCGGTGATCCCTGGTGCCTCTACACGGCCGTCAGGCAGAGCGCCGAGGACGGCGTAGTGACGTGGCACGAGCTGCGGATGGTGAGTTACCGGGACGCCGAGGTGCCCGGGCGCCGGGGGCGGACGAAGACGAGGACGTCGTGGGATCCGCCCGAGCTCGGTCCGAACCTCTTGCCGCGGCCATTCAGCATTGGCCTGGACATGCTCGCAGCAGCCTTGCTTGAGGCGGCCGACGGACGGCCCGAGTGGGAGGAAGGCGTGCGCGTGGGACCTCGGGAAGGGGCGGTGGCAGGGGTGCCGGCGGCCGCGCCGCGCGACGTCTCGTGGCTGCGAACGTGGGACCAGCCCGCCTGGCGGAGGGCTCGCGGGCCGTACACCCATTGGGGCGATGGCGTTGCGGAGCGCCTCGATCGAATCCTGGGGGAGCATGACCCGCTCCTGTTGCGCGCGTCCGCTCTGGTGGATGCCGAGAGTTACGCGGACGTCTCGGAGGATCTCGAGTCGCTGATCCCGCCATCGGCACTGGCGTGCGACGCCGAGGCGATGCTGTCCGACTACTTCGCTCAGGTGTGGGGACTCGTGGCGGACCCGTCCCGGTTGGAGCGGGTGGGCGAGGACCTTCGGGGCGCGTACGGTGAGCTCTCCGACTTCAAGGGATGGGTCTCAACTCGTCGGCCACAGTGGCGGTGGGCCATGCGCCGAGGTCGGTCAGCCACCGGCTCCGAGCCGCGGGGCGAGCGCGATGACTGAAGCCGAGGCCCGCGAGCTCGTGATCGGATCGGTGCTGGCCGATCCGGCCTGCGTCCGGGTGCTCGAGGCCCTGGGCGAGGTGGGACTACCTGATGCTTGGCTCTGCGCCGGTGCCGTGTTCCAAAACGTGTGGAATCGGCTGAGCGGCTTCCCCGCCGGCGCGGGGATCCGGGACTACGACGTCTTCTACTTCGACGCGGCGAACCTGAGCTGGGACGCCGAGGATGCGGCGATCGACCGGCTCACCGCCGCGGTGCGGGATCCCTCGATCCGGCTGGAGTTGCGCAATCAGGCCCGGGTGCACCTCTGGTATCCGGAGCGCTTCGGCAAGACCATCCCGCCGTACGTCGATAGCGCGGATGCCATCGCGAGCTTCGCGGCCTTCGCCTGCTCGGTGGGGGTCAGGTTCGCGGAGGCCGGGGCGTCGGCGGATGCTGTGGCGGCAGGCGCCGGCTCGGGTGTGCCGCCGACGGCCCCCGCGCGGGCGCTGGAGATCTGTGCGCCGTTCGGATGGGGGGACACCGTGGACATGGTGTTGCGGCCCAATCATCGTCTCGCCCCGCGCGAGGTGTACGAGGCGAAGGCTGCGGCCTACGCCGAGCGGTGGCCGCGGCTGCGTGTTGAACCCTGGTGACTTGAACCCTGGTGACCAGGCGCCCGACCGGCGGCGTCGGGTCAGAGGCGCCCATGCGTCGTCGTGCGACGGGCGGTTCCCGCCCGGTGGCTCCCGGCACTAGCCTGGAGGAAGACGCCCTGGCGCCCCCGCGCCGTCGGGCATGTTCACATTCTTTGAGAAGAGGCGAGACATCATGGCCGAGAAGGTCGATATGGCAGAGGTCGAGAGCTTCACGCTGGATCACACCGCGGTGAAGGCGCCGTACGTGCGCCTCATCGCCGTGGAGCACGGGCCGCAGGGTGGCGTGATTTCGAACTTCGACGTGCGCCTCGTGCAGCCGAACCACGACTCGATCGAGACGGGCGGGCTGCACACGATCGAGCACCTGCTCGCCGGGCTGCTGCGCACGCGACTGGACGGCGTGATCGATTGCTCGCCGTTCGGCTGCCGCACCGGATTCCACCTCATCACGTGGGGCGAGCCGTCCGTGGAGGACGTTGCAGCGGCCGTGAAGGCCTCGCTCGCCGAGATCGCCGAGGACGTGACGTGGGAGGACGTGCCGGGGACGACGGCGTTCTCCTGCGGCAACTACAAGGACCACTCGCTGCACTCGGCCAAGGAGTGGAGCGCGCAGATCCTGGGCGAGGGGATCTCCGTTGATGCGTTCGAGCGCAAGGTGATCTGAGGATCTTGATCGTGTAGACCGCGCGCGACGCGTTCGGCGCGGTGGGTGCGATCGGTTCGAGGCCCCGGGGTGATCCCCGGGGCCTCACCGTTTTTCGGCGCCTGCTCGGTTGGGCGTGCCGTTTCCCTCACAGCCCGCATTTATCCACAAATTGAAGTATCCTGCATCAAACCATCGAATCTATGTTCGATTCTCGCTAGAATGAACCATGACCCGGAACGGGGGTTTCGGGTGTCAGACCTGGGGCGGTGAGCGGGATGAGCGTGGCCATCGTGGAGGAAGCGCGCGCCATGACACTCGCGCTCGAGGCGCTCGGCGCGGCCGTGGATGAGGCGGCCGCTGGCGCGGCCGGTTGCTCGGATGGGGAGCTGGTGCAACAAGCGCTCGACGTCGCCGCGCTGTCGCGTCGGGTGGACGCCTTGCGTTGGGCGGTGGTTCGGGAGGTGGAGGCACGGGGGAGGGGTGTGCCAGCGCCCGAGTCCATCGCCAGGCGGGCGGGCTTCCGCAATCCCACGCTCCTGCTCGCGACCATCTTCGGCGTGGCCACGGGTGCGGCCTCCTCCTGGCTTCGGCTCTGCGAGCACGCCGCGCCGCGCTACTCCTTCACCGCCGGACAGCTGCCTCCCCTGCGGCCCGCGCTCGCCGGGGCCCTGGACGCCGGCGGGATCACACTGGATCAGGCGTCGATGATCGATCGGACGCTGCCCTCGCCGAGCGGACCCGAGTTCGCGGCCGGCCTGCACGAGGCGGCCGAACTGGCGCTCGTGGCGGCCGCGCAGGGGATGACCCCGGAGCAGGCCTTCGGCGCCGGCGCGGGGCCAGGCGGCGTGAACGGTGTCGACGGCGTGGACGACGGGGTCCCAGCGGGCGGGATGGGGCCAGCGGCTGACGGGAGTAGCGACCCCGGAGTGGCTGGCCATTGGAGCCTGCGCCAGGCGCCGCATCTCTTGAAGGCACAGGGGGAAGCCTGGGCCGGGGCGATCGACCCCGACGGGCTGGAGCCCAGCGCCGCGGAGCAGCATCGACGCCGGTGCTTCTCGATGTATCAGCTGCCGGGCGGCGGTTGGAAGTTCTCGGGCTACGCCACTGCCAAGGATGGTGCCGCACTGCAGACCGTGTTCGACGCCTATCAGGCTCCACGCTCGCAGTCCGCTCGGAGCGGCTCCAGTACCAGGGCCGGTGATGACAGTGCGACGGGCGGTGCGGCCGCGCCGGATGGCGGGGTCGGGCCGGGTGGTGCTCTCGGTGCGGGCGGCGACGTGGGCGTGGGGGAGCGCAGGACCCGCGATCAGATCGCGTACGACGTCCTGATCTCCCTGTTTGAAGCCCATGCGCGCGGCCCGGAGGCACCCAGGCCCGGAGGGGCCGCTCCCACACTCCTCATCACCGCAACGCTTGAGGCCCTGCAGGCTCATTTGCGCGGCGAAGCGGAGGCGGGGTTGGTGCCGTCGCGCATGCTGGCCGGAGCCGCCGGAGCCGCCGGAGCCGCCGGAGCCGCCGGAGCCGCCGGAGCCGCCGGAGCCGCCGGAGCCGCCGGAGCCGCGACCCTGCAGGCCGAACTCGAGCGCCGCTTCCTTCTTCCCTCCCGTGGGGACGTGCCTCTGCCTGTCTCGACCGTGTCGCGCATGCTCTGCAACGACAGCCTGCAGCTCCTGATCGAGGACGAACGAGGCAACCCGTTGAAGCTTGGCAGGGAACACCGGCTGTTCAGCCCCCATCAAAGAAGAGTGTTGCTGGCAAGGGATCGAACCTGTCGGGCACCCGGGTGTGGGCTTCCGGGTGGGTGGTGCGAGGCGCACCATGTGACCCCGTGGTCGCGCGGCGGTCCCAGCGATGTGGATCAGGGCATCCTGTTGTGCTCGTTCCATCACCACGAGGTGCATGAGGGGCGGTTGAGTATCGAGGCCAGTCCGCCCGGATCGGACGGTCACGCGCCGTGGCGCGTCGTGAGCCCCATCCCGGGGTGGATTCGATGAAGCGTGGCCCCGTCCCGAGCTGGGACTTCCGCGGGGAGCGCACTCGATTGGTGGCTTCCGCGACTGCCGCTGCCGTCGCGGGCGCCGTGTCCGCCTGGGGCGCCGCGGCTGCCGCTGCCTCGGCGGGGGGGCAAGTCGGGGTCACCACGTCTCCCCACGACCCGCTGGCGGGCCCGACCGCCCAGCGCCACTAGACTTGAGCACCATGAGCACCCCCATCAACGTCGCGATCCTGGGCGCCCGCGGGCGCATGGGCGCCGCCGCCGTCAAGGCCGTGTCAGATGCCCCCGACCTCAACCTCGTCGCCCAGCTGGGCCGAGGCGACGATCTCCAGGCGATCCTCGATGCGGGTGCCACCCACGTCGTCGACCTCACGGTCCCCGACCAGTCCGAGGAGAACGTCCTCTTCGCGGTGCGCAACGGCCTGCATGCCGTCGTCGGCACCACCGGCTGGGACGAGGCGAAGCTGGAGCGCTTGCGCGCCGAGCTGGCCCAGCACCCCGAGGTGGGCGTGCTCATCGCCCCGAACTTCGCGCTCGGCTCCGTGCTCGCCACCGCCTTCGCGGCCCGCGCCGCCAAGTACTTCGAGTCCGTCGAAATCGTCGAGCTGCACCACCCGAACAAGGTGGATGCCCCCTCCGGCACCGCCGTGCGCACCGCCGAGCTGATCGGCGCCGCCCGCCGCGAGGCCGGCGTTCCCGCCTCCCCGGACGCCACGACGTCGGACCCCGATGGCGCCCGCGGTGCCGTGGTCGACGGCGTGCACGTGCACGCCGTCCGCCTGCGCGGCCTCGTGGCCCACCAGGAGGTGCTGCTGGGCGGCGAAGGCGAGCAGCTCACCATCCGCCACGACTCGTACGATCGCGTCTCCTTCATGCCGGGCGTCCTGCTCGGCCTGCGCGAGGCCGCCAACCACCCCGGCCTGACGCACGGCCTCGACGGATACCTGGAGCTCGGGCAGTGAAGTTCATGAAGCCGAAGTACTGGACCATCATCGTTCTGGCGATCTACGCGATCTACCTCTTCGCGAGCTTCCAGTCCGCGTGGCGCCTCATCGTGTCCGGCACGCCGCTCGCCGTGGTGATGGGCGTCGTCGTCCTGGGCCTGCCCCTCATCGGTGTGTGGATCCTCCTGCGGGAAATCAGCTTCGGCGCGACGACCGAGGCCATGGCCAAGGAACTCGAGGAGCAGAACCTGCTTCCCGTCGATGATCTGCCGCGTCTTCCCTCCGGCCGCATCGTCCGCGAGGCCGCAGACGCAGACTTCGTGCAGTACAAGGAAGAGGCCGAGGCGCAGCCGGATCGCTGGCAGTCCTGGCATCGGCTGGCCCTGGCCTACGACGCCTCCGGGGACCGCAAGCGGGCCCGCGAGAGCATGAAGCACGCCATGAAGCTGCGCAAAGAGGAAAGCGCCTCGGGAACCAGGTAACCTGTAAGTCATGGTCGCTCACTCCACCAAGCCCCGTTTCGGCACGCTGTTGACCGCTATGGTCACCCCGTTCACCGACGAAGGGGCGGTGGATCTGGACGCCGCGCAGAAGTTGGCCGCTCACCTGGTCGACGGCGGCAACGACGGCCTCGTGGTCACCGGCACCACCGGCGAGACCCCCACCCTGACGGACGACGAGAACGTCGCCATGTTCAAGGCCGTCATGGAGGCCGTGGGGGACCGCGCCGCCATCATCGCCGGCACCGGAACCAACGACACGGCCCACTCGATCAACCTCTCGCGCCGCGCGCAGGAGGTGGGCGTCGACGGCATCCTGCTCGTCACCCCGTACTACAACAAGCCCTCCCAGGCTGGCGTGCGTGCCCACATCGAGGCCATCGCCGACGCCACCGACGTTCCCGTGATGCTCTACGACATCCCGGGCCGCACCGGCATCCCCATGGAGACGGACACGATCGTCGCGCTGTCTCAGCACGAGCGGATCATCGCGCTCAAGGACGCCAAGGGCAACCTGCTGGAGACCACCAAGGTCATCGCCCGCACCGACCTCGACGTCTACTCGGGCGACGACGGCATGACGCTGCCGCTCATGGCGATCGGCGGCAAGGGTGTCGTCTCCGTGACCGCCCACGTGGCCGCCCCGCAGTACCGCGCGCTGGTCGACGCCGCCCTCGCGGGCGACTTCGAGACCGCTCGCCGCCTCCACTTTGAGCTGGACCCCGTCCAGCGCGCGCTGATGACCCACATTCAGGGTGCCATCGCCGCCAAGCAAGTACTTCATTGGCAGTCAGTTCTGCCGAACTCCGTGGTGCGCCTGCCGCTCGTGCAGCCGACCGCCGAGGAACTCAACCCCGTCAAGGCCGACCTCGCGGAGGCCGGATGGGAGATCTAGAAGAGGTGAATCCCACAGCATGACTTCCTCCGATACCGTGACCTTCGATTCGAATCGAAGCGTCGCGAACCCGCCGAAGCTCCGCCCGGGCACGCTGCGCATCGTGGCCCTGGGTGGCCTCGGCGAGGTCGGCCGCAACATGACCGTCTACGAACTGGACGGCAAGCTGCTGATCGTCGATTGCGGTGTGCTCTTCCCCGAGGAAGAGCAGCCGGGCGTCGACCTGATCCTGCCCGACATGGGGCACATCAAGGACCGTCTCGATGACGTCATCGGCGTCGTGCTCACGCACGGCCACGAGGACCACATCGGCGCCGTTCCGTACCTGCTTCGCCTGAAGCAGGACATCCCCCTGATCGGTTCCCAGCTGACGCTTGCCCTCATCGAGGCCAAGCTCCAGGAGCACCGCATCCGCCCCCTGACCCTCACGGTCAAGGAGGGTCAGACCGAGCAGCTCGGCCCGTTCTCGTGCGAGTTCACGGCCGTGAACCACTCGATCCCGGACGCCCTGGCCGTCATGATCCGCACCGTGGCAGGCAACGTCCTGCACACGGGCGACTTCAAGATGGACCAGCTGCCGCTGGACGGTCGCATCACCGATCTGCGCGCCTTCGCGCGCTTCGGTGAGGAGGGCGTGGACCTGTTCCTGCCCGACTCCACGAACGCCGACGTTCCCGGCTTCACCGCCACGGAGCGCGAGATCGGCCCCGTCCTGGAGCAGAAGTTCGCCGCCGCCAAGCAGCGCATCATCGTGGCCTCCTTCTCCTCGCACGTGCACCGCGTGCAGCAGGTGATCGACGCCGCAGCGAAGCACCGCCGCAAGGTGGCCCTCGTGGGTCGCTCCATGGTCCGCAACATGTCCATCGCCGAGAAGCTGGGCTACCTGCACGTTCCCGAGGGCATCCTCGTGGACCTCAAGGACGTCGAGAAGCTGGCCGATGACCGCGTGGTCCTCATGTGCACCGGCTCCCAGGGCGAGCCCATGGCCGCCCTGTCCCGCATGGCCAACGGCGATCACCGCATCAAGCTGAACCAGGGCGACACCGTCATCCTGGCCAGCTCGCTGATCCCGGGCAACGAGAACTCGGTGTTCCGCATCATCAACTCGCTGATGTACCTGGGCGTCGACGTGATTCACAAGGGCACCGCCCGCGTGCATGTCTCCGGCCACGCGTCCGCCGGCGAGCTGCTGTACTGCTACAACATCATCAAGCCCAAGAACGTCATGCCGGTGCACGGCGAGACCCGCCACCAGCTGGCCGCGGCCAAGCTGGCGCACCAGACCGGCGTCCCGGTGAAGAACCTGATGATGTGCGACGACGGCACCGTCGTCGATCTGAAGGGCGGCGTCGCCAAGATTGTCGGCCAGATCGACATCGGCTACGTCTACGTCGACGGCTCCAAGGTGGGCCTCGTCACCGACGAAGACCTCAAGGACCGCCGCGTGCTGGCCGAAGAGGGCTTCATCTCCGTGGTCTGCGCCGTGAACCGTCAGACCGGCAAGATCGTCACGGGCCCGGACATCCTGGCCCGCGGCGTCGCCGAGACGGATCGTGCCTTCGAGGAGGTCAAGCCCAAGATCGCCCAGGCCCTCGAGGAGGCCGTGCGCGACAACAAGGGTCACACCACCCACCAGCTGCAGCAGGTCATCCGCCGCGTCGTCGGCTCCTGGGCCGGCCGCAAGCTGCGCCGCCGTCCCATGATCGTGCCGGTCGTCGTCGAGGTCTGATCCTCGCGAGCGAGCCCCGAGCACGCAGACGCCCGAAGGGGCCCCAAATCCGAGAGGTTGGGGCCCCTTCGGCGTACCCTGGGGGCTATGGCGACCCGCACTTCCTCCGGATCGCAGCGTTCCGGTGCCACCACCAAGGGCACCCGGAAACGCTCCGACGCACCCAAGACCAAGGCGCTCGACGCCCAGGGCGAGCTCGAGCTCCCCTGGATCGCGCGCGCCATCCAACGTGTCTGGACGGGCATCGGTGCCGTCATCGGCGCCGGCGTGCGTCAGTTCGGCACCGACCGGCACCCGGCCCCCGAGGAGCGCAGGGACGGCAAGGGCCTGACCTATCTGCTCCTGGCCGTGTTTATCGCCGTCGTCGAGTGGTGGGGTCTGCGCGACGTCGGGTGGTTCGGCAAGGCCGTCCACGCCGTCGTCGGCGGCACCTTCGGCCTCATGGCCGTCGCCCTGCCCGCCGTCCTGATCTTTGTGGCCTTCCGCCTCTTCAGGCATCCGGCCGAGCACCGCACGAACAACCGGATCACGATCGGCCTCTGGGTCGCCCTCCTGGCCGGATCCGGCATGTGCCAACTGGCCGCGGGCCAGCCAGCCCTGGATGGGCCCTTTGCCGAGCTGTTCGCCGGCGGCGGCTTCCTCGGCTGGTTTGTCGCCACGCCGCTCTCCAAGGTCATCTCGGTCCCCGGCATGTGGATCGTCCTGGTCGTCCTCGCCCTGCTCTCGCTCCTGATCATGACCGGCACGCCGGTCACCAAGGTGCCGGCCCGCCTGCGCGGCGTGTGGCAGCGCCTCGTGGTCGGGGAGCACCCGCATTCCGAGGTGCCCGACGGCGATCGCAACGGTCACGACCAGTCTTACCTTTACGACGAGGACCGCAGGGCGCAGGGCGCTGGCGCGCCCAAGAAGCGCACCAAGCGCAAGATCTTCGGCAAGGACGAGGAGCTTCCCTCGGAGGAATTGCTCAACGATCGCAGCGGCGCCGAGGCCTACGAGGGTGCCGTCGTCGAGGATCTCGACGGCATCATGGGCGCCGAGGCGCACGCCGAGCCGACCCCGCCGCCCGGGGTTCGCCGCCCCACGCGCGAGGAAAAGAAGCGCGCCAAGCTGCTCAAGCAGCTGGGCATGGACGAGCCCGGCGTCTACGACGTGGACCAGCACGGCGGCGCCGGCACCGACCACACCGGCCACGGCGCGCCCGAGGCGGGCGTCGATGACGACGTCGTCTTCGACCCGTACACGGGCGAGATCGCCGAGCCCCCCACGGAGGCCATCGACTTCTCGGCGCCCGACGCCGCGCCCACCCAGGTGCTCTCCGCCGCCTCCCTCGCGGCCGGTGCCGCTCCCGGCGTCGGGGACCACACGCCGTCGGGCCTTGAAACCCAGGCGCCCCCGGCGCCCATCCCGCCCAGCTCCGAGCAGCTGATCCTCTCCGGCGACGTGGTCTACACGCGCCCGCCGGACGAGTACCTGCCCGCCGGCCCGCCGGCCAAGGAACGCTCCGAGGCGAACGACGCCGTCGTGGAGGCCCTGCAGGCCACCCTGACGGAGTTCAACGTGGACGCCCAGGTGACGGGCTTCAGCCGCGGCCCGACGGTCACGCGCTACGAGATCGAGCTCGCGCCCGGCACCAAGGTGGAGAAGGTCACGAACCTCTCCAAGAACATCTCCTACGCCGTGGCGTCCTCGGATGTGCGCATCCTGAGCCCCATCCCGGGCAAGAGCGCCATCGGCATCGAGATCCCGAACGCCGACAAGGAGGTCGTCGCACTCGGCGACGTGCTGCGCTCGCGCCCCGCCAAGTCGAATGAGCACCCCATGATCATGGGCGTCGGCAAGGACGTCGAGGGTGGCTTTGTTGTCGCGAACCTCGCGAAGATGCCGCACATGCTCGTGGCCGGTGCCACGGGTGCCGGTAAGTCCTCGTTCGTGAACTCGATGATCGTCTCGATCCTCATGCGGGCCACGCCGGACCAGGTCCGCATGGTCATGGTGGATCCCAAGCGCGTGGAACTCACGGCGTACGAGGGCGTCCCGCACCTCATCACGCCCATCATCACGAACCCCAAGAAGGCGGCCGAGGCGCTGCAGTGGGTCGTGAAGGAGATGGACACCCGCTACGACGACCTCGCGTACTTCGGCTTCAAGCACATCGACGACTTCAACAAGGCGGTGCGCGCCGGCAAGGTGGTGCCGCCGGCCGGTTCGCAGCGCGTCATCAAGCCGTACCCGTACCTGCTGGTCATCGTGGACGAGCTTGCCGACCTCATGATGGTCGCTCCGCGCGACGTCGAGGACTCGATCGTCCGCATCACCCAGCTCGCTCGTGCGGCCGGCATCCACCTCGTGCTTGCCACTCAGCGCCCGTCGGTGGACGTCGTCACGGGCCTCATCAAGGCCAACGTGCCCTCGCGCATGGCGTTTGCGACGAGCTCCGTCACCGACTCCCGCGTGGTCCTGGACCAGCCCGGCGCCGAGAAGCTGCTGGGCCAGGGCGACGCCCTGTTCCTGCCTATGGGCAAGTCCAAGCCCATGCGCGTGCAGGGTGCCTGGGTCACCGAGTCGGAGATCCACCGCGTCGTGGAGCACGTCAAGGGGCAGCTGCAGGCCAACTACCGCGAGGACGTGGCCGCCGAGGCGCCCAAGAAGCAGATCGACGACGACATCGGGGACGATCTGGAGCTGCTGCTCCAGGCGACCGAGCTGGTCGTCACGAGCCAGTTCGGCTCCACGTCGATGCTGCAGCGCAAGTTGCGCGTCGGCTTCGCCAAGGCCGGCCGTCTCATGGACCTCCTGGAGTCCCGCGGCGTCGTGGGCCCGTCCGAGGGTTCCAAGGCCCGCGACGTGCTCGTGAAGCCCGAGGACCTCCCCGGCGTCCTGGCCGCCATGAAGGGCGACCCCGCGCCGTCGGCCGCCTCCGCGATCGATGCGACCGTGGCCGCCCTCGCGGCCGAGGCCGCGCTGACGCATGCGGAGCCCGTCGAGGAGGACGACGGCGTGGACCTCGTGGCGCGCGACCTCGATGCGCTGCCGCAGGCCACCGAGTGGCACGACGGCGACGACGACGGCGAGTCCGAGGACGCCTGGTCGCTGACCGGGCGCTGAGGACACGCGGCAATGCAGTACCGAATCCAAGACTGGAGAAGCAAGTGACCGAGCAGGCCCCGGCCCCGGCGTGGAACATCGCCAATGTGTTGACCGGGGTGCGGATCGTCCTGATCCCCGTGTTTGTGGCGTTCATGCTGATGGACGCCCAGAGCTACGGTCTCTGGCGCTGGCTGGCCGTACTGGTCTTTGCCGTGGCGGTCTACACCGACAAGCTGGACGGCGACATCGCGCGCGCCCGCGGGCTCGTGACGAGCTTCGGCAAGATCGCCGACCCCATCGCTGACAAGCTGCTCATGGGCACGGCCCTCGTGCTGCTCTCGGCGCTGGGCGAGCTCACGTGGTGGATCACCGGCATCATCCTGGTGCGCGAGATCGGCATCACCGTGATGCGCTTCTGGGTCATTCGTTGGGGCGTCATCGCGGCCAGCGCCGGCGGCAAGATCAAGACCGTGACCCAGGCGCTGGGCACCTTCATCCTGTTGCTGCCGTGGACGCCGCAGCACCTGTGGCTCACCTGGATCGGCTGGGTCATCGTCGGCATCGCCGCCGCGATCACGCTCTACTCCGCGATCGATTACGTGCGCCAGGCGGCTGCCCTCTACCGCGGGCACCAGGCCAAGCTGGCCGGGGCCGGGCAGGCCAGCGGGGCCGACCAAGCCGACGCTGCCGGCACCGCCGAGGGCGGGGGGCGCAGGGCACGACGGCGGTCGGGCGTGAGTCTGGCTCCCGGCTCGCCGGCAGCGGTGCTCCAGTCGGAGTGCGCGCCGCTGGCGCGCGAGCTCGTGACCCGGGCCGGCGCCGCCGGCCTCACTGTCGCCACGGCGGAGTCGCTCACGGCCGGGCTTGTGGCGGCCACCATTGCGGACGTTCCCGGCGCCTCCGCGGTGCTTCGCGGGGGAGTGGTCTCCTACGCCGTGGAGGTCAAGGCGAGCGTTTTGGGGGTCGACGCCGCGTGGCTCGCCGAGCACGGGCCCGTTGATCCGCGCGTGGCCGAGGAGATGGCCGCCGGGGCCGCCCGCGTGTGCGACGCCGATCTGGGCGTCTCCACGACCGGCGTGGCCGGGCCCGAGCCGCACGGCGGGCGCGCCGTCGGGACGGTGTACCTGGGCGTCGCGGTGCGGGGCTCCCGTGAGGAGAGCCCGGTGGTGCCCGCACCGGTGGCGGCAGCCCTCGATCCGACCTCCGCGCCGGACGCCGGACGTGGCGCTGTGCCGGGAACGGTGGCGTCCGCGGATGGCGCCGCCAACGGCGGCCACGCCGTGACCGGCCCCGACGCGCGGTGGTGCCGGGGCACCGCCGGGCATGCGCTGGAGGTCTTTCCCGGCGACCGCGACGCCGTGCGCTGGGCCGCCGTCAAGGCGGCCCTGGAACTTTTACTCTCGAAGATTCCGGCCTGATCACGATCCGAAACACGGGCCTTCCTGCCTGGTGCCTGGGAGTTTTCTGTGATGGGCTGGGCGCAGGGAACAAGGCCACGGCGCCCGTAGTTCTATTGGGTGTCCGGCGGTTTTCCGCCGGGCCCGGTTCCTATCGCAGGAACCGAACCTGTCACGAGGAGAATCAAGATTCCCATGATGAAGCAGCCCACGCAGATCAACGGCATTGTCCGCTGGACGGGCGTGGACCAGGATTCGGTCCGTCACCCCGAGACGAAGGAGCGCAAGATGGTCGTCCTCCGCCAAGAAATCGGTGAGGTCCTTCGCGAGATTCGCCAGCGCCAGGGTCGCACCCTGCGCGAGGTCTCGCACCTGGCACGCGTTTCGCTCGGTTACCTCTCCGAGGTCGAGCGTGGGCAGAAGGAAGCCTCCAGCGAGTTGCTGGCCTCGATCGCCACGGCCCTGGACGTGCCGCTGTCGATCGTGCTCCGCCTCGTGTCCGACCGCATCGCCGTCGCCGAGGGCGTGCTGGTCCCGGACACGATTCCGAGCGAGCTGACCGCCGCCTACTCCACGCACATCCCCGATGAGGTCCCGGACGGCCTCGCCCCGGATCTGGCCCCGCAGGCCTGATCCGCCACTCAACGCCAAACAACGCGGCGCCCTCCCGGTGTGGGAGGGCGCCGTTGCGTTGTGGGAGAGCCGCGCATGTGCCGGGCCCGTCTGAGTACGGTGGCAGGCCGCGTACGTGCGCCGTGGCTGGCTCGCGCATGGGAGGATGGGGACATGCGATTGAGCGAGTTTTGGCGCCTGATGGACGGCGAGTTTGGGGCGGCCTCCGGGCGACACCTGGCGGCCACGATGGCACTGACGGAGCTCGGCTCCCGCACCGCGGACGAGGCGCTCGACGCCGGGGAGAGCCCGCGCGAGGTGTGGCTGGCGATCTGCCGCGCCAAGGAGGTGCCCGAGTCCCGGTGGCTGGGGGAGGACGTCCCGCTACGGCAGGACCGCTGGGACGGCTGATCCGCGCGCCGCGGTGACCGATGCACGATCTTCGAATCGTGTTCGAATCGGCGTGTCGTTCGAAGATGCGTTCGAAATTGGTTACTGTGGTGCCCGTTGGTTACCCTCACAGTGCGCTTCCCGTCCACAGCTGCAGAGGTCCCATCGCTTTACTGTCGGAGGCTCGCCGTAGCCTGATGGCAAGAGGTTCACCGCTCAGTTCGGAGCGGCGAACGCACCAAAGACTCCGCGGCCCGCACGGGCCGCCAAGAACAACGCAGGGGTGGAACATGGCAGCAGCGCCGGATCGCGAGAAGGCCCTCGAGGCGGCCCTCGCCCAGATCGATAAGCAGTTCGGTAAGGGCTCGATCATGCGTCTCGGCGACGAGACCCGCCAGCCCATCGACACCATTTCCACGAGCTCGATCTCGCTGGACGTGGCCCTCGGCATTGGCGGCCTGCCCCGCGGCCGCGTCGTGGAGATCTACGGCCCGGAATCCTCGGGTAAGACCACCGTGGCCCTGCACGCCGTGGCCAGCGCCCAGCGCGCCGGCGGCATCGCCGCGTTCATCGACGCCGAGCACGCCCTTGACCCGGTGTACGCCGCCAAGCTGGGCGTGGACATCGACGCCCTCCTCGTCTCGCAGCCCGACACCGGCGAGCAGGCCCTGGAGATCATGGACATGCTCGTGGGCTCCGGCTCCATCGACATCGTCGTGATCGACTCCGTGGCCGCCCTGGTGCCCCGCGCCGAAATCGAGGGCGAGATGGGTGACAGCCACGTGGGTCTGCAGGCCCGCCTCATGTCGCAGGCCCTGCGTAAGATCACGGGCCGCCTGGCCCAGACCAAGACCACTGCCATCTTCATCAACCAGCTGCGCGAGAAGATCGGCGTGTTCTTCGGGTCCCCGGAGACCACCACGGGCGGTAAGGCCCTGAAGTTCTACGCCTCCGTGCGCATCGACATCCGTCGCATCGAGACGCTCAAGGACGGCGGCAACGCCGTGGGTAACCGCACTCGCGCCAAGATCGTCAAGAACAAGATGGCCCCGCCCTTCAAGCAGGCCGAGTTCGACATCCTCTACGGCGAGGGCATCTCCCGTGAGGGCGGCCTCATCGACATGGGCGTGGAACACGGCCTCGTGCGCAAGTCCGGCGCCTGGTTCACCTACGACGGAGACCAGCTGGGCCAGGGCAAGGAAAACGCCCGCCAGTTCCTCAAGGACAACCCGGACCTCGCCAACGAGCTCGAGCGCCAGATTCGCGTCAAGCTCGGCATCGACGCGGATCCCGAGGCCGAGGCCGCAGCGCTGAAGGCCGTCTCCGAGGACTGAGCCCCTGCGGCACCGCCGCGGAGACGCTCCTGCGGCACGAGTTGCTGGCCGGAGCGCAAGAAGTAGATGGACGGCCGGCGGGGATCCCCGTCGGCCGTCCGTGCATCCGGAAGGCGGAGCGGGCGCCCCTGCTGGGTGTCGCTCGCGGGTGCTGGGTGTTCGGTGTTGGGTGCTGGGGCCTGCTCCCCTCGGCGTGGTGGGACCGGCGCCTGTGAAGCTGCTGGCGCCCGAAGGATGTGCGCGCACGACGATGAAGGAGAGCCAAGTGGCACTCGATCCGCGGCTCATGGCCCAACTGGGGATCAAGCGCGGCTCCGAGCTGGAGACCCCGGCCGCCGCCTCGCCCGTCGACGGCGACGATCGGTCCGAGGATAACGACGGACCGAGCGTCCTGCCCTGGAACGCAGCGCAGGCCGAGGGCACGTCGGGGCAAGGCAAACGCGAGCCGGGGGAGCGCTCCAACCGCAGCATCGAAAGACAGCACCGCGAGAACCGCATCGCCGCCGGAACGCTGAGGGTGCCGCAGGTGCGGCGCTCGCCAGCGCGCGGCGAGGACGACTTTGAGGCGCGGGCCTTCGGCGAGGAGCTGGGCGCCGGCGGGGTCGAGCCGGAGGACGCAGCGGCCGACGCCGAACGCCTTCCAGCGGGCGGTCGACGGACGAAGGGGGCCGGGCGCGGCAAGCGCGCGGGCTCCGGGAAGGGGAGCGGCTCCCGCAGCGGCACGGGCGCGCGCGGCCGCGGCTCCGCCACGGCAACCGCCGGGGCCACCTCCTCCCAAGCCGCGCCCCCGGATGCCGCACCGGTTCCGCCCGCTCCCGCGCCCTCGTGGGCCGATGTCGGGGCCCCGCCCGCGTGGGTCACCGACGGCGAGCTGCCGGAACGGGTGAGCGCGCTCCTGGAGGACTGGGACCGGCGGGAGGCCGAGGCCGCCGAACTCATCGCGGCCGGCGTCGAGGTGCTCCCCGCTGAGGAACAGGCGCAACGGGAGATCGTCGAACTGAGCGACGAGGAGGCCGAACAGCTGGCGCGCGCCATCTGCCTGCGGCTCCTCACCGCCATGCCGCGCACGCGCCACGAGCTGGAGAAGAAGCTGCTCGAGCGCGAGGTGCCGGCGGCCGCCGCCTGCGCCGTCCTGGATCGCTACGAGGAACTCGGCATCATCGACGATGCCGCCTTCGCGCAGGCGTGGGTCGAGTCGCGCTCGCGCAGCAAGGGCTTCGCGCGCGGCCGGCTCAAGCAGGAACTGCGGCGCAAGGGCGTGGACGGCGAGGCGCTGGACAACGCCCTCGAACAGATCGACGGCGATCAGGAACGTGAACGCGCCGAGGAACTCGCCCTGCGCAAGCTCGGCTCGCGAACGCTGCCGCCGTTCGGCTACGGCACGCCCGAGGCAGCCGAGCGGGAGAAGATCCTGCGCCGCGTGGTGGGTTTCCTGGCCCGCAAGGGCTACACGGGCGGGATGGCGCTCTCGGCGGCTCGCTCGGCCATGGAGCGGCACGACAAGGGGGAGCGGTAGCCGTTCCTAGGCGGCCCGCGCGAAGCTGAGCACCTCGCGGTCGGGCAGGTTCTCCCAGCCCTCGCCGCTCGGCTCCCACTCGTTCGAGGCGACCGTCACTCCGGACTCCGAGGTGCGGGAGCGCATGACGAAGAGCGCCGGGTCCAGGGGGTTCCTGAAGCCATCCGAGCGCGGCGCCGGGTCGAGCCACTGCAAGGCGTGCAACTCGCTCGGGGTGAGCAAGAGGGCGTTGAGGGCCACCACGTCCGTGACCTCCTGGATGAGCCCGGCGGCCGTGGACAGCGCCTCGGCGGGCGAAAGGTCCCGCATGAGGGCGAAGACGAGCTGGGCGTAGCTCTCAGAATCCGTGGTGCCGCGCAACGGCGCATCGCTGTAGCCGGCCACGAGCCGGCGCAGCGCCGGGACGTCGAACATGTGGCCGTTGTGCGCAAAGGCCACCGGCCCCAGCCCGGGAAGCACCGTCTCGAAGGGGTGCAGATCGGCGTCGATCACCGGGGTTCCCGGGGAGGCCAGCCGGAAGTGCATGAGCAATCCCGTGGAGGTAAAGCCCGTCGAGGCGCTCGCATAACGGGGGCTCTCCCGGGCGGCCAGGGTGTCGCCCGTGCGCTGGGCGCCGCTGCCGTCCAGGCCCACGAGCCCCCACCCGTCCTTGTGACGGCCGGAGAGCGCCGTGAAGGCGCTCGTGTCCTCGCCGAGGGCACCCGACACGGTCGTGGGTGAGCTAGAAATGTGGCCGAAGAGCCGACACATGCCCGCGCTGCCTTTCCTCGACAGAGCACACACGTCCCCAAGCGGCGTGTCGCGCGTCGATGACATCCAAGTAAACGCGTTGCCGAACCCCGCGGCAAGGGGCTCGCCGGACGGTGAACCCCTTGCCGCGATTCTGCGGTTCTAGTGCGCTTCGCCGAGGACGCGCAGGGCGAAACGCTCGGCGTTCTCGCGCAGGCGCTCCACCCGGGCGGCGATGAACGCCTCGGGGTTGTCCTGCCCCTCCAAGCGGGAGGGGAAGCGGCGCGCGTACTTGGAGCACTTGAAGTCGGCGTGGATGAGCGTGCCGAGAGTGTCGCCCTTGCGCCCGGCCGCACCGGCGGCCTTCGCGATGAACATCTTGACGTCGCTGACCTCGGTGATGTCCTCGCACAGGGCGCACATCGCCTTGCGCGGGGGAGACGGCACGGCCGTGAGCATGATGCCCACGTGACGATCCTCAACGGGGATGATGACGAAGGCACGCTGGGGGTTGTGGGCGTCCCGCCAGCCCAGCAGGCTCAGCTGCTCCCAGTCCACGGAAGCGAGGTCCTGCTCGGGCGTGGCCTGCGAGGCCTCGCGGCGGGAGGTGTTGACGAACGAGGCGCGCAACTGCGCCAGGGAAAGTTCCTGCATGGTGTGATCCTTGATCCGGGGAAGCGGCCGGGACCGCGAGGGCGTCGCCGGCGACCACGGCACTCGAGTGCTGGGTGTCGGTGGCCAGGCGTCATCGCGGCCGCCCGCTTCGGTGAAGCGTTGAAGTTCGGGCGGTTCGGGGCTGGATCAAGCGGTGAAGGCCACTGCGGGCCACCGGTCCTTTCCTGGGCCGTGCCAGCCCGGATCGTGGGGCGCCGTGGTAACGGCGCCCCACCATGCTACGCCTGCTGGCCCGACGGCGCCACGTCGCCCGTCGCTTCCGGGGCCGGGCTGTCGGAAACGCCCGACGGCGCGGCGTCGCCGCCCGCCGTCGCCCGCGCCTCGGCGACGAGCTCGCGCACGCGCGGGAAGACGACCTCGCCCCAGAGGCGGATCTGCTCCAGCTTCTCCTCCCGCGTGGCGGTCATGTTGCCGTAGTTCACGTCGTAGCGGTCCACATCGAGTGCGAGAACGTGCTCGGCGATGCGTTGCGCAGCCCACTCGGGGGTGCCGACCAGTGAGAAGCCGGTCTCTGCATCCGCCTCGAAATGTTCCCGGGTGCGCTCGCCCCACCCGCGTTCGCGCGCCACCGACTCCATGAGGCGGCGGTTCGTCTCCCACGCGCGATCGCGGGCCTCTTCCATGGTGTCGGCGAGGAAGCCGTTGGAGGTCATGCCGAGCATGGCCGGGCGCTGGCCGAACTCCTTCTCCGCGGCGCGGAAGAGCTGGAAGTAGCGCTGGATGCGGTCGGGCGTCTGCCCGAGGCCGGCCATCATGAGATTGGCGTTGTACTTGGCGGCGCGCACTACGGACTCGGGGCTTCCGCCCACGCCGACCCACGTGACGATCCCGCCCGGTGTGGCCGAGGCGGGGAACGCTCTTTCGCCGTTCAGGGCCGCCCGGTGCACGCCGTTGAAGCGCAACGCCCCCTCGCGCTTGGCCTGGGTCCAGAGGGCGAGCTTTTCCTCGAAGAGCTCGTTGTAGTGCGCCAGGTCGAAGCCGAAAAGGAGGAAGGGCTCGGTGAAGGACGCGCGGCCCAGGACGGGCTGCACGCGGCCGCCGGAGATGCCGTCCACCGTGGCGTAGCGCTCGTAGGCGCGGACGGGATCGTCGGTGGAGAGCACCGTGACGGCGGTGGTGAGGAGGATGCGCTCCGTGCGGGCAGCGACGCCGGCGAGGATGACATCGGGCGCCGAGGTCGGCAGCTCGGCGCGATGGTGCTCGCCCACGCCGAAGGCGTCGGCTCCGGCGGCCTCGGCCGCGGCGCCCTCGGTCACGAGGTGGGCCTGCGTGAGGGCGTCGCCCAGCTCCTCGCCGTCGACCGTGAGCAGGCCGCCGCCGAAGGTCTGCAGTCCGAAGAGGGTGGTGCCGGTGAGGGACAAGGCCGTCTCGCTTTCGTGCCGGCGAAGGGTAGCCGGGACGCGAAGCTCGCGCGGACCACCGCAAGTGTTTGCCGTGTCAACAATCTTGGGACGGCGGGCATTCCACGTGGTCACCGGTTCCGGGGCGGTCCCAAGTGGGGGGGGGCGCCCGGTCCGGCTCTCCAGGCCGGGCCCGGCGTCTGGCCCTCCCGCCCCGCCCAGCCGACGTGGCGGGCGGCCAGTTCAGCGGGAGGTGGGCAGGGATTTCGCTGCTCGGTACGAGTACGAACGAGCGACGGGAGGAGACGCGGCGGGCTCTTCCCGCCCGTCGGTGGGGCCGTTAGCCTGGCCGGACGTGCACGAGGAGTCGGACACCCCGGCAGTGGGGGGGAATCATGGTGGAGGACGGCAAGGCTGGCCGGGTGACCAAGACGTTCACGGCGGTGGGCGTGGTGCTGGCCATCATCGGTGCGATCGTGCTGTGGCAGTCGCTGGCCGCGCTCGAACCGGAAGAGGCGCGCTGGGGGTGGAGGGTCGGCACCTACGAAGACCGCGAGAACGGGTCCGGCTACGTCTCCTTCCACCTCTTTGTGGCGGCGCTGGCACTCGCCGCGATCCTGCTGGGCGCCGTCATTGCCTTCGCCGCGCGGCTGACCTTCGTGTGGCTCTTGGCCGACGCGACTCGGAGCGAGCTGAAGCACGTGCGGCTCGGGCATCGTCTACTGGAGGAACGCGTGGACCGGCTGGAGCAGGCGGGCAGGACCGCCGCACGAGATGCCACCACGACGGTAGCGGCTGCGGCGGCTGCGCAAGCAAGGCCGACGGAGGAAGCACGCGGCGCGGTCGCGCGCGGGGAAACGCGGCCCGGTTCCGTCGCTTCGCCTGACGGTACCCCGGACGGCTCCCCGGGCGGTGCCTCGGACGGCTCTCTGGGTGCGGATCGCCCGCCCCACGACGGTGCCCCCGACGCGGGCGGCGTGGACCGCGTGGGCGACCCTTCGCATCACGGCCCGCCCGGCGCGGGCGCCACGGGCACCGCGGGCGGCCCGCCCCATGACGGCCCGCCCAGCGGTGGTCCCTCCAGGGGTGGCCCGCCCAACGAGGGGCCGCGCACGGATCGGGGCACGCCATGGGACTGAGGCCGCGATGGGTGGCTTCGGGCGCTTTCTGACGGCGCTGGGTGGGGTCCTTATGGGCGTGGGGCTCATCATGGTGGTGGTGTCGCTGGGGCGCTTGCGCCCGCGGCTCCCCCAGAGCGGAATGTGGCGGCTTGGTGATTCGAAGGCCCAGGAGAAGGGCGGCCAGGGCGTCGAGACCCTCGTATTTTGGTTTGTGGTCTGGGTGGCACTCTTCGTGCTGGGGCTCACCTTGGTGGTCACGGCCCGCCTCGTCTTCCTTAACGCACTCGCCGTTCAGCAGCAAGACGAGCTGGCCGAGATCAAGCGAGAATTGCGGGAGCTGCGCTGGCGCCTCGAGAAGTCGGTCCCACCCGCAGAACTTGCCGGCCCCGCAACACCCGCCCCCCGAGGAAGGACGCCCATGAACGACGACGAACTGAAGGATCTCCTCGTCCGCCGCTACCGGCTGGACCGCGAGACCCTCTGGCAGAAGGCAAGCGGCCTGCCGGAGCATCTCGCCCGCACGCCGCAGACACCCACCGGCACGAATCTCTTGGGGCTCGTGAAGCATGTGGCGCTCGTGGAGGCCGGGTATTTCGGTGACTGCTTCGGCGGTCCCTTCCCCGACCCACCCGCGTACTACGACTACACAAACCCCGCCTGCGAACCGGACGACGACCTCTGGGCGTTCCCAGGCGAATCCCCGGCGGACGTCTTCGCGTTGGCCCGGCGCGCGGCGGCCCACGCCGACGCCTCGATCGACCGCCACGCGCTGGGCGACACAGCGCGCGTGGCGTGGTGGGGCGAGGGAGGCCGCGATGCGAGCCTCGCCGAGCTCCTCGTGCACATGCTGGACGAGCTCGCGCGGCATCTGGGACAGGCCGACATTGTCCATGAACAGCTCGATGGCTCCGCCGGATATCGCGCTGGCAACTCGAATCTCCCCGAGCACCGCACGGCGGGGGAGTGGGAGGCGCGGCGCGCGAGGCTGCAGGCGGCGGCCGATGCCACGCGGCCCCGGCAGCACGAATGAGAAATCGGGGCTGGGTCGACGGGCGGTCGCACCCTCCGGTGCGAGAGCCGTGCGTCCGGCCCCCGGGGAAACCCGTCGGGACCGGGCGCGCGGCGTGCCCAGGGAGCTGGGGAAACCCTCGGGGAACGGACGCGAGACGCACCCAGGTGGCCCCGGGCGCCGAGGTGCCCACGCGCCGTCGTGCACTGGCGGCACCCCGACGCGCCCAAGCGCCTAAACTGGATCGGTGACCACCACGCTTGATCCCGCCGCCCAGCCCACCGGCCAGCCGCAGCGCACCTACCAGGTGAACACCTTCGGCTGCCAGATGAACGTGCACGACTCCGAGCGCATCTCGGGCCTGCTCGAGGAGGCCGGCCTGGCCGCCGTGGCCCCCGAGGCGGGCGAGGGCGAGGCCGACGTGGTCGTCTTCAACACCTGCGCCGTGCGCGAGAACGCCGACAACAAGCTCTACGGCCACCTGGGCCTGCTCAAGCAGGAGAAGCGCCGCCGCCCCGGCCTGCAGATCGCGGTGGGTGGTTGCCTGGCGCAGAAGGATCGCGACACGATCCTGCAGCGCGCCCCGTGGGTCGACGTCGTGTTCGGCACCCACAACGTCGGCGCCCTTCCGGTGCTCCTGGAGCGTGCCCGCCACAACGCCGAGGCGCAGATCGAGATCCTCGACGCCCTCGACGTCTTCCCGTCCTCACTGCCGACCAAGCGCGAGTCGCACGCCTCCGCGTGGGTCTCCATCTCGGTCGGCTGCAACAACACGTGCACCTTCTGCATCGTCCCGAGTCTGCGCGGCAAGGAGAAGGACCGCCGCCCCGGCGACATCCTCGCCGAGATCCAGGCGCTCGTGGACGACGGCGCCATCGAGGTCACGCTGCTGGGCCAGAACGTGAACTCCTACGGCGTGGAGTTCGGCGATCGCCAGGCATTCTCCAAGCTCCTGCGCGCCTGCGGCGAGATCGAGGGCCTGGAGCGCGTGCGTTTCACGTCCCCGCACCCCGCGATGTTCACGGACGACGTCATCGAGGCCATGGCCGAGACGCCCAACGTCATGCCGCAGCTGCACATGCCGCTGCAGTCGGGCTCCGACAAGGTGTTGAAGGAGATGCGCCGCTCCTACCGCTCCACCAAGTTCCTCGGCATCCTGGACAAGGTCCGCGAGCGCATGCCGCACGCCGCGATCTCCACCGACCTCATCGTGGGCTTCCCCGGGGAGACCGAGGAGGACTTCCAGGAGACCCTGCGCGTCGTGGAGGCCTCGCGCTTCTCCACAGCCTTCACCTTCCAGTACTCGCCGCGCCCCGGCACCCCGGCCGCGACGTACGAGGAACAGGTGCCCAAGGCCGTGGTGCAGGAGCGCTTCGAGCGGCTCGTGGAGCTGCAGGACCGCATGGCCCGCGAGGAGAACGCCAAGCAGCTCGGCGCCACCGTTGAGGTGCTCGTCGCCGATTCCTCCGGCCGCAAGGCCGAGGAGACGGGGCGCCTCAAGGGGCGCGCCCGCGATCAGCGGCTCGTGCACTTCTCCGTGCCCGCGGGGTCGCCCGTGCCGCGCCCCGGCGACGTCGTGACCGTGCCGGTCACCGAGGTCGGCTCCTTTCACCTGGTCTCCGACCCCACGCCGGAGCAGTACACGCTACGCGCCACGCGCGCCGGCGACGCGTGGGACCGCGCGCAGGCCGAGTCCTGCGGCGTCCCCACCCCGGGCGCCGCGTCGGGCGGCAAGGGCGTGAGCCTCGGCCTGCCCACGCTGCGCGTGGGGCTTTAATGCACGACGACGCGCGACCGGGTCCCGCGGTCGGCGCGCCGCAGGCGGCCGGCGGCACCCCGTCGGTCGCCGAGCGGGCCCCCGTGATCGCGATCGTCGGCCCGACCGGCACCGGCAAGTCGGACCTCGCGCTTGACCTCGCCGAGGAGCTCGGCGGCGAGATCGTCAACACCGACGCCCTGCAGTTCTACCGGGGCATGGACATCGGCACGGCCAAGCTTCCCGTCGCCGAGCGCCGCGGCCTTCCGCACCACCTGCTCGACATCTTGGACGTCACGGAGGAGGCCTCAGTGGCGCGCTTCCAGGCCGAGGTGCGCGCCGTCATCGAGGACATCGAGGCGCGGGGCCTGCGGCCCGTGCTCGTGGGCGGCTCGGGGCTCTACGTCCGTGCTGCCCTCGACGTCCTGGAGTTTCCGCCGACCGATCCGGCGGTCCGCGCCGAGCTCGAGGCGCTCGCCGCGGCGATCGGCCTGGACGCCCTGCGCGCCCGCGTGCGCGAGGTGGATCCCGTGAGCGCCGAGCGCATGGGGGACGAGCGCCGGCTCGTGCGCGCCCTCGAGGTGTTCCGGCTGACCGGGCGGCCCTTCGCCTCCTTCATGCCGCAGCGCGAGTACCTGCGCCCCACCGTGCAGATCGGCCTGAACGTGGAGCGCCAGCTGCTGCACCAGCGCCTGCGTTCCCGGGTGGAGGCGATGGTGGAGGCCGGGTTGCTGGCCGAGGTGGAGCGTCTCGACGCCGCCGGTCTTCGCGCGGGCAAGACCGCCTCGCGCGCGATCGGCTACGCCCAGTTCCTGAAGGTGCTGGACGGCGAGGCGGACACCGCATGGGCCATCGAGGACACCACCGTGGCCACGCGGCGCTTCGCCCGCCGCCAGGTGACCTGGTTCAACGCCGACCCGCGGGTCGAGTGGTTCGACCCGAGCGAGCCCGGGCTGACCGGGCGCGTCATGGAGGCCTTGGGGCGCTCGTAGGTCCCGGGGCCGCACGGGCCGCGTGGGTCGCGCGCGGAGCGCGTCGTGACGCGTCCGCGTGGGGCGGGAGTGCCTTGGCTGCCGCGTGGCAGCCGCGGCTATTCGCCCACGGACCCATCCACCGCTTCGCGCAGCAGATCGGCGTGCCCGTTGTGCCGCGCGTACTCCTCGATGAGGGGGATCAGGAGCCAGCGCAGGCTCGGACGCCCACCGTCGGGGAAGGTGCGCGCGAGCGGGGCGTCGAGCCCGGCCGCGGCGTGGGCCTCGGCGTAGATCGACCGCGCGCGTCCCACCGAGGCCTCCCACAGCGCCAGCAGCTCCGCGGGGCTGTCCTCCGCCGCCGAATCTCAGTCCCAGTCCGGGGTGGCGCCCCAGTCGATCCCGGCCCACGGCCCGGCGCGCTCGAGGCCCAGGAAGCGGCGCACCGCCCACTCGTCCTCGACGTAGGCCAGGTGCTTCACGAGGCCGCCCAGCGTCACCGAACTGGTGCCGACCCGCGTGCCCAGCCCCGCGGCGTCGAGCCCTTGAACCTTCCAGGCGAGCGTGGCCCGGTGGTAGTCAAGGTAGCCGGTCAGCGTTTCCCACTCGTCGCCGGCGAGCGGCGGCTCGGGGCGGGACGCGCCGAGCGCCGCGTGGGCGGCCACCGCCGCCTCGGCCTCGCTCGGTGCGGCCTCAGGCATGCCCGTGCGGCGTCTGGTCCTTGAGGCCGTCGTAGGCGTCCAGCACGCGGCTGGAGTAGACCATGGCCGCCCCGGCGTTGAGCTGGACCGCCACGGAGAGGGCCTCGGCGACCTCCTCGCGCGTGGCGCCGGCCTTGATGGCGGCGGTCGTGTGGGAGGCGATGCAGCCGTCGCAACGCGTCGTCACGGCCACGGCAAGCGAGATGAGCTCGCGGGTCTTGGCGTCGAGGACGTCACCCTCCTCGGGCGCCCCGAGCTGTTGGTAGCCGGCGAGGGTGTTGCCGCGCAGCTTGCCGAACTCGGCGAAGCGGCGGGTGAGGTTGCGGCGGTAGTCGCCCCAATCAAGGAAGGCCATGGTGTCCTCTCGTGCCCCTGCACCGTGCGGGGGCTGCGCCTCCCACTCTGTCACGGGTGTCGCATTTCGCGCTCGTGAAGTTTTCCTACGTACCTATTCACTGTGAGTGATCTTCCGACTACTGTCCGTAAACACATCCCCCTGGACGGAGGTCGTCATGAACGCACCCCCAACGGGCCACCCCGGCCCCAGCGACGCCCCCGGCGTCGGCCGTCGCGCCGTGCTGCGCGGCATCGGCCTCGGCGCGCTCGGCGCCGCCGCCGCCACCTTCCTCGCCGCCTGCGGCGCCCGCGAGCCGCAGGCGGGCGCGCTGGCGGCGGCCGGCCGCGAGGGCTTCGGCGCCGACACCGGCGGCGAACTCGGCGCGCTGCGCCTGTCCATGCCCGGCTCCCTGGCCAATCTGTATCCGGGCCAGGAATCCGGCATCCTCAACTACGTCATGGCGGCGCCCGTGGCCGAGGGCCTCATGACCGTCGGCTCGGACGGCTCCCTCGTGCCCGGCCTGGCCACCGGCGTCGAGCGCCCCGATCCGCTCACGTGGGTCTACACGCTTGACCCCGCGGCCCGCTTCAGCGACGGCACCCCGGTCCTCGCGGCCGATGTGGTGGCCTCGATCAACGCTGGCAAGGACGAGAAGCTCTCGCCCTCCACCGCCGCCTATTGGGCCGCCCTGGCGAGCGCCGAGGCGAGCGGCGAGCGCGAGGTCACGCTCACCACGAGCTACGAGGACGTGGCCTTCGGCTGGGTCCCCACCACCGTGGACGCCCTTTGGGTCATGCCGGCCGCCGCGTGGAAGCGGGATGCGCTCGGCGGCCCCACGGCGCCGCTCATCGGCAGCGGACCCTACAAGGTGGCCGCCTTCGTTCCGTCCTCGCACCTGGTGCTTGAACGCAATCAGTTCTGGCGCGGCACCCCCGGCCGCGCGGCCACGGTGCGCGTCGACTTCATCTCGGACGACACCACGCGCCTGCTCGCGTGGCAGAGCGGCGCCATGGACATCTCCCTCAACGTGCCGCTGGCCCAGGCCGCCCAGTGGGCGGCGAGCCCGCGGACGATCCTGAACTTCCAACCTGACCGCTCCTACGCGGGCCTGACCTTCAACACCGCCAAGGCGCCCTTCGACGATGTGCACGCCCGTCGTGCCGTGGCGTACGCCATCAACAAGCAGGCCCTCGTCGACGATGTGCTGTTGGGCCAGGCGCAGGTGGCCACGGCCCTCGCGACCCCGGAGCAGTTCGGCGGCGTCCTCACGCCCGAGGAGGCCACGCGCCGCCTCGCCGAGGGGGAGCAATACGCCTTCGACCTGGAGGCTGCCAAGCGCGAGCTGGCGCAGTCCAAGACGCCGAAGGGCTTCGAGCTGACGCTGAGCTACCCCAACACCGGCCCGCAGCTGGGCACGGCGGCGCTCGCGTTTGCCAAGACCCTCGAGCCGCTGGGCATCAAGATCACGGTGAAGCAGCTCGCGATCGAACAGTGGCTGGCCGAGCTCGGCGAAGCCCCCGAGCTGTCGTACATGTGGTACTTCAACACCACGGGCGATCCGGCCGAGCTCTCGGCCTGGTTCCTGGCCGATGGCAACCCGGCGGCCTTCAAGGACCCGGAGTTGGCGGCCCTCATCGGCTCCGCCGCCGGGATCAAGGATCCGCGGCAGCGCGCCGAGGTGGTCCTGAAGGCCCAGCGGCTCATGACCGAACAGGTCCCCTACCTGCCGCTCTGGTGGGGCCGCAGCGCCACCGCGTTCTCCAGCACCCTCGGCGTGAAGGACTACACCTCCTTCACCTTCAACTCCCTGTGGCCCCTTCAGGTCCACCCGACAGCGGGAGCCGCCTCGTGAACATCGTCTGGTTTGTTGTGCGGCGCCTGCTGGCCACGGCCCTGCTGCTCGCCGTGCTCTCCTTCCTCATCTTCAGCCTCCTGTACCTGGCTCCGGGCGACATCGCCAAGAACCTGCTGGGCACCAAGGCCGTCACACCCGAGGCGCTCGCCGCCGTGCGGGCCCAGTACCACCTGGACGATCCGTTCCTGGCGCAGTACTGGCACTGGCTCTCCGGCGTCCTGACGGGGGACTGGGGAACCTCCATCCGCAGCGGCCTCCCCGTGGCGGACGAGATCGCCTCCCGCGCCGGCATCACGGTGCGCCTCATCGTTATGGGCTTCCTCATCGCAGCCCTCGTCAGCATCCCGGCCGGCGTGTGGGCGGCCCGCCGCCGCGGCACCTGGGTGGATCGCACCCTCGTCTCCGGGGCCGTCGTGGGCGTGAGCGCCCCCGGCTTCGCCGTGGGCCTGCTGCTCCTCTTTGTCTTTGCCGTCACCCTGCGCTGGTTCCCCGTGTACGGCACGGGGGAGGGCTTCTGGGGCCAGCTCTGGCACCTCACCCTGCCGGCGATCGCCCTCGCGGTCGGCCTCGGGGCGCTCGTGGTTCAGCTGACCCGCGCCGCAGTGGTGAGGGAGCTCGACGCCGATTACGTCACCTTCCAGCGCAGCCGCGGCCTCTCCGAGGCCCGCGTCATGGGCACCGTGCTGCGCAACGCGGCCATCCCCATCGTGACGAGCCTGGGGCTCATGGTGACCTACCTCGTGGGCGGCACCATCCTCGTGGAGGTCGTCTTCGGCCTGCCGGGGCTCGGCACCCAGCTGCAGCAGGCCGTCCTCTTCAAGGACGTGCCGGTGGTGCAGGCGCTCACGCTCATCACCGGCCTGCTCGTGTGCCTCATTTCCCTCGCGGTGGACCTTCTCTACCTCGCGATCGACCCCCGGATCCTCAGGAAGGCGGTGACCGCGTGAGCCAGGCGATCCTTCCCAGCCCCCTCAACGACGGGGCCAACAACGCGGCCGGGGCGCCCGGCGTCGGGCTGCCCGTCGTGGCGCGGCGCCGTCCCTCGGCACCGCTCACGGTGGCGGTCTCGGCCCTCATCGTGCTGGTGGTCTTCGTCTGCGCGCTCCTGCACGGGGTGCTCAATCCCTTGGCCATGGAGCAGGACACCCGGCTCGGCTCGGTGGGCATCGGTGTGTGGGGGCATGCGCTCGGCACCGATCAGCTCGGCCGCGATGTGCTCGCCCTGCTGGGTGCCGGCGCCCTGAGCGCCGTGGCCGGGCCGCTCGTCGTGGCCGTCGGTTCCATGCTGATCGGGCTCCTGCTCGGCGGCCTGGCCGGCTACCGCGGCGGCTTCGCCGACGGCGTGGTCTCGCGCTACGCGGACCTGGTCCTCGCGCTGCCGGCCATCCTGCTCGCGATCGTCGTGGCGGGCGTGCTGGGCGGCGGCTACTGGGTCACCGTCCTGGTCCTCGTGGTGCTCTTCTCTCCCTCGGATGTCCGCCTCGTCCGCGGTGCGGTCATGGAGCAGATGAGCGGCTCTTCACAGATGAGGGTGTAGCTGTGGTGCGACCTGGGGCGGCGCGTCGGTGTCGGGGTGAGGGTCGAGGTCTT
>NZ_QQXK01000016.1 GCF_003575975.1 Galactobacter valiniphilus | reverse complement strand
TCAGAGATCACATCACGCGACACACATCCAAGACTCGCTCACAAGGCCCCCGAACGTGTTTAGCAACACGCCCTAGGCGTCGTCGTCCCCGCCGCCCGGCCCACCGGCCGGCGAGGGGTCCGGGATCTGTTCCGGCACGTAGCGCGGCAGGCGCGAGGCAGGGAAGACCGCCACGGCGCTGACACCCGCCAGGAGCAGCAGGCCCCAGCGCAGGGTCTCGAGCCGCGAGTCCTCGTTGATCTTGACGGCGGCGGCGATCTGCTGCTCCGTGGCGTCGGTCTTCTCGCGCAGCGTGGCTCCGAGCTCGTCGTTGCTGATGAAGTTCACGTTGCCCTGATCCACCTGCGCCACGAGCGCCGGCGGGAGGTCGGGGGTCTTGGCGACGGAGGTCGCCACTGAGACCCCGAGCAGCGCCACCAGCAGGGCGCCGGCCACGGCGGTGCCCACGGCGGAGGCGAGGTTCTGCGTGGTGCCGCGCAGCGAGCCGACGTCGCCGGCCAGCCGCGGCGGGGCGGCCGTGACGAGCACGTTGAAGACCAGGGTCACGAGGGCGCCCTGCCCCACGCCAAAGACCACGAGCCCCAGGATGGTCGGCAGCGTCTCCCAGTTGTTGTTGACCACGAGCGCGAACCACGCGAGCGCCACGGTGGTGAGGATGAAGCCGAAGACCCCGATAGTGCGCGGCGGGTAGCGCTTGTAGAAGCGGACCACGAGCGTCGCCGTGACAAAGACCGTCAGGTTGAACGGGAGCATGGCGAGCGAGGTGTCGAAGGGCGTGCGCCCCTGGACGATCTGGATGTAGAGCGGGATCGTGAAGTTCACGCAGGCCTCAAGGGCCACCACGATGAACATGGCGTAGACCGCCGCGCGCTCGCGGTGTGAACCGAGCACGCTCAGGTCGATGAGCGGCTCCTTGCCTGCCGCGCTGCGCCGCCTGGTCCAGCTGAAGAACGCCTGGCCGAGGATCACGCCGATCACCACGAGCACGGGCGCCGGCGAGAGGCCCGCCACGGAGAACGGTGCCCCGTCGGTGGCGGCGATGGCACCCCAGCCGTTCAGGTTGTTGAAGCCGAGCGTGAGGGACACGATCGAGGCTCCGATGAGCAGCGAGGCGACCACGTCGATCGTCACGGTCGTGTCCCCGCGGTCCCCGCGCAGGGTGAAGCTCAGGGCAAAGACGATGACGCCGATGACGAGCACGACGATGAACACCGGCCGCCAGCCGACAAACGCTCCGAGCGTGCCGCCGATGAGGAAGGCGGCCATGCCGGAGAAGGCGCGGGCCGAGCCGAGCGAACCGACCGCCGTGGCCTGCTGCGCCCCGCGGTAGTTCTCGGCGATCAGGGCCACGAGCGCCGGCACGATGATGGCCGCGCTCAGGCCGGCGAGGCCCTGACCGCGATGGCCCAGCCGGCGCTGGGCGCAAAGATCATCACGAGCGAGGAGACGATGAACAGCGCCATGACCGTGCGGAACATCTTCACCCAGCCGATGCGCCGGCCCAGCTTGGAGCCGGTCATGACCACCGCCGCCACCACGAGGCCGTACGTCACGATCGTGGAGCTGGCGACGGTCGGGGCCACGCCGAAGTCCTCCACCATGCCGCCGAGCGAGACGGGCAGTGCGGCGACGTTGAAGGACATGAGGACCTGCGCCATGAACAGGGCCATCATGGGCAGCCAGGAGGCCTTGGGCTCGGGGGTCTCCCGCGCGGCGGCGGCCGCGGTCGGGGCGTGCTGGTTCATGCTGCGTCCTTGGGGGGGTGGGTGCGCGGGGTTTGGTTGACGGCGGAGGCGAAGAGATTCAGGCCCATGGCCCTGGAGAGGAAGCCGATGGCCAGCTGCGAGCGCACCGAGTTCCCCGCGGCGTCAAGCGGAGGGGAGAACGCCCCCACGGCGCCCTTGCCTGGCGCCACGGCCACGATGCAGCCGGCCACGCCCGACTTGGCCGGCAGGCCGATCTCGAAGAGCCACTCCCCCGAACGCTCGTAGAGCCCGGCGGCCGCCGCGACGGAGAGCGCGTCCCGTGCCACCTCCTCGCTCACGACGCGCAGGCCCGTCACCGGGTTCACGCCGCCGTCGGCCAGCGTGGCGCCCATGAGCGCGATGTCCCTGGCCGTGACGGAGAGGGCGCACTGGCGCGTGTAGGCGTCGACGTGCTCATCGCTCGGCCCCTCGAGCCGACCGTAGCCGCGCAGGACCCGGCCGAGCGCGAGGTTGCGGTCGTTGCTCGCGGCCTCGGAGGCGTAGACCTCCCGGTCCACCTCCAGCTCGCGCCCCGCGAAGAGGGAGAGCCCGGCGCTCAGGGCCTCCCAGCTGCGGCCCGGGTCGCCGTCGCCGAGCAGCGCGGTCGTGGCGATGGCCCCGGCGTTGACCATGGGGTTCATGGGGTGGCCCGCGTTGAGTTCGAAGACCATGACGGAGTTGAAGGGCAGGCCGGTGTTGTTCACGCCGACCACCTCGCGCAGGCGGTCGTGGCCGTGCCGTTCCAGCGCCAAGGCGTAGACAAAGAGCTTGGAGATCGACTGGATGGGGAAGGCGACGTCGGCGTCCCCCACGACGTGCGAACCGCCGGCGGCGTCTGTGACCACGAGCCCGAAGAGCGAGGGATCGGCGCGTCCCAGCACGGGGATGTCATCGGCGACGCTTCCCTCGGCGTGGTCTCGGTAGCGAGCGTGGGCCTCGATCACCAGCTCCTCGACCCTGTCCTACAGCGGAAGGGCGCCGGTCGCCGCCTGCTGCGCAACCGGATGCGGGTCGGTGGGGATCAACGAAGCCTCCGCTCGGCGGCCCGGTCACGCGGAGGCGAGGGCGGGCGGCGGGGCGCCTTGCCTCGCTGCCGCGACACTAACCCGCAGGATATTTCTCGGCAATGCCTTGGAGCTCAGGCCGCTGCCCCGGCGTCTGCCGCCGCCCCGGCCTTCACCTCGGCGTTGCTGATCCCGAGCAGCGAGACCACTCCACCGGCTGCGAAGAGCGCGGCGCAGACGATGAGCGCCGTATGGAAGCCGCCCAGGTCCAGCGTGCCGCCGACGATCGTGGACACGAGGGCCACCGCCACGAGCCCGGCCACGCGGGAGACGGCGTTGTTCACGGCCGAGGCGATGCCCGCGCGCTCGGGACCGATGGAACCCAGGATCGCGGCGGTCAGCGGCGCCACCATGATGGACAGGCCAAGCCCCATGACGATCACGCCCGGCAGCACCTGCGTCCAGTAGTTGAAGGGCGCGCCCACCGCCAGCAGCAGCAGGCAGCCGGCGCCGAGCAGCAGGGGGCCCACGCCCATGAAGAGGCGCGGACCGTGCTTGCCGGCGAGCGCTCCCATGCGCGAGCTGAGCACGATCATGAGGATCGTCATGGGCAGGCTCACGAGGCCGGCGGCCGTGGCGCTCAGGCCCGGCCCGCGCGGGTCCTGCAGGTACACGCCAATCACAAAGCCCTGCAGGGCCAGGGCAGCGTAGATCAGCAGGGTCGCCACGTTGCCCACCCAAAAGGTGCGGACCTTGAACAGCGCGAGCGGCAGCACTGGCGCGCTGACGCGTGTCTGCCGCCAGAGGAACAGGCCAAGGAGCACGACGGCGGCCGCGAGGCTTGCAGCGATGACCGGGCTTCCCCAGCCCCAGCGTTCCGCCTCGATGATGCCGAAGGTCCCGAGCCCGAGGGAGAGCGCGACGAGCGCCCCGCCGAGCCAGTCCACGGCGGCGCGGTCCCGCGCCGGGGCCGCGCCCGCCCCGGAAGCCGGCGAAGCGGCGTCGTCGGGCAGGGAAACCCCGGCGCCCACGGCCGCCGTGGGATCCGGGACCACTGGCTGGGCGGCGGCGGGGGTGGTGTCCGGCCCCACGGAGCGCAGCATCCAGAGCGTGATGCCGATGGGCACCACGTTGATGAGGAACACCCAGCGCCACGAGAGGTAGTCGGTGAAGAGGCCGCCCAGGAGCGGCCCGGCGATCATGGCGGCGGTGCTGGCAGCGGTCCAGATGCCGATCGCCTTACCTTGCGCCTCGCCCTGAATGCGCGAGGTGATGAGGGCCAGCGAGCTCGGCAGCAGGAAGGCGCCGGTCGCTCCCTGCAGTGCCCGGGCCGCCACCATCATCTCGGGGCCCGTCGCGGCGCCCACCGCCACCGAGGCGACGCCGAAGCCGATCAGCCCCCAGCGCATGATCCGCACGCGCCCGTAGGTGTCGGCGAGCGAGCCGGCCAGGAGCATGAGCGCGCTGAGCGTCACGAGGTAGGCGTCGACGGTCCACTGCTGGGTGGCGAGGCCGCCGCCCAGGTCCCGCGCGATGGCGGGTAGCGCCACGTTCGTCACCGAGCTGTCCAGTGAGGTGACGAAGGAAGCCAGGATCGCCACGAGGAGGACCGCGCGCTGGGTCGAGGAAAGGGCAGCTGCCATGCGCTCAGGCTACGCGCGTGGCGGCGGGGCTGATTCGCCACTGAATCCGCAAGACCTGCGGGAAGTGTCCGTCGAGATGGTGTTTCGGCCCCGTGAATTTCCGCGAAAACCATTCATTTACAGGCAAGTCTCATGGTATGACATTGGTCACACACTCGCTCATTGTTGGTCGCCGCGCAGGCGGAGACCGCTTCTCCCCTTGGGTCGCGGATACCTCCCCGGCCTCGGACCGGACAGGAACGTGCTGACCATGAACAACATCACCCCCTCCGGCGGTGGCACACTCAAGCGCAATCTTGGGCTGTGGGCCATCGTCGGCCTCGGCCTCGGCTATATGACCCCCACCGTCGTGTTCGACACCTTCGGCCTCGTGGCCGAGGAGACCAACAACGTCGTTCCCCTGGCCTACACCGTGGCCCTCGTGGTGATGCTGTTCACGGCCATCAGTTACGGCCGCATGGCCTCGGCCATCCCAAGCGCCGGATCCGCGTACACCTACGTCAAGGAGTCGATGCACCCCAACGCGGGCTTCATGGTCGGCTGGACCTCGCTCATCGACTACATGCTCCTGCCGATGGTGAACTGCCTCATCATCCGCAGCTACCTCGAGGCCCTCTTCCCGGATGTGCCGGGCTGGCTCTGGGTGGTCATCTACTGCATCGCCGTCACGGGCATCATCTACCTGACCATGCGCGGTACCTCGAACCTGAACATGCTGCTGCTCGTCTTCTCGATCATCGTCATGATCGTGTTTGTAGCGATGGTCATCGCCCAGCTCACCGGCGGCGCCGCCCCGGGCGTCTCCCCGCTGCATCCCTTCCTCCACGCCGACGTCGACTTCGGCACCGTGCTCGCCGGCGCCACCATCGTCTGCTTCTCCTTCATCGGCTTCGACGCCGTGACGATGTACGCAGAGGAGGCCAAGCACCCGAGCATCATGCCCAAGGCGATCATGTTCACCGTGCTCATCGGCGGCGCGATCTTCCTCATCGCCGCCTACTTCACGCAGTGGCGCTTCCCGGATTCCACGGTCTTCCCGCAGGAGGCCATCGAGGACTCCACGCTCCCCGAGATCGGCCTGCAGGTCGGCGGCCCCGTGCTCCAGGCCGTGCTCACCGCGGCCGGCTTCTGCGCGACCCTGGCCTCCGGCCTCGCCTCGCACGCCTCGGTCTCCCGCATGCTGCTGGTCATGGGCCGCAACTCCGTCCTGCCGCGCAAGGTCTTCGGCTACATCAACCCCAAGACCCACACCCCGACCTTCAACATCGTGCTCACCGGCGCCGTCAGCCTCCTGGCCATGGCGTTCACGCTGGAGCAGATCGCCGCGTACATCAACTACGGCGCGCTCATCGCCTTCAGCTTCGTGAACATCTCGGTCATCGCCTACTTCGCGATCCGCCGCAACCGCCGCCACACCCCGGCCGACATCTTCACCTACCTGGTGCTGCCGGGCATCGGCCTGGCCCTGACGATCATGCTGTGGCTCAACCTGGATGGGCACGCCCTCCTCGGCGGCCTCATCTGGTCCGGACTCGGCTTCCTCTACCTGCTCTACATCACCCGCGGCTTCACCAAGCAGGTCGCCGGCTTCGACGAGAACCAGCCCGTCACGGGCGTCATCTCCAACCAGGCGCTCGATCTGGACGCGTTCAGCGACCTCGACAAGAAGTAAGCGCGGCTCACCCCGCACCGGTGGCCCGCCCCGAGTTCGCTCGGGGCGGGCCACCGCGTTGTTGGGCCGTGGCGGGCGTTCGGGTGTGAGGTGCAGGGCTAGCCTGGGTCCCATCCCCGTCCCCTGTGCAGGAGCCCCCATGATCCCCGTCATCGATGGCCACAACGACCTCCCGTGGGCCAGCCGCGAGAAGCGCGGCTACACCGCCCAGGGGCTCGACGGCGCCGTCCCCGGCTTGCACACGGACGTCCCGCGCATGCGGGAGGGCGGCCTGGCGGCCCAGTTCTGGTCGCTCTGGGTGGATCCGGTGCTGAAGGGGGCCGAGCAGGTCACCGCGACCCTTGAACAGATCGATTTTGTGCACCGGCTCGTCGCCGCGGCGCCGGGCGAGCTGGCGCTGGCCCGCACCGCCGCCGAGGTGCGCGCGGCCCTCAAGGCCGGGAAGATCGCCTCGCTCATGGGCTCCGAGGGCGGCGCGCAGATCGACTCCTCGCTCGCGGTGCTGCGCCAGTACGCCAGGGCGGAGATGCGGTACATGACCCTGACCTGGAATCGGACCACCGAGTGGGCCGACTCCGCCACGGACGCGCCGCGCCACGGAGGCCTCTCCGACTTTGGGCGCGACGTGGTGCGGGAGATGAACCGTATCGGCGTGCTCGTCGACCTCTCCCACGTGGCGCCCACCACGATGCGCGCGGCGCTTGAGGTCTCCACCCGGCCCGTGCTCACCTCGCATTCCTCGGCCTTGGCCATCTGCGATCACCCGCGCAATGTGCCGGACGACGTCATGCGGGCGATCGGCGAGGCCGGCGGAGTGCAGATGGTGACCTTCGTTCCGCGCTTCGTGAGTCAGGAGGTGCGCGACTACTGGGAGCTGCCGGAGGGTGAGCGCCCCGCCGAGGTGCCGCAGGCGACGCTCGCCCAGGTAGCCGATCACGTGGAGTACGTGCGCGAGGTGGCCGGCGTGCATGCCGTGGGCCTCGGCGGCGACTTCGACGGCACCGACCTCATGCCCGTGGGCCTCGAGGACGTCTCCACCTACCCGGCGTTGCTGGACGAGCTGCGCTCGCGCCGCTGGAGCGAGCCGGAGCTGCGCGCTCTGGCCCACGAGAACGTGCTGCGCGTGCTCGAGGCGAGCGACCCGGCCTACGAGGCCTTCCTCGCCGGGCTCGACGACGGACCGGCCGAGCCCGTGGGTATCGCGCCTCGCGTCGACGCCTCCACCCGCGAGGGCGCGGCCTAAGCCGACACGGGGTCCCCGCCCGGCGATTCGCCGCCCGTCCCCGGGGCGGGCGGCGCGACGATCACCGCAGGGGCTCGCCACAGCAACAGTCGATCGACCACCACGGCGAGCGCGGCCACCAAGAGGCCGAGCGCCCAGCCCGAGACCACGTCGGTGAGCCAGTGGGCCCCGAGGTAGAGCCGGGACACGCCCATGGCGGCGATGTAGATCAGGGCGACCCCGATGGCGACGAGCTTGAGGGGGCGCGGGCGGCTGAAGCGCAGCATCAGGTAGCACAGCACCAGCGCCAGGGCGGTGGAGTTCAGCGTGTGCCCGGACGGGAAGGACCCCGAGGTCTCGAAGGGAGGCACGGCCAGCTCGTACGGCGGCCTGGGCCGATCCAGCGCGTTCTTCAACGCCACCGTGAGCAGCACCGAAGCGGCGGCCGCGCCCGCCAGCAACAGCAGCGGGTACAGGCTGCGGCGGCGCCAGCACAGGATGCCCACGAGGAGCAGGAGGATCACGCTCAGCACCGGTGCGGAGCCGATCCGCGTGAAGGCCGCGACGGCCGGGGTCAGCCAGGACAGACGGTGCAACGCAAAGAAGTCGAGGACCGGCCGGTCGTAGGCGGCGAGATCGTCCTCCTCGCCCAGCGACTCGTAGATGCCAACGGCTGCCACCACCGAGAGGACGGCCGCGGTGACGGCCAACCACAACACCCAGCGCTTCCCGCCGCCCACCGAGGCGGGGTTCCCGCCCGGGCCGCCGCCCGCCGTCGTTCCCTGAAGGAGCCCGACCCGCGGGGAGAGGAGACGGCGCAAGGAGGCCCGCTGGCCCATTGGGTGTTGCATGCACGCGAGGGTAGGCGCGGAATCTGGGGGATCGCCAACAGCGCGTGAGTCACATCACACGGCCCAGGGGAATGATGCGGCATTGCCTGACGCTTCAACTTCTCAGAGAGGGCGGGGAAGTCATCCCCGCTGTATCGACCGAAAGGCTGTACCCCATGAAGATCGGCATCATCTCCGGTTCCGTCCGCGAGGGCCGCAACTCTGCTCACGTCGCCCGCTGGGTCAAGGAGCACTCCGCCGCGTTCGAGACCGAGGACCTGAGCTTCGAGATCGTCGCCCTGGCCGACTTCAACCTGCCGCTGCTGGACTCCGCCCTGCTGCCGGGCATGGCCAACCGCAACTACGACAACGACGCCCAGCAGGCCTGGTCCGCCAAGATCGACGAGCTGGACGGCTACATCGTCATCACCCCCGAGTACAACCACGGCGTCCCCGGCGCCCTGAAGAACGCCTTCGATTCCCTCGCCCCCGAGTGGAACGGCAAGCCGGTGGCCTTCGTGTCCTACGGCGCCGACGGCGGCATCCGCGCCACCGAGCAGTGGCGCCAGATCGTCGCCAACTTCGACATGTTCGACCTGCGCGCCACCGTCGCGCTGTCGCTGTTCGAGGAGCTCATGGGCGGCAACGGCCTCGAGCCGCTGGAGCGCCGCGCCGCCGAGATCGAGGGCCTGCTGACCTCCATCACGACCACCACGCGCATCCTGACGGCCGGCAAGGCCGCCGTGCTGGGCGTCAACGCCTGATCCCGTGGCGCCGGCCGTGCTGAGCCGGCGCCACCGTCGCCGCGCCCTCGCTTTCGGGGCACGACGACGCTTGGTCGGCTTCACCGCCGGCCTAACCTGCAGGGCCCCGTCACCGCTTGTTCCCCTCGCGGTGGCGGGGCCCTTGCGTGCCGCGGTGTCGCGATCTGGTGCCGGCCGCGCGCCGGTGACATCATGATTATTGCTCCACCCACCGCGTTCGAAAGGGGGCAGCGTGGACCGTGTGAGGGCCCTGACCGCCGATGCCATCGACATCGCCCTGTCGAACGCGCCCGCCGCCGAGCGGCGCAACGATCTCGGTGAGGTCCTGCTCAAGCTCCTCGACGCCGAGGTCTTCGTGTCCTACGTCTGCGATCCCACGGGCCCGTACTCAGATCCCGTCGAGATTCACCTCGGCAGTGACATGGTGGCGGCGTACGAGGGGCACTTTCGCCACGTGGACCGGCTGACCCCCACCCTCTTCCGGCGCCGAGCCACCTCGCGCGTCACCTTGGTGCGGGGACACAGCGACGAGTTTGTGCACGATTTCCTGCACCGCCGGAACATGCACCACGGGATGAACTACTTCCCCTCCGCCACGGACGTGGGCACGGTGGACCTGCGGGTCTGGCGCGGGTCGCGGCAGCGCCCCTTCGATGTCGAGGACGGGCGCACGCTGCAGAGCCTCGGGGACCTCGTGTCGCGCTTGTGGGCCCCAGAAACCCCGTCCTCCGTTCCGCAGCTCACGCCGCGTGAGGCGGAGGTCGCCGCCCTCGTCGCGCGCGGCTACGCGGATCGGGAGATCTGCGCGGAGCTCGGCATGTCGGCCCCCACCCTGCGCACGCACCTTCGCCACGCCTTTGACAAGACCGGCGCCAGCAACCGTGCCGGATTGGCGACGTTCTTCCTCACCCATCATCAAAAGTGACGATGGTGGCGGCATGACGCAGCTCACAGACTCGGTGATGTCAGCATCGCCCGTCCCAGGAGCCAGCCATGTCAGCACCACACGCAGCGCCGCCGAGTCGCTCGTCCATCCTCCGCAGGATTGATCGCTTCCCCCGCTGGGGGTTGAGCCTGACCTCCGTGCTCACGATCGGGCTGGGCATGCTGTTTGTCCAGTACGACATCTTCAACATCAACGTCTCCTTCGTGCAGACCTGCACGCAGATCATCGACGGTTGCTCGGCCCGGGGCGCCGACGCCCTCGTGGGACTTCCCGTCTTCATGAGCCTCGTCGGGTACGCCGTGGGCGCCCTCGTCCTGGGCCCCCTCTCCGACCGCTTCGGCCGACACAGCATGCTGATCGCCTCCATGGTGATCACAGGTCTCGGCTCGGCGTACTCCGCCTTCTCCATGAACGAATGGCACTTCGTCGCCTCGCGCTTCATCACGGGCATCGGGGTGGGGGCCGATCTGGCCATCATCAACGTGTTCGTCAGCGAGGTGGCGCCGCGGCGACTGCGCGGGCGCTACACAAGCCTGCTGTTCATCATGGCCGCCTTCGGCTCGGCGCTCGGCATCTGGCTCGGGCTGTTCCTGACGACGCCCATGGGCCCGTGGCCCGAGGCCCTTCCCGTGGCGCTCGCCTCGGAGCAGTTCACTTCCGGCTGGCGCTGGATCTACGGCATCGGGGCGATCCTGGCCGTGGTCTCCCTCTTCCTGCGCATCTCCCTGCCCGAATCCCCGCGCTGGCTCGCCGAGCGCGGGCGGCTCGGGGAGGCAGCGGCCGTGGTCCAGCGCATGGAGACGCTGGCGACCTCCCGCACTCCCTTGCTGCCCGAGGACGCCAACGCGGCGGAGGCTGACGAGCCCGCCGCGGCCGGGTCCGCCGGGCTGTGGGCGGGGATCCGCGAGCTCTTCACCTCTCCCGTGTACCTGCGGCGCCTCGTCGTCCTGGGGCTCGCCTGGATGCTCGGCTACGTCACCGTGTACGCCTTCTCCGGCGCCTTCACGTCCGTCCTGGTGCGGCTCGGCTACAGCCCGAGCGCCGCTGGCATGGTCTCCGCAGTGGGCCTGCTCGGCTTCATCATCGCCGCCTTCGTGGCCCGCAGCGTGGTGGACAGGGTGGAGCGCAAGTGGTGGATGCTGATCGGCGCGGCGATCACGCTGCTCGGCGCCGGCGTTGTCTCGGCCGGGGCGGGTTCTCCCTTGCTCATGTTCGCCGGAGCGCTCGTGCTGTTCTTCGGCCAGAACATCTGGGTCCCCGCCCAGTACGCCCTCACGGCCGAGGTGTTCCCCACCCGGGTGCGCACGACCGCTTACGCCCTCGCCGATTCGATCGGCCACGTGGGCGGCGGTCTCGGCGTCTTCGTCATGGTGGGCGCGCTGGGCACCTTGCCGCTCGCCGGCACCATGTTTGGCCTCGCGGCGTTCCTCGCCGCCGGGGCATTGATTAACCTCTTGGCACCGAAGACCAAGGGCAAGAACCTCGAGGAGCTGTCCCGATGAGCACCGTTTCCCCTGCCGGCTTTCCCTACCCCGGGGACTGGATCGATCTGGCCGAGCAGGAGGCCGGCACCGCGCACGCACCCGGCGCCGGGCCCACCGTGACCATCAAGGCAAACATCGCCGTGCGGGGCCTGCCGCGCACGGCCGGGTGCACCGGGCTCTCCGGCGACGTCGCCGCGGCGGATGCCCCCGTGGTGGCCGCCCTGCGGCGCGGCGGGGCCAGGATCCTCGGCACGAGCAATATGCACGAGCTCGCCTTCGGCATCACCTCGGACAACGTGAGCTACGGGCCCGTCACGGTGCCCGGTCATCCGGACCGTTCGGCCGGTGGTTCCTCGGGCGGCGCCGCTGCCATCGTGGCCCGCGGGCACGCCGACCTGGGGGTGGGAACCGACACCGGCGGCTCCGTGTCGATTCCCGCAGCGCTCAACGGCGTCTACGGCTTCCGTCCGAGCACCGGGCGCTACCCTGCCGGCGGCCTGGTGGGGCTGTCCTTCACCCGCGACACCCCCGGCCTGTTTGCGCGCTCGCTCGCCGGCGTGGTCGAGGCCGACGCGATCATCACCTCCCGCGGGGCGCTCGGCGAGGGGCCCGCCGGCCTCCGCGTCGGCGTGCCCCGGGAGTACCTGCTTGACCTTGACCCCGAGGTGGAGGCACTCTTCAACGCCGCCCTCGAACGGCTCGAGGACGTCGAGGTCGTGAGCGTGGACTGGGGCCCGGTGCTCGAGAACACGCGGGCGGCCGAGATGCCGGTGGTGCTGTGGGAGGCCAAGCGGCTGCTGAGCGAGGTGGCGGCGGCGGCGTTCGGTGCCCCGCCCGAGGCCGCGTACCGCCGGCTCGTGGACGGCGTCGCAAGCGCCGATGTCCGGGGGATCCTCGAATCCACGCTGTCGCACCCCGTGGGAGACGATGCCTACGCCGAGGCCCTGCGCTCCACCTTTGCAGCCCGCGAGGGGTACGAGGCGCTGCTCACCGGTGCGGGCCTCGACGCCCTCGTCTTCCCCACCACCCCGGCCGTGGCACCCCTCGTGGAGCAGGGGCAGAGCGTGAGCCATCGAGGCGAGCGCGTGGATGCGTTCGGCCTGTACACGCGGCACACGGGAGCCGGGACCATGCTCGGCGCCCCGATGCTGACGCTCCCCGGCGGGCGCACCCCCGCGGGACTGCCCTCCGGCTTCACGGTGCAGGGCCGGCGGGGTCGCGACGAGGAGCTGCTGCGGCTCGGCGCGGTGGTCGACGCGCACATCAACGGCTGAGCGTTTGCGGGGCGTGCGTGTCCGCGGCGACACGCACGCACCGGCCGCGGCCCGGGCCTGGAACAATGGACACCATGAGCATCCGGGTCCTGGCCGTTGGCAAGAAGCACGAGTCCTGGGTCTCCGAGGGGATCGAGCGCTACGCCAAGCGGCTCAAGAAGCCCTGGGACCTCGACTACCAGCTCATCCCCCACTCCTCGAGGCAGGAGCAGGCGGCCCGCGAGGAGGAGTCCGGCCGGCTGCTGGCCAAGATCAAGCCGGACGAGTTCCTCGTGCTCCTGGACGAGCGCGGCAAGATGCTCTCCTCCCCCGGCCTGGCCACCGCGCTGCGCAAACCGCTGGACGCCGGCAAGCATGTCACCGTGGTGATCGGCGGCGCCTACGGCGTGGACGCCTCCGTGCACCAGCGTGCCAACCTCATCTGGTCGCTCTCCGAGCTGGTCTTCCCGCACCAACTGGTCCGGCTCATGCTCACGGAGCAGGTCTACCGCGCCCAGGAGATCTCCGGCGGAGGGTCCTACCACCATGTCTGAGCCGCGCCTCAAGCTGGCCATCGCCACGCCCCTGCCCGCCGACGCCGAGGCCGTGCTGCGCGCCGAGCCGCGGATCGAGCTGCTCCACGAGCCCTCGCTCATCCCGGCCCAGCGTTTCCCCTCCGACCACTACGGCGAGGCTGACTTCAAGCGCACCCCCGAGCAGGAGGCGGCCTTCGACGCCCTCCTGGCCCGCGCGGACGCCGTCTACGGGATCCCGGACGAGGACCCGGCCCAGGTGGCCCGCGTCTGCACGACCTCGGTCCGCTGGGTCGCCACGACCGCGGCCGGCGGCGGCTCGCTCATCGGCGCCGGTGGCCTGGACGATTCAACGCTCGAACGCATCGCCTTCACCTCGAGCGCGGGCGTGCACGCCCGCCCGCTCGCCGAGTTTGCCCTGTTGGGCGTCCTCGCCGGCTTCCAGCGCGTCCCCGAGCTCAAGGCCCAGCAGGCCGCCCGTGTGTGGCCGGACCGCGGCGACTTCCCGCGCGGCCTCGCCGGAGCCCGCATCCTCGTGCTGGGCCTCGGCCACATCGGCCGCGAGGTCTCCCGCCTCCTGAGCGCCCTGGGCGCCCACGTGACCGGCACCAGCCGGCACGCCACGAGCGATCCCCACGCCCACGCCGTCGTGCATCCCGACCGCCTCGAAGAGGCGGCGGCCAACGCCGACGCGCTCATCGTGACGCTGCCCGCCACGGTCCTCACGCGTCATCTTGTCTCCCGCGCGGTGATCGCCGCACTGCCCGCCGGCGCCACCGTCGTCAACGTGGGCCGCGGCACCGTGATCGACGAGGCGGCCCTCACCGAGGCGCTCGAGTCGCGTCATGTGGGGTTCGCCGCGCTGGACGTGTTCGAGACGGAACCGCTACCGTCCAAGAGCCGACTGTGGGAGCTCCCCAACGTGCTGGTCTCACCGCACGCAGCCACCATGAACAGGGACGAGGACCGGCTCATCGCGGAGCTGCTCGTCTTCAATGCCCGGCGCCTGCTCGATGGCGAGCCGCTGAAGAACCGCATCGATACCCACGAGTTCTACTGAGGACCGTTCTCGGTCCTCGAGCACAGAACGCGGCAGCACGCCGCGAGAGAAGGAACAACATGTCTGAGAACCAGCAGGCAAGCGCCAACATCGGCGTGGTCGGCCTGGCCGTCATGGGCTCCAACCTGGCCCGCAACCTGGCCTCCCGCGAGGGCAACACCGTGGCGGTGTTCAACCGCTCGCGCTACCGCACCGATGAGCTGGTTTCCGCCCACCCGGAGGCGCAGTTTGTGCCGGCCTTCTCCTACGAGGAGTTCGCCGCGTCCCTGTCCACCCCGCGCACGGCCATCATCATGGTCCAGGCCGGCAAGGGCACCGACGCCGTCATCGACGAGCTGCTCGCCGTGTTCGAGCCCGGCGACATCATCGTGGACGGCGGCAACGCCAACTTCCACGACACGATCGAGCGCGAGGCCCGCATCCGCGAGACGGGCATCCACTTCGTGGGCACCGGCATCTCCGGCGGCGAGGAGGGCGCGCTCAACGGCCCGTCCATCATGCCCGGCGGCTCCGTGCGCTCCTACGAGACGCTCGGCCCCATCCTCGAGTCCATCGCCGCGCGCGCCGAGGACGGCACCGCGTGCGTCACGCACGTCGGCACCGACGGCGCCGGCCACTTCGTGAAGATGGTGCACAACGGCATCGAGTACGCCGACATGCAGCTCATCGCCGAGGCCTACGCCCTGATTCGCCGCGGCACGGGCAAGACCCCCGCCGAGATCGCCGAGGTGTTCTCGGTGTGGAACCAGGGCGAGCTCTCCTCCTACCTGATCGAGATCACCGCCGAGGTGCTGCGCCAGGTGGACGCCGAGACGGAGCTGCCGCTCGTCGACGTCATCCTGGATCAGGCCGGCGCCAAGGGCACCGGCGCCTGGACCGTGCAGAACGCGCTTGATCTGGGCGTGCCGGTGACCGGCATCGCCGAGGCAGTGTTCGCGCGCTCGCTCTCTTCCGCCGCGGGGCAGCGTTCCGCTGCCAAGGGCCTGGCCGGGCCGTCCGCCGTGGCCGTCGACGACGCCGACGCGTTCATCGAGGACGTGCGCCAGGCGCTGTTCGCCTCGAAGATCGTGGCCTACTCGCAGGGCTTCGACGAGATCGTCGCCGGCGCCGCGAAGTACGGCTGGGACGTCAAGAAGGGCGAGATCGCCCGCATCTGGCGCGCCGGCTGCATCATCCGCGCCCAGTTCCTCGACACCATCGCGAAGGCCTACGCCGCCGAGCCGGAGCTGCCGGCCCTGCTGCTGGCCCCGTACTTCCGCGAGCACCTCGAGTCCGCGCAGGACGCGTGGCGCCGCGTGGTCATCCAAGCCGCCGGCCAGGGCATCCCCGCCCCGGCGTTCTCCTCCTCGCTTGCCTACTACGACGGCCTGCGCTCGGACCGCCTGCCGGCCGCCCTGGTCCAGGGCCAGCGCGACTTCTTCGGCGCCCACACCTACAAGCGCGTCGACAAGCCGGGCACCTTCCACACGCTGTGGAGCGGCGACCGCACCGAGGTGGCCCAGGAGCCGTCCACGCACTGACGCCTTTGCCGTGCCGGGGCTTGGGCTCCACGTTTTCGGACAAACCCGCCACTTTCGGCGGGGGTTGTGGCCGGAATCGTGGAGCCTTTGCTCTGCTCGGGGCCGAGCTCCGCGTTTTCCGCGCTCTCCTGAACAATCCGCGTCCTCGAGGACGCGTTTTGTTCAGGAGGGCGCGGTTTTTCGTGAGGGCCAGCGGGGTGCCCGACGACGCGTGGCCGGGTTCGGTGGCACACCGCGGTTTCCTGGACGCGCAACGGTTTGCTCGCCGCTCTCCGTACAGCAAACCGTTCGCGGCCGAGGGCGGCGGTTACGGCTGCGGAGGCGGGGGTGGGTTCAGCAGGTTCTGGTTGAACTGCTGTTGCTGCATCAGCAGAACCTCCTCGTCGGAGGCCGGGCGTTGCCCCGTGCCCGCGCGACGGCGGCTCGAGGCCCTCACCGTCAACGCCACGATGAACACCAGCAGCGCCAGCGCCAGCACCGAGACCAACACCATGAGCAACGTTCCGAAGTACATGACTCCCCCTAGATCAGCCGCCTGCTGAGGTGGATCGTCACGGTGTCCCCGACGTCCTTGCCGAGCGCTTTGCGCAGCTTCGCGGAGATCGAGACCATGTGCCCGCCGCTGCCCGTGGGCATGAACGCGCTGGTCAGCGGCAGCCCGTCGACGGTCCCCACGACCTTGACCGACTTCCCCGTCCCGAAGATCTCCTTGGACCCGGGCAGCTCCACACAGGGCCAGGTCTCGCCCTTGATCCGAACGCCGATCGGCGCGTCGAACGTGATGTCCAGGTCCTGTGACTCGAAGGCCACGGCGTCCCCCTAGGCTCGTGTGTGGTGCCGCCAGCGTACTCGGCGCGTCCTCGCGGCCCCGCGCCCAGGCGAAAACGACAAACGGCGTGCTGCCGTCAGGGGGCCTACACTCCGCCCTGACCACAGCACGCCGTTCGACGTTTTGATACCACAATATTGCGCCCCCAAACCCGCGCAACCGGATGCTGTCTGCGGCGCGCAACTTGCCGATCTGTGCAACGATTGAGCGTGGACAGAATCGATCGCGCAATTATCGAAACCCTGCGCGTGGACGCGCGCATCTCCAACGTCGCCCTCGCCGACCGCGTGGGCCTCACGCCGGGCCCCTGCCTGCGCCGCGTGCAGAAGCTAGAGCACGACGGCGTCCTGCTGGGTTACGAGGCCCTGGTCAGCCCCAGCGCGGACAAGACCTCGTTCGAGGTCATCCTCGACATCGAGCTCACCGACTTCTCGGCCGCCACGGTCGAGCGCTTCGAACAGACGATGGCCGGCTGTGACGGGGTCCTGGAGGTCTACCGCCTCTTCGGCCAGCCCGACTACTTCGCGCGCGTCGCCGTCGAGAACCTGCCCACCTACGAGAAGTTCCTCTCGGGCACGCTGCTGGCCATGCCCGGCATCCAAAAGGTCTCGAGCAAGTTCCCCATGAAGGTCGTCAAGTCCCTGCGCCCGCTAGAAGGCTGACCGCGGACCCTACTTCTTCAGCTGCGCCTCGATCGAGGCCATGGCCCGCCCCAGCGCCGGCTGCGCGTCCGAGCCAACCCGCGGTTGGGCCTCCTTCAGCACGGCCAGGGTCGCCTCCCACTGGGCTCGCGTGGCCTCGATGCTCATGGACGGCAGCTGCGTGCGCGGGTGGCCGTTGTCGATGAGCTCGTTGTCGAGGAAGTTCCCCCGCTCCACCACCGCGGTGGCGGCCCTCAACGCCGGCTGGTCCGCCCCGTCGCCCCAGGACGCCGCGGCAATCTCGACGGCATCCACCAGACCGGGCCAATCGGCCCGCTCCAGGGTGAGGGAGGTTCCCGAACCCAGCGACCCGGCGTCGAACATCCCCACGGCCTGGGCCTCCTGACGCGAGAGCACCTGGGAGTAGCTGTACCCGGCGATCGCCCGCGGGGCGGCCGGCTCGTTCTTCTCCTCGCCGCCGTTGGCGAGCGAGATGTAGACGATCAACCCCACCACCAAGGCGAGCGCGATCAACCCCACCACGAGCGGCAGGAAGCTGCGCTTCTCGTCGTCTCCGCTGTTGATCTTGTCCGCCACCATCGCCTGCGCCTCATCACGTCCGGTCCGCGAAGGGCATCTCGTCGCCCTCCACGCGTACCCTGACCATGATGCCGCAATCCCCGAGCGCCGCGAGCGTGCTTGAGCGTTTCTCCCCCGCCACCCGCGAGTGGTTCCAGGGGGCCTTTCCCGCGCCCACCACGGCCCAGATCGGCGCGTGGGACGCCATCAGCCGGGGCCACCACGCCCTCGTCATCGCCCCCACCGGCTCGGGCAAGACCCTGTCCGCGTTCCTGTGGGCGCTCGACTCCTTCATCAGAAACGCCCAGGGCCAGGGCACCCTGCCGGGGCTGGACCCGGCCACGGGCGCCATCGCCCCGCGCGCCTCGCTCCAGGACAAAGCACAAGCCGCCAAACGCAAGCACCACAACGAGGGCACCCGCGTCCTCTACATCTCCCCGCTCAAGGCCCTCGGTGTTGACGTGGAGCGCAACCTTCGCTCGCCCCTCATCGGCATCACGCAGACGGCCCGCCGCCTGGGCGTCCCCGTCCCCGAGGTCTCGGTCGGCGTGCGCTCGGGCGACACCACCCCGGCCGAGCGCCGCGCCCTCGCGAGCCACCCGCCAGACGTCCTCATCACCACGCCGGAATCCCTCTACCTCATGCTCACGTCCAAGGCGCGCGAGTCGCTCACGCGCGTGGACACGGTCATCGTGGACGAGGTCCACGCCGTCGCCAACACCAAGCGCGGTGCCCACCTGGCCCTCAGCCTCGAGCGCCTCGACGCGATCCTGCCGCAGCCGGCGCAGCGCATCGGCCTCTCCGCCACCGTGGAGCCCCGCGAGGAGGTGGCCCGCTTCCTCGGCGGCTCGCGCCCCGTGGCGATCGTGGCCCCCGAGTCCACCAAGGCCTGGGACCTGACCATCACGGTCCCCGTGCCCGACATGGCGGACCTGCCCAGCGCCTCCGCCGCGCACGACCTCGGCCCCGGCTCCTCCCCCGAGCCCAACGCGTCCATCTGGCCGCACGTCGAGGAAAAGATCGTCGACCTCATCGAGGCCAAGAACTCCACGATCGTCTTCGCCAACTCCCGCCGTCTCGCCGAGCGCCTCACGGGCCGCCTCAACGAGATCCACGCCGCGCGCCTGGGCCTCACCGAGCAGGGCCCGGCCTTCACGGTGGGCGGCATCGGCTCCTCGAGCCGCGAGATCCTTCAGCCGGCCGCCTTTGGCCGGGGCCTCGCCGCCGACGGCGACGAGGGCGCGCCCGTCCAGCTTTCCGAGGTGCTCGACGCCGCGTGGCCGGGTGGGGTGCCCGCCGCCGCCCCTGGCGGGGCCCTCCTGCCCGACGCCACGTGGCCGGGTGCCGGGGACGGCACCCCGGGTGCCCCGGGGCACCCGGGCGCGGATGCGTCGTCGAGCATGGAAGCGAACTGGAGAATGCCCGCGAACCGGGCTCCGGCCCAGGTCATGGCCCAGGCCGGGCAGACGGCCGGCGCGCCCGAGCTGCTCGCCCGCGCGCACCACGGCTCGGTCTCCAAGGAACGCCGCGCGCAGATCGAGGACGACCTGAAGTCGGGCCGGCTGCGCTGTGTCGTCGCGACGAGCTCGCTTGAACTCGGCATCGACATGGGCCTCGTGGACCTCGTGATCCAGGTCGAGGCCCCCGGCTCCGTCTCCTCCGGCCTGCAGCGCGTGGGCCGCGCCGGCCACCAGGTGGGCGCGCCGTCCACCGGCGTGTTCTTCCCCAAGCACCGCGGCGACCTCGTCTCCAGCGCCATCACGGTGGAACGCATGCTCGCCGGGCGCATCGAGTCCATGGCCGTCCCCGCGAACCCGCTGGACATCCTGGCCCAGCAGACCGTCGCGGCCTGTGCCCTGGGGCCCATCGACGTGGAGGAATGGTTCGAGCTGGTGCGCGGCAGCGCGCCGTTCGCCTCGCTCCCCCGCAGCGCCTTCGAGGCCACGCTTGACCTGCTCGCGGGCAAGTACCCCTCCGACGAGTTCGCCGAGCTGCGCCCGCGCGTCATCTGGGACCGCGACGCCGGGACGATCGAGGGCCGCCCCGGCGCCCAGCGCCTCGCCGTGACCTCGGGCGGCACCATCCCCGACCGCGGGCTCTTCGGCGTGTACCTGGCCGGCTCCGAGGACGCCGGCACGGGCAATCGCCGCGTGGGCGAGCTGGACGAGGAGATGGTCTACGAGTCCCGTGTGGGCGACGTCTTTGCGCTCGGCGCCACGAGCTGGAAGATCGAGGACATCACGCACGACCGCGTGCTCGTCACGCCGGCGTTCGGCCAGCCGGGCAAGCTGCCGTTCTGGCACGGCGACGGCCTGGGCCGCCCTGCCGAGCTCGGCGCGGCGCAGGGCGCGTTCCAGCGCGAGCTCGCCGGCGCCGAGGACGGGCCGGCCCGCGAGCGCCTCGCCGCGATGGGCCTGGACGAGTGGGCGCAGGACAACCTGCTGGCCTATCTGCGCGAGCAGCTCGAGGCCACGGCGACCGTTCCGAGCGACACCACCCTGGTGCTCGAGCGCTTCCAGGACGAGTTGGGCGATTGGCGCGTCATCCTGCATTCCCCCTACGGCATGAAGGTCCACGCGCCGTGGGCCCTCGCCGTGGGCGCGCGCCTGCACGAGCGCTACGGATTGGACGGCTCGGCCATGGCGGCGGACGACGGCATCGTGCTGCGCGTGCCGCTCATGGACGACGAGCCGCCGGGCGCCGAGCTCTTCCTCTTCGACCCCGACGAGCTGCAGGAGGCCGTGACCGCCGAGGTGGGCGGCTCGGCGCTTTTTGCCGCGCGCTTCCGCGAGTGCGCCGCGCGCGCCCTCCTGCTCCCCCGCCGCGATCCTGGCAAGCGCACGCCCCTGTGGCAGCAGCGCCAGCGCGCCTCGCAGCTCCTGGAGGTCGCCGCCAAGTACCCGCAGTTCCCGATCATCCTGGAGACGGTGCGCGAGTGCCTCCAGGACGTCTACGACCTGCCGGCCCTCAACGCGCTCGCGACCGCCCTGCAGTCCCGCAAGATCCGCGTGGTCGAGGTGCAGACGCAGGCGCCGAGCCCCTTCGCGCAGTCCCTCCTCTTCGGCTACGTGGCCCAGTTCCTCTACGAGGGCGACTCGCCGCTCGCCGAACGCCGCGCCGCCGCGCTCTCGCTCGACCCCTCTCTCCTGGCCGATCTGCTGGGCCGCGAGGAGCTGCGCGAGCTGCTAGACGCCGACGTCATGCTGGCCGTCGAGGCCGAGGCCCAACGCCTGGCCCCGCAGCGCCGCCTGCGCGGGCTCGAGGGCGCCGCGGACCTCCTGCGCCTGCTCGGCCCGCTCTCCGCGGACGAGCTCGCGGCGCGCCTGCGGGACCCCGCGGCGACGGATGACGTCGAGGACGCACCCCACGCGAGCGCGGAACAGGCCGAGGCCTGGGCACAGGAGCTCGTCGCGAGCCGCCGCGCCCTCGCCGTTCACCTCAACGGCCGCGCCGTCTACGCCGCGATCGAGGACGCCTCCCGCCTGCGCGACGCCCTCGGCGTGGCCCTGCCCATGGGCGTGCCACTCGCCTTCGTGGAGCCCGTCCCGGACCCGCTGGGTGACCTCGTGGGCCGCTACGCCCGCACCCACGGCCCGTTCACCGCGAGCGAGGCCGCCGCCGCGCTCGGCCTCGCCGGCGCCGTCGTGACCCAGACCCTTCAGCGCCTCGCGCAGGAGCAGCGCGTCACGCCGGGCGAGTACCGCCCCGCGCCCAGCGGCGAGCAGGAGTGGTGCGAGAAGGAGATCCTGCGCCGCATCCGCCGCCGCTCCCTCGCCGCCCTGCGCGCCGAGGTGGAGCCCGTGGAGCAGCCCGCGCTCGCCCGGTTCCTCGCCGATTGGCAGTACCTTCCCCAGCAGCTGCGCGGCGTCGACGGCGTGGCCCTCGTGGTGGAACAGCTCGCGGGCGTGCCCGTCCCGGCCAGCGCCTGGGAGGGCTTCGTCCTGCCCTCGCGCGTCCGCGGCTACCAGCCGGCCTGGCTGGACGAGCTGCTCACCTCGGGCGAGGTCATCTTCTCCGGCGCCGGCTCCCTCGCGGGCGACGACGGCTGGGTGTCCCTGCACCTCTCCGACTCCGCTCCCCTCACCCTGCGCCGCGACGAGGACTTCGAGCCGAGCGCCCTGCACCTGCGCATCCTCGAGGCCCTCGCCGGCGGCGGCGGCTGGTTCCTCGGCCAGCTCGCCGCGCGGCTCGAGGGCGAGGGCCACGTCCCCGAGGCCCAACTCGCCGCCGCGCTGTGGGACCTCGTGTGGGCCGGGCTCATCACGAACGACTCCTACGGCGCCGTCCGCGGCATGCTCTCGGGCGGCAAGGCGGCCCACAAGCGCAAGAGCGATCCGCGCGCCCGCACGGCGCGCCTCGGCCACGTGCGCGGGCTGCGCGCGCGCGGCTACGGGGCGGGGCTCGGCCGGGGCCTCAGGCCCGACGGCGCGGGCTCACCCGACGCGTTCGGCGCCGCCTCGGGCGGCGGCTGGGCGGGCGACGCCGGCGCGGACGGATCCGGTGCCGGCCGCCCCGCAACGGGGGCCGCGCCGGGTGGCGAGCGGGCGCCGTCGGGCATTGAGCGCTACGGCTCGGGGCGTGCCGCGCCTCCGTCGCTGCCGGCGGCCCAGGGGCGGTGGAGCCTGCTACCCACGCCCGAACCCGACGCGACGCTGCGCGCCCACGCTACGAGCGAGGTGCTGCTTGACCGCTACGGCGTGCTGACGAAGGGCTCGGTGCAGGCCGAGGACGTGCCCGGCGGCTTCGGGATGCTCTACAAGGTGCTCTCGCGCATGGAGGAGCAGGGCATCGCGCGCCGCGGCTACTTCGTGGAGCGGCTCGGCGCCGCCCAGTTCTCCACGGCCGCCACGGTGGATCGGCTGCGCTCGCACGCGCGGGACGAGGACGCGCGCCGGGAGGCGCCCGTGGCGCTGGCCCTGGCCGCGACCGACCCGGCCAACCCCTACGGCGCGGCCCTCGCGTGGCCGTCGTTGCCCGTGCCGGAGGGCGCCTCGGCGACCGCCACGGGGCACCGCCCGGGCCGCAAGGCCGGCGCCGTGGTGGTGCTCGTGGACGGCGAGCTGGTGCTCTACGTCGAGCGCGGCGGCAAGACGCTGTTGTGCTTCGACGAGCGCGAGGGCGTGCTCGCCGCCGCCGCACCGGCCCTGGCCGAGGCGCTGTGCACGGCGCGCGTGGAGAAGATGAGCATGCAGAAGGTCAACGGTCTCGCGATCCTCGGCACGCCCGTGGCGCGCGCGCTCGTGGCGGCCGGCTTCGGGACGCTGCCCTCGGGGCTGCGCTGGCGGGGTTAAACCACGGCGTCGCGCTGCCAGGCGAGGATCTCGGGCGTGAGCTCGAGGAGCGTCTTGTCGTTCCCGCCCGGGGACTTCACGAAGAGCAGCCGCGTGCCGGCCGCCGACTTCTGCGCGTGGGGATGGCCGGGCGCCATGGCCAGGAAGTCCCCGGCGTTCAGGGTGTGGACGACGTCCGCGTCCAGATCCCACATGAGGATCCGCCCGGCCAGCACGTAGATGAACTCGCCGTTCTCGGGGTGGAAGTGCGGCGGTTCAAGCGAGACCTCGGCGTAGTCGACGATCCCGATCTCCGTGGCGCCCACCGTCGGGTTGGCGAGCTCCTGCGGCCGGGCCAGGTCCCCCACGAGGTACTGCCGGGGGTTGACGGTGAGCGCTGCCTCGATGCCGGCGCCCGGAAGCACATGAAATCCGCTCATGGATTTCACCCTAACCGGGCGGTGCGTCCGGGGGTGTTTGTAGGCTGGTCTCCCGAGCAAGCCAGCGATCACCCGGAGGCTCCCATGGCAGCGCTGACCCCCTTCCTCATGTTCCAGGGCGGCACGGCCCGGGCGTGGGCCACGGCCACCCTCGAGGCGTTCGCCGCCGCCGGCGTCGCCGCCTCACTCGAATCGGAGGAGCTGTACGACGACGCGGGGCCGGGCCCCGCGGGCACCGTCGCCGCCGGCTTCCTCGTGGTGGCGGGCCAGCGCCTGCGCTACTTCGATTCCTTCGTGAACCACGCGTTCGACTTCACGCCCTCGCTCTCGCTCTTCCTCGACGTGGACGACGCCGCTCAGGTGGACACGCTCGCCGCCTCGCTGGGCGAGGGCGGCGGCACGCTCATGCCCGCCGGGGAATACCCCTTCAGCCCGCGCTTCGCCTGGGTCAACGACCGCTTCGGCGTCTCCTGGCAGCTCAACACGCCGCCGGCGTCGTGAGCGCGCTCGAGGGCTGAAACATGCCGGAAGGCGACTCCCTCGCCCGCGTGGAGCGGAGCCTGCGCCCGCTCCTGATGGACACCCCGCTCGTGCGCAGCGACTTCCGCGTGCCCTCCATGGCCACCCTGGATCTGCGCGGGCGGGCCATCACCGAGGTCGCCGCGTACGGCAAACACCTCTTCCTGCGCGTGGACGGCGGCGACGTCATCCATTCCCACCTGCTCATGGAGGGGCGCTGGCTCGTGCTCGCCCCCGGCGAGCGCTGGACCGTCCCCGCCGCCCGGGTCCGCGCCGTCCTGGAGACGGAACACGCGCAGCTGCTTGGCGTGCAGCTCGGCGTGCTCGAGGCCATCACGCAGCCCCGGCGCGAGGAGATCGTGGCAGCACTCGGCCCCGATCCGATCCACGCGTGGGACGCGGAGCTCGCGCTCGCGCTGCTGCGCGCCGATCCCGAGCGATTGCTCGGCGCCGCCCTGCTCGATCAGCGCGTGGTCGCCGGGATCGGGAACATCTTCCGCTCCGAGTCGCTCTTCGTGGCCGGGCTCTCTCCCTTCTCCCGTGTGGGAGAGCACGACGACGCGGCGCTGGCTCGCGTGCTTGAGGTCGCCGCGGCGCAACTCAGGGAGAACGCGCAGCGCGCCTCCCGGCGCACCGCAGGTCCCAGCTGGCCGGAGCGGTATTGGGTCTACGGGCGGGCGGGGCGCCCCTGCCCGCGCGCCCACGGGCGCGTGGAGAGCGCGCCGCTCGCCGACCCCACGCTGGCCCGCGGCTACGTGGGTGGCGACAGCAGCGATCTGCGCTCGGTCGCGAGGGACGTGTTCTGGTGCCCGCGCTGCCAGCCGGGGCCAGCGCCGCCTTCCTTGCCGGATGCCACGGGGTCGTCTCGCGTTCGCGGCGCCGGCGTGCGGCCCGGCCGAGACCGGCGGGCGCGATGAGCCGCGTGAGCGCCCCCGGCGAGCCGGGGCAGCGAGAGGCCAGGCAGGCCGCGCCGGCGCCGCGCGGAGGGCGCGACGCAACGGACGCCCCCGCGCCTCGGGGCTGGGTGGTGCGGCCGGCCACCGCGCGGGACGTGGCGAGGGTGCTGGCGCTGTACTCGGCCGATCGCCGGGACACGAGCGCCCCGGCGATCGCGGCCGCGATCCACGAGGTGGACGCCTGCGCCGTGGTGGCGGCGGACGCCGCCACGGGCGCGCTGCTCGGTTTTGGCAAGACCCATCGCTGGGGTGAATCGCTCGGCCCCGCCCCCGCCGGGCTGTATCTGGGTGGTTCCCTGGTCCGTTCCGTGGCCAGGCGCCGCGGGGTCGGGCTTGCCCTAGTGCTGGCCCGCGCCGGGTGGGCGGCGGCGCGCGGCGAGGAGCTGTTCTCGGTGTGCGCGGCGGACAACGTAGCGAGCGTCGCCATGCACCGCGCGGCGGGCTTCGAGCCGCTGGCCGGCGCGGCCGGGATGCGTGGCATCATCGGTGGCGGACGCGAGGGCCTGCTCTGGCGAGCGCCCACGCAGGAAGGGGCGTGATGGATCTCGGAACCTTGCTCTTTGAGCTCTCGGAGCTCGAGCGCGGGCAGGAGCGCTTCGTGTGCACGGCGTTCAGCGTCCGGGAGGGCGCGGTCGTGCTGAGCGCGGCGGGCCGCGAGGTGACCGTGCCGCTCGGGGCCACCCGGGGTGAGCTGCATCGGCTCCTCACCGAGGCCGGCATCGCCCTGGACCCGCCGCACGAGGGCGAGCTGCCTCCCATCGAGGCCGGTGGCCCGCACCTCGACTGGGTGGAGCTCCTGCGCGACCTCGCCTCGGGCCCGGACGATCTCGCGAGCACGGGAACCGGCCTGCTCCTGAGCGCCTCGACCGACGGGTCCTCAGCGCTCGTCACCCTCCGGAACGCGCGCGGCGTGCGCCACCACCCCTACGCCTTCGACGGCAGCTATCCGGCCGCCGTCGCCCTGGACTTCGCGACGGACCCGTAGCCCACACACGCGCGGCGGCCCCGCTAGCAGCCGTCGGCCTGCCGGACCACGGCCTCAGCGCGGTCCGCGAAGCGCTCGTCCCAGATCCGCCCGATCCAGGCCGCGATCAGCGCACCGAGTGCCGCGCGGGGGTCTTCCGGCTTCGTCATGGGCTCGAAGATCCCACCCAGCGGCGCCTCCTCTGCGTTGAGGTGCACCTCCCCGTCCTCGCCGAAACTCACGTTGAGCAGCTGCCGCGATGCATCGCTCGCGCGCGCCGCCTCCCAGTGCTGCCGCCCCATGGGCGTGACCCAGACGGAGGGAAGCCAGGGAGCGTCCTCGTCCGTGAACACGCTCAGTTCCAGCTCCACGTCGAAGCCCTGCACGGCGGCAAGCGTCCGTTCGGCCCGCTCGATCGCCTCCGGCTCGGCGGAGGCCAACACCCGCGTCCAGAACGCCTCGAACTGACTCATGCGCGCACCCAACCCGGATCGGTGGAGAGCACGGACATGAGATCCTCGCTCAGCCACGCGCCGTCGAACTCCATGACGTCTCGACGCGTTCCCTCGTGGACAAAGCCGGCCTTGTCGTAGGCCCGGCGGGCCCGCGGGTTGAACGTGAACACGGTGAGGGAGATGCGATGCAGGCCCGCCGAGAGCCCGTGGGCCACGGTGAGCCGCGTGGCTTCCGTCCCGAGGCCGCGCCCGCGCCCCTCCGGCCCCATGAGGATCCTGAAGTTGCAGGAGCGGTCCTCGACGGAGAGCTCGTTGAGCACCGCCTCGCCCACGCAGCGCCCCGTCGCGGCGTCGACGATGGCCAGGTCGAGCCGGTCCGGCTGCGCCGCGCGGCTGCGGTACCACTCGAGGGTGCGCTCATCCAGCTCCGGAGAGGCCGCGGCGGCCTCCGCCGTGGACCCCACCGAGCCGGTGAGGATCTGCACCTCCGGATCGGCCAGGATGGGGCCCATCGCCGCGATGTCCTCCTCGGTGAACGGGCGCAGCAGCACCCGCTCGCCGCGCAGCGTGGGCTTGGCGGCCAGGGCGTCCCCGCGCATCACGCCGCCCCACCGGGGACGTGGTACTTGAAGCCCACGTGGGAGCCAACAAAGCCGAGCCGCTCGTAGAAGCGGTGCGCGTCGACGCGGGCGGCGTCCGAGGTCAGCTGCACGAGCGAGGCACCGCACGCGAGCGCGGCGGGGCCCATGACCCAGCGCATCATCTCCCCGCCGATCCCCGCCGAGCGCCGCTCGGAGGACACGCGCACGGCCTCCACCAGGAGCCGCGTTGAGCCGCGGCGGGCCATCCCGGGGATCACGGTGAGCTGCATCGTCGCCACCGCCACGCCGCCGCCGTCGCGCGCCAGGAGCAGCACGTTGGAGGGATCCGCCTGGATCGCGGCGAGCGCGGCGGCGTAGCGCTCCCTGTCCCCCTCGGCGGCGACATCGCCGCGGGACGCCGACACCGCGTCGTCGGCCAGGAGGGCCATCAGGGCATCCAGGTCACCGGGAACGGCGGCCTCGAGGCGCAGCGTTCCCGCTCGAGAGGCCAGGGTGACCGGCAGCGTCAGCGAAGAGATCATGAACCCATCGTGGCAGAGCCGCTCCCCCGCGTCAGCGCCAGCCCGGAGGCGATGTCCAGGTCGGTGGGGCCGCCGGCGAAGCCCGCCTCGTGCGCCAGCACCGCCCCGAAGACCGCCACCCAGAAGGTCTTGCTCGCGCGCGCCACGCCGTGGCCGGCGGCCCAGCCCTCGCGTTGCAGCCGCCGCTCGAGGAAGCGCTCGGAGCGGGCGAAGAGCACCTTCAGGTATCCGCTGGCCAGCTGCCCGAGCTCCTCGTGCCCCCTGGCGAGCGCGAGCGCGGAGGTGAGGGAGGGCAGCGAAGGCAGCGCGAGGGCGGTGCGGGCCAGGGCCCGGCCGAACTCCTCGGGGCTCCTCGCACCCCGCGCCACGCGGGTCAGTCGGCCGGAGTCGCGCAGCAGCAGGGCGAAGGCTGCCTCGAGGTACAGGCGGTCCTTTGAACCGAAGTGGTGGGTGATCTGGTTCGGGAACACGCCGGCGGCCTCGGCCACGTGCTTCACCGTGAACTGGCCCGGGGTGCGCGTCAGTGCCAGCGCCGAGGCGGCGGCGCGGATCAGGGCGCGGGTGCGGGCGCCCTGCCGGTTCGCGGTCGACGACGAGGCCGGGGACGGGGCGGGGGAACTGGACATGGATAGATTGTATGCCGTACAACTTTGTTTGTACGCAATACAAGAAAGAGGTTGAGATATGGACGTCGTCATCACGGGCTACGGGGCGATCACGCCGCTGGGCGGCGGTGTCGCCGCGCTCTGGGACGGGCTGATCGCCGGGCGCTCCGGTGTGCGCGCCCTGGACCTAGACCCGGGGCGCTTCCCCTCCGGCCGTGCCGCCGTGGGCCGCGCGGAGGTGGACGCCGAGACCGCTCTCGGCCGGGCCAACGCCCGCCGGCTCGATCCCACCCAACGCTGGGCCCTGCTGGCGGGCCGGGAGGCCTGGGCCGACGCCGGCTCCCCGGAGGTCGACGGCACACGCCTGGCGATCAGCCTCGGCACCGGTGTGGGCGGCCTGAACACGACCCTCGAGCAGGAGCATCGCCTGCGCGAGGGCGGGGCACGCCGGGTCTCTCTGCGCACCGTCCCCATGCTCATGGCCAACGCCGCCTCGTCACAGCTGAGCATCGAGCTCGGGGCTCGCGGCGGCGCCTACACGCCCGTCTCGGCCTGCGCGGCCGGGGCCGAGGGCATCGCCCACGGCGCCCGGCTCATCGCGGCCGGCGAGGCCGACGTGGTGCTCGCCGGCGGCGCCGAGGCCGCCCTCTCCGAGCTCACGCTGGCCGCCTTCGCGCAGTCGCAGGCCCTCGCGACCCTCCACCCGGGCGAGGACCCGACCACCCTTTCTCGCCCGTTCGCCGCGGACCGGCGCGGCTTCGTGCTCGGGGAGGGCGCCGGAATCGTCGTGCTCGAGAGCGAGGCCTTCGCCGCCGCGCGCGGCGCCCGCGTGCGCGCCCGCCTGGCCGGATGGGGCATCACCTCCGACGCCTTCCACATCACGGCACCGGATCCCGAGGGAACGGGCCAGCGCTCCGCCATCGACGCCGCGCTGAGCCGGGCCGGGCTGACCCCCGGTGACGTCGACCTCGTCAACGCCCACGCGACCTCCACCGAGGTGGGCGACGCCGCCGAGGCCACCGCCTTGCGCGCGGCGGGGCTGGGGCACGCCACCGTCACCGCGAACAAGGGCGCCACGGGCCACCTGGTCGGCGCCGCTGGCGCGGTCGAGGCGATCGCGACCGTCCGCTCGCTGGAGACCGGCCTCATCCCGCCCACGCTGAACCTGGCGCCCGACGATGCCGCGTGCGGGCTTGACGTCGTCAGGGGCGCCAGCCGCGCCGCGACGATCGGCGCTGCGCTGAGCACGTCCTTCGCGTTCGGCGGGCAAAACGTGGCCCTCGTCCTCGCTCGCGCCTGAAACGCACCAGGGCGACAGCGTCACCACAGCGGCACGTGACAAACTGGGTCCATGGCCCTGCGTTCTCCCCTTCCCGTTCGAGACGGGGTCAACGCCACGCGCCTCCACCTGCCGTTGTCCGGTCCGTGGGACACCATTCAGGACTACGTGCTCGCCCGCTTCGGCCACGTGGACGAGGCGGGCCTGCGCCGGCGCTTCGCCACGGGCGAGGTCCAGGGCATCGGCGGCGTGGTCATCGACGCACAGACCCCGCTCGGCGCCCACGAGTTCCTCTGGTACTACCGCAACGCCCCGGCGGAGACGCCCGTCCCCTTCCACGAGACGCTCCTGCACCTGGATGCCGATCTGCTCGTCGTGGACAAGCCGCACTTCCTGCCCACCACGCCGGGCGGTCGCTACGTCCAGGAATCGGCGCTCGTGCGCCTGCGCAACCGGCTCGGCCTGCCCCACCTGACGCCCATGCACCGCCTCGACCGCGCCACGGCCGGCGTCGTCATGTTTTCGGTGCGCCCCGAGACCCGCGGTGCCTATCAGACGCTCTTCGAGCGCCGCGGCATCTCCAAGGTCTACGAGGCCGTCTCCGCGCAGCCCGAGGGCTGGGACCCCGAGCGCCCGCGCCTGCGCGGCGTCCCCACGCCGCTGACCTACCGCGACCACATCGACAAGGTGAAGGGCACCCTGCGCGTCATCGTGGACGAGGCCGCCGAGCCCAATGCAGAGACCATCGTGGAGCTCCTCGGCAGCGGTCTCTCCGGGGGCCACCGCGCCGGGCTGCCCGTGATCCACACGCGCCTGCGCCCCCGCACCGGCCGCACCCACCAGCTGCGCGTGCATCTCGCGGCGCTCGGCATCGGCATCCTCAACGACCCCTTCTACCCCGTCCTCCTCGACGAGGCACCGGACGACCACGAGCTCCCTCTGCAGCTGCTCGCGCGCACCATCTCGTTCGTGGATCCACTCAGCGGGCTCCCGCGCGCCTTCAGCTCGCGCCTCACGCTCGGCGAGACGCCGGTGCCCGACGCCGCCGTCCCCGGCCACGCGGCGTCGGGCACCCCGGGTGCCGGCCGCCAGGGCGGGGGCGCCTCCGGCGCCCGGCTCCCCGACCTCGGCGCGGTGAGCCAGTGAACCTCGCCGATCCGTCCACGCTTGGCTGGTGGTACTACCCGCTCTCGTTTGTCCTCAACGTCCTCGATTCCTTCGTGGCGCCGCTGCCGCAGGAACTCTTTGTGCTGGCGATCGGCCCGCTCTCGGGGCGCGGCCTCGTCTCCTTCTGGGCCGCCGTGGCGGTGGCCTGGATCGCGAACGTGCTGGGCGACGTCTGGCTCGCCTGGGTCGTGGAGCGCTACCGCCACGTCCTTGACCGCTGGCGCTTTGGCCGCTGGCTGCTCGCCAAGGCCGAGGCCGGCGAACGGGCGCTCGGCGAGCGCGGGACCTTCGCCGTGCTGGCGGGCCTGCGCTTCATCTCCGGCGGGCGCACGGCGTCCTACGTCGCCGCAGGCCTCGCCGCCGTGCCGCGAAGGACCCAGTGGGCGGCCACCGCGGTGGGCTCCCTCGCGTGGGTGTTTTTCATGGTCCTCATCGGCCAACTCACGCAATCCGCCACGGGACTCCCGGCGTGGGCTTCCGCGCTCGTGGGCATGGGCGTCGGTACGCTGATCGGAGCCATACCCGCGCTGATCGGGTGGGCGAGAAGGCGTTCACAACGGGGGAGACGCGATGATCCGACCAGCTCGACGGGAACCGGCTGAGCAAGCCGCTGAGGCACCCGACGTCGCCACGCCGGAAACCCTCCGCTTCCCTCCCCGCGAGCGCCCCACGACCATCCGCCGCCCGGCCCGCGACGCCCCGTTCGACCTCGAAAACGAGGACGAGCTGGAGCACCGCGCCGAGGAGGACCGCGCCGCGAGCCGTCAAGAGGCGGAGCGCGAGCGCGAGGCCGAGGAACGCGAGGCGGCCATCCGCCAGGCCCGAGCCTCCCTCGCGGGTCAGGCAGCGCCGCCCGAGCTCGCCTCCGTGGTCTGGGAGGCCCACGAGGCCATCATCGCCGCCCGCGAGGCCGAGGCCGATCCCGACGCCGAGCGCATCGAGTACGTGCCGATCGCCCGCGAGTCCCACGGCATCACCTCCCTGCGCCCCATCGAGCGCGTCCCCGCCTCGCTCTACGTGGCGCCTTACAACCTTCCCGAGCGCTCCCCCAACCCGGCGCAGACCCCGCTAGACCTGGTCCGGCGCGTGCTCGTCTCCGCCGTCGCGGTGACCCTCGCCGTGGCCGGCTTCGTGCTGCTGCGCGAGGGACTCACCCCCGCGCTCGCCTCGGGCACCTCGCCGCTGGCCCCGTGGCCAGTGGCCGCCTTCGCCTGGCCCGTGCTCGGCCTCGCCGCCGTGGCATGCGCCACCCACGCCTGGGCCCCCGATCAGCGCAGCGCCCGCCGCCAGCGGGCCCTGGGCCTTCCCTGGCTGCTGGGCGGGCTCGGCGGGATCGCGTGGGCGTTCTCCGCGGCGTTTGGCCCCACCTGGCTGGCCCTGCCCTCCTCGCTGCTCGTGCTCGCCGGCGGGTGGGAGGGCGTGCGCCGGCTCAACCTGCTGACGGCCCGCACGCGGCGCGAGCGCTGGCTCACCGACGTCCCCACCGAGGCGTTGCTGGGCTGGGGCGCGTTCAGCGTGGCCTGGTCGCTCTCCGCCACGGCCGCCGCGACCGGCTGGATCGTGGAACCCGTGACGCTCTGGTCCTCCCTCACCCTGCTGGCCTGCATGATCCCCGTGTGCGTGGCCGGCATGTCCGAGCGCGGCCGCCTGGTCCCCGCACTGGCCTTCGGCTGGGGCGCCGTGTGGCTCATGGTCGCGCGCCTCCTCGGGGGCTGGCACGACCCGATCCTCATGGTGATCGCCGGCATCGGAGGGATCATCGCGCTCTTGACCGCCTTGGCCCGCCGCCAGGAGATCGGCCACAATGAGCGCCTGGCGCTGCAGGGCCTGCCCACGGCCTGAGCCGCGCCCCTGACCTCAGCTGTTTTTCGAAGGACCCATGAAGCCGTATCTGCTGATTTCCACCCGTGACGACGACGAGCTCGCCGCCGACGAGCTGCGCGGCGTCGTGGAGCTCGCCGGGCTCACGCCCGCCGACGTGACCCAGTGGCGCCTCGAGGCGGATCCCTTCCCCGAGGTGCTCGACGACGCGTGGTTGCGTCGGTACTCCGGCATCATCCTGGGCGGGAGCCCCTTCACCTCCACGGACGAGGACCGCTCGGAGGTGCAGGTGCGCGTCGAGGAGGACCTCGAGCGGCTGCTCGCCGTGATCCTGGAGCGCGACAGCGCCTTCCTCGGCCTCTGCTACGGCGTGGGCATCCTGGGCCGCGCGGCCGGAGGACTCGTGGATCGCAGCTACCCCGAGCCGGTGGGGCTGACCCACGTGCGCGTCACGGAGGACGGCGCGGTGGACCCCCTGCTGGCCGGGCTGCCGCGGACGTTTGACGCGTTTGTTGGGCACAAGGAGTCCACCACGCAGCTCCCGGCGGACGCCGTGCTCTTGGCCGTCTCCGGGCCGACGCCGGTGCAGATGTACCGCCTGGGGCACAACGTCTATGCCACGCAGTTCCACCCCGAGCTGGACGGCCCGGGGCTGGCCAAGCGCATCGCCGCGTACAAGCACCACGGATACTTCGAGCCGCACGAGGCCGAGGAGCTCACGCGCGTGGCCCTGGGCTCCGATGTGTCCCACGCCCGCAAGGTGCTGCGCAACTTTGTCACGCGCTTCGCGTCCTAGGCACCGCCGGCGTCACGTCACGGCGCGTCATGCGGCGCGCCCCGGGAATGCCCGGCGCCGCCGCTCGGTTGGTCCTCATTGTGACTTCGCCGCTGCTCTTCAGCCCCGTGACCCTGCCCGCCCCCGAAGGCCCCGGCCTCGAACTGCTCAACCGCGCCATCGTCCCGCCCATGTGCCAGTACGCCGTGGACGCGGAGGATGGCGTGCCCACCGACTGGCACCTCGTCCACACGGGTGCCATGGCGGCCGGCGGCTTCGGCCTCGTGACGGTGGAGGCCACGGGTGTGGAGGCCCGCGGGCGCATCTCCCCGCGCGATCTGGGCCTGTGGGACGACGCCCAGGTGCCGGCCCACGCGCGCCTCACGGCCTTCGCCCACACGCAGGGTGCGGCCATCGCGGTGCAGCTGGGCCACGCCGGCGGCAAGGCCTCCACCTACCCCTGGCTCCCCGGTGCCTCCGAGGGCACCGTCCCCGCGGCCGAGGGCGGCTGGCCCACGGTCTCCGCCACGGCACAGCCCACGCTCCCCGAGCTCGACGCCCCGGCCGCGCTGGACGCCGCCGGCCTGGACGAGGTCGTCGAGGCCTTTGCCTCCGCCGCCCGCCGCGCGGACGCCGCCGGCTACGACGCCGTGCAGATCCACGCCGCCCACGGTTACCTCCTGCACCAGTTCCTCTCCCCCATCACCAACACCCGCACCGACGGGTACGGCGGCGACGAGGCGGGGCGCACGCGCCTGCTGCTGCGCGTCGTGGACGCCGTCCGCGCCGCGTGGTCGGCCCACAAGCCCCTCGGCATCCGCCTCTCCGCGACCGACTGGACCGAGGGTGAGGACGGCACGGTGTGGGACGCCCGCGCCACCGCGCGCCTCGCGCGCACCCTCGTGGACGAGCACGGCGTCGGCTGGATCGACGTCTCCTCCGGCGGCCTGGCCGGCGGGCGCATCCCCGTGGGCCCCGGCTACCAGGTGCCGCTCGCGCAAGCGGTCACCGAGGCCCTGGCCTGCACCCAGGCCGTGGTCAGCGCCGTCGGGCTCATCGAGGAGGCCGCCCAGGCCGAGACGATCCTGGCCACGGGCCAGGCCCACGCCGTCAGCATCGGCCGCGCCGCCCTGCGCGATCCGCACTGGGCGGCCTCCGCAGCGTCGACCCTGGGTGTCCAGGCGAAGGCCATCCACGCCGCTCCCCAGTACTGGCGCGCCCGCTTCTGAGACCCACCCGTCACCCGGCGTTTCGGCGCGCATGCCCCCGCTCGCCGCCCGCGTGCGGTATCAATGAAGCATGAGCGTGCGCACCCCGGACCCGAATCCCGGCTGGCTGTCCGATGAGGACCTCTACGAGGCCCGGCACCGCCTTCCCATGCTGTACGTGGAGGCGATCCCCGTGCGCGTGGACCCGCTCGGCTACGTGAGCGAGATCGGCCTGCTCTACACCACGGACGAGAACGGGCACTTCCAGCGCACCTTCGTCTCCGGCCGCGTCATGTACCGCGAGACCGTTCGCGCCGCCCTCATGCGCCACCTGGAGAAGGACCTCGGCCCCATGGCCATGCCCTCCCTCCCGGCCTCGCCCGTGCCCTTCACGGTCGCCGAGTACTTCCCGTCCCCGTCCGAGACGGGACTGACGGACGACCGCCAGCACGCCGTGGCCCTGGCCTACGTGGTGCCCGTGCGCGGCGAGTGCTCGCCGCGCCAGGACGCCCTCGAGCTGACCTGGATGACGCCGGACGAGGCGCTCTCCGAGTCGGTCCAGGCCGAGTTCGCGGGCGGCCGCGGCAACATCGTGCGTGCGGCCCTGGCCCACGTCGGCTGGGGGCGCTGAGCGCGTGAGCGTGCGTTTCGACGGCGAGGCTCCGCGCCACCGCCGCTCGGTCCCGGCCCGGGACATCGCCCCGGGCGACCGCTTCATGCGCCGCAGCGGGCTGCCCAGCCCGCCGGTCAAGAGCGCCCGCGTGGTCCGGGACAGCTTCGGCACCGACGCCTACGTGAGCGTGCGCCTGGCGGACGGCACGGAGGTCATCGTCGCGATCGCCTCCTCCATCCGCGTCTACACCGAGCGCACGCCCGGCCGCGGGCTCGAGGACCTCATCGCCGTGCAGGCCGAGGCCGGTTCGGCCGAGGAGGCGCTCATCGCGGCGTCCACGGCTCGCCCCGACGACGAGGCGCTCATGGACGTGGCGCTCAAGCTCGGCCCGGGCATCAACCCGCGCGCCGGCGCACACCTCGCCGACCTCGCGTGGGCCGCCGACCGCCTCGCCGTTGAACACGGCGACCCGGCCGCCGCCACGCCGCTGCTCGCGTTCCTGACCTCGCTCGACTTCGACGGAAATGAGGGCCGCTGGCGGCCCATCCGCCACGCCCTCGCGCTGGCCGCGTGGCTGGCCAGGCGTCAAGGGCACGACGACGCCGCCGTCGCCCTGGGCGCCCGCCTCGCCGCGGGCGAGGAGGCTGCCATCGCCGAGCTGCGCGGTCCCGCGCAGGCGATCCGCCGCCGCGAGATCACCGACCCGGTGATGCCCGATCGCGAGATCCAGCGCGCCAGGGACACCGGCGCGCGCGCCGATGAGCGCGAGCTGCGCCTCCTGCGCCTCGACCTCCTGCTCACGCAGCTCGCCCACGGGCGCAGCGGCGTGGGCCCGGCCGAGCTGGGCCGCGCCGTGGCCGCCGAGTTCGTGGCGCTGGGCCCCGGCGGCGAGGCGAACACTCTCGGCGACGACGTGCGCTAGCCTTCTGGGCACGCGCGGTGGGAGGTCCCGCTGGGCGTGCCGCGTGGCCCCACCGGCCCCGCGGACAGCTCGTTGCTTGGGGGAAGCGATGAATCAGTACGAACTGCTCGGTCAGATGATCGACGACGCGGTGCTCATGGTCTTCGACGTCCAGGACGCGGCCAGGACGGTCTTCGCCGACATGGACTGGATCACCGACCTCGGGGCGAGCGGCGGTTCCACCTTTTCCTACTCCTCGCCCGATGGGCGTTACGCCTCGTTCAGGCCTCACTACCTGGGCGTCTACACCGAAAAGTCCGGCGAGTGGACGTGGTCCTGGGACTCGGCCAACATCAACGCCGACGCGCTCGAACTCGCGACGGCACTGACGGAGTTCGGGCGGCGCGAAGGCATCGACGTCCTGAGCGGCAACGCGAACTCGAAGAACCCCAGCTTCCCGATGCGCCTGGCCATGGTCGCCGCCGCGTACAGCGGGGTCTTCCACGCCCGTGCGGGGTCCGCGAGCAAGGGCACTGCCTGGTTCCTCCTGAGCGATCCGCGCGGTTTCCAGCTGCCGGCACCCACACCCGTTTCGGTCGCCAATGCGCTCGCGAACGCGGCGCGCGGAAAGTACATCACCTCCACGGCGCGGGCGCTCACGGCCTATGCCGCGCGGCGCGAGGGCCTCGAGTGGGTGGACGAGGGCACCACTGGAACCTTCACGACGCCCACGGGGCGGGTCGTCGTCACCTTCGATGCGCTCGGCCGGGCCGGGACCCTCGACCTGCCGGACGGACTCGGGGACGGCAAGGGCTGAGGACGGCGGCGCTCCTCCGGCACAGGCGCTACGGCGCCTCGAGGATGTGCACGCGGTGCTCCTGCGGGCGTGAGGCCGCGTTCATGAGCACCACCACGATCACACCGATGACGACACCGATGAGCGTCTCCACGGCGCGGTCGTAGAGGATGCCCGTGGTGAGCGGCTTGCCGAGCGAGGTGCCCACGAGGGCCAGCGGCGTCACGAAGAGCTGGGCCCAGAAGTAGTTGCGGGTCACAAAGACCTCGGCGAGGAACTGCATGAGGCCGATGATCAGCACCGCCACCCAGGGCTGGGGCTGCAGCAGCACGATGAGCGCCATGAGGATCAGGCCGGCGCCCGTGCCCAGGACGCGGTGCACGGCACGAACCAGGCGGTGTCGCGTGCTCTTACCGGCCAGTGGCACCACGGCGGCGACCATGGCCCAGTAGGTGTGCCCCATGCCGAGCGGGCCGGAGACGAGCGCGGCCACGGCTCCGGCCGCTCCGGCCGCAAGCATGTAGGCGAGGCCCTCCTGCCAGATGGCTCGGCTCATGCGGCGCGAGAGCGGCGGCGCCGGCGTGACCTGCCAGGGCGTGCGGTGCAGCGGCGCGAGGCGGCCAAGCTGCCCCAGGACCAGGGAGAGGAAGATCGTGGCTGTCGCGGCAAACATGCCTTCGCCGAGCGGCGGCTGCGCCGGCATGGAGGAGATGGCTGCAAAGGCGAAGATGTGGAACATCGAGCCCGCCGGCCGCAGCCGCAGCAGGCCGGCCAGCACCGAGGCGACCCCGGCCACGAGCGTCGTCGCGCCCACGAGTAACCAGACGCCGGCCGGGTCGTTCGCCCCGCGCACGAGGAAGCTGCCCGAGAACCAGGCCAGCAGCACCACGAGCCACATGAGCCCGCCGGCCTTGAGCTGCATGAGCAGGCGATCGAGGTGGCCCGGGACGCGCGAGTAGATCCCGACAAACGCGCCGAAGACCACGTACGGGGCGAGGTCCAGTCTGCCCAGCGCGATGAGCAGGAGCAGCGGAAGCAGCACGCCGAGGCCGGCGCGCAGGCCCACCCAGTGGTCGCCGTTGGACGGAGCCAGGGTGAAGAGGTTCTTGAGGCGGAAGCGGTCGCCGGGGGCCGGGCTCAGGGCGGGGGTAGAAGTCATGTTGCTTCCAGGCTAGTCAGGGCGCGGCGGGGCTGTCAGCGACTCCGCGCACCGGGCGGGGTGAGAGCCGCCACCGCGGATCGGTCGGCGGTCTCCTCAGCCCTCGGGAGACTCGCCCAGGACCTCGCCCGGCAGCTCACTCGCCAGATCCTCGGGAAGCTCGCCTTCCAGCCCCTCGGGTATCTCGTCCGGCAGGTACCACGGCTTCCCCTCCCCCGCCGCAGCGTTCTTGGGGAAGAGCTCGCGCACGGGGACGTCCTCCGGGAGCGGTTCCCCCGTCGGCTTGTCGAGGGAGGCATACACATTGAGGTCGTCCCGCTCCTGGAGCGCCGCGCCGCCCGGCTTCCTGAATGCGGCCGCGGGGGCGTAATCCAGCAGCTCGCCCTCGCTGACCTCCTCGCCGTCGCCCGTGACGCCGAAGCCGCCCAAGCCGTCCGGGTCTTTGAGGAACTGCCCGTATTTCTGGCTGCCGTGCAGCATGACCCAGCCGCGGACGTCGAAGAATACGTCATCGCTGACGAAGCCGAAGAAGGCCGAGGCCGCGCCCCAGTGCCGCCAGGTGTAGAGCTGGCGGTGAGCGTCGACATAGCCGAGCAGGTACTGCTCCAGCTCCGCCGTGCTCATCGTCGCGAGCCGCACCTCGAGCGCCTTCACCCGCGCAGCGAGGGGAAGCGCCTGCACGGAGTCCAAGACGCGCCAGAAGGCCGCCTGTCGGGCCGGCACGGGCGCCGCGGTGTCGGTGGCCGGCGTGATGGGCGCCGCCGGGTCGGTCGCCGAGGACGCACCAGGCTGCCCGGCCGCCGCACCGGACGGTTCGCCCCCGGTGCAGGGCTGGCCCGCCGGGGTACACGCGGCGAGCGCCAGCGACAGACACAGCGCGGTGCCGAGCGCTCCCGCCGTCGTTGCCCGGATGCTCCGCATGCCGATTCCCCTCACCGCAGCTGCCGCCGATTGTCCCGGATTGCGGCCAACGGTACGGGAGAACACCCGTCCCCGGGGCCCGCCGCGCGCCACCCCAAGGCAAACGTCGTGTGTTATCCGTAAAAACACGTAGCAGAAGGTGCCCCTTTTCCCGCCGGGGCAACGTATGTTTTGTCCGCCGCATCGTTCTCCCAAGCTTTGCGGTCTCATGGGGGCCGGTGTCTCCGATCCGCGGGCCCCCACCCGCCCGGAGACACCAGCCGTTCCCCCATGAAGGGACCGCCGACCTGTCAGGGACGGTGCACGCGCCAACGGCCTCGAGCCGTCCGAAGGGGACATCGGACAGCTCGAGGCCGTTGGCCCGTCCGGCCGTCCGGCTTTCCCGGCCGCCCCGGCGGCCGGCCCCGCCAGCCACCCCACCGGCCCGCGCGCCGGTTTGACGCGTTTGGCACACTGGTGAGGTGCCCAGTGAAGCCAAGAAACGCCGTCGTGCCCAAGAACCCATCCCTCCCAAGCCCTACGTGAAGCCGGAGCTCCCGGCCTCCCACGAGGCCCAGGGGGCCTTCTCCTTCGAGGTCGGAACGCGCCTGGAGGGTCACCACGGCCGCACGGGTGTGATCCACACGCCGCACGGCGACATCAAGACCCCCGCGTTCATCGTGGTGGGCACCAAGGCCACGGTGAAGGCCGTGACGCCCGAGCAGGTCGCCGCCACGGGCGCGCAGGCCATGCTCTCCAACGCCTATCACCTGTACCTGCAGCCGGGGCACGAGCTGCTGGACAGGGCGGGCGGGCTCAGCACGTTCACCAACTGGCAGGGCCCCACCTACACGGATTCGGGCGGCTTCCAGGTCATGAGCCTCGGCTCGGGCTTCAAGAAGGTCATCGACATGAACTCGGTGGACACCTCCGGCCCGGACGACGCAGTGGCGCCCGGCAAGGAGCGCCTGGCCAACGTGGACGACGACGGCGTCTGGTTCAAGTCGCACCTGAACGGCGACAAGCACCGCTTCACGCCCGAGGTCTCGATGCAGGTCCAGCACGGCATCGGCGCCGACGTGATGTTCGCCTTCGACGAGCTCACCACGCTGCACAACTCGCGCGGCTACCAGGAAGAGGCGCTCGAGCGCACGCGCCGCTGGGCCGAGCGCTGCATCCTCGAGCACTTCCGCCTCACCGACGAGCGCGAGGGCAAGGACTACCAGGCCCTCTTCGGCGTCATCCAGGGCGCGCAGTACGAGGACCTGCGCCGCCAGGCCTGCCGCGATCTGGCCTCCATGCCCTTCGACGGCTTCGGCCTCGGTGGCGCGCTGGAGAAGGAAAACCTCGGCACGATCGTCGGCTGGTGCGCCGAGGAGCTGCCCGAGGACAAGCCGCGCCACCTGCTGGGCATCTCCGAGCCGGACGACGTCTTCTGGGCCATCGAGAACGGCGCCGACACCTTCGACTGCGTCTCCCCCACGCGTGTGGCGCGCAATTCGGCGTTCTACACGGACCACGGGCGCTTCAACCTCGCCGGGCGGCGCTACAAGGAGGACTTCACGCCGCTCATGGAGGGCTGCGAGTGCTACACCTGCACGCACTACACGCGCGCCTATGTGCACCACCTCTACAAGGCGGACGAGCTCCTGAGCCACACGCTCATCTCGATCCACAACATCGCGTTCACGGTGCGTTTGGTGGACCGAGCGCGCGAGGCGATCGAGAACGGCACCTTCTTTGAGCTCAAGGAGAAGGTGCTCGGCGACTACTACGCCAAGCAGGGTGACCCGCAGGGGCGCTGAGGCCTCGGCTCCACCCCTCCCCCCACGCGAAAAGCGGTTTGCTGTACGCGCAACGGTTTGCAGACCGCTCGCGGTACAGCAAACCGCCTTTTGGTGCCCGACGGCGGGTGGCCGGCTCAGGCGCGCCGGGCCTTGGCTGCCGCGACGGCGCGGACGTAGCCGGGCTCGCGGCGCTTGACCCAGCCGATCACGAGCGCCGTGACGGGCGAGAGGATGACCTCCACGGCGGTCTTGAAGACGAAGCCGACCACCACGTAGTTCCAGAAGGCGCCCCAGGAATCGATGCCGATGACGCTGGCGGCGATGGAGCAGAAGATGAGGGTGTCGAGGAACTCGCCCACGCCCGTGGAGCCGAGCAGGCGCGCGATCAGCTTGCTCTCGCCGTGGCGGCGCTTGAGCGTCACCATCACCAGGGCGTTGGAGAGCTGCCCCACGAGGAAGCCGGCGAGCGAGGCCACGACCACGAGCCACACGGGGCCGAGCGTGCGCTCGAGCGCCGCCTGGCCGTCGTAGAAGCCCGCGGGCGGCAGCACGATCATGATCCAGAAACTCAGCGCCGCGAACGCCGCCATGGCAAAGGTCGCGAGCACCGCGCGGCGGGAGGCCTTCCAGCCGTACACCTCCGAGACCACGTCGCCCAGGATGTAGGCGAGCGGGAAGAGGAAGAAGCCGCCGTCGGTGACGAGCGGGCCGAGTTCAACACCCTTGGAGGCGCCGATGTTGGAGAGCACCACCACCACGGCCATGACGGAGACAATGACCGCGTAGAAGCGGCTTCCCACGGGCGCGAAGGCGGGGGCCGGGCGGGCCGACTCGGTGGCGGCAGGGGTGGGGGTGGGGTGCTGATCGCTCACGATCGGTGCAGCTCCTTCAAGGAAACGAGGGGTCGGCAAGGCGCGTCTCGAGCGCTGCCACCACTCGTCAACGGCCACAAGCCGAAGGACTAGGGGCCATTCTTTCACGATTCGTGACGCCCGCCAGCACAGCCAACGCGGATCCGCAAGGGCCCGCGCGTCACGTAGCCAAGGTGGCCCTTCACACTCCCCCCGGTTCCCCGTGGGGGCGGTCCTACGATGGAGGCATGACTTCTTCCACTCCCGCCATCGCCCTGTCGATCGCCGGGTCCGAGGCCACCGGCGGCGCCGGTGCCCAGGCGGACCTGAAGACCTTCGAGGAGCTCGGCACCTTCGGCATCATCGCCCTCACGTGCATCGTGTCCTTCGACCCCAAGAACAACTGGGGCCACCGCTTTGTGCCGGTCGCGCCGCAGGTCATCGCCGATCAGCTCGAGGCCACGCAGACCGCCTACGCCGGCTCGCTGGACACCGTGAAGCTCGGCATGATGGGCACCCCGGACACCATCGCGACGGTCGCGGCCGCCCTCTCCAACCAGGAGTGGAAGAACGTGGTCCTGGACCCGGTGCTGATCTGCAAGGGCCAGGAGCCCGGCGCGGCGCTTGACACGGATCAGGCCCTGCAGGCGCAGCTGCTTCCCAAGGCCACCTTCGTGACCCCGAACCACTTCGAGGCCGAGGTGCTCTCCGGCATCGAGATCAAGACCGTGGAGGACCTCAAGGAGGCCGCCCGCATCATCCACGAGAAGTCCGGCGCCGCTGTGCTGGCCAAGGGCGGCGTCCGCCTCGAGGGCCCCGACGCGGTGGACGTGTTCTTCGACGGCGAGACCCTCGAGGTCCTCGCCACCCCCAAGGTGGGCGAGGTCGCCGTCTCCGGCGCCGGTTGCTCGCTGGCCGCGGCCGTCACGGCCGAGCTGGCCAAGGGCGTCGCACCGCTCGAGGCCGCGCGCAACGCCAAGGCCTTCGTGACCGAGGCGATCAAGCACCGCGTGGGTTCCGCCGCGCCGTTCGACGCCGTGTACCAGGGCGGCGCCCGCGCCTGAGGCACCCAGCCCTCGCACCCGACGTCGGGCCCTTCCTCACACGAGGAGGGGCCCGACGTTTTGTGTTCCCGTTTTCTCTCCCCCGGGAGAGATTCTTGCCGTCCAGAAAAACATGACAAGAGATGTCAAGGAATGCCTTGACAATCGTCTAACAGCGTCAGAGAGTGAAGACTCGTCGCACTCCGTGAGCCACCTCACGTGCGCGATGCTCGGCCCTTTCACCCCAAGGAGCATCATGAGTCATCCTCGACTGCGCTTCCTCTCCCGCGCGGCGGCCGCCGCGCTCGGAGCCGGAGCGCTCACTCTGTCGTTTGTCACCCCCAGCGTGGCCGCGCCGGACACCCCAGACGCCCCGAGCAGTTCCCAGCAGATGCTGGAGCGACTGAAGGACCTCAAGGTCGCCGGCTCCCTGCGCGGGGCCACGGGCGAGGTCAGCGTCTACGTTCAGTTCACGGGCGAGGGCACGTTTGCCGCCACCCAGTCCGACGCCGTCAAGCAGGGCAAGCAGCGCCCCAGCAAGAACGTCGCCAAGGTCAAGTCTCTGCGCCAGGGCATCGAGACCAAGGGCTCCTCCGCCGCCGCCCAGGCGGACGCGAAGGTGCTCTACAAGACCTCCAACGCGCTCCCCGGAGTGGCCCTGCGCGGCGACGCCCAGGCCATCACCGACCTGGCGGCGCGCCCCGACGTCGCCAAGATCACCGCGATCGTCCCCAAGCACCCTGACAATTCCGGCACGGACATCGACACCGGCGCCCTGGCCTCGTGGCAGAAGCTGAATCAGACGGGCGAGGGCATCACCATCGCCGTCCTGGACACCGGCATCGACTACACCCACGCCGGCTTCGGCGGCCCCGGCACACTCGAGGCCTACAAGACGGCCCAGGCCTCCGCGACGCTGCCGACCGCCGCGTCCGGGCTGCTCGACCCCAAGAAGTTCATCGGCGGTTGGGACCTCGTGGGCGACGACTACGACGCCAACCCGAACAACCCCACGTACCAGCCGGTGCCGCATCCGGACCCCAACCCGCTCGACTGCTCCACGGCCGGCCACGGCTCCCACGTCGCCGGCACGGCCGCGGGCTACGGCACCACGGCGGACGGCAAGACCTTCAAGGGCGACTACTCCACGCTCACCGAGAAGCAGGTCAAGGCCATGCGCATCGGCCCCGGCTCCGCGCCGGAGGCCTCGCTCGTTGGCATCCGCGTCTTCGGTTGCGAGGGTTCCTCCGACGTGGTGGGCCAGGCGCTCGACTACGTGCTCGACCCCAACCGCGACGGCGATTTCTCCGACCGCGCGCAGATCGTGAACATGTCGCTCGGCTCCGACTTCTCCCCCACCGACGATCCCGAGAACGACATCGTCGACGCGTTGAGCGCCCAGGGCATCCTCTCCGTGGTCGCCTCCGGCAACTCCTCCGACGTTACCGACGTGGGCGGCTCGCCCGGCAACTCCCGTTCCTCGCTGACGGTCGCCAACTCGGTGGGTTCGCTCGCCGCCGCGGATCCGACCGACGTCACGGCCCCCTCCGAGCTCGCCGGCGCCTACGCCAGCCAGCTCTCGGCTAACTTCCCGTGGGCCGGCGCTGTCTCGGGTGATGTGGTGGTCGCCGACGGCGGCTCGGCCACGACCGGCTGCCAGCCCATCACCGGCAACGTGAAGGGCAAGTGGGTCTTCCTGCACTGGACCGATGACCCGACCGGTCAGGCCCTTCCCTGCGGTTCCAAGGCTCGCTTCGACAACGCTGAGAAGGCCGGCGCCACAGGCGTCGTCCTCGACGCCCCGAGCGACTACTTCACCGCGGGCATCGCCGGCAACACCACCATCCCGGGCGTGCAGCTGACCAAGTCCTCCGCCGACAAGCTCCACGCGGCGGCCGAGGCCGGCACGCTCAAGGTCACGGTTGACCCGAGCAAGCGCGGCACGGTCACCTCGCCGACCGGGGTCAAGGACTCGCTCAACGCGTCCTCCTCGCGCGGCGTGCACGGCACCAACGGTGTCTCCAAGCCCGACGTCGCCGCCCCCGGCACGTCGATCGGCTCGGTGGGCGTTGGCTCGGGCAACGGCGCGGCAGTCATGTCCGGCACGTCCATGGCCACCCCGCACACCGCTGGCATCGCCGCCCTGGTCGCCGCCTCTGGCAACTACACGCCGCAGCAGATCAAGGCGCTCGTCATGAACACGGCCACCACGGACGTGCTCAAGGATGGCGTGGCCTACGGCCCGCACCGCGTCGGTTCCGGCCGTGTGGAGGCCCGCAAGGCCCTGGAGAACCACGTCATCGCGTACGACAAGGACGCGGCGGACGTCACCTCCGTGGTGTTCGGCGTGATCGAGGCCAAGCCGGGTACCTCGCGGTTCACCCGCACGGTGGAGCTGAAGAACCTCGGCACCACGCCGGTCACGTACAATGTGTCCTACCTGGCCGCCACGGCCATGCCGGGCGCCACGATCTCCCTGGACAAGAAGAGCGTCACCGTTCCGTCCAAGGGCATCGCCCGCGTCAAGGTCACGCTGACCCTTAAGGGTTCCCAGCTCTCCAAGACGCTGGATCCCACCTCGGACGCAGAGCAGCTGGGCGTGGCGCGTAGCTACCTCGCCGACGTCACGGGCCGACTGCAGTTCACCTCCTCCACGGAGCCCACGCTGCGCCTGCCCGTCACCGCGGCGCCCAAGCCCGTCAGCAAGATCGAGGCCAAGAGCGTCAGGCTCGACGTGAAGAAGCTCTCCGGCACCGTCAAGCTGGGCGGGCGCGGCCTTGACCAGGGCAGCGGGTCCGAGACGTACCAGGGCCTCGTCTCCACGCTGACCTTGGGCACCACGAGCACGCGCCAGCCGGCCGCGCTCGACAAGGTTCCGGGCGCCCGCGCCATGGACCTGCAGTACGTCGGCGCGAACTCCACGGCCCCGTCCGTGGGGGCTGCCAACGGCCGCCTCGACATCGGCATCAGCACGTGGGGCAACTGGACCACGCTGACGAAGACCTCAAGCGGCGGCCCGCTGGAGATCGATGTCCTCTTCGACACCGACGGTGATGGCAAGGCCGACTTCGCCTCGTACACCACGGGCTCCGACGACCTCGACCTGACGCTCGTCAACACGGTCGATCTCAAGACCGGCAAGCGCGTTGACCAGCAGCCGCTCAACGGTCTGTTCGGCGATGTGGACTCGAACGCCTTCGACACCAACGTGGCGGTGCTGCCCGTGCTGCTCTCCTCCATCGGCGTCTCCCAGTCGAACGCGTCCAAGCTGCGCTACCAGGTCTCCACCTGGAGCAGCTACAACAACGTGGACGGCGAGAACGTGGCCGTGGACGAGACCGGCTGGATCGGCTTCAACCCGTTTGCGCCGGGTGCCAAGGTGGCCTCCCCAGCCACCACGCTCGCCGACCTGCCGGGCCAGACGCTCTCGGTCAAGCTCACCGACAGCAAGCAGAAGCTGTTGCTGCTGCACCACCACAACGCCGCCGGCGACCTCTCGGGCAAGAAGAAGTCCGAGGACGGCGGCAAGGCGGAGGTGGTCTCCTTCCGCTGACCTCCCCCTGGTCGGCGTTGCGGGCCCCGGCGGATCTTCGGATCCGCCGGGGCCCGCGGCGTGTTCGAGGCACTGTACGACGGCGCGTGGCCGGCTCTCGCTGGGCTGTCCCGTTCGGCGCCGCCGGGCGGCGGGCGGTGCACGGCGGGCGGCGCACGGCGGGGGGCGCACGGCGGGGGCGGCCCTCAGGCCTTGGCGATGGGCAGCTCGTCCCATTCCGTGGTGAAGCGCTTCGAGCGGAACTCTCGCTTCATGCTCCACTCGGGCTCCTCGGCAAAACCACCGCGTCCCAGGCCGATCGCGGCGTGGCCGAAGCGCCCCTTAACCGAGGCCAGGAGGCCCGAGAGGTCCGCCGCGCGGGCGGGGGCCGCGCCGGAACCCGGCCCCGCGCCGTCGGGCACCGCGTCTTCCCCGCCGTCCAGGCTGAAGAGCTCGAGCTGCTCGCGGCCGCCGTGGTCCAGGTCCCGGCCCAAGCCGGAGAGCATGACGCCGGCGCGCACATAGGGCGTGCCCGGCACCACCACGGAGCGCAGGGCGGAGACGGCGTAGCGCGTGAGCAGGACGGGGTCGGCCGTGGGCTCCGGGAGCGCCACGGAGCGCGAGGGGAAGGATGCCTCGCCCGAGAAACGGCTGGTTCCCGCCGAGACCGTGAGGACCTTGGCGAGCATGCCCTGGGCGCTCAGGCGGGCCGCGGCGCGCTGGGTGTAGAGGTTCATAACCTCGTCCAGCTCGGCGAGCGTGCTGACGGGCGAGGAGAAGCTGCGCGAGTACATGACCTGCGCGCGGTCGGCCTTCTCCGCGGTGGGCGGGAGGCAGTTGACGCCGTTCAGCTCGCGCACGGTGCGTTCCAGGACCACGGAGTGGCGCTTGCGGACCTTGGCGGCGTCGGCGCGGCGCAGATCGGCGATCGTCTCGATCCCCTCCGCCACGAGCTTTTCGCCGCTCTTGCGGCCCACGCCCCACAGCCCCGTGACGGGCAGGCGTTCCTGCAGACGCCAGAGGTCGGCCTCGGCGAGCGAGTCGAAGGAGCACACGCCCTCCAGCTCGGCGCGGGCCTTGGCGATGTGGTTGGCGAGCTTGGCCTGGGTCTTGGTGGGAGCCACACCCACGCACACGGGCACGCCGACGTAGCGCAAAACGTCCTGTCTAATCCGCCGGGCGAGCTGCAGCAGCTCGTCGGGGGTGCCCGCGACGCCCACGAAGGACTCGTCGATCGAGTAGACCTCCTGCCAGAGGCCGTGGCGGCCCAGGACCTCCATGACGCGGGAGGAGAGGTCGCCGTAGAGCTCGTAGTTGCTCGAGCGGGCCACGAGGCCCCAGCGGGGCGCGAAGGGCTCGAGCTTGAACCAGGGCTGGCCCGTCTTGATGCCGAGGTCCTTGGCCTCCTGGGAGCGCGAGACGACGCAGCCGTCGTTGTTGGAGAGGACCACCACGGGGCGGCCCCGCAGCGAGGGGTCGAAGACGCGCTCGCACGAGACGTAGAAGTTGTTGACGTCCACGAGGGCCAGGCGCTCGTGCTGGGTCTGGTCGAGGAGCGAACCGTCCAGGTGGGCGACCGCCCAGTCCTCGCGGCGGCCCTGCAGTTCAGACACGATGCAGGCTCCGCGTCACGACGCCCCACAGGACGAGGTCGGTGTCCTCGCCCACGCGCGTGACGTGGGCGCCGTCGTCCGTGGCCAGGACCACCGTGCCGGGGCGCACGTGCCAGCGGCGCACCGTGAGCTCGCCGTCCAGGATCGCGACGACCACACTGCGGTCCTGCGGGGTCAGGGCGCGGTCCACGAGGATCTCGTCGCCAGCACTGATCCCGGCCGCGGCCATACCGTTGCCCTCGACGCGCATGAGGAAGGTGCTCGCGCGGTCCCGCACGAGGAGGCGGTTGAGGTCCAGGCCGCCGTGGAAGTAGTCCTGGGCCGGCGAGGGGAAGCCGTGCGCTTGCTCGGGCGTGCCGGTGCCGGCGCCGCCCTCGCCCGCGCGGGAGGCGGCGTCGAAGCGATCGGCGCCGGGCAGGGCGCGGCCGCCGCGGCTGTCGTACGTCTCGCCCACAGTGCCTCCCCTCTTCACTGATCGAACATTCCTTCGATCAGTCTAGCCTGGGCTGGCCACGCCCGGGCTCCTCACTAGACTGGAAGCGGTGCCCTCGCACCCGTTCCCGTTCCCGTCCCTTCACGGAGGCAGACATGCAGCAGCCGAGTTCGACCGCCCTTCCCCAGGCAGTGCTCTGGGACATGGACGGCACGCTCATCGACTCGGAGCCGCTGTGGATGGGCGGCGAGATCGAGCTCATGGTCCGCCACGGGCTCGAGTGGACGCACGAGGACGCCCTCCAGATGGTGGGCATGGCCCTGCCCGACGGCGCCGCGGTGCTGCAGGGCGCCGGCCTCGCCCTGGAGAACCGGGAGATCGTCGACACGCTCATCGCCCACGTCCTGGCCGGGCTGCGCACCGCCGTCGAGTGGCGCCCGGGCGCGCGCGAGCTGCTCCTGGAACTGCACGCCGCCGGCGTCCCGCAGGCGCTCGTCACGATGAGCGAGACGCCGCTCGCCGAGGCCCTGATCGAGGGCCTACCCTTCAACCCCTTCGACGCCGTGGTCACGGGCGACCTCGTCACGCGCGGCAAGCCCGATCCGGAGCCCTACGCTCGCGGCCTGGAGCTCTTGAGTGCCAAGCACGGCGAGCTGGATCCGTCCCGCTCCGTGGCGATCGAGGACTCCCGCCCCGGCACCGCCTCGGCCATCGCCGCCGGGCTCGTGACGGTGGGCGTGCCGTTCATGCAGGGCCTGCCGCGCCTGGCCGACCTCAACCTGCTGACCTCGCTCGAGGGCGTGGACGCCGCGGCACTGGGCCGCATCGTGGCCGACGACGCCGCGCGCCGCGTCCCCCGCGGCTGAGCCCGCCCCGAAAGGGGGCCACCCGACGTCGGGCATCCGAGGAGGCACCACGAACGGTTTGCTGTACCCAGAACGGCGAGCAAACCGTTCTGCGTCCAGGAAACCGAGCGCCCAGCCGGAATCGAGACCGCGCCCGGCCTACCCATCTCGCCATGCGTCCCGGACACTGATGGCAGCGCATCTCGAGCCGGGGGACAGACATGAGCATCGCCACGCGGACGAGGGCCTTCGCGGCCCTGGGGATGGTGCTCGCCGTGGCAGCGAGTGGTTGCGCGTCGAGCGCGCCGGCCCGGCAGGCGACGGCGGCCGCCTCATCCACGGGGCCGACCACCCCCTCCCCGGACAACGGTCGGGAAGCGCGCGCGGCCTTCCGCGCCTGGGTTGAGGCCCTCCCGGCCGACTCCCTGCGCGGTGACGTGGCCTTGTTCGACGAGGCCGAGTACCCCGAGGTGCTGCTCCTTTGGCAGCGCGACAAGCTGGAGGACACCTTCCCGATCGTCGCAGAGGCGCGGCGCAGGGGCATCGATCTTGAGGTGGTTGAACGCCGCTTCTCGGCCGAGGAGCTAAACCTGAGCTGCAAGCAGGTCGCACAGCACGAACTCGCCCTGCACGAGCTGGGCTTCAAACTCACCTCGCTCGGTTGCGTGCGGGACGACTTCGACGGCATCACGCTCTCGGGGCGGCCCGATTCGACGGCGGCGGCGTGGGCGGTGATTGGCGGCCCGGCGAGCGCCCAGTCACCGCGCGTCCAGGAGCTCGACGGCAAGATCGTGAAGGTGCTCAAGGCCCTCCCGACCCCCGCGAGGATCTACTGGGAACCGGCCAGCGAGGCCGCCATCCAGGAGTCGGGCGGTTAGGCCTCGCGCCGCCGATGATTCCTGGTGCGCGGGCCAGCGTCTGACCCGACAGGACGCGCCCCATGCCGGCCACATCGGCCAAGCCCCCCCAAGCGTCGTCGTGCTCTCCCGCCCCTCTCCTCCCGCACTTTTCGTCGAGTCCCGAACATTTCCTGCGGGACTCGACGAAAAGTGCGGGACTGGAAGCGGGAGGGAGAGGCACCGGAAGGACGCCCGGACACGCCGGCCAGAGGGAAGGACGCCCTGAAACGCACGAGAGCGGGGCGGGCACCCTGACACGCCAACGGGCGGCACCCCAGGAAGGGGTGCCGCCCGTTGGCGTGTCAGCGAGACGCGCGGGTCACTTGGGCGCCATGCGGATGGCGCCGTCCAGGCGGATGGTCTCGCCGTTGAGCATCGGGTTCTCGATGATGGCCTGCACCAGCTGCGCGTACTCCGTGGCCTTGCCGAGGCGGGCCGGGTGCGGGACCTGCTGGCCCAGCGAGTCCTGCGCGGCCTGCGGCAGGCCCGCCATCATGGGCGTCTCGAAGATGCCGGGAGCGATCGTCATGACGCGCACCTGCGAGCGGGCCAGCTCGCGCGCAGCGGGCAGGGTCAGCGCCGCGACGGCGCCCTTGGAGGCCGAGTAGGCGATCTGGCCGATCTGGCCGTCGAACGCCGCGACGGAGGCGGTGTTGATGATGACGCCGCGCTCCTCGCCCACCGGCTCGATGGCCTGCATCGCCGCGGCCGCCTGGGCCATGACGTTGACGGTGCCGAGCAGGTTGATGTTGATGACGCGCATGAACGCCGAGGCGGTCAGCGGGCCCTCGCGGCCCACGAGCTTGCCGGGCGTCGCCACGCCGGCGCAGTTGACCACGATGCGCAGGGTCCCGCCGGCGGCGGCCTGCTGCACGGCGAGGGCCACGGCCTCCTCGTCGGTGACATCGGCGCCGACGAAGTGCGCGCGCTCCCCCAGCTCGGCCGCCGCCTTCTCGCCCGACTCCCCGGGAAGATCCAGCAGGAAGACCTCGGCGCCGGCGGCGAGCAGCGCCCGCGCCGTCGCGTTGCCGAGGCCGGAGGCCCCGCCCGTGATGAGGGCCGTGGTTCCTTGAATCTGCATCCTGATGCTCCTTTGCGTCGGGTGCCCGCTCGCGGCGGGACTGGCGCCAAAAACGGCTGAAACTGCGGGGGGTTCGTGGGGCCGGGCGGCGCTGGCCGCGCCGCCGGGCGGGGGAAAGGACTAGTTGCGGCTGACCTTACCCATGAGCGAGGCGACGGGCCGCAGCACGACGGGGCGGGCCCCCTCCATGACGCCGATCGCCACGGCCAGGCCGACGACAAACACGATGAACCCGGCCCAGCTGGAGACGTCCTGGCCCCAGAACATGTGGTTCAGGTTCCGCAGGGCCCCCGTGGAGAGCACCAGCACCACGTGGACGATCATGAAGAGCACAAAGTAGAGCATGACCGGGAAGTGCACGGCGCGGGCCCACTCGATGGGATAGGCCTTGGCGAGCGCCTTGTTCTTGGCCGGGAAGAGCCCGGACATGCGCCAGCCGGAGAGCGCGGCAAGCGGGGCGGCGATGAAGACCGTGAGGAAGTACGTCAGGAGCTGCAGGGCGTTGTAGGAGACCCAGCCGTTCTCGGTGGGCCAGTCGAGGGAGGCGTACTGCAGCGCCGCGCTGATCGCGTTCGGGAACACGTCCCACGATGTCGGGACGATGCGCGCCCACTGGCCCGTGGTGAAGAGCAGCACGGCAAACACGAGGCCGTTGACGAGCCACAGGATGTCGATGCTCTGGTGGAACCACAGATCGAGGCTGATCTTCTTGGGGGCGGCACCGCGCCCGCGCTTCTTGGGTGTGAAGTACGCGGCGGGGCGCTGGACGGTGCGCACTCGCAGGCCGGAACGGACGATGAGCACCATGAAGAAGAAGTTCAGGTAGTGCTGCCAGCGCAGCCAGCCGGGGAAACCCTCGGGCGTGCCGGCGGGCGGGGTGGTGTGCCCCGGGTACGTCGCGACGAAGTCCTTCACGGCCGGGATGGCGCGCAGACCCTTGGCCACCAGGACCACCGCGGCCACAACAACGAGGGCGGCAAGCACCCAGATCAACGCCTGCTTCCACAGGGGCTGCGCCCTCAAACGGGCCAGCACGCCCTCGGGCTTGCGGGGGTTGGCCATGGTTGCACTCCTGCGTGTTCTGCTCGGGCTTCGGGTGCGGCCCGCGCGCGGCGGGCCCAGACTCCAAGGTACCCCGCCGGAGCGGTTCAGTGAATAGTCATTCACTGAAATTGCGGGTGCAACGCCACGCGGGCCGCACCCCCGGGGGAGGGTGCGGCCCGCGCGGTCATGACCCCGGCACAGCGGGGCCAAGCATCACTTGGTCGGGACGTTGAGCTCGGCGCCGACGAAGATGAGATCGGGATTGGAGATCGCGGACTTGTTCAGCGCGTACAGCGAGAGCCAGGAGTCCAGGCCCTGGGCCTTGGCGATCGTGGCGAGCGTCTCGCCGCTCTTGACCGTGTAGTCCTTGCCGGAGTCCTTGACGTTCTTGGGCAGCGCGAGCGAGGGAGCAGCCGGGGCCGCCTTGGCGGCGGTGCCCGCGTAGCTCCTCGACGTGCCGGCGTAGCTCTTGGTCGTGGCCTTGGCGGAGTACGAGCGCGTGGACGTGGACGGAGCGGACGTGCGCGTCGACGTGCTGGCGACGGACTTCTTGCCGCTCGTGTTGGAACCGGAGCCGGTGGCACCGTCGGAGGCGCCCTTGGAGCCGGACAGGCCCAGCTTGGCGGAGCAGGCGGGCCAAGCGCCCCAGCCCTGCCCGGCCTGCACCTTCTTGGCCACGCGGATCTGCTCGGCCTTCGAGGCATTGTGGGCGGAGCCCTTACCGCCGTACGCCTTCCAGGTGCTTGACGTGAACTGCAGGCCGCCGGAGTAGCCGTTACCGGTGTTGATGGACCAGTTGCCGCCGGACTCGCAGGCGGCCAGCTTGTCCCAGGTGTTGGCGGAGGCCGTGGCGGCCTGCGCGGGGGCGGCGGACACGGCGGCGCCTGCGGCGAGCAGGGCTGCGGCGGCACCGAGGACGCCGGCGCGACGGGCACGGCGAAGCATGGGGGTGTTCTTCTTGGTCACGGTTTTCTCCTGCGCCGCTCCGCCCGCGCATGACCCAGCGGGAGGCCGTCCAGCGCGATCTCGTGATCGTGACAGTGGGAAAGGGGCGCGGACGGCACGAGCCGCCCCTTCCGTCGTTCCGACTCGTCCCCGAACGCGGTGCGCGGGGCGTCGTTATCGAAACGTGACTATTCCAAGGTAACGAGATGATCACGGCCTGGCAAGCCCGGGTGTGCCGATCCAGGGAACTGCCAGCCGCCGTTCACCCTGACGTTGCCCCCGGACACAGCACGACGGCGCCCGGTCGCCTCCCGCCCGCGCCCCGCCAAGGCGGGGCAAGGGACGGACGCAACCGGGCGCCGTCGTGCGCTGAAAACTGCGCGGAAACTACTGGAGCAGCGTGCGGTCCGAGACCCCGCCGCCCTTGAGCTTGTCGAACTCGCCGAGCAGATCCTTGACGGCCATTCCGGCCTTCGTCTCGCCGTCGACCTCGAGGATGATGCGGCCCTCGTGCATCATGATCAGGCGGTTGCCGAGCTGCAGCGCCTGCTCCATGTTGTGCGTGACCATGAGCGTGGTGAGCTTGTCGCGATCCACGATGTTGCCCGTCAGGTTGGAGACCAGCGCTGCGCGCTGCGGATCCAGCGCGGCGGTGTGCTCGTCCAGGAGCAGGATCTCGGGCTGCGTCATGGTGGCCATGAGCAGGCTCAGGGCCTGGCGCTGGCCGCCGGAGAGCAGGCCCACCTCGGCCTTGAGGCGGTTCTCCAGGCCCAGCTCGAGCGAGGCAAGCTGCTCCTTGAAGAACACGCGGTCCTTGCCGGAGACGCCGGGCAGCAGATTGCGCGTGCGCGTGCGGCCCATGGCCACGGCCAGGTTTTCCTCGACGCTCAGGTGCGGCGCCGTGCCGGCCATGGGGTCCTGGAACACGCGGCCCACCCAGCGGGCGCGGCGGTTCTCCGCAATCTTGGTGACGTTGCGGCCGCCGATGGACACGGAGCCGACGTCGGGGCGCAGGCGGCCGCCGATCATGTTCAGCAGCGTGGACTTACCGGCGCCGTTGGAGCCGATCACGGTGACAAAGTCGCCGTCGCGCAGGGTCAGGTTGATGCCCTGCAGGGCCTTGCGCTCATTGACCGTTCCGGGGAAGAAGGTCTTGGCGAGGTTCTTGATCTCAAGCATTGCTCTGCCCCTTGGTCTCGGCGCCGGTCGGCATCACGGTGGCCGGGTGCGGTTCGTCCGTCGCATCCACGAGGTCCGCGAGGGCGTCCTCCTGCTTGGTGCGGGCGCGGTTGGCGCGCAGGTTCTTGACGAAGGACAGGCGCGGGAGCAGGAGCGCCGCGACCACGATCACCGCGGAGGCGAGCTTCAGGTCGGCGGGGTCCAGGCCCACGGCCATGGCCAGCTGGAGCACCCAGCGGTAGATGACGGCGCCCAGCGCGGCGGCCAGGACGGCCTGCCACACGCGGCGCTGGCCGAAGAGCGCCTGGCCCACGATGACCGAGGCCAGGCCGATGACGATGAGGCCGATGCCGGAGGTGATGTCGGCGGCGCCGTTGTACTGCGCCATGAGGGCGCCGGAGACGGCGACCAGGCCGTTGGAGAGCGCCAGGCCGAGGATCTTCTGGCCGTCGGTGCTCACGCGGAAGGAACCGGACATCTGCTCGTTGTCGCCCGTGGCGCGCAGCGAGAGGCCCAGGCGGGTGTGCAGGAAGCCGACCAGGACCACCACGAGCAGCAGGACCCACGCGGCGAGGATCAGCGAACCGGTCCACGAGTTGCGCATGAAGCCGGCGATCTCCAGCGGCGTGAAGATCGTGTCGATGCCCAGCAGCGGCACGTTGGCCTTGCCGTCCATGATGTGCAGGTTGATCGAGTAGAGGGCAATCATCATGAGGATCGAGGCCAGCAGGCCGTTGATCTTGCCCTTGGTGTGCAGCAGGCCGGTGATCGCGCCGGCCACGGCACCGGCCAGGAAGGCCACGATGAGCGCCACGATGGGCGGGGTGCCTGAGGAGATCAGCACGGCCCCGGTGGCGGCGCCGGTGGTGAAGCTACCGTCCACGGTGAGGTCGGGGAAGTCGAGCACGCGGAACGTGAGATACACGCCCAGCGCGGCGACCGCGTAAATGAGGCCCAGTTCGGTGGCGCCGGGCAACTGCGCGCCAAAGTTCATGAAGTTCACGTGTGACTCCTCGTCATGCCCGGGGCGCGGGCCGGAACCTTCTCCAGCCCGCGCCCCGGATCATTGAACGGCTCAGTACTTCTCGACGGCCTTGGACACGAGGTCGGCCGGGAGGGTCAGACCGATGTTCTTGGCGGCGGTCTCGTTGACGTACACGTCGTACTCGGTCTGCGTCTCGACCTTCATGGACTCGGGCTTGGCCTCTCCCTTCAGGATCTTGGCGGCCATGGCGCCGGTCTGCTCGCCGAGCTTCTCGTAGTTGATGCCCACGGTGGCGACGGCACCGGCCTTGACGGTGCCGGCCTCGGCGCCGATGACCAGGGTCTTCTTGGACTCCGCGACCTTCACGAGGGAGGCCATGGCGGAGACGACGGCGTTGTCCGTGGGGACGTAGATCGCGTCAACGTTGAGCGAGGAGGCGGCCTGGGAGACCTCGGAGGAGGCGGAGATGCCCTTGGCCTCGATGGTCAGGCCCAGCTCGGCCGCGGCGGCCTTGGCCCACTCGACCTGGACGGCGGAGTTGGACTCGGCCGAGGAGTAGACGATGCCGACGGTCTTGGCCTCGGGCTTGAGCTGCTTGATGAGCTCGAGCTGCTCCTTGACCGGGTTGGCGTCGGAGGTGCCCGTGACGTTGCCGCCCGGGGCGTCCAGGGACTTCACGAGCTTGGCGCCGACCGGATCGGTGACGGCGGTGAAGAGCACGGGGGCGGTCTTGACCGTGTTGGCGACGGCCTGAGCGGCCGGGGTGGCGATCGCGAAGACGAGGTCCGGGCTGGACTGCGAGATCTTCGTGGCCATCTGGGTGACGTTGGAGTTGTCACCGGCGCCGTTGAGCTGGTTGATCTGGACCTTTTCGGCCGGGAAACCGTTCGCCTCGAGGCCCTTGATGAAGCCCTTGTTGGTGGCGTCGAGCGCGTCGTGCGTGACGAACTGCAGGATCTCGATCTTCTTCTTGGCGCCGGCGTCGCCGGAGCCCGAGGAGCCGGCGTTGCCGCAGGCGGTGGCGGTGAGGACAAGTGCGGCCGCGGCGGCCGCGACCTTGAGGCCGGTGAAACGCTTCATGGCTCTCTTCCTACTTTCAAGGGTGACGGAGTGCTGTGAACCATCTCACACCTGGCCCATCCGTCCCCACAAGCGGGGAACGAATGGGGATGAGAGGCGGCCCCCAGTGGACAAATGGTGTCCCGCCCAGAGGGCTCATGACAAATCGTCCACGGACTTTACAGCGGGGTCAGAGAGCTCCATCACAGCGCACGACGACGCCCGGCACCGTGGGTGCCGGGCGTCGCCAACGCCTGCTACCGGACCGGGCGGAGCCGGCGGGTTCCCTTGGCTAACCCGCAGATCCCACGCTCCACAGCAGCGGCGCGTCGGCATCGTTGACGAGCTTGTCGCCCAAGATGCGCGCCTTGTAGACCCACGGGTTGTGGGTCGCGGCCGTCCGCGCGTTGCGCCAGTGGCGATCCAGGCCGGCGGTGACCGAGGTGCCGGAGGCGCCCAGCGCGTCGAAGAGGCGGGTGGCCGCTGCGGGCACCGAGGCGGAGAGCACCACCTGGCCGCGCGCGGAGGCACGCTCGGCCGCCTGGTCCGCCTCCGCCGTCGGGCCTCCCCCGACCCAGCGGGCCTCGGCGGCGGCCGCCGCGCCCTCGAGCGCAGCGGAGACGGCGTCCACGACGGCCGCGGCGGCGAAGGCCGTCGCGTCCAGCTCCCCGACCACCTGGAGCAGCTGCGGGTCGCCGGCGGGGCCGGAGGCAGCGCCGTGGGAGTAGCCGCGGGCGCGGGCCTTGAGGGCCGCCGCTGCGTCGTCTGCCGCGTTGCGGGCGATGCCGGCCAGCGTGGCCAGCAGCACCTGCTGGTAGAAGGCCGTCTGGTAGCCGAAGCGCTCGGAGCCCGGCACCACGTGGGCGTCCAGCACGGCCGCCTGGGTGAAGACCGTGGTGCCGGTGCCCGTGGTGCGCTGACCGAAGCCCGTCCAGTCGTCGCTCAGCTCCACGCCGGGGTCGTCGGTGCGGACGAGGGCGATGACGTCCTCGCCGTGCTCCGGCGAGTCGGCGTAAACGTCGATCCACTGCGCAAAGATGCTGCCGGTGGAGTAGTACTTGGTGCCGTCCAGCACCCAGTCCCCGCCCTTGCGGCTCAGCCGCGTGGAGGTCAGGCCCTGCTTCGAGATGGCGGCGTCCGTCCACGCGTTGCCGGCCAGCTCGCCGGCCACGAAACGCGCAAACCACGCGTCCCGCTCCGGGCCCGGAGACGAGACCAGGCGGTCCTCCACGAAGGCGAGGTGCCCGCGCAGGGCCTGGGCGGCGTTCGGGTCCGCCGCGGCGACCTCGGTCAGCACGGCGAAGAGCTGCGTGAGCGAGAGCCCGGCGCCGCCGAACTCGCGGGGTACGCGCAGGGCCGCGAAGCCCGCCGCGGCGAGGGCTGCGACGCCCTCGCGCGGCAGCTCGCGGGCGGCGTCGCGCTCGACGACGCCGGCGCGCAGGATCTCCAGGGCCGGCGCGAGGCGTTCGCGGACGGCCGCCAGCTCCTCGGGGCTGGCCTGCTGGCCCACCACGGTGAAGGTGGGTTCTGCGGTGATGCTCATGGGGTTCTCTCCTCTTCTGGTCTGTGGGGCGGCGCGGGGCCGGCTCAGGTGTAGAGGGAGATGGGCTGGGTGGTGCCGTCGAGGAAGTACGCGTCGACCTCGACCTTCTTGTAGTCCACCGGGTCGTGCAGCGAGTGCGTGCGGACGTTGCGCCAGTGCAGGTCGAGGCCCACGGTGTTGGCCGTGGAGCCGGAGCCCGTGACGTCGAAGATGCCGGAGGCGACCTGCAGGGCCACGTCGGTGGCGGCGACCTTGAGCTCGGCGATGGCCACGGCAAAGGCCCCGCGCTCCTCGTCGGAGTAGGCGGCGTCCGCGTCGAGCTCGGTGTCGAAGCGACGGAAGAGCTTCTCGGCGAGCGCGGCGACGGCGGCCGTGTGCGCCTTGAGCTCGCCGATGCGGCGCTGGAAGAGCGGGTCCTTGGCGTAGACCGGGGCGTCGGAGAGGAACCAGGCGTTCGGACGGGCCAGGAGGATCTCGCGGCCCTGTGCCAGCGCGCCCTCGGCGACCCCGAGGTAGAAGGCGCCGAAGGCCAGCTGGATGCCGGGCGTGATGAGGGTGGAGACCGGCACGTCGGTGACGGGGCCCAGGACGTCCTCGTCGCGGACGGCGACGTTGGTGTAGGTGACGGAACCGGAGCCGGTCAGGCGCTGGCCCAGATTGTCCCAGTCGCCGCCGAGGGTGAGGCCCTCGCGCTCTCGTTCCACCACGAAGGCGAGCACCTGGCCGTCGGCGTCGCCGCCGCGCACCAGGGCGTTGATGACGATGACCTCGGCCACGGACGAGCCGGTGGAGTAGCGCTTCTTGCCGTTCAGGACCCAGCCGTCGCCGTTCTCGGCGGGCGTGAGGGTGAGGTCTGGGTCGGTCGGGTTGACCGAGTCGGCCCAGAGCCACTTCGCCTGGGCGGTCTTGGCCCACCACTCACCCTGCGCCTCGGGGGCGCCGTAGAAGGCGATGCCCGCCTGGTTGATGAAGTGGTAGGCCAGCAGCTGGCCCAGCGAGCCGTCCACGCGGGAGACGATGCGCACGGCCTCGAAGGCGCTCTCCCAGTGCCCGCCCGGGCCGCCGAACTCGGCGGGGATCAGGATGTCGAGGAGGCCCTCGGAACGCAGCACGTCCACCTCGGCGAAGGGCTCGGCGTTGGAGCGATCGCGCGTCAGGACGTCTTGCTTGAGGACGGCGGCTGCACGCTCGGCGGCGGCGCGCCAGTGGTTCAGCTCTTCTTCGGTGGCGTTGAGGGGGCGGTCCTCGGTGGCGCGCCACGGGGTGAGGAAGCGGGTGGATTCGGCGGTGAGGCTCATGAGTGCTCCTGGGTTGACAGGGCCCGACGCCGCGTGGGCGGCGTGGGCGGTTCCGGTGCGGCCTGGCGTTCTCGCCAGGCCGGTGTGTGTCAGTCACGCCGGTGCACACCCGCGGCGTTCCCATCGTTCCTGGCGGAAGCACCGTCCCCGCGTACAAGGCGGGGTGGTTGCTGCGATGTCGACGAGCCAGGTCTCTCGATCGCTCTGGATGGCTGCGACCAGCTCACCAGGAACGCGACGCCCGCGCATCCCCGCCCGTCACGCTTCGCCCCCGAGCAGCGCCACGCGTCACACGGCGTCACGAGACGGGGCTCGCGGCGGGCCCCGCACCCCGTGTGACACGCGGCGGCGCCCGTGTGACGACACGGGGTCGTCACACGGGCGCCGTGGGTTCGGCCTTCGGGGCCCGGCTCAGCGGACGCCGAGCACGGCCTCCGGGGTCAGCGTGGCGGCGGCATCCGCGGCGGAGGGACCCGCGGAGAGGCTCCCGCGGTAGGCGGCACCGGGGTGGGGCGCGGCCAGGCGCGTGTTCCCCTCCCCCGCGAGGTGCTCGCGCAGCGTGGTGCCGTGCGGCGCGGCGGGGACCCGGCCGCGCTTGCGCAGCTCGGGAACCACGAGGTCGATGAACTGCTCGTAGGAGCCGGGCGTGATGGCGTGGGCCAGGTTGATGCCGTCCAGCCCGCCCTCGTCGATCCACCGCTCCACCTCGTCGGCGACCGTTTCGGCGGAGCCGACCAGCACGGGGCCGATCCCGCCGATCCCGAGGTAGCGGCCCACCTCGGCCGTGGTCCAGCGGCGCTGCGGATCCGCCGTGGTGAAGATCGAGAGCGCCGAACGCGCGGCGTTGGTGTCGAGGTACTCGAGCTCCTCGTCGCTCGGCACGCCGGCGAGGTCGAGCCCGCTCCAGCCGCCGTAGAGCGTGAGCGCCCCCTCCAGGGAGGCGTACCCGAGGTACTCGCGGTGCAGCCGCTCGGCCTCGGCGTCGGAGTCGGCGACGATCGCCGTCACGAGCGCGTAGATCTTGGCGTCCTGGCGCCCGCGGCCGGCGGCCTCGAGGGCGTCCCGCGTGGCGTCGGTGCTCTTGCGCGTCAGGTCCGGGCGGATGCCGTTGATGAAGATGCCCTCCGCGTGGTTGGCCCCGAAGGCCCGGCCGCGCGAGGAGGCGCCGGCCTGGAACAGCGCGGGGGTGCGCTGGATCGAGGGCTCGGAGAGGTGCAGGCCGGGGACCTCGAAGTGCCGCCCCACGTGGTTGATGGGGTGCACCTTGGACGGGTCGGTGTAGACGCCGGCGGCCCGGTCCTTGACCACGGCAACCTCGTCCCAGGAGGCCTCCCAGAGCTTGTAGACCACGTCCATGAACTCGTCGGCCACGTCGTAGCGATCGTCGTGGCCGATCTGGCGTCCAAGGCCCAGGTTGCGGGCGGCTGACTCCAGGTAGCTCGTGACGATGTTCCAGCCGATGCGGCCCTTGGTGAGGTGATCAAGCGTGGAGAACTTCCGGGCCAGCGCGTAGGGCTGCTCGTACGTCAGCGCGGCGGTCACGGCAAAGCCGAGGCGCTGCGTCACCGCCGCCATCGCCGAGACGGCGAGGAAGGGGTCGCTGAGCGGGACCTGGTCGGCGTCGCGCAACGCCGGGGCGGAGGAGTTGCCGTAGACGTCGTAGACGCCAAGGACGTCGGCGAGGAAGAGCGCGTCGAAGCCGCCGCGCTCGAGCAGCTGGGCCAGATCGGTCCAGTACTCGAGGTCGAGGTAGCGATCGGCCTGGCTCTGCGGGTGGCGCCACAGGCCGGGGCTCTGGTGCGTGGGGGTCGACATCGCAAAGGCGTTGAGGTGGATCTGGGAGGTCATGATGCTTTCCTTCTTCGCGCTCAGCGCGAGGCTCCGTGGGTCAGACCGGAGACGAGGCGGCGCTGCAGGAGCAGCGCTGCCAGGACCGGGGGAAGGGCGGTGATGACGCCGGCGGCGGCGATGCGCCCGACGTGGGGGATGCGATCCCCGTAGAAGAGGGACAGGACCACGGGCGCCGTGCGGGACTCCGGGCCCTGCGTGAGGAACGTGGCGAGCAGGAACTCGTGGTAGTTCTGCAGCCCCACGATGAGCCCCACGGCCACGAGAGCCGGGGCGAGGAGCGGCAGACCCACGCTGCGCAGGATGCGCCACTCCCCCGCGCCGTCCAGTCGGGCCGCCTCGATCAGCTCGGACGGCACCTTGGCCACGAAGCTGAGCAGGAGCCACAGCACCACCGGCAGGTTGACGAGGGCGTAGACGAGCACGAGGCCGGGGATCGTGTTGAGCAGGCCGGAGAGGCGCAGGAGCAGGAAGAGCGGCACCACGGCCACGACGGGCGGCAGCAGCCAGGGGCTCAGCAGCACCCCGACCCCGCGCCCGCTTAACAGGCCCAGGCGGGCGATGGACCACGCGGCGGCGAGCCCACCGGCGAGCGAGATCAGGGCGGCCAGGACGGCCACGAGCACCGAGACGCCCACGGCGAGCGGCAGTTCCGAGTCGCCGAGCACGGTGGCGTAGTTCTCCCAGCGCGGGCTGGCCGGGACCAGCACGCCGGCCACGGTCTCGTCCCGACCCATGAGCGAGACGGAGACCAGATAGAGCGGCGGGACCAGCGCGCCCACGAGCCCCACGATCGACAGCACGCGGCCGAGCACGGAGGGCCGGAAGCCGGCGCGGCTCCCCGCGTGGCGACGGGGAGAACGCACGACGACGCTCGGGCCGCCGGGAGTCCGGCCCGCCTGCGCGGCGGGGCCGGGGCGGGCGGCGGGGACGCTCGCCTCGCGCACCGGCAGGGCGGTGGGGGCGCTCATGCTGGTTCCTCCTCGAGGCGGTTGGCCCTCGCGTTGAGGGCAAGAAGCGGCGCCGTCACGAGCGTGACCACGATCGCGAGGGCGAGCGTGAGCACGCTGGCGCGGCCCAGGTCGAACTCGCGCAGCGCCACGCGATGAATGAGGTAGGACGCCACGGTGGTGGACTGCCCCGGGCCGCCGGAGGTCATGACGCTCACGAGGTCGAAGACCTTGAAGGCGAGCACGAGGCGGATGAGCGCGGCCGCGGCGACGGCCGCCGCGATGGCCGGCCACAGCACGCCGCGGAAGAGGCTGAGCCCGCGCGCGCCGTCCAGCCGGGCCGCCTCGAGGACGCTGCTGTCGAGGGCGAGCAGGGCAGCGAGGACCAGCAGAAACACGAGCGGCGTCCACTCCCACACATCGGCGGCGGCGATGCCGAGCAGGGCGGTGTCGGTCGAAGAGAGGACACCGGGCGCCGGCAGGCCGACGGCCTTGGCCAGGACCGCGAGCAGGCCGCCCTCGGGGTTGAAGACCTGCTTGAAGAGCACGCCGACGACCACGGGCGGAATGAAGAGCGGCAGCAGGAGCGCCGCGCGCAGGGCGCTCGGGCGGCGCCAGGCCGAGTGCACGGCGAGCGCCAGGATCAGGCCAAGCGCCACGGAGGCGGCCGTCACGCCAACCGCGTAGGCGGCCGTGCGGACGATCGCCGCGACGGCGTCTGGGTCGCCGAGCGCCTCTTGGTAGTTCTCCAGCCCGGCCCACCGCCGCAACGGCTTCCCGAGAGTGGACTCGAAGAAGGAGTTCGCGGCGATGAACAGGAGCGGAATCACGCCGATGAGCAGCCAGCCGAGCACCGCCGGGATCAGCAGGAACCGCCCGAAGCGGCGGACGCCCGAGGTACCCGGGGCCAGCGCGGGGCGGGCCCGCCCACCTTGCCGACCCCGCGCCGTCGGGCCCTGCGGCGAGGCGGCCGGGGCCGCCTCCCGCCGGGCTGCCGACTCCAGCGTGTCAGCCAAGGATCTTCTCCCATTCGCTCTGCACGCGCCCGAGCGCCTCGGCGGCCGTGCCGCCCTGCCCGGCGATGAGCTTGGCGAGCTCGTCGGTCAGGACCTCCGCCGCGCGGGTGGCGCCCTTGACCTGCGGCCACGCGAGCGCGCCGGAGAGGGTGGTGGTGTTGACCTTCTGCAGCTCCGGGTACTGCTTGGTGTAGGCCGCCGACTCGAGCGAGCTCTTGCGGTTCGGGTCGATGCCGGAGGGCGGATCGGAGACCAGGAGCGCGGAGTTCGTCTCCGTGTTTGTGGCAAAGCGGATGAAGTCGCGCGCCAGCGCCTCCTTCTCCGTACCCCCGGCGATGACCCAGCTGAAGCCGGCCACGAGGGAGGCGCGCGGCGTGGTGTTGGAGCCGCCCACCGGCAGGGTGACGACGCCCCACTGGTCCTTGACGGTCGAGTCGGCGTTGAGCTGCGAGCCCACGCCGAGGTCGGTCCAGTTCTCGATGAAGGCGACCTTGCCGCGGAACCACGCGCCGTTGCCGACGCCGAAGTCGGTCTCGGCGGCCGTGGGGAAGGCCGTCGCCACGGAGGCGACGAGGTTTTCGGCAGCTGCCACGGCCGCGGCCGAGGTCAGGGCCGGCTTGCCGGACTCGTCGAGGAAGCTGCCGCCGAAGCCGGCCAGGCGGTTCGCGTAAGAGGCGCCGAGGATGAGCGGGGACTTCTGGCCGAAGACCGCGTTGCCATAGACGCCCTTGTCCTCCTCCGCATCGGTGATCTTCTTGGAGATGGCGACGTACTCGTCCCACGTGGCCGGCGGCGTGGTGATGCCGTGACGCTTCAGGATGGTCTTGTTGTAGAAGAGCACGTGCGTGTCGCCGTCGAACGGCAGGCCGTAGCGCTTGCCGTCGATGAGGGAGTACGGGTCGTAGATCGACGGGATGAAGTCCTCCGGCTTGATCTGCGCCTTGTCCGCGTCGATCCAGGACGTCAGGTCCTTGATGGCGCCGGCATCGGCGAGGTCGCCGAGCGAGACGTACCAGGGCGCCGCGACGTCGAACTTGTTGGCGCCGGACTGCTGGTCAAGCTGGAGGGTGGAGCCGATCTCGTCGTAGGGAACGATCGTCAGGTCCACGTCGACGCCGCGCAGCTTCTTGTACTCGGCCTTGAGCCAATCGGCGGCGCCCTGGTGCGAGGTAATGAGCAGGGCGCTGAGCTTCTGCCCCTTGAAGGAGGCGGGATCCACGTCGAGGGCCGCGTCGCCGGAGGAACCCGCACCGGTGCCGCCGCAAGCGGCGAGCAGGAGGGCGCCGATGCCGCCGAGGCCGGCGAGCGTGACGGCGCGGCGCGTGGGGCCGCTGGGCAGTTGCGAGGTGGCAGGGGTGGCCATGACGGTGCAGGTCCTTCCGACCATCACAGTCGAGGCGACTCCCCCGAGCACGCCGACGCCGCGGCAAGCGGCTGATCAGCCCCATCGGTCCTGGCGGGAGCACCGGCCCCGAGTGGGGTGGTTGCTGCGATGTCGACGAGCCAGGTCTCTCGATCGCTCTGGATGGCTGCAACGACTCAAGCAGAGCCGCGGCGGGGCGCGCACCCCGTCCGTCACGGCCCCGACCCCGTGCGTCACGCGACGCAATCAATCCCGGCCCAGCCGCGTCGTCGGGCGTCATGAGACGGCCCCCGGGCCGCACATGACGTTACCCCGGGTCACGCGCCCCGGGGCCCCGAACCGGCCCCGCGCCGTCCCGGCGCCCGTCTAGGCTGGGCCCATGAGCCTGCATCAGATCCGCCCCGTTCCCACCGAGGAATCGCACCGCCCCTACGTCGCCGCCCCCGGGCGCTACGACGGCACGGCGTACCGGCAGGTGGGCGGCTCAGGGCTGTACCTGCCGCCGCTGTCCCTTGGCCTGTGGTGGAACTTCGGCGACAACCGCACCTTCGACTCCCAGCGCGAGATCCTGCGCCACGCCTTTGACCGCGGGATCACCCACTTCGATCTTGCAAACAACTACGGCCCGCCGTTCGGCTCAGCCGAGGAGAACTTCGGGCGCATGCTGCGCACCGACTTCAAGCCCTACCGCGACGAGCTCATCGTCTCCTCCAAGGCCGGCTGGGACATGTGGCCGGGCCCGTACGGCGTGGGCAGCTCGCGCAAGTACATCCTGTCCTCCGCCGAGGCCTCGTTGACCCGCCTGGGCCTGGACTACGTTGACCTCTTCTACAGCCACCGCTACGACGAGAACGTGCCGGTCTCCGAGACGATCGGCGCGCTCGACACGCTGGTGCGCCAGGGCAAGGCCCTCTACGTCGGCATCTCCTCCTACTCACCCGAGCGCACCGAGGAGGCCGTGGCCGTGGCCCGCGATCTCGGCACGCCGCTCGTCATCCACCAGCCCGCCTACTCCCTGCTCAACCGCTGGGTCGAGGACGGCCTGACCGAGGTGCTCGACCGCTCCGGGCTGGGCTCCATCGCCTTCACGCCGCTGGCCCAGGGTCTGCTGACCAACAAGTACCTCGGCGAGGCGCCGGCGACCCGCGGTGGCGGCCGCTCCTCCGTGCAGGATCACGTCACCGAGGAGAACCTCGCCAAGGTGCGCGCGCTCAACGAGGTGGCCTCGAAGCGCGGGCAGTCGCTGGCACAGATGTCCATCGCCTGGCTGCTGCACCAGGGCGTGAGCTCCGTGCTGATCGGCGCCTCCTCCACGGCGCAGCTGGACGAGAACCTCGCCTCCTTCGAGAACACCGCGTTCTCCGCCGAGGAGCTTGCGGCGATCGACCGCATCACGAGCGGGGATACCGACATCAACCTGTGGGCTGTATCGTCCGAGCTCTAGACTGGAGTCGAACTTACCGCATAATGCGGCCACCGAATGATCCCCTTAGGAGAATCCCGTGCCAGGCTCACAACTAAATGCCGTTGAGAAGAAATTGGCCGATCGCTGGGATGCCTCAAAAGACACCTTCGGATATTTGCGGGGAGTAAAAGTGGAGCCCGGCGACGTTAGCGTTCCAGCACCAGGCATTCGGGGTATTGCGAACGTCGACCTTAGACTAAGGTACCCCGTTACAGTACTTGTGGGACCAAATGGTGCCGGCAAAACCACTCTGTTAAACCTATGCAGTTTGGCATTTCACTCCGAAGATCCGAAGCAAACCTTTAAATTCAGTGAATTCTTCTTCAGCACCGCGGAGGAAAAGGCCCCGACAAACCTAAGAATTACGTGGACTTACGGGACGGAGAAGCAAGGTGGGCGCGCGCAAACCACTATGAAGCGCATGGAGCTGCGAAAGTGGATGACCTACAGTCGCCGGCCAACTAAACCTTCATATTTCATTGGCATCGGCAGGATCGTGCCACCCACACAAAGCGGGCCGTCGCGACGCGCGCTTGCCAGTTCAGGTAAGCCGGACCGCGTTTTCAAGGACGACGATTGGGTTTCCGAGCAGATGTCGGCCATTTTTAATCGAAAGTACTCCGGCACTGAAATGGCCGAAAAGAGCGCCTATCGAGTCGGACAAATTAAACGTGGCCCAGAGACGAAGTACTCGTCATTCAACATGGGCACTGGGGAGATAGCTGTGTGGCGAATGCTCCGACGACTCAGCACTGCTCCAAAGAACAGCCTCGTCGCCATCGAAGAAGTCGAGTTGGGCATCCACCAGAGCGCACAGGCCGCCATCGCCCAGACCTTGGTACGTGCGGCCGATAAATTCTCATTGCAGATTGTCACAACTTCGCACGCCAGAGAATTTATCGACAATTTGCCTCGCAGATCGCGCATTTTGGTTGAACCCGAGGGAATTACTACACGGCGCTGCTCCGTCGAAGTCACTACGCGCCTGGCCCAAACCACCTTGATGGGGCGTCATGAGTCAAATCACGAGCTGCTGATCGTGTGTGAGGATGATCTCGCAGAGGCGTTGATACAAGAATTTCTAACACGCGACGAGCGCAAACGCGTCAAGATCGTCCCCTTCGGCGCCAAGAATCAACTCGTAAAGACCGCGCTCGATTTGCACAAGAACCAGCCAAAACTCCCGATTCTCATTGCGTGGGACGGCGAGACGACTGATAAAGAAATCCGCGACGCAGTCTCTTCTGTCGGAACCACCGAACCAGTCCAATCCTTCTTCAATTCTGGCCTTCTCTCGTGGACGCGATTGGGGTCCGAGACCATTATGCAATCGGGATACCAGCACAAGCCTGAAGTCGATGCTCCCGAACCCATGATTTGCTCAACTCTCCTTTCTGAGACTGCCGACTTGGGAGGATTGGCAGATCAATTCGGCACCACGGAACACGAACTTCGAGCTTTCCTCGAGAATTCTGGGCTAGAATTCCCAGACAAGCACAGTTTCTTCTACGAGATTTCCCTTCGCATGGCACTGGCTCCTGAGGTTGTTAGGGCCGGAATCGTACATGCCTTTGTCCAAACCTTAGTTGGTTCCGGAGAAGAAATACCCCTAGTTACTTCGGTGCGGCGGGCGCTCGGTGCAACGCGTAATCCAGTGGAGTGGCCGTCATCGCCAAAAAAGGGCGAAGCCACGAGTTCTTGACGGCCGTCCACCGCTCGGGAGCTTCAGCTGAGGAGCTCGCGGCGATCGACCGCATCACGGGCGGGGATACCGACATCAACCTGTGGGCTGTATCGTCCGAGCTCTAGGACATCCTGCCGTCACGAAAGGCCGTTCCCATGGCCCAGCTCCTGTTGCTTCATCACGTCCGCGGCATCACCGCCGGGGTGAGGTCCCTCGCGAACGCGTGGCGCTCGGCGGGGCACGAGGTGGTCGTCCCGGATCTGCTGGACGGCCGCGTCTTCGACACCGTCCCCGAGGGCGTGGACTACGCGCGCTCGGTGGGCTTCGAGACCATCAGCGCCCGGGGCGAGGAGGCGGCGGCCGACCTCTCCCCCGGCTTTGTGGTGCTGGGTCTCTCGCTCGGCGCGATCCCGGCCATGCGGGTGGGCGTGGGCAACGACGCCGTCGCCGCCGTCATCCTCGCCGGGGCGTGCCTCGACGAGGACGGCGTGGGCGCGCCGTGGCCGCGCTCCCTGCCGCTGCGCGTGCTCGCCTCGGAGGGCGACGAGGACTTTGTCATGGACGGGGACCTCGCCGCCGCCGAGGCGCTCGTGGCGCGCGGAGACGACGTGAAGCTGCGGCTCATGCCGGGCCAGGAGCACCTCTTCATGGACGCCCCCGATCCGGCCTCACTGGCCGCGACGGAAACCCTCTATGAGCTGGTGCTGCGCTGGCTCGAGCGGATCGACGAGTCCCTCCCCGACGAGGCGGACATCGAGGATCCGGTCGAGGACGACCTGTTCCTGTAGTTCAACCAGGACGACGACGCGGGGCCGGGTTCCGAAAGGAACCCGGCCCCGCGTGCATGGCTGGGGTGGGCGCGGCGCGCGCCACACCCGCGCGGCTGGAAGGCGACTAGTGGGCGGCACCCAGCGGCGCGCCGTCGTGCCCTTCCTCCAGTTCCTGCGCCGGGGACTGGCGCACCAGGAAGGCGAGGGCCACCGCGACGAGCGAGAGGCACGCGCCGACCACGAAGGCCGAGTGCAGGCCGGCCGCCATGGCCGGAACCGCGGCCTCGCCGGTGCGCAGGGCGCCGGCCGAGACGAGCGTCATGACGGTCACGAAGAGCGCCGTGCCGGCCGCACCGGCCACCTGCTGCAGCGTGGAGAAGATCGCCGAGCCGTAGGAGTAGCTCGAGGACGGCAGCGAGCCGAGCGCGTTGGTCATGAGCGGCGTGAACATGAACGCGAGGCCGATCGAGAGCACCACGTGCGCGGCGACGATGAGCCAGGTCTGCGTCCCGACGCCGAAGGTCGTCATGACCCAGAGGGCGCCGGAGACCACGATGGCGCCGGGGATGACGAGCGGGCGGGGGCCGAAGCGGTCGTAGAGGCGGCCCACGATCTCCGAGGAGACGCCCATGACCACGCCTCCCGGGAGCAGCATGAGGCCCGCGCCGAGGGTGTCCCAGCCGAGCACCTGCTGCACGTACAGCGGCAGGAGGATCAGCACGCCGAAGAGCGAGGCCGAGGAGAGCACCACGAGGACGATCGAGACGGTGAAGGTGCGCACCGTGAAGGGGCGCAGGTCAAGCAGGGCGCTGTCCGTCTTCTGGAGCGTGAGCTGGCGCCACACGAAGAGCGCGAGGGCCGCGACACCCACGCCGAGCGGCAGCAGCGGGGAGACCTCGGCGACGCCCTTGGCCGCCTCGCCGATCGAGGACAGGCCGTAGACGAGGCCGCCGAAGCCGAAGACGGAGAGCAGGATCGAGACGAGGTCGAAGCGCACGCGGCGGGTCTCGCCGATGTCCTTCAGGACGGTGAGGCCGAGGACCAGCGCCGCGATGGCGAAGGGCAGGACCAGGATGAAGAGCCAGCGCCACGGCAGCACGTGCAGGATCAGGCCGGAGAGCGTGGGGCCGATGGCCGGGGCCACCGCGATGACGATGGAGATCAGGCCCATGATGCGGCCGCGGCGGTGCGGCGGCACGAAGGTCATGGCCGTGGTCATGAGCAGGGGCAGCATGATGGCCGTACCGCCGGCCTGGACCACGCGGCCCAGGAGCAGGACGAGGAAGCCGGGGGCGATGGCCGCGAGCGCCGTGCCGGCGCTGAAGAGGCCCATGGCGATGAGGAAGACCGTGCGGGTTCGCAGGACCTGCAGGATCAGGCCGGTCACGGGGATGACCACGGCCATGGTGAGCATGAAGCCCGTGGTGAGCCACTGGCCCTGGCCCGCGTCGATGCGCAGGTCCTCCATGAGCTTGGGCAGGGCGACGCCCATGATCGTCTCGTTCAGGATGACCACAAAGGTGGCGGCGATCAGCACCGTCAGGGCGGTCTTGACCGCGGCTGGCAGCTTGTCTTGGTGCGGAGCGGGCGGGGCGGGCGGGGCGGTGCTACTCATAGAGATTCCTCAATCATTCGCGGCGAACCGTTCAAGTCTATGGTGAGCAACCCCGCCTGGGCACCCCTGATTCCCTCGCGTGAGGCAGAACACGTCGCCCCGAGTGGACGCCGGAGAGATCCTTCACTCTTGAGGGAACAAATATTGTCGCGCGGACATTACACGGAGTGATGACGGCGCAGGCCACCGGCGAGCGCCGCCCGGAACAACACACAAAGGCAGGCGTGAACAGCATGCAGCTTCAGGACAAGGTCATCATCGTCACCGGCGGCGCCTCTGGCATCGGCGGCGGCATCACCCACGAGCTCGTCGAGCGCGGCGCCAAGGTCGTGGCCGTGGACATCAACGCCGAGGCCGGCGCGGCCCTCGTAGCCGAGCTGGGTGAGGCCGTGCGCTTCATCCACGGCGACGTCTCCCTGCTGGAGACCGCCCAGAGCGCCGTCGCCACGGCCGTGGCCGAGTTCGGCGGGCTCAACGGCCTCGTGAACAACGCCCACGCCTCGAAGCAGAAGCCCTTCGTGGCGCTGGAGCAGGCCGATTGGGAGCTCTCCTTCAACACGGGCTTCAAGGCCACGATGCAGTTCATGCTGGCCGCCCACGACGAGCTCGCCAAGCAGGGTGGCTCCGTGGTGAACTTCGGCTCCGGCGCCGGCATCGAGGGTCAACGCACGCAGGCCGCCTACGCCGCCGCCAAGGAGGCCATCCGCGGCCTCTCCCGCGTGGTAGCCAACGAGTGGGCGCCTGAGAACATCCGCGTCAACGTGGTCTCCCCCATGGCCCTCACCGCCGGCGTCGCCGCGTGGAAGGACGCCTTCCCGGAGATGTACGCCGAGACCGTCGCCAAGGTGCCGCTGGGCCGCTTCGGCAACCCGCAGAAGGACGTCGCCCCCGTGGTCGCCTTCCTGCTCTCCGACGACTCCCAGTACATGACGGGCCAGACCCTCATGGCCGACGGCGGCACCATCAAGATGTACTGATCCGTCGCCTCGGGTGCCGCCCCCGACGCCCGCGACAAAAGCCAGCCGCCTCCCAGCCCTTAAAGGGCTGGGAGGCGGCTCGCTGTGCATGAGGCGACTATCCGACGTCGCGCATTCTGGCGGCGTCCTTGAGGCCGCGGCGCCCGGCCTCCCACCACACATCATCCGGCAGGTAGGTGTTCAGGAGCGCCTCGAGGTGCGCCGCCATCATCTCGGGGCGCACGGCCACGGTGTCCACCGTGACGGAGACCTGCGAGCCGAGCAGGAAGGTCATGAGGCCGTCCACGAGGATGTCCACCGTGATGCCCTCGCGCAGGCCCGTGGCGGCTTCCTGCTCCTTCACCCACACGCTCAGCTGGGAGCGCCAGCGGCCCATGTGGGTGTCGTTCACCTCGGCCATGGTGGCGTCGTGAGCGGCGAGCGCCCAGAAGCCGATGACGACGCGGGCCTCGTCCACGAGCTGCTGGTTGTGCGGAAGGATCTGCAGCGAAAAGGCGCGGACGGCGTCGAAGCCGGAGAGCCCCTCGGCGTCCGTCTCGAGGCGCTTGGCAATCTGCTCCATGACGTACTCGAACGTGGCCACCATGAGGTGTTCTTTGCTGCGGAAATACGGCTTGAGGGCGCCGTTGGCCATGCCGGACGCCGCGGCGACGCTGCGCAGGGTCACCCCACTCAAACCAGCGCGAGCGATGATCGTCCAGGCGTGGGCCATGAACTCGGCCCGCCGCTCGTCGTGATCAACAATTCTCGGCACGTCATCCCCCCGAAGTCCCGCCCATTCCCGGAACGAGGGAAGAGCCTTTGAGCCCAAGTTATCCCACTTTATCGACCCGCACGAGACGCGCGCTGAGTTGACGATCCGGGCGTTTGCGACGATGTTCCCCCCCTGTCGGGACGCGGGAATCGCGTCCCAGCAGCGGCGGCGGCGCTGCCACCGAACTCCTCACGTGGATGGGTATCACGCGTGCGCAGCGACCACGCGCCGGCGGGTCAATGCACTCACGAGCAGCCCGCCCTGCACGGCGGCTGCCGCGCGGCTGAGACCGCCCGCTCCCCACGATTACACCGGATCCCCCAGGGGATTTCAGTGGAGCTGGGGATGCCTGGGGAGTGTCCGACGGCGAAGCGGCCGTTCCGCTGGGAGCGGAGCGGCCTGCCCCCCGCGTGCCGTGCGGCGCTAACCTCGCCGCACGGACGCGAGCAAGCACAACCTACCCCTGTGGCGCGAGGCCGTCGGCGAGGCCCTGCGGGAGAAGCGCCACGAGTTCGGCCGCCGCCTCGTCGATCTGGCCGGCGATGCCGGCGTCTCACCGCAGTACCTCTCCGAGCTCGAGTGCGGGCTCAAGGACCGCTCCTCCGAGATGCTCGATGCCGTGGCAGGTGCCTTGGGGCTCGACGCCGCGGAGCTGGGCTTCCGGGCCGCGGCGCGGTTGCGCCGGGCGACCCGGGAGGCGGAGCTGGACTCCCTCGCGGCGGCCGTCCGGCGCGGGGACGCGTTGCCTGGCATTGCGCTGGGCGGTTCCGCCCACACCGTCGATCCGCTGCCCGAGCATCCGCTGAGCTCCGCCGACCCGACCGGCACCCCTTGGAGCGGCGCTGGAGAGGCCTTCCTTCTCGCTGCCTGAGCCGCCCACGCCGAGCACCTCAGGCCGCGCGCCGGGTCTCGATCACCTCGTCCGCCACGCCGTAGGCCACGGCATCGGCGCCGGGAAGCACGAGCGCCCGGTCGGTGTCGGCCCGGAGCGACTGGACGCTGCGCCCCGTGTACCCGGCCAGCAGGCCCTCCACCACCGAGCGCACGCGCTCGACCTCCTCTGCCTCCGGGATCAGGTCCGGGATGGCGCCGCGGGCCTCGGCGACCGGTTGGCGCAGCACCACGCGCGCGTGGGGAAGCAGGAGCCGGCGCCCGGGTTCCGCCGAGGCAAGCAAGAGCGCGGCGGCGCCGGAGACCTGCCCCACCACCGTCGCCGCGACCGGGGCTTGGATGTAGCGCAGCGCGTCGTGCACCGCGAGCACCGCGGACTCGGCCCCGCCCGCTGCATTGAGCACGAGGTCGATGGGCACCTGCGGGGACACGCTCTCCAGGTGCAACAGCTGCGCGATCACCGAATTCGCCACGTTATCGTCCACGGGCGTGCCGATGTAGACGATGCGCTCGGAGACCAGCCGCGAAAACACGTCGGTGACGCGCTCGGAACCGTTGGCGGCCCGCTCCACCACATGGGGCACCACGTACGTGCTCATCGGACGCTCGCCTGCCCCGTGCCCGTTGCTGAACTGCCGGCCAAGCCGACCCTCCGCTTCGTATTCAGGACCGACGCGACGTCCTGCACCACCTCATCAATGAAGCCGTATTCGAAGGCGCCGGAGGCGTCCCAGATGCGGTCGCGCTGCGAGTCGGCGGTGACGCGCTCCAGGGGCTGGCCCGTGTGCCGCGCGATGATCCCGAGGACGGTGTCGCGTGTGGTGCGCAGGCGCTCGGCCTGCAGCGCGATGTCGACCGCGGAGCCGCCGAAGCCCGCCGAACCTTGGTGGAGCAGGACGGTTGCGTGCGGGAGGGCGAAGCGCTTGCCCGGCGTGCCGGCGGAGAGCAGGAACTGGCCGGCCGAGTAGGCCATGCCGAGCGCGAGGGTGCGGACGTCGTTGGGGATGAGCTCCATGAGATCGGCGATCGCGAGCATGCCGGGGACGGAGCCGCCCGGCGAGTTGATCGCGAGGACGATGTCCGCGGCGGCGTCCTCTTGGGAGAGGAGGAGCAGCTGCGAGCAGATGGTCGAGACGTTGTCGTCCTCGAGGGCGCGGTCAAGCAGGATGATGCGGCGGCCGAGCAGGCCGGCGGCGACCTGCGCGTCGAGGGCCAGCGGCGGGTTCTGGTTCTGGTTCATGCCGACTATTCAGCGCCGGCAGGGCCGCCGGTGGAACGCCGCGCGGCTGACGGCGGATCTGCGCAGCGCGGTTCCGCTGGCGGCGGCGCGACACATCGTCCCACCGGCTGATCCGCCGAGGCTCGGAACCGTGCGACGATGAGCTCCTGCGCGACACAAAGGGGACGAATGAAGGCCTGGAACATCCCCCGACGCATCTGGATCGCCGTCTTCATCGTCGCCGTGGCGGTCACGGCCACCGCGGGCGTCCTTCTCTTCACCGACGGCACTAACGCCTTCAAGAGCTACGCGGGCATCACGTGCGACGGCAAGCGCCCCGAACGATCCCCCGAGCGGGCGGCCACGCTGTTGGTGACCTCTGCTCTCAAGGGCGACAAGGCCGGCGTCTGCCGTGCCGTCGGCGCCGGTCCAGGCCAGGGCTCGGAGTGGTTGAATGACGAGGCCATGACCTCGCTGCGCGAGGTGTTCACGCAACACGGCCTGACGGAGTCGAACCTCCGCGTGGTGGTTCCCCCGGAAGACCAGATGGGTAGCCATTACTCGGTCCAGCTGTACGCGGGCACGTCCGCTGCCGGCCCGCTCCACATCGGCGCGATGGCACACTGGGACGCCGGGTACACGGCCGACTTCCCCGAAGGAGTGCGCGGCCTGCCAGCACCTGAGGACGCGGAACCGCCCAGCGAGTCCAGCTCAGTCGACCCTTCGGCGTCGACCACGGCCGGCTAGACTCCGGCTTTCCCCATGCTCTTGGTGCTCTGTCCCGATGGATCACCTGGGCGCAGCTCGAAATGGATGGGCAAAGCCAAGAATGCGCAACGTAAGGAGGCGGGCACCCCGGCACGGGGGCCCGCCGTAGCCGTGCCGCGCGTCGCGGACGTCTGCCCGTGCGCGCAGCTGATCGCCGAGAGGCTCAGCGCCACCCCACGCAACTCGCCCTCGCCTTCGCACGGACCCATGAGGCCTTCGGCCCTGTCCTCTTCGGCGCTTCCTCGGGTGAGCAGTTCAGCCAGAGCGCCGCAGCCCTCGATCTGCTGGAGCGCGTGGGCGCCGGCGCCCTGCGCGCCGCCAGCGAGGGACGACAGCGGGACGAGGACGTTCCCGCCGACGGCACGTTCCCCGCGCCCGCCGCGTCAGCGTCCACCCAAGTCACCCCGAATACCCAGGCAAGCGGCCGGGTGCACACAGGGCATTCCCACCCTCGGCCCGTACTGTCGCAGACATCCTCAAGGGTGCGAGTGATGAACAAGGAAGCCCCGGCCACATCGGCCGGGGCTTCCTTCTTGTCCGAAGTCGCGGCCGAGCGCCGACGCCACGGCGACTACAGCCGCACCTCGCCCGAGACGCAGCCCGTCACCTGGCCACCCACCCAGATCTTCCCGCCCTCGAAACTCACGTTCACCCGGCCACGGCGCCCCACGACCGTCCTGTGGGCGGCGACATAGCCGCCGCCCACCACGCCGCCGTCGTGCAGCCATCGGTCCAGGCCCGCGTTAAAACTGCCCGTGACCGGATCGCCGCCCACAAAGGCGCGCACTTCAGATGCCTCGGCTCTCCCCTCAGAATGCGGGCCGATCAGACCGATGCGCAGCGTTCCGAGATCCGCGGGGTTCGGGCGCAGGGCCAGGACGTCGTCAGCGCTGGCGAGGCCCACACCGATCCATTCGGGGCCGTTGGCGATCCAAGACGCACCGAGGATGATGTCGGGCTCAACGCCGAGCGTAGCGGCCACAGTGTTCAAGGTGCTGGCGTCCAGCCGTTCGTATCGCGCCAGCGCCGACGCGGAGAAGGCGCGGCGTTCACCGTCCGCCCGCAGCCATGCGGCCGCCGAGCCGAGCGTGGGATGGCCATCAAACGGGAGCTCTTCGCTCGTCGAGAAGATCCGTACGCGGTAGTCGGCGCCGGGCCGCGCGAGCGAGCACAGGAAGGCGGTCTCGGCCAGAATCGTCCACTGCGCGAAACACTGCACCGCCTCGGCGCTCAGCCCCTCGGGGGCGTACACAACGGCCAGCGCGTTGCCGAAATACGGCTCAGCTGCAAAAAACATCACCCTCGCCGTACCGGCGCATCTCCATGCCCCCCAACGTCGCAAGGCTCGACGGCAGGTGGCCCGGGGTGGCCGGACACCTGAAGCGCGTCAGGCCAGCACGGCTACGGGCGCGGCGCGGTCCGCTCAGGCGCGGCGCGTGATGCGCTCGAAGAAGGCGTTGAGCAGCTCGCGCTGGGAGTCGAAGCTGAAGAGATCCGGGGCGAGAAGGCCCATGACGTTGACGCCGGCGTTGATGAGGATGATCTCGGAGACGAGCACCTCGTCGGATTCCGGCGCGGTCACGTCGCCGTCCTCGCGGGCCTCGGCGAGGAATTGCAGCAGGGCGGTGCGCCACTGGTCCAGGTGCTCTCGATAGGTGTCCGCCATGGACTGCTCGGTGGCGGCGCGCTCCCAGAAGGCCAGCAGCACGCGGCCGGCGGTGCGCTTCTCCTCGTCGTCCGGCATGGCCGCGAAGGCCATGGAGCGCAGGGCCTTCAGGCCGCGCACGTCCTCGGCCGCCTCGTTGACCACCTCGCCCATGCGCTCAAGCGAGGAGTCGTAGGTGGCCTTGATGATGTCGTCCTTGGAGTCGAAGAAGTGCTTGAGGGCGCCGTTCGCAAATCCCGCCTCCTTGGCGATCTCGCGCATCGTCGCCGCCTCGAGCCCGCCCTGGATGATCAGCCCGCGGGTGATGTCGGTGACGAGCCGGCGTCGCTCGGCATGGTCGATCTTCCTAGGCACGGGAGCTCCTTCAAGGGGACGGACGTTTGGGCACAGCTCCCACAAGTCTAAATTCGTAGACGAGTAACACCGTGCCCCTGGGCCCCACCATATCCAGCGGGCCGCCCGGAGCCGCGCAACGGCGCGGAATCCACGACGCTTTGCGCCTCATGGCCGCGCCGCGGCGGCTGGAGCCCGGGCGCCGGGCGCCGGAGGCTTGACGTTTTCACCGGCCCAGGCAGGATGAAGAGACCCCCCACCCAGGAGCATCGTGAACGCAAGAACTCCCTCCCCGGCACGCACCGCCCCGCGCGGCGTCGCCCGCCGCCGCTACGTGCTCGTCGCGCTCGTGGCGCCGGTCGCCCTTCTGCTCATCGTGGCGGCCACGCAGCTGCTGCTCATCCCGGACCTCGGCGCAACGGTGCCCACGCACTGGGGCCCGAACGGCGTGGTGGACGGCTGGGGTCCGGCCTGGACCGCCCCCGCGCTCACGGCCGGGATCGGCGTCGGCACCGTGGTTTTGGTCGGCGGACTGGGCCTGAGCGGCTTGGGCCAGGCCAGCGGCACGGGCGCCGGCCAGAAGCTCCGTTTCCTCGCGGCGATCACGGTGTGGTCGGCGGTCTTCCTCGCCGGATGCCTTGGCACCACCGGCGTCGGCATGGATGCCGACGGCCAGGAGCTGGGCCCGCGCCTTCTCATCGGCATGCTCGGCGGAGCGGCGCTGGGTGGGCTCGCGGCCTGGTGGGCGTACCGCGTCACGTGGGACGTGGCCGGAGACCGGCCAGCCGTCGAGCCGATCCCGGCGATCCTGTCCGACGGCGCACCAGCCACGTGGGAGCGCACCGTCGCGATGAGCCGCGGCATGTGGGCGATCCTGGCGGGGGTCGTCCTGATCACCGTTGGCATCGTGTTCCTCGGTTCGACCACGACCGAGCCGCGGCCTCTCGAGGATCCGAGGTTCTGGTGGACCGCTGCGGGCCTCGCGGCGCTCCTCCTCGCGATCGGCCTGACGACGTCCTCCGCCCGAGTGCGCGTCGATGCTTCCGGGCTCACCGTCCGCGGCACGATCGGCCTGCCGCGCATGAGCGTCGCGGCGGAGCAGGTCGAGAAGGCTGAGGTCCTCCCCGTGAGCGCCGTCGGCCAGTTCGGTGGCTGGGGCTGGCGCTACTTCCCCGGCTCGGGGTGGGGCGTCATTATGAAGAGCGGCGAAGCGCTCGTCGTCACCAAAAAGAACGGCGGCAGCCTGACCGTCACCGTGGATGACGCCGCCCGGGCGGCTTCCCTGCTCGGCGCGTACGCAGAGCGAGCTGGCGCGGCGGGCGCCCCGGGAGGGCCCGGCACCCCAGCCGCCCACTGACCCACCCCAGCCCTGGAGCGGAACCCGGCCCCTCGCCGTCGTGCACCGCGCCCGTGAGCCCCATAAAAGATCCGGAAAACGACGGGGCATCGTCGTTTCGACGATGCCCCGTCGTTTTCCGGATGCACAGAGGGGCGCGGCCCCGGCGCCTACCCGAACAGCTCGCGCAGCTCCGCCGCGCCGAGCGCCGTGGGCGAGGCCTGCGCGGCACCCATGACGGCGTCGAAGAGCTCGGCCTTGGCCTCCTTGAGCGCCATGACCTTCTCCTCGATGGTCTCCTGCGCCACGAGCCGGTAGACCATGACCGGCCGCTCCTGGCCGATGCGGTGCGCGCGGTCCACGGCCTGCGCCTCGACGGCCGGGTTCCACCACGGGTCCATGATGAAGACGTAGTCGGCCTCGGTGAGCGTCAGGCCCACGCCGCCGGCCTTGAGCGAGATGAGGAACACCGGAGCCTTGCCCTCGGTGAAGGACTCGAGGACGGCGGCGCGGTCGCGCGTGGACCCATCCAGGTACACAGCCTCGAGTCCGGCGGCCTCCACCGCCGTGCGAATGCGACCCAGGAACGAGGTGAACTGGCTGAAGACGAGCGCCCGGTGCCCCTCCTGCGCCAGCTGCGTGAGCCGCGGGATGAGCTCCTCGAGCTTGGCCGACTCGACGTCCTCCTGCTCCGGATCCACGAGCCCGGCGTGCAGCGAGGCCAGCCGCAGGCGCGTGAGTGCAGCAAACACCGCCACGCGGTTGGAGTCCAGGTCCTCGACGAGGCCCAGTACCTCCTGCCGCTCGCGCTGGAGCAGCGCGTCGTAAAAGTGCCGGTGCGCCTTGCCGAGCGTCACCGGCAGGATCTCCTCCTGCTTGGGCGGTAGGGCGGAGGCGACCAGCGCCTTGGTGCGGCGCAGCAGGAACGGGCGCACACGGGAGCGCAGCCGCTCCATGGCCGCCTCGTCCTGATGGCGCTCCACGGGCGTGACGACGAGCCGCGCGAACGACTCCTGCGTGGGATAGAGCCCCGGCGCCACCACGGCCAGGAGCGGCCAGAGCTCGCCGATCCGGTTCTCCACGGGCGTGCCCGTGACTGCCAGGGCGAACGGCGCGGCCAAGCCACGCACGGCCTGGAACGTCTTGCTCGCTGCGTTCTTGATGGCCTGCGCCTCGTCCAAGATGAGCCCGCCGAGGCCCAGCTCCGCGTACTCCTCAGCCTCGGAGCGCAGCAGCGTATAGCTCGTCACGAGCACGTCGGCGCCCTCGAGTACCTGGGCCAGCGTGCTCCCGCGGCGCTTCCGCGTGGCCTGGATGGTGCGCACCGTCAGGCCCGGCGCGTGTTGCGCCGCCTGCCGCTTCCACGCGCCCACCACGGAGGTCGGCGCCACCACGAGGAACGGCCCGGAGCCGCCCGCCCGCGCCGAGGAGACGAGCGAGAGCACCTGCAGCGTCTTGCCGAGGCCCATATCGTCGGCCAGGATGCCGCCGAGACCGTTCGCGTGCAGGAAGTGCAGCCAGTCAAGGCCCTCGCGCTGATAGTCACGCAGCTCGGTGACCACGCCGACCGGCTCCACGCGCGGCAGCTCGCCGCCCGGGCGCAGGGCGCGCGCCGCCTGGAGCCAGCGCTCGGCACCCGGGTTCACGAGGCCCAGCTCGTCGACGTCGTCCCAGAGCGCCACATCGCCCGCGCTCACGCGCACCGCGTTGGGGTCGCGTTGCCCGCGGCGCAGCTCGCGCGCCGCCTGGACCATGCGTGCCAGGCGCTCGAGCGCCGGGTGCTGCGCGCTCACGTAGCCGCCGGACGGGAGCAGCACGTGCTCCTCCCCCGCCGTGAAGGCGCCGATCACCTCGGCGAGTGGCACGCCCTCGCCGTCCACGAGGATCGTGACGGCGAGGTCCAGCCAGTCGACGCCGCCGGGCGCCTCGGCCGCGAGCTCGAAGGAGATCTCCGGGTCACCGGCGAGCTCCCGCAACTCCGGCGCGGGACCGGTCTCCCGCACCGCGAGCTGCTCGCGCAGCTCCGGCAGGAGCCGGCCCTGCAGCTGGATCAGTCGGGGACCGGCAAAGGAATGCACGACGGCGCGTGGCTTGCCCTGGCGGTCAAGCTCCAGGAGGGCGCGGGCCTGGGGCCCGGCCGCGAACGCCTCGAGCGCCGCGGCCTCGTCCTGCGGCGCCCGCTGCGGGCCGGGCGCACCGGGGAGCGCCGGGCCGAGCGGCACCACGGTGGGGCCGTTCGGCGTCGCGTACTCGAAGCCGAAGCCGAGCTCCGCTGGCTCCAGCCCGCTCCAACGCACCACCGCCACGAGCGCTGGAGGCTCGGGGATGTGGGCGCGCCAGGCAGGATCCTCGGCCACCACGGGAACGTGCTGGGCCAGCTTCGGCAGCAGCTCCCCCACGAGCTTCTCGCGGCCCTCGGCCGGGACGGGAACCGTCCGTGCCGTGCGGAGCATGTAACTGAGTCGATCGGAGAGCGGTCGCTCGAAGCGCACGAGCGTGCCGCGATAGGCGGCGGAGGCGCCCGGCTCCACGGAGGGGAAGGCCGGGGTGAGGAGCAGGGCGCCGTGGGCGCGGCGGCCCACCGGGATGAGCTCGCGGCCGGAGAACACCGCACCGTCCAGCTCCACGCCGAGCGCAACCGACGCGCCGGTTTCGCTCGGTCCCGCCGTGCCGTCGGCGGCCCCGCTGTCGCCGGCGTACGCGTCACCGCCGGCCGGTGCCAGCGGCAACCGCGCCACGCCGTCGCCCGCCGCGCCGTCGCCCGCCGCGTCGGCGCGCGGGGCCGCGTCGTCCACCGTCAGCACCACCGAGGCGCGGCCGGTCGCCAGCTCCACCGACACCAGGCCCTCATCGGCGAGGAACTCGACCCCCGCCTCGGCCGCGCGTTCAAGCGCGGCCCAGATCCGCGGCGTCGCGCCCTCGATGGCGCGTTCCTGCCCGGCCGCGCCCGGCCCATCCAGCGCCACGACCACCGTTTCGAGCGCCGCCTTCTGCGCGTCGTCGAGCACACCGGAGCCGTAGGCGTTGACGTCGGACCAGGCCGCGCCGGCCTTGACCCAGCGGCCCGTCTTGCCGATGCGCATCGGGCGCAGGGTCAGCGCCAAGGACCCGCCGTAGCGCGAGGGCGTGGGGTCCAGCTCGAAGCGCAGCCCCATGCGGGCTGGCGCCTGTTGCGCCTTGCGTCGGTGGCCCGGCGCCAGCGAGGCAAACTCGCGCAGCATCTCCTCGAGCGGATCGACCCAGAGGTCGGGGCGCCGCGTCGCGATGACGGCGGGGCCCTGCTCAGTCATAAGCACAAGGCACATGGCCACCGCGTGCTTGCATTGATGCGCTACGGGGCAGGAACAGGTTCCGGCGACCTTCGCGCCGCTCGCGTGCTCGGTCAGGACCAGCATGGTCTGGTAGCGGTGCGTCCCCTCCACGGTGCCCATGGCCACATAGCGCCCCTCGCTGACGGCGCGTTCGGTGATGCGTACCCCGCGTTCCAGGCCGCGGGCGCGTTGCACCGTGGGCGGGCCGAAGTCGCGCGTCAGGTGTGTCAGGCTCAGCCGGGACAGCAGGGGGTTCATGGCTCCATTGTGTCGTGCCGGGGCGACGCCGCGCGCCTAGGTGTTCTTCCCACGGTGGTTGTGGTCAGCGTGGCGTGACGGGATGAGGTGAGGACCTCCGGTATCGATGTGGGTTACCACACTCACTCGATCCACGGAGGTCCTCGTGTCCT